>NZ_LZGM01000049.1 GCF_001690195.1 Gilliamella sp. wkB108 | reverse complement strand
TGTACGGGTTGTGATGCCAATTGCATTGCCCGGTAGCTACGTGCGGGATAGATAAGTGCTGAAAGCATCTAAGCACGAAACTAGCCTTAAGATGAGTTTTCCCAGATGAGAATCTGTAAGGTCCGTTTGAGACTAAGACGTAGATAGGTCAGGTGTGTAAGTGTAGTGATACATTGAGCTAACTGATACTAATGAACCGAGAGTCTTAACCTTACAACTCGGAGTTGTTTTGGAGCGCGAAGTAGAGAAAGAAGCAGTTTGTTCCGGATTGTGTTGATGTGTTGCAGATAGCAGTAAGAAAGCGAACGAACACATTAACGAAGAAAAGAGAGTATACAGAATATGTCTGGCGGTAATAGCGCGGTGGTCCCACCTGACCCCATGCCGAACTCAGAAGTGAAACGCCGTAGTGCCGATGGTAGTGTGGGTATTACCCATGTGAGAGTAGGGTGCCGCCAGACTAATAAATAAGCGAGAGCCCAGCAGAGATGCTGGGCTTTTTTGTATCTGGTGAGAATAAGAAAGAATAAAGAAGCGTAAGTGACAAGATTTTAATCACATGGCTAATAAGGTCAATTGTGCTAGGTTAGATAAGATAGGGTGAAATAATTCATACGTTAATTACTTTGAGTGCAATCATAAATTAGTAGGTTGCGAAAAAGTAATTTTACTGATGTTTTATTACCAATCAAGATAACATGGATAATTCACTATCAATAAATCAGAAATTGTCAGATCCATTGGTCTAGGGAGCGAATAATGGATAATTTAAATTTTATATATCAAATTTTTAATTCTGATTTTATTCAAAAATATATGACAATCCCACAGTTGATTGGCATATTAGGTTATCTTGTAGGTGTGAGTGCATTTTTACAACGTAAAGATAGTGCCTTTCGTTGGCAACTAACGATTGTTAATATTATTATGACTATTCATTTCTATTTATTAGGTCCTGAATCTTATCCAGCAGCTATTCTTAATATTGTTAATATATTTAGAAACATAGCTTCAGCTTACACAAAAAATATGATAGTAATGCTATTCTTTATTGGGTTAATGTGGATATTTTATTTTCTAACTACTCCAGATTGGACGCAATTTATTCATTATTTATCGGTTATTGGTACAACACTGGTAACTATTGCACTATTTCGTTTTCATCAACAACAAATGCGATTACTTATCTTACTCAGTAGTGCTTTATGGATTATTTATAGCTTATGGATAGACTCTTTGGGAAGTTTAGCTATAGAGGTGACATTTGCTATAATTAATATAGTCACGATAATTAAATTATCTAAGAATAGATAAAAAATAGCTTAATTATAGAGATATTTACTCGATTACTCGCATTTTTTTATTTATTTATTGCTGTATGTATGAAACAATTTAGCTATATAAAAATAAATTTTTTTTGAGGTAGTCAGTGATCGATAATGATGGCTACCGTCCAAATGTAGGAATAGTTATTTGTAACAGGTATGGTCAAGTACTTTGGGCTCGTCGGTATGGACAAAATTCTTGGCAGTTTCCTCAGGGCGGAATAAAACCAAACGAAACGCCTGAGCAGGCAATGTTTCGCGAATTAAATGAAGAGGTGGGATTATTTCCAAAAGATGTTAAAATTTTATCCGTTACTAATGGTTGGTTACGATATAAATTACCTAAACGAATGATTCGTTGGGATAATCAGCCAGTTTGTATTGGTCAAAAACAGAAGTGGTTTTTATTAGAATTAATTTCTGATACATCGGTAATCAATCTTAATGTGTCTCCAACTCCCGAATTTGATGATTGGAAATGGGTAAATTATTGGTATCCTATTAGGCAAGTTATTGCTTTTAAACGTGATGTCTATCGCAAAGCAATGAAAGAGTTTTCATTACCAGTATTTACCATACAGACAGAATTAGAATTACCGATCATAAATACTCCAAAAAAGAAACGATTTAACTTTTTTGCCCATAAACGAAAAAATAAACAGCGTGTTAAAAAATGAATCAATATTTACAATTTCCTAATTTCGATCCCATTGCTTTTTCACTAGGTCCGATTTCCCTTCATTGGTATGGAGCAATGTACCTATTTGGCGTGTTAGGCGCACTTTATTTAGCAAAACGACGTGCAAAAAAATCCAATAATCAGTGGAGTACAACACAAGTTGAAAATTTGCTGTTTTGGGGATTTCTTGGTCTTTTTATCGGCGCACGATTAGGCTATGTCTTCTTTTATAATTTCGAAATTTTTATAGAAGATCCCCTTGTTTTATTTAAAGTATGGGAAGGAGGAATGTCCTTTCATGGTGGTTTAATTGGTGCGCTTTGTGTGATTGCTATTTTTGCCAAAAAGAACGGTAAAACGTTTATGCAAGTAGCTGATTTTGTTGCTCCATTAGTTCCTATTGGACTAATGTTTGGACGATTTGGTAATTTTATCAATGGTGAACTATGGGGAAGAGTCACTCATTCATCTATAGGAATGTTATTTCCTACTTCAGCTCATGCTGATTTTATGTTTGTACAGTCACATCCTGAATGGCTAACTCTTTATACACAATTAAATGGCATATTACCTCGTCATCCTTCACAACTTTATGAAATGGTATTTGAAGGAATTGTTTTATTTATTGTATTAAATCTATTTATACGCAAACACAGACCAACCGGAGCTGTTTCAGGGCTATTCTTACTTTGCTATGGGGTGTTTAGATTTATCATTGAATTTTTCAGACAACCAGATGAACAGTTAGGTTTATTTTTAAACATCATCAGTATGGGGCAGATTTTGTGTTTACCAATGATCCTAGGTGGTATTTTAATTATTTTATATGCATATAGATTAAATAACAAAGTGAGTAAAAAATGAAACAATATTTAGCGCTGATGCAGAAAATTTTAGATGAAGGCATAGCTAAATCAGATCGAACAGGAACCGGCACATTATCTATTTTCGGTCATCAAATGCGATTTAATTTACAAAATGGTTTTCCATTAGTAACTACTAAAAAATGCCATTTACGTTCAATTATTTATGAATTACTTTGGTTTTTGAAAGGTGATACCAACATAGCTTATTTACATGATAATAAAGTTACTATTTGGGATGAATGGGCTGATGAAAATGGTGATTTAGGTCCGGTTTATGGTAAACAGTGGCGTGCTTGGGGAACGGCTGATGGTCGTCAAGTCGATCAAATTTCTCAATTAATTTCGCAAATCAAACAAGATCCCGATTCTCGTCGTTTAATTGTCTCGGCATGGAATGTTGGAGAATTAGATCAAATGGCATTAGCTCCATGTCATGCTTTTTTCCAGTTTTATGTTGTTGCAGGTAAACTATCTTGTCAACTATACCAACGTTCGTGTGATGTTTTTTTAGGATTACCGTTTAATATTGCCAGTTATGCACTGTTAGTACATATGATAGCTCAACAGTGTGACTTAGACGTCGGTGATTTTGTTTGGACCGGTGGTGATACTCATCTCTATTCTAATCACATGGAACAAACACATTTACAATTAAGTCGGGAGCCAAGGACATTACCTAAACTGGTCATTAAACGAAAACCACCAACAATTTTTGATTATGAGTTTGAGGATTTTGAAATCATTAATTACGATCCTTATCCTCCGATTAAAGCGCCAGTCGCTATTTAATCTTTGTCAAAAAGTTTCAGGAGAACTATACCTTTTAGTATGTTACTCTTCTATACAAATCTATAAATATAATTAAAGGGATTAGCTAGGCTAATCCCTGATTTCAAGCTGAATAAACTAGAAAATTCATTTTATAATTGAAAAAAATACAGCTATCTTTACTAATCCCTTTCTATTTTTTCTGCCGCTTAAATCAAGATTAGTATATAATAATCAACTTTGTTTTGAATAATTACTTGATCCTAATATGAATCAAAATCAAGAAGTTTATCCAGTATTTACTAAACGTTTATTACATCCACGTTATTGGTTAACGTGGTTTGGCATAGGTATTTTATATTTAATTGTTTTATTGCCTTACCCTGTTATTTATCAATTAGGTAAAGGATTGGGTTTACTCTCCATGAAATTAATTGGTAAGCGTAAAGAAACTGCGCGACAAAATCTTGCACTATGTTTTCCTGAAAAATCTAAACAAGAACGGGAAATAATGTTAAGAGAAAATTTTATCTCAACGGGACTGGCGATTTTCGAAACCGGTATAGCTTGGTTTTGGTCTGATAAGCGATTAGCTAAACAATCTTCAATTATTGGCGATGATCATATCACGCAAATTCAAAAGTCAGGTCAAGGAGTCCTACTTATTGGCATCCATTTTTTAACACTTGAGTTAGGTGCTAGAATTTTAGGAATGAGTCATCCAGGTGTTGGAGTTTATCGACCTAATGATAATCCAGTTATGGATTATATTCAGCTTAAAGGTCGTTTAAAATCAAATAAATATATGCTTGATCGCCACAATACTAAAGGCATGATTCGTGCGTTAAAAAATGGTGAACTATTATGGTATGCTCCTGATCACGATTATGGCCCTAAAAATAGTGTTTTTGCACCACTTTTTTCAGTTGAAAAAGCTGCCACTACAATTGGTACACGCATCTTAGTTAAGCTTGGCAATCCGGCGGTTATTCCTTTTACTCCTAAGCGAGAAAAAAATGGTCATTACACAGTTTATGTTACCCCTGAGCTTGAAAATTATCCAATAGATGATGATGTACTTGCCGCTACCTTTATGAATAAAGCTATTGAACAAGAGATATTAAAAGCACCTGAACAATATATGTGGTTACATCGTCGTTTTAAAACACGGCCAGAAGGTGAAGCACCACTTTATACCGATAAAGTCCAATCTGACTGAGAAAAAGATAGATAGGATTAACAAAACAAGTTTAAATATACTAATTATGCAAAAACTAAACAAAATTATCTTGTACTGTCGTTCTGGATTTGAAAAAGAGTGTGCAGCAGAGATCACTGATAAAGCTTCGCAAAGGGAGATATATGGCTTTGCTAAAGTTAAAGAAAACAGTGGTTATGTTGTTTTTGAATGTTATCAAGATAACCAAGCACAAACTCTGCTCAAGACGCTCTCTTTTAGAACCTTAATCTTTGCTCGACAAATGTTTGTTGCAGGGGATTTATTAACCCATTTACCGCTAAATGACCGCATATCTCCAATCATTGAAGTTTTATCAGGTTGTATTGACAAAGCTGGTGATTTACGTGTAGAAGTAGCTGATACCAATGAAGGAAAAGAGCTTGCTGGTTTTTGTCGTAAATTTACGGTTCCACTCAGGCAAGCCTTACGAAATGAACGTATTTTATTAAAAGTTGAAAATCCGTCACGACCTGTTATTCATCTGTTTTTTATTAATAATAACTCTTGTTATGTTGGTTACTCTTATAGTCAAAACAATTCGCCTTTTTATATGGGGATCCCCAGATTAAAATTTCCCGCAGATGCACCGAGTCGATCTACATTAAAATTAGAAGAGGCTTTTCATATCTTCATTCCTTATGAAGAATGGGATGAAAGATTAAAAGGTGGATTAAATGCAGTTGATTTAGGCGCCTGCCCCGGCGGTTGGACTTATCAGCTTGTGAAACGTAGTATGATGGTCTATGCGGTTGACAATGGAGCAATGAATGAAAAATTAATGGAAACCGGTCAAGTTAAACATTATCGTGAAGACGGCTTTAAATTTGTGCCTAAAAAGCATAATATTTACTGGTTAGTATGTGACATGGTTGAAAAACCGACGAAAGTGACAGAATTGATTGCCAACTGGCTAATTAATGGTTGGTGTAGAGAGACTATTTTTAATCTCAAATTACCAATGAAAAAACGTTATGAAGAAGTAAAACAAAATTTGCAATTGCTAAATGATGAATTAAATGATAAACAAATCAATGTGCAAATACAGGCTAAACAGCTTTATCATGACCGGGAAGAAGTAACCGTTCATGTACAGCGAATTTGGGGATAACAACTTACAAGAGAATAGGTATGAATTTAAAACGGCTTTTTTATACCATATTAGTATATGGATTATTTACGTTACTGGTTGGATGCGGTAATACTTTCGTATCCAAAAAAGTGTCTAACTATGATGACAGCAAAAATTCTGGTTATTATCTATCGTTAGCCAACTCTAGCTCTGGTTCAACCAAAACTGATTGGCAATTATTAGCTGTTCGTGCATTAATTAAAGAAAATAACTTTTCACTAGCAAATGAATTACTATCTAAGTTACCAAGTACGCTAAGTGCAGAACAACAAACAGATAAGTTATTATCACAAGGAGAGATAGCAACTAAAACAGGGCGATCATTCAGCCTAAGTGGATTATCTGTTCAAGGTATGACTAATTCTCAACTATATCGTTATTACACAATTAAATTGGCTTTAGACGGTAAAAAGAAAGATATTAATGCTCAAGCTCATGATTATATTGAGTTGGCAAACAATGCTCAAGATCGTCAAAAAAGACAAGTGATTAATGATACCTGGAGTTTTTTAAGTAAGTTAAGTTCAGATCAAATACGAGCAATATTAGTTTATGAAAATGAAACAATTCTACGTGGTTGGATTGATTTAACTTATGCGTATAAAAGTAATAGCCAAGCGCCAGTAACTCAAGAAGATGATACCCCAGAGATAATTGCTGACAAAGCTCAAAGGCAAAAAGACTCCTTAAAACAAGCTATTAACAATTGGTTGATGCAATATCCACAGCATCCAGCAAAAGAGATCCTTACCGTATTGACTGGTGAACAAATGCTCAGTGTTGATAATGTCGATGCTAAAAAAGTGGCATTATTACTACCATTAAACGGTTCTTCACGTATATTTGGTGAAACAATTCGACAAGGGTATTGGGACGCGATAAAGTATTATCCACACGAACCACAACAAAATGTAGTTGTTCTCGATACTTCAACAGCATCAATGGACTCATTAATACAGCAAGCACAAGAACAAAATGTTGAATTGATTGTTGGTCCGCTATTAAAAGATGAAGTAAATAAAATTAAACAGATAGCACCATCTATACCTGTTTTAGCATTAAATAAAGTAGATAATAGTCCTACCTCAGCAAAAAAAATGTGTTATTTTGCCCTATCACCAGAAGATGAAGCAAAAGATGCTGCTGAACATATTTATGCTCAAAACAAATATCGTCCATTATTATTAGTACCGCAAAATGATTTAGGACAACGTGTTGCACAAAGTTTTGCCAAACAGTGGTTACAATTATCAGGAAATAGCTCACAAGCCTATGTGCAGTATTTCGGTAATGCTAAATCATTAAGTGCTAATATGAATCACAATTCAGGTATTCGTCTTACTGGAGATCCTATATTGATTAATGGTATGAGCTCTGATTCAACGTTACCAACTGGTGAGGCTGAAGGTTTTGATTCAGTTTATATTTATGCTTCCTATGATGAACTTACACTTATTAAACCTATGCTTGATATGGGCGCAAGCAAATCTCTGGGTAATACACCATCATCAATCACACTTTACTCAAGTTCTAAAAGCCATATCGTTAATGCATCTAAAGATTTTTACTATGATATGAATCAAACACAGTACGCTGATATTCCTATGATTGTTAACGAACCAAATAGTAGCATAACTATACCAAGTAATATCCAGAAAGATTATTCATTAACACGATTATATGCAATGGGGATTGATGCATGGCGATTAGCGAATCGATACAACCAGTTAGACTCACATCAAACTAATTTCTTAGATGGAATGACTGGTAAATTATCAACGACTGACCAATGTGAAATAACACGATCATTATCCTGGCAACAATATACTTATGGTGAAGATCCAACCACGCCAAAAAGTGAATAATCAACGAATTGGTAAGCATTATGAAAATATTGCTTGCCAATATTTAATTGAGCAAGGGCTTATTTTACTTGCTCAAAATTACCAATATCATCTAGGTGAACTAGACCTAGTCATGCTTGATAAGGCATGTTATGTATTTGTTGAAGTTCGTTATCGCAAAAATGCTAATTTTGGTGATGCTCAAACGACCATCACACCAAGTAAACAGGCAAAAATTAAGCAAACAGCCCAAATCTGGATGATGTCACACAATATAAATATTGAAGATACTGAGTTTCGATTTGATGTTTTTGCTATTACAGGTAAGACACAACAATGGATTATTAATGCGTTTTAATTTTTAAGGTGAAAAACGTGCAAGATTTAATTAAAAATTATTTTACGGAAAGTATCCAAACTCAAATTGTCATGGCTGAATCATTAGGTTCTTCAATAGAAAAAGCGGCAAGAATTATTGTTGACGGTCTGCTTAATGGTAATAAAATTATGAGTTGTGGCAATGGTTCTTCTGCTGCCAATGTTCAAAGTTTTACATCACGACTAATCACAAGTATTAATATAGAAAGACCTAGCATTCCAGCCATTGCATTAGTTTCAGATAATGTATTATTAAGCGCTATAGCTAATCATGAAGAAGTGTATGCACGTCAAATTCAAGCATTAGGTCAACAAGGTGATATTTTAATTGCGTCTACCTGTCAAGGTAACAGCCGATCAATTATTCGAGCGGTTCAAGAAGCTGTAATTAAAGATATGAAAATAGTTGTATTAACAGCTTTTGACGGTGGTGAGGTAATTGGCTTGTTAGGACAAAATGATATTGAAATCAGGGTTCCGTCTTATAAAAAAGTGATGGCCTATGAAATGCATGCTATGATTTTAAATTGTTTATGCCAATTAATTGAAAATACATTATTTAATCACACTGAATAAATTTAAATAAAAACAGTTTAGTTCTGCCTTAATAATGAATGTTATGCTATAATTATACACTATTTTGAAGACTTAAATTTATACGAGATCATGGTGTTATGACCGAACTAGCCAAAGAAATAACCCCCGTTAATATTGAAGATGAACTGAAATCCTCTTATCTTGATTATGCAATGTCTGTCATTGTTGGACGTGCTTTACCAGATGTACGTGACGGTTTAAAACCAGTTCACCGGCGTGTTTTATTTGCCATGCATGAAGCTGGATATGATTGGAATAAACCTTACCGAAAATCGGCTCGTGTAGTCGGTGATGTAATAGGTAAATACCATCCACATGGTGATTCAGCTGTTTATGACACCATTGTACGTATGGCTCAACCATTTTCATTACGTTATATGCTCGTTGACGGTCAAGGTAATTTCGGCTCGGTTGACGGTGACTCAGCAGCTGCTATGCGTTATACCGAAATACGTATGCAAAAGTTTGCTGGTGCGTTACTTACTGATTTAGATAAAGAAACGGTTGATTTCTCACCTAACTATGATGGATCAGAAATGATCCCCGATGTATTACCGACTCGGATACCTAACTTATTAATTAATGGATCTTCAGGTATTGCGGTTGGTATGGCAACTAATATTCCACCACATAACCTATCTGAAGTAATTAATGGTTGTCTTGCTTTTATCGAAGATGAAAATATATCAGTTGATGGTTTAATGGAGCATATTCATGGTCCAGATTTCCCTACCGCAGCATTAATTAATGGCCGTAAAGGGATTGAAAATGCGTATCGTACTGGTCGTGGTATTATTTATATCCGTTCTAAAGCCACCATTGAAGTAGATGATCATAGTGGACGAGAAACGATTATTGTTAATGAAATTCCATACCAAGTTAATAAGAAAAAACTGATCGAAAAAATTGCAGAATTAGTAAAAGATAAAAAAGTAGAAGGTATTTCTGCTTTACGTGACGAGTCTGACAAAGACGGCATGCGTATTGTTATTGAGATCAAACGAGATGCCGTTGGTGAAGTGGTATTAAATAACCTTTTCTCACTCACACAGTTACAAGTTTCCTTCGGCATTAATATGGTGGCTCTGCATCAAGGTCAACCTAAGCTCTTAAACCTACGGGATATGATTGAAGCTTTTGTACTTCACCGACGTGAAGTGGTGACTCGTCGAACCATTTATGAATTACGCAAAGCGCGTGAACGAGCGCATGTATTAGAAGGATTAGCAATTGCACTTGCTAATATCGATCCTGTTATTGAATTAATTCGAGCTGCATCTACACCAGCAGAAGCCAAAACTAAATTACTCGCTCAAGCATGGCAACTTGGTAATGTTGCAGCGATGTTAGAAAAAGCGGGCGATGATGCAGCAAGACCAGAAGATTTACCACCGGAATTTGGTATTCGCGATGGTCATTATTATTTGTCTGATGCGCAAGCACAGGCCATTTTAGAACTTCGTTTACATCGCTTAACGGGTCTTGAGCATGAAAAGATTCTGGATGAATATAAAGAGTTATTAGTACAAATTGGTGAATTACTGCATATTCTGGCCAATCCAGAAAGATTAATGGCCGTTATTCGCGAAGAACTTGAAGCGGTTCGCGATCAATTCCAAGATGCCAGAAGAACCGAAATAACTGCAAGTAGTGCCGATATTAATATTGAAGATCTGATTGCACAAGAAGATGTGGTTGTTACTCTTTCACATCAAGGTTACGTTAAATATCAACCACTTTCAGATTACGAAGCACAACGTCGTGGTGGTAAAGGAAAATCTGCAACTAAAATTAAAGAAGAAGATTTTGTTGAAAAATTATTAGTAGCAAATACGCACGATACCATTCTATGTTTCTCAAGTCGTGGCCGATTATATTGGATGAAAGTTTACCAACTACCGGAAGCGAGCCGAGGCTCACGAGGTCGCCCAATTATCAATTTGCTACCATTAGAAACCAATGAACGCATTACGGCCATTTTACCTGTTAGGGAGTTTGGTGAAGAGCATTGCGTATTTATGGCTACTGCGCAAGGTACAGTTAAGAAAACATCCTTAATTGAATTTAGCCGTCCAAGAACAGGTGGTATTATTGCGATTAATTTACGTGATGATGATGAACTCATTGGCGTTGATTTAACCAGTAACGACCCTTCAGTTATACCAGATGATGAAGAACTCAATGATGATGTAGTTATTGATGAAACTGAAACCGAAGATGAAGAAGTCAGTGAGATCTCAAATACAGAAGATATTATGTTATTTTCTGCAAATGGTAAGGTTGTACGTTTCCCGGCAAATAAAGTTCGTTGTATGGGAAGAACGGCAGCCGGTGTACGAGGTATTAAACTTGATAGTGATGATAAAGTTGTATCCCTCATCGTTCCTCGTGGCAATGGTGCTATATTAACTGCAACGCAAAATGGTTATGGCAAACGCACCGAACAAGAATTATATCCAACTAAATCACGTGCGACCAAAGGTGTGATCTCTATCAAAGTTAGTGAAAGAAATGGTGCTGTGGTAGGTGCGGTACAAGTCGATGAAACCGATCAAATTATGCTTATTACTGATGCAGGTACCCTCGTTCGTACTCGTGTAGCAGAAGTAAGTATTGTAGGACGAAATACTCAAGGTGTGATGCTTATTCGAACAGCCGAAAACGAAAAAGTTGTTGGATTACAGCGAATCGCCGAAACTGAGGATGAAGAAGAAACGGAATTATCACAGCATGATGAGCAAAATGACTCAGCACAGGAGTCGGAAGAGTAGTTTTTAATTATCTAAAAGGATTAGTAAAACTCACTAATCCTTTTTTATTTTAGAAAACCTTGATAAGGAATAGAATTGATGTCATTTTTACTGAAAAAAATGTTGACCAATCTAGCATGGCAAATTTTAATTGCTTTAATTCTTGGTATTTTTGCCGGTGCTTATTTGTTTCAACTATCTGATCCAGATCACTCGTTACATGAATATTATCAATTTTCAATAGTAAATATATTTCAACCAGCTGGTGATATTTTTATTCGTTTAATAAAGATGATCGTATTACCTATTATTCTTAGTACCTTAACACTAGGTATTGCGGGTATTGGTGGTTCAAAACGATTAGGAACTTTAGGTTTTAAAACAATACTCTATTTTGAAATTATTACCACTATTGCAATTTTATTAGGTCTTTTCTGGGGCAATATTTTTGCACCGGGTGCAGGTATTGATTCTTCAACACTTGCAACGGCAGATATAA
Source organism: Gilliamella sp. wkB108 (assembly GCF_001690195.1). Taxonomy (GTDB): domain Bacteria; phylum Pseudomonadota; class Gammaproteobacteria; order Enterobacterales; family Orbaceae; genus Gilliamella; species Gilliamella apicola_L. Next base: position 185,508 of record NZ_LZGM01000049.1, on the reverse strand, counting down.
GCAAGTATGCCAAAGCGAGTGAAGAGCTAAGCGGTAAACCTCATGGTTTGATCGTCATGATTTTAGACATGATCCCAGCTAATATCTTTAAAGCAATGACTGATGGTGCAATTTTACCAGTAATCTTTTTCTGCGTCTTTTTTGGTTTAGGTCTAATGTCCTTACCGAGTAAACAACGTGAACCTTTCGTATTCTTCTTGAAAGTTGTTTCTGACACAATGTTCAAAGTAACCAATATGATCATGCGCTATGCGCCGATAGGGGTGTTTGCGCTTATCACAGTAACTGTGGCTAAATATGGATTTGAATCTTTATTACCACTGTTTAAACTGATTTTGACTGTTTATTCAGCCATGATTATTTTTACAATATTGGTGTTTGGCGTAGTGTGTAAATTATGTAGATTCAATATTTTCACTTTATTAAAAATCTTAAAAGAAGAACTCATTATTGCTTTCTCGACTGCCAGTTCGGAAACAGCTTTACCTAAGATTATTGAAAAAATGGAAGCTTATGGCGCACCTAAAGCTATAACCAGTTTTGTTATCCCAACAGGTTATTCATTTAATTTAGATGGCTCAACACTTTATCAAAGTATTACTGTTATCTTCCTTGCACAACTCTTCCATATGGATTTAACTATCACCAAGCAAGTTATTATTGTGATCACCTTAATGATAGCATCAAAAGGTATTGCCGGAGTACCAGGCGCTTCAATTTTGGTTTTATCAGCTACGCTTGGCAGTGTAGGAATTCCACTCGAAGGAATCGGTTATATTATGGGAGTTGAACGTATCTTAGATATGGGTAGAACAGTGGTTAATGTTGTTGGGAATGCTTTAGCTGCAATTGTTATTGCACGTTGGGAACATCTTTTTGATGATAAAAAGGCTAGAGCTTATGAACAACACTATCTAAAATAACCAAATAGCTTTATTAGATTTAAGTGTTTACGCTATTTGTAATAAAGATTAATTTCAGGAATCAACTAAAACTACCTGCCAGACGGGTAGTTTTTTTTAGAAAACCTACAAATAGGTAAGAGATATTAAAAAACAGTTATTTATTAATTATCACTATTATTTAGTATATTCATTGCCTATCACAAGTATTTGTTCACACATTATCTCTTTTTTCTAGAAACTAACATCAGCTATCATTATGTATACTCATTCATGATTATTATGTAGGTTATTTTACTAATCAGTTAAATCGAGCTTTAATATGATGGTAAATTTAAGGAAATTAACTTGCTTTAATGATAGCGATTAAGATAGTTGATTTGTAGCAGTGCAAAATAGTTATGAACAGTTATCTATCATTGAGGTATAAAAAAACCGACGATTGTCGGTTTTTTATGTCATATATTGTATATGAAAACTATTTAATTTTAGCTTCTTTATAAATCACATGCTGACGAACAACAGGATCATATTTTTTGATCTCCATTTTTTCAGGCATAGTTCTTTTATTTTTGCTAGTGGTATAAAAATGACCTGTACCAGCAGAAGAAACTAATCTAATTTTTTCGCGTACACCTTTAGCCATGATTGTGTTTCCTTATTAGTACTTTTCACCACGGGCACGAAGTTCAGCTAAAACTGCATCAATACCCTTTTTATCGATAGTACGCATACCTTTCGCTGATATACGCAATTTTACAAAACGTTTTTCGCTCTCAACCCAAAAACGGTGAGTTTGAAGGTTTGGTAGAAAACGACGTTTAGTAGCATTCATCGCATGAGAACGATTATTCCCTACTAAAGGACTTTTTCCTGTTACTTGGCATACTCGTGACATGTCAATAATTCTCCGAAATTTCTATGCTTAAGCCTTGGGCGTAATATGTTAATGGAATTAACCTCGTCAGGCTTTTAGTTTGCTGCAGTTCTATTTGAGAAGCAGTCTAACCTCTCACACTACACCCATAATAATGAGGTAGCGAAGTATACGCTGTTATGCAAATATTCTCAAGTATTATCTTATATCAAGATAAAAAAATAAGTTTTATCGAAGTAATTTTAAATAAAAGAAAAGTACGCTTCTTATTTAAAATTCTTGAGTATTGCAACTTGTTTAAATCCATGAAAGAAGATCATCATAGTACTAATTTAAATCAAATACACAAGTATACTTATTCGCATCTAACATTATACTTCATCATGTGATTGATTTATTCAATTTATGCATCTCAATATCCAATATGCTAAAAATTGCACCACAAAAAAGGTGAATTTATTTTCATCTAATAACAACTTCCAATAAAACAGAATAGTAAGCTCATTTAAGATGTTGGAAAAACTATCCAATATATCTATTAAATATGAAATATGCTTTAATATTATGGATGATATTTTTCTGTCTGATTTTCTAACTTTCAAGGAGATAGTATGAGTCAGTTTACTCCATATAGCATATACGGCATTATTGGTTATCCACTAGGACACAGTTTGAGTCCACTTATCCACACAACATCTTTTCAGGATTATGGCATACCAGCGGTATTAGTTTCTTTCCCAACACCACCAGAAGAAATTGCAACACTTTTTAAATCAGTAAGATTATTAAATATTCGCGGCTTATGTGTCACTATTCCACATAAACAAACTATTATTCCTTACTTAGATTATGTTACCGATCATGTAAAAAAAGCTGGTGCAGCTAATTTAGTCTATTGGGATGGTGATAAACTTTGTGGTGATAACACCGATATTATTGGTTTTATGGAACCGCTTAAGCAACAAAAACTACCTGCCGATTATCATAAAGTTTTATTATTGGGTGCCGGAGGTGCTGCACGCGCTGCTGTGGTAGGTCTACAACATCTTGGTTATACCGACATTACTGTCACCGATATCGTTTCAGATTTACCTGAAGCATTAGCCAAAGAGTTCGATCTTAATGTGGTAGATTGGGAAGATCGAAGTAAAGTTGAAGCGCAAATTATTATCAATTCAACACCATTAGGTATGCAAGGTAAATTTGAAGATCAAACCGCTTACGAGCAAGCTTGGTTTAAAGGAAAAGGTGTCGCATATGATATAGTGTACACACCTTATCATACCCGTTTTAGACAAGAAGCGGAAAAAGCTGGCTGGAAATCAATTTCTGGTCGCGATATGTTTATCGGTCAAGCTAATGCACAGTTTAAGATTTGGACAGGTAAAGAACTATCTGATAATGCCAAACAAGCCGTTATTGATGCTTTAGCTAAACAATAAGTATGATATACACATCTAATTTCTTACATTGGATGTGTATCTAATATACATAAAACCGTTGTTTTTTTAAGTCGTTAATGATTTTGACATATCCGCTTAAAAAATGTATCAAAAAAAGAGTGTATTTAAGGAGCATTTATGACTAACCTAGAGTTACAAGCCTATCGTCGATTTCTTATGTTAAAAGTGTCAGAAGCATGTGAATATATAGGTAAAACCGATACAAAAACATGGCATGATTGGGAACAAGGTATTACTCCTGTACCAGAATTTGTTGCAAGTGAGATGCAAAAACTAAAAAAAGTTCGCACAGAAAAAATAAATATCATTATTGGTAGTATTAATGATCGGGTCGGTAGTAATACTATTCGTTACTTTATGACCTATGCCGAATTTCAAAAAGTGAATCCTAAACTTGATGTTATTCAGTGGCGACTACATCAATCTATTGCAACTGAACTTTACTTTCGAGGTTTAGAAGAACTTTGTTAATCATAGAGTTACTGCACTTAGGTTATATCAAGTAACTTAATTGATATGTAAATCTTTATTTACAATATAATGATAAAAGAATAAATTTATTCAATAAAAATCAACACTGTTTTTTTTATTTAACATTATGTAAAAAATTTATTGCAAAAATTAAAGTGAATCACTAGCATAGATAAAATATTTTACGATCTGTAAATCTGATAGGAACAAACATGAATAAAACCATTTTTTTAGTCGGGGCTCGTGCTGCTGGTAAAACAACCATGGGGAAGATGCTCGCTAATAAGTTATCATATTCTTTCATTGATACAGATCATCATTTACTTGAAACAACGCAAAGAACTGTTGCTGAAATAGTTGAAAAAGAGGGATGGGAAGGTTTTAGAGCAAGAGAAAGCCAAGTCCTTGTTGATACAACTAAATCTAATCGCGTGATTGCTACTGGTGGTGGAATGGTATTAGCCCAGCAAAACCGTGATTTTATGAAACAACATGGCATTGTTTTCTTTTTATCTGCACCTGCATCAACACTGGCTGCGCGTTTAATGAAAGATCCTAATGTAGCACAGCGACCCTCTTTAACAGGTTTATCTATTGCCGATGAAATGGAAAAAGTGTTAGCTGACCGATTACCCTTATATCATGATGCTGCACACCATATTATTGATGTAAATCAAGATGAAAATCTAATCCTTACGCAAATGCTTGAATTACTACATAGCAATTAAGCTAACGCCTGACTCAATCTAAATCTATTTTAACTTACCACGTACAACGTGGTATTTTTTTAACTAAATAAAAAGGAATTAATTTCTTATTTATTATAAGATAACTTTGTTTATGAAATTATTTATTGTTAGGTTTTATTTTTACAAATAAATTCACATCAACAATAAAGAGATTTAGAGATAAAGTTATCTTTATCTCCTTAAGGTTAATATTGAAACTTGTATATTTAAATACAATTAAAATTTTAAGTTTTTAAATTTATCATTTATGGAGTACAACAAATGGATACTCAACGAGTCAATTCTTACGGAATTGTCGGATCGATTTATGCTAATTATATTATACAAAGCATGGCATTGATTGTTCTTATGCAATTCTCTGGAGATATATCAAAACAACTTAATACCGATTTAATCGGACTTGGTTTTGTCGCTTCCGGTATCGGCATTGGTAAAATATTATTAATGTTCATAGGAGGTCTATTATCCGATAAATTTGGGCGTAAACCCTTTATTTATATTGGTATGGCTTGTTATGCTATTTTCTTTATTGGAATGACTTTCTGTACTGACGTGAACATTGCTTTTTGTTTAGCTATTGTGGTTGGTGCTGGTAACTCTTTTTTAGATACAGGTTCTATGCCTACTTTAACCGAATGCTTTCCGGGATCAGCTGGTTCAGCAAGTGTACTAATCAAAGCGTTTATTTCAATAGGTAGTCTTATATTACCATTTATCGTTACTTTTTTTTATAAAAATCAATTATGGTATGGATGGGCATTTATTGGATTTACTACTTATTTAATCATAAATGGTTTATGTTTATTACCTAAACAATTTCCACACAAAGATACGGCCATAAGAGGAAATGTCGACGCCGAAAATTATTTTATTGGCAAGCCTAACTTTCAATTTGAAGGTATATTACTCATTATTATGGGATTTACTACAACCGCAACATTTGTCATTATCTGGCAGTGGCTTCCGGCTATTGCAACTCAAGGCGTTAATATGAGTGATATTGAAGCAAAACAACTTATTAGCTACTATAGTTCAGCTTCAATTATTTCAGTATTTGTTACCGCTTATATTGTAAAACGCTTTTTAAAACCAATTAATTGTATCATTATACTCCCTACACTATCGGCATTAGTGTTGATCCTTTTCTATTTTAATATTACTCCGCTAATGTGTCTTATTACCGCAATCGGAATGGGATTTACTGCAGCAGGTGGCGTTTTACAATTAACGTTGGTGGTTATGCAACAAATGTTTCCTGCACGTAAAGGTCTTGCTGTAGGCTGTATGTATACGCTCAGTGGATTATCTTTTTTTATTATTCCACGAGTTGTACCAAAGCTAGCAAAAATAGACGTTAGTTATGCCATTTTAACTGACTTTTCTATGGCCTTTTTAAGTGCTGTATTAGGTTTGATTGTTTATTTACGATTTACTAAAGTTATTGATATGAAAAAGATTTAGTTTGGAGTGCATATAACTTTGCTAAGGTTCATTTATTTAAAAATTAAAGTTGTGCATAAAAATGGCAATATTCAAAATAACTTTTTAACTTTTAATAAAGACAACTAGTTAATTAAGCAATTAATGACAAAAAGCGTGACCATGATTGGCACGCTTTTTATTTTTATATTGAAACGTATAGCTAACCTGAAATATCTTTACATTAATTGTTGGTATCAAATTTAAGAGAAGAATAATGTCACTGCTTTAGTTAATTAAGTAATTAATGGATAAAAGCGTGACTAAAATTGCCACGTTTTTTAATTTTATACTAAAACGTATAGCTAACCTGAAACATCTTTATATTCATTGTCGGTATCAAATTTAAGAGAAGAATAATGTCACTGCTTTAGTTAATTAAGCAATTAATGAATAAAAGCGTGACTGTAATTGGCACGCTTTTTATTTTTATACTAAAACGTATAGCTAACCTGAAACATCTTTACATTCATCGTCGGTATCAAATTTAAGAGAAGAATAATGTCACTGCTTTAGTTAATTAAGCAATTAATGAATAAAAGCGTGACTGTAATTGGCACGTTTTTTATTTTTATATTGAAACGTATATCTGACCTGAAACATCTTTACATACATCGTCGGTATCAAATTTAAGAGAAGAATAATGTCACTGCTTTAGTTAATTAGCAATTAATGAATAAAAACGTGACTGAAATTGGCACGCTTTTTATTTTTATATTAAAACGTATAGCTAACCTGAAACATCTTTACATTCATCGTCGGTATCAAATTTAAGAGAAGAATAATGTCACTGCTTTAGTTAATTAAGCAATTAATGAATAAAAGCGTGACTGTAATTGGCTCGCTTTTTAATTTTATACTAAAACGTATAGCTAACCTGAAACATCTTTATATTCATGCTAATTATTAAATTTAAGATAAAAATATTTCTGCCTTATCAAATTTTTAAAAAATGCTTGCTATTCGTGTAAAAATAAATAAAAATACAAAAAATATGAATAAATATTCATTAAAAGGTGTCTGTGAAAATGAAAGAAAGAACAACAGAGCTAGTTGAAGGATTAAGACATTCAGTACCTTATATAAATGCTCACCATGGAAAAACCTTTGTTATTTTATTAACAGGGGCGGTGTTAAAAAGCAATAATTATTCAAATATTATTAGCGACATCGGTTTGCTTTATAGTCTGGGCATTAAACTTGTTATCGTTAATGGCGCACGAAATCAGATCGATGAATCACTCAAAAAAAATAATATAGAGCCTAAATATTATAAAAACACACGAATCACCGATGCATCTACCCTTGATATTGTTAAGCAAGTTACTGGTTTATTACAACTCAATATTACCGCAAGTTTATCAATGAGCTTAAATAATACGCCCTTACAAGGCGCACATATTAGTGTGGTAAGTGGTAATTTTGTTATAGCGCAGCCACTTGGAGTCGAAGATGGTATCGATTATTGTCATACTGGTAAGATTCGCCGTATAAATAACGAGGCGATTGATGAACAATTGAAACGTGGTTCCATTGTATTATTGGGTCCAGTTGGTGTTTCCGTTACCGGTGAAAGTTTTAATTTATCATCTGAAGATGTTGCAGCTGAAGTCGCTATTCGGTTAAAAGCAGATAAATTAATTAGTTTTTGTGCAGAGCAGGGGGTACTTGATGAACAAGGGCGTGTCATTACTGACCTGTTTCCTATTGATGCAGATAACTATGTTAATTATAAAGAACATCAAGGCAAACATTTGTCGAGCGAAGCGCGCTTTTTACGTGCAGCTTCTAAAGCTTGCCGAAATGGTGTACGACGAAGTCACTTAGTCAGCTATTTAATTGACGGTTCTATTTTACAGGAATTATTTTCACGGGATGGCATTGGTACTCAAGTTGCAATGGAACATTCGGAACAAATTCGCTCGGCAACCATTAACGATATTGGTGGCATTTTAGAACTTATTCGACCGCTTGAAGAACAAGGTATTTTAGTTAAACGTTCACGTGAACAGTTAGAGATAGAAATTGATAAATTCACCATAATTGAACGCGACAATATGACCATTGGTTGTGCTGCTCTTTACCCTTATCCGGAAGAAAAAATGGGCGAAATGGCCTGTGTTGCAATACATCCAGATTATCGTAATTCATCTCGAGGAGATTTACTGATTGAAAAAGTGACCGATAGTGCGCGAAATCTCGGGCTGGAGAAGATATTTGTCCTAACAACACGCAGTATTCATTGGTTTAGGGAAAAAGGCTTTAATCCTGCTGAAGTTGATGATCTACCTATCAAAAAGAAACAACTCTATAACTATCAACGCAATTCAAAAATTTTAATGTTAGATTTGTTTTAAATCTTAGAACGATAAAAGTCCGTTAGTAAAACGGACTTTCTAAACTGTCATATGGTTTGTCAATTAACAATATCAATCAGATTATATTGATAATGTTTATACAAAAAGTCTGACTAGTCAGTAAAACCCACGGAAACAAATTCGATGATCAGTCATCAACAGTAAAATCTGAATCAACAAAAATTACTTTTTTTACATCTAAAACAGTAAAAAATTAATGCAAGATCAGGTGCTATATAACCTAGCAATCATTGAAAAAATGGCAATAATTGGCTTTTAATACCGCTAATAGAATTATCAAATAGCGTTGTGACTAGGTAAGTTATAACGCTTAAAATAGTTATAAGTACCCATTAAAGGAAAGAAAATAACACAGAGCGATTTAAGTGTTTTGGTAGTTTTGCTGTAGTAATAAAACGACATCGCTAACTATATCTACCGAAGAATCGAGGCTGTTTTTATATTGTTACCAATATTAATCGAGATATAAGGATCATCAAGGTATGATTCACTTATATTCAATCAATAAGTTGATTAGCTAATTCATCATCGATCGGCAAGTAAGTCGTAGGTAAATACTTTGGAGGGATAGAATTTGCTAAGAGGAGTGAGGGAAATTTATTATTAATTAATAGGATGATTAAAGTTAATTATATGTGTTTTTTTGAAATAACTGCTTTGATTTATGAAAAAAGCAGTTTAATTAATACCATTGTGTAGTATTTGCATTGTGAACGATTTTTTTAAATAGAAGCCTCGTGGGCGAGTTAAAATAATTTGGCCATTTTCACCAATAGCTTCGGTAAGTGCTTTACCATTGGCAGCTTTAGGTCTAATTTGTAGATAGGTTCCATAACGGGCAGTTATTTTTTCAACTTGACCAAGTGCGATCATATCCATTAACTCTTGCCAATCTTGTTTAAGTTGCTGTTCTTGCTCAGGTGTTGGTGTCCATAAAATCGGATGACCAACTTTGCGATTTGCAAGGGGTGTTGCTCTATCCCCCTCAATTGGGATCCAAAGCACTTTGGTTAATTTATATTTAACATGACTTGTTTCCCAAATCACACCGTAATTTGCCATTAAAGGTGTGACACTAACAAAGGTGGTTTCTAAAGGTCTACCATATTTATCAACAGGAATAGTTTTAAGTTCAATACCGAGATTAGCAAAATCACGCTCAGCTTTACTACCAGCATTGGCACCTAAAAAAGTTTCGATTAAATTGCCAACCCAGCCTTTTTGTTTATTTAAATTATCTGGGATTGGCATATTCAGATATTTTGCTATTTCGCCAAAAGTGTAACCGGCTACCAATTTGGCCCGATGTAATAATTGTTGTTCAGAAGTTGGAAAAAATACAGTCATCTAAGGAATATAAAACTTATCAATTAGTTATCTACACAGCCCATGATCTTGGCTGTGTATAGTAAAAACAAATATCAACTAGCTTAACTTTTCAACCCAGTTTGCATAAGCATTAATAATTAATGAAAGAAATTCTTTGCTTTTTTCAGTTATATTACCATTAGCATCAAAAGCAGTGTTAACACCACCAAAATAAGCTTCAGGTTGTTGTAATGTTGGCATATCCAAAAATACCAAACATTGACGTAACTGATGATTGGCACCAAATCCACCAATAGCGCCGGGAGAAACGGAAACAATAGCTGCAGGTTTTTTTGACCAGACACTTTTCCCGTAAGGTCGTGAACCCACATCTATAGCATTTTTTATTACAGCAGGTAAGCCACGATTATATTCAGGTGTGACAAATATAACGCCTTGGCAATCAGCTATTTCTTGTCGGAAACGGGTGTATGCGGTTGGTGGTGTTTGATTATCGATATCTTCGTTATATAAAGGCAAATCACCAATTTGAATAATATTTAATGAAAGTGATGGTGGTGCAATTTTTTGAAAAACTTTTGCAACTTTTAAATTGTAAGAATCTTTACGTAAACTTCCGACTAAAACGGCTATTTTTTTACTCATCTTCAATCCCCACTAATTATTAAATTAAGAGACACATAAGTGTCTCTTTTGATAATTATTATTGATATAAAACTGAAAACAGTTAATGTCCTGAAGAGTCCATTTTACGTCCAGTTTCAAATAAGAACCATGCACGTCTTTCTGTTTGGTCAATCCATTCTTCAATTAAACTTGCTGTTGCAGTATCGTTATATTTGTCACAGATATCGTGAGCTTCACGCATTCTGGCTGTGAGTTTAATATTATCTTGGCAAAGTTCAGCAAGCATATCTGAAGGTTCTACAAAATCTGCATTATTATCGGAAATACTTTGTAATTTAGAAATATGACCAATTGAACGTAAAGTAGTTCCACCTAATTTACGAACACGTTCTGCAATAGGATCAGTCATAGCAAACAATTCTTCACCATGATCATCTAACATTAAATGGTAATCACGGAAATGAGGACCACTTACATGCCAATGGAAATTTTTAGTTTTAAGATATAAAGCAAAAACATCTGCTAGCACAGAATTCATTGCTCCTGAAATGTCTTTTGATGCTTTTTCGCCTAAATCAGTTGGAAACAAAATAGCTGATTGTTGTAATTTTTTTGCAGAACTCATACTTTTAGCCATAATATTTTCTCCTCAAATTGAATAATAAAATAACTGTGCTATATCAAATTACGCCAACTAAATAGTAAAGTCCAATAAAAATCAGCTATTTTTGACTATTACTGCTATATCAACAATCTATTATTTTTAATTGATTACTTTTTTATATCTATTTGAAATATTTTCTTTCACAATAAAAGAAAATATTTCAAATTGTGATCCAGTTAAAAGTTTTTACTTTTTAAAATTGCTAATATTTATCCGAAGTTTAACTCAATAGGAGATAATATGATTGATGCTATTTCATTTGGCGCTGAATGGTTTATCGGTTTATTCCAGAAAGGTGGCGAAGTATTTGTGGGAATGGTAACAGCAATTTTACCATTATTAATTTCATTACTGGTAGTGATGAATGCTTTAATTAAATTCATAGGACAAGATCGTATCGAGCGTTTAGCACAAGCATGTGCAGGGAATCCTGTTTCACGTTATTTTTTCTTACCATTAATCGGGACTTTTGTATTCTGTAATCCGATGACATTAAGTTTAGGGCGATTTATGCCTGAGTTTTACAAACCAAGTTATTATGCGGCTTCTTCTTATAGTTGTCACTCAATGAATGGTTTATTCCCACACGTAAATCCCGGTGAACTTTTTGTTTATTTAGGGATCGCAGCTGGTTTAACTAAATTAGGTTTACCTTTAGGTCCTCTGGCAGTGAGCTATTTCTTAGTTGGTTTAATCACTAACTTTTTTAGAGGTTGGATCACTGACTTTTGTACAGCCATTTTTGAAAGAAAAATGGGTATTAAATTAGATAGAAAAGTTCATCTATAACAATAAAAGGGAAAACAAAATGGCTAAATTTATTCGTATTGAAAGAGGTGAAGCTGGTTGGGGTGGACCTTTAGAACTTCCTATCATTGCAGGCAAAAAAATTGTCTACATTGCAGCAGGTACAAGACCGGCAATTGTAGATACATTAGTCGAATTAACAGGATGGGAAGCAATTGATGGCTTTAAAGAAGGAGAGCCACCGAAAGATGAAATTGGTGTAGCGGTTATTGACTGTGGTGGTACATTGCGTTGTGGTATTTATCCTAAAAATCGTGTACCGACTGTGAATATTCATGCCACAGGTAAGTCTGGTCCTCTAGCGCAATATATTGTTGAAGATATTTATGTTTCAGCGGTGAAAGCTAATAATATCAAAGTTATTGAAAAAGAGGCGGGTAGTGAGGAAACATCATCAGTTCAGGCAGACCCCGTTGTTGAAAATAAAACCTCAGAATTTAAAGATTATGATAGCAGTAAAAAAATTACAGAACAGAGTGACGGTTTATTAGCAAAAATTGGTATCGGTATGGGATCAGGTGTAGCGGTATTTTTCCAAGCAGGTCGCGATACGATTGATACTGTACTTAAAACCATCCTACCTTTTATGGCTTTTGTGTCAGCATTAATTGGGATAATTATTGCCTCAGGATTAGGTGATTTTATTGCTAATGGGTTAGTGCCACTGGCTAATAATCCAATTGGATTGGTCATTTTGGCGTTGATCTGTTCTTTCCCATTACTTTCTCCTTTCTTAGGACCAGGTGCGGTTATTGCACAAGTTATTGGTACCTTAGTTGGGGTGCAAATTGGGCTAGGTCATATTCCACCTCATTTAGCATTGCCAGCGCTATTTGCGATTAACGCTCAAGCAGCATGTGATTTTATTCCTGTAGGGTTATCACTGGCAGAAGCAAAACAAGATACCGTTCGTGTTGGGGTTCCATCAGTACTTGTTAGTCGATTTTTAACAGGTGCGCCAACCGTGTTAATTGCTTGGGTTGTGTCGTTATTTATCTATCAATAAATCGTTTTAAAAAGATTAAGGGATGCATCGCATCCCTCTTATTTCACTCGTAAGCATAAAGTAAAAGTAAAAAGCTTAGATTAAGTATAAATATTAAGAAGGTTAATGATGTCAAACGTTATCTATCATTCAAAAATAAATCAAATTGGTGAGTTTGCGCAAGAAGCTCTAGCTGACGGCATGCTGATCTTATTCAAAGAAGGTGCGCCTTCAGATTTAGCGGATTACTGTTTTATCCATAGTCATGATGATTTAAAACATGAGATACAAATAGGGCAGACACTTCAATTAGGTAAGCATGTATTTAACATTACTTCTGTTGGTGACGTTGCCAATGTCAACTTTCGCGAATTAGGGCACATCACATTAAGGTTTGATGGTAATCACCAAGCTGAATTGCCGGGAACGGTTCATGTTGAAGGTGAGCAACCAACTCAACTTTTTGTTGGTGATGAAATTAAAATTTTAAGTGATTAAGGAACAGAAAATGAAACAAGTAGCAGTGGTTATTGGTGGTGGACAAACTTTAGGTGAATTCCTATGTAAAGGTATTGCTGATGCTGGATATAAAGTTGTTGTTGCTGATTTGAACAGTGATAATGCCAATAAAGTCGCGGAAGCCATAAATCAAAAACATGGTGCAGGTACAGCCAAGGGTTTTAAAGTTGATGCAACCAGTGAAGATAGTGTGATTAAATTGGCTAATGATGTTGAAAATACGTTTAAACATATTGATTTATTGGTATATAGTGCAGGCGTCGCTAAAGCAGCACCAATTACTAATTTTGCATTGAATGATTTCCAACTATCTGTCAATGTAAATCTAACCGGCTATTTTTTATGTGCGCGTGAATTTGCTAAATTGATGATTAAACATAATACTCATGGTCGAATTATTCAAATTAATTCAAAATCTGGCAAAGTTGGCAGTAAACATAATTCAGGATATAGCGCAGCTAAATTTGGTGGGGTTGGTTTAACACAATCTTTGGCATTAGATCTGGCTGATCATGGTATTACGGTTAACTCGTTAATGCTTGGTAATTTATTAAAATCACCAATGTTCCAATCTTTATTGCCACAATATGCGAAAAAATTAGGTATTCCAGAAAGCCAAGTAGAGCAAGTTTATATCGATAAAGTACCGCTTAAACGTGGTTGTGATTATCAAGATGTTTTAAATGTATTGTTATTTTATGCTAGTGATAAAGCTTCTTATTGCACAGGGCAATCAATTAATATTACTGGTGGGCAAGTAATGTTCTAGTTTAAATAAAGTGCGAAAATTCAATTGGGATTTTCGCACTTTTTAATTTAGCTAGATTAAAAATAAATCGATAATGGAGACTAACATGAATATAACTACCACATTAATTGTAATTGCTTTAATTGCTTGGTGTACGCAGATTATATTTAGTTGGTTTCAAATTCGCCGTTTTAATCATGCGTTTTTAGCGATGAAAAAAGGGACTTATTTGGGGGTTGGTCGTAGTCAAACCAAACGATTTAAACCTAGAGTATTAATTGCTATTTCACTAGATGAAAATCAAGTAGTTATTGATTCTATATTAATGAAAGGGATCACTGTCTTTGCTCTACCCAAACCGATTAATCAATTGCATGGATTATCTGTCGCTGAAATCATTCCAGAAAATATTTTTCCTAATGATCTTGCATGTCAAAATGCATTAGCCGTAGCATTAACAGCAAAAAAATAATTTTTAACTTTTATTTTGAAAAGTATTTTCTTTCATTTTAAAGTATAATATTTTATAACATAAAGTTATTTTGTTCGCTAATAATCACAGTGGAATATAATCATGAAAGTAAGGCAAAGACAAACAGCCATTTTAGAATATCTACAAAATCATGGGCAAGTAAGTGTTGATGAGCTAGTTGAGCATTTTAAAACAACCGGTACCACTATCCGTAAAGATCTTACGCAACTTCATGAAAGTGGCTTAGTTCTGCGTACTTATGGTGGGGCGATGTTGAATCGAGAAATAGGCGATAGAGCGATTGATCATAAGACTTATATAAATACATTGCCCAAAAAAGCTATAGCACAAGAGGCGGCAAAACTGATTCATGAAGGTGATTCAATTATTTTTGATGCCGGTAGTACAGTTGCCCAGATGATCCCCATGCTAGCTAAATTTAATAATCTTACTATCATGACCAACAGTTTACATATGGTTAATGAGTTGGTTGCTAATGATAATGATCAAACAATTATATTAACCGGTGGTACCTTTCGTCGTAAATCAGCTTCTTTCCATAGTAATAATGCTTCGGCTATAGCAGCCTTTGAATCTTACACTTTTGATAAACTATTTATGGGTGCAGACGGTGTTGATTTAGTCGGTGGTGTTACTACTTTTAATGAGAGTTACCATGGTAGTGTTGCAATGAGTAAAGCAGCGGCTAAGTTAATTTTATTAGTTGACTCATCAAAATTTGGTCGTCGAAGTCCTAATGTCGTGTGTGATTTAAGTGCAGTGCATACTATTATTACTGATGAGAATTTGGATGATAGATATTATCAAGCATTAACCCAAAAAGGGATTAATGTTGTTAAAGTTAAAGTGCAAGATAAATAACTAAAAAGTAAATTTAACCGCTACTTTTTATATTAAGTTGTCATTCATGCCGTTTATGGATAGAACTTAATAAAATTAAGTACGAATCGACTTTAATAAATTAAGATCCGTACTCAATATAGCTATTCACTGATTCAGTATCAATGAGTGAATCATCATTTTTAACTAGATTAATATTAAAATAATAATCTGGCTCTGATAGTGCCTGGTACATTTTTTAGCTTGACTAATAACTCTTCAGCTTTATTTTGTTCTACACTATCAATATCAATGACCACATAACCAATTTTAGGATCGGTTTGTAAATATTGCCCAGAAATATTTAGACCCTGCTCGGCAAATAATGTATTAATAGCGGTTAATACACCAGGTTGATTATGGTGGATATTCAAGAAGCGTGATGCACTCTTAGCTGGAATAGGTAAGGACGCTTCAGGAAAATTAACGGCAGAAAGTGTAGCACCAGTATCTGAATATTTAGCAAGTTTACTTGCTACTTCGATGCCAATATTTTCTTGCGCCTCAGTGGTTGAGCCACCAATATGTGGTGTAATAATGACGTTATCAAATTCACATAATGGTGATTGAAACGGATCACTGTTACTAGCAGGCTCGCTAGGAAAAACATCAATTGCCGCGCCACTAAGTTTATTACTAAGTAATGCTTGTGTTAAAGCATCAAGATCAATAACCTTCCCACGTGATGCATTAATTAAAATTGAGCCGTCTTTCATTAGATCGATTTCATTTTTACCAATCATCTTAATTGTGGTTGCATTTTCAGGAACATGCATACTAACAATGTCACACATAGCAAGTAATTCTTTCATGGTTGAAACTTGTTTTGCATTTCCTAATGGTAATTTAGTTTCAATATCATAAAAGAAAACATTCATCCCTAATGATTCAGCCAGAACACTTAATTGGCTACCAATATGACCATAGCCAATAATACCAAGATTTTTACCGCGTGCTTCATGAGAGCCGGTTGCAATCTTATTCCATTTTCCTTGGTGAGCTTTAGCGTTAGCTTCGGGAACACGGCGTAATAACAAAATAGCTTCAGCTAAAACAAGTTCGGCAACTGAACGGGTATTTGAAAAAGGTGCATTAAAAACAGGGATCCCTTTAACGGTTGCTGCATCGAGATCTACTTGGTTAGTACCAATACAAAAACAACCAATACCAGCTAGTTTAGGGGCTGCTTCAATAATTTCTTTAGTTAACTGTGTTCGTGAACGAATGCCTATAAAGCGGACATCTTTAAGTGCAGCTTTGAGTTCAGCAGGCGATAATGCACCTTTGTGATATTCGATATTGGTATAACCGGCTGATTTTAAAGTTTCTATGGCACTAGCGTGAACGCCTTCAAGTAATAAAAATTTGTTTTCATCTTTAGTTAAAGCCTGAACAACCATTATTTCCTCTCTTTTCTTTTAATAAGATAAACAGGTAGTTATAGTGATAAATAACCATCATGATAAAGTCATAAATGATATTATTTGATCTCTTTGACACCTGTGCTAGAACCAACTAATGCTATGTCAGCTCCTCGGCTAGCAAATAGTCCAACGGTAACTACTCCGGCAATATTATTGATTCGGTTTTCTAATTCAATAGGTTTTGCAATAACCAGATCGTGAACATCGAGAATAACATTACCATTATCTGTTACGACACCTTGTCGATAAATTGGTTTACCTCCCAATTTAAAAAGCTCACGGGCTACATATGAACGAGCCATGGGGATCACTTCTATCGGTAATGGATATTTGCCTAATACATCAACGACTTTTGATTCATCAACAATACAAATAAACTGTTTAGCTAATGCTGCAACAATTTTTTCACGCGTTAAAGCCGCGCCACCACCTTTAATCATTTGCATATGATGATTAATTTCATCAGCACCATCAACATAGATATCTAAACTATCAACGTCATTACAATCTAGTACTGGAATACCGTAACTTTTTAATTTTTGAGTTGAAGCTATAGAGCTAGATACAGTTCCTTTAATTTGATCTTTAATGGTTGCTAATGCATCAATAAAATGTGCTGCTGTTGAGCCTGTCCCTACTCCGACTAATGAATCTGGTTTGACATATTTCAATGCTGACCAACCCACCGCTTTTTTTAATTCATCTTGTGTCATAACATCACCGCGTTTTTGAAGATATTTTTTGATTAAACATAAAATTTTGAAAGCAAAATTTTTGTAGATATGGCATAGTAACCAATTGGAAAGCAAAAATCATTAGGTTTTAAAAAATATATTAAGTATTAGATATAGCTATGACTTTTCGATATATTGAAATGGCTTGAATATCCAAGCAATGATTAAATCATTAAAAAGAGATTATGAAGCGTCCAGATTATAGAGCACTCCAAGCATTAGATGCGGTAATAAAAGAACGGGGATTTGAAAGAGCAGCGGATAAATTGTGTATTACACAACCTGCGGTATCACAACGTATAAAGCAACTAGAGAGCTTTTTCGGTCAACAATTACTGGTCAGAACTATTCCCCCTAAAGCTACAAAACAAGGGGAACATCTCTTAGGACTATTGCATCAAGTTGAATTACTTGAACAACAATGGTTGGGTGATAATGAGCAAAATGCCACACCATTATCATTATCTATTGCTATTAATGCAGACTCTTTAGCAACATGGTTGTTACCAGCACTAAAACCTGTTTTAGATAAAAATATTTTACGCTTTGATATACAAGTCAAAGATGAAGAGCATACTTTAGAGCTATTGCGTTTAGGTACGGTGGTTGCTGCAATTAGTATTCAAGCAAATCCTTTGCCGGGTTGCCTATCAGATTTATTAGGTGCGCTGGACTATATTTTTGTTGCTTCCCCTGAATTTGCCAAAAAATATTTTCCCAATGGCGTGACTCGCTCATCATTATTAAAAGCGCCAGCGGTTGCTTTTGACCACTTGGATGACATGCATCAAGCTTTTTTACAAGAAAATTTTAATCTTACCCCAGGTAGTGT
Source organism: Gilliamella sp. wkB108 (assembly GCF_001690195.1). GTDB lineage: Bacteria > Pseudomonadota > Gammaproteobacteria > Enterobacterales > Orbaceae > Gilliamella > Gilliamella apicola_L. Next base: position 167,148 of record NZ_LZGM01000049.1, on the reverse strand, counting down.
TATATGTCATATCACAAGTTCATCAGAAGCTTTTGTTCAGCTAGCTAAACAAGGATCGGCTTGTTGTATGTTGCCTATGTTACAAGTTGAGAAAGAATTAAAAACAGGCGAGTTAATTAATCTTACAGAAGGATTATTTCAAAGACGAATGCTGTATTGGCATCGTTTTGCTCCAGAAAGCAGCGTAATGCAAAATATTTCTGAAACACTGATTCACTATGCAAAAAGTTCATTATCACAACCAAAAGATCGTAAATAATAGATAAAACTTGCTAATTTTATATTAAAACGTTAGGTTTTCCTGAAACTTCTTTACAAGATGTGTTGTTAACTTAAAGAGCCGATAATATGAATCAATTAAAAAATGATCGCTATTTGCGAGCTTTACAGTGTTTACCTGTAGATTACACACCAGTGTGGATGATGCGTCAAGCTGGGCGGTATTTACCTGAATATCGTCAACTCAGATCAAAAGCGGGTAATTTTATGACGATGTGTCAAACACCAGAACTCGCTTGTGAGGTTACTTTGCAACCATTAAATCGGTTTGAACTTGATGCTGCTATTATTTTCTCGGATATTTTAACGATTCCTGATGCTATGGGGCTTGGTTTACATTTTGAAACAGGTGAAGGCCCTAAATTTACCAAACCAATTGTTTGTTTAGATGATATTAAACAGTTACCTCTTTTAGATCCTGAACAATCACTTAAATATGTAATGGATGCTATTCGTCTTACTAAAAAAGAGTTAAAGGGCAAAGTGCCGTTGATTGGTTTTTCAGGTAGCCCTTGGACCTTGGCAACTTATATGATTGAAGGTGGTAGCAGTAAAACATTTACTAAAATTAAAAAAATGATGTACAGCGACCCAACGTCGCTACATCTATTACTTGAAAAACTGGCAAACAATGTTGCATTATATCTAAATGCGCAAATCAAGGCTGGGGCGCAATCAATTATGATTTTTGATACTTGGGGTGGGGCATTAAGTCATCACTGTTATCAGGAGTTTTCACTCTATTATATGCAGATGATTTTATCTCAGTTGACTCGAGGTGTTAAAAGCCAAGATGTGATGTCATATATTCCTGTAACGCTGTTTACCAAAGGTGGTGGACTATGGTTAGATCGCATTATGCAAACCGGATGTGATGCGATTGGTGTTGATTGGACTGTTGATTTAAGTCATATCAACAATAAAGGTCAAGTTGCTGTGCAAGGTAATTTAGATCCATCTGTTTTGTATGCAGACAAGCTAACCATTGAATCCAATGTTGAAGCAGTACTTAGTGAATTTGGTTCTCACAATGGACATATTTTTAATTTAGGGCATGGTATTCACCAAGATATCCCTATTGAACATGTACAACATTTTATTCATGCGGTACATCATCAGTCTAAAAGGTTTCATTATGATTAAAAATCCTATTCAAATAAGAATAGAAAAATTGCCTGTATGGCAACAACGTTTATTTATGGTTTGCTTATGTGAACGAATGTATCCTAATTTTGTGTTTTATTGTCAACAACAGCAAAATGAAGAAGATGCTAAAAGTTATAAAAAAATACTCGATTTAATTTGGGAATCATTGTTAGTTGAAAATGTAAAAATCAATTTTGATTTGCAATTAGAAAAATTAGAAGCAATTATTCCATCTGTAAGTGATGAAAGCCCTTATATGGTTTATCCAGCTATAGATGCTTGTCAAGCACTCAGCGAACTTTTGCACTCTTATATAAGTGGCGAAATAGCTGAACATACAGCCAAAGTAAGTCGTATTTCAGCTAACACGATTGCTGAATTTGAAATGACCAAAGCTAACGTTCTACTTTCTGAAGAAGAACAACAAAATTTACCCGATGTGATTGATGAATTTGATCTTCAATGGGAAATATTTCGATTATTACGTGATGAAAATAATGAGATGTTAGATCTTATTAAAGGATTAAAGGCTGACATAAGATCAGCAAAAACCAGTAATATTGGTGTTTTTTTGAGCAGTTAAATCAATCAAACGGCTATTTTTTTACTTTTTACTAAATTTTTCTTTAACATTGGAGAAATATAGACTACATTTAACATTAATGTAATCTAAACTGTTTACAGGGGCAAAGTCGGATTTTAACTTTGCTTATTATGTTAACTTTAACTATAAAACAATTATGTAAGGATATTTCCATGAATAAAACAGAACTTGTAGATGCTATTGCTAGCAAAGCTGATATTACTAAGGTTGCAGCGAAAACTGCGTTAGAAGCAACATTAGCTGCTATTACTGAATCACTAAAAGCGGGTGGAACAGTTCAATTAGTTGGTTTTGGTACATTCAAAGTTAATGAGCGTAAAGCTCGTATTGGTCGTAACCCTAAAACTGGTAAAGAGATCAAAATCGCAGCAAGCAAAGTTCCTGCATTTGTATCTGGTAAGAGCTTAAAAGAAGCAATTAAATAATTGTTTTCTCTGTTAATTTGTTTTGCTTGATATTATCCAAGGTCATAAGGTTAAGCTTATAACCTTGGATAATTTAAGAATATCCCCTTTCTTCGTCCTTCATCAATTTTCTATCTCTACATGACTAATAAAACGAATTTTTATTGCTAATTGCTAAAAAGGTTAAGATATTATTTCAACGAATTGAGCTTGTAATATCGTTGATAAGTCTTGTGGGGCAATTTCAATTTCAAGTCCACGTTTCCCTCCTGAAATAAACATTGTAGGGAACTGCTTTGCAGTTAAATCAATTAATGTAGGTAGCTGTTTTTTCTGACCTAATGGACTAATTCCTCCCACCAAGTATCCGGTTATTTTTTGCGCTAAACTCGGTTCAGTTAAGTCTAATTTTTTACAGCCTAATGCTTTAGCTGCTTTTTTTAGATCTAAATGAGAATCGACGGGTAATACACAAACAGCTAATGTTTTATTGTTTCCGTTTAAACTAACAATCAGTGTTTTAAATATTTGCCCAGCGACAATCGCTAACGTTGGGTCGAGCTTATTAACTGCTTCTTGTCCATAATGTGTTTCATTAGGGTCATGTTCATATTGATGAATATTAAATCTGATTTTTAACTTTTTGAGTAAATTAATGGCGGGTGTCATGCTAATATCCAATCTATTTAATTATATCAATTCGATAATAACTACATTTTATTGAGGGCTACCAACCAGAGTTGGTAACCGTTTTTACTCTTTGATTTTTTGACTAAATAATTAATTGATTATTTGTAGTATCGGTATTTTCTAATACCGGTTCTTTTTCATTGAGAGTGATATATGCTTGATAAAAAAAGTAAATTACGAAAATACCAATAAAATTAGTGATTGGTGATACTAAAAATTCACCATATGGGATATCGGACAATAACCAGTTAATCAGTAAAAGACAAAAAAAGTTTCCAAGAACGATTAGGGAACCGGCAAGGCAATATTGTTTGATTGCTCGATGAGTTTCTGTAAAAATTTGGAAGAAACTTTTTGAAGTAGGTCCAGTGACTGATCCTATAAAAAAGCCATAAACAGTCTGGATATACAATACGATTGCTATAGCACTAATTATAACTAGCAACGTTAGTAGTTTTGGTGGCAATATTGGAGACAATGCTAATAAAAATAACATGAAAAATATGGCGACAACAAACATGATTAATAAGTAAACAAGACAAAATCCAAGCAGTTTTAAAAAAGTTGAAGTTGCTTTAGATATTAATGAATTGCTTTCTAATTTACCATTGGATGATAATACTGAAACGGCTAATATATTGATAGTTTGACAGATTACATTTATAACCATAAGGATCAACAATATGCGAAGCAAACTTGAGAAGGCCGCGCTAATAGAGTATGACATTGATCCCATAACCACTTGTGACCGCAAAATACTTACTACAGAATAAGTAAAGAAAAATTTAGAAATCAAAGTAAATACTATTCCTACAATAACACTTATAAGAATGACTTGCCAAAGCTTACTGCAAATAAACTGATAAGTTTGGTTAAAAAGTAGTGGGAAGGATAATTTTTTTTGCATTTTTCTAGTCCTTTATTTTTATTAATAGTAATGGTTAATTACCGAAGTTTTAATATATTTATAATTAATAACTCGATTGTAATTGTGAAATATCAGCAATTTTCAAAAACAAGTTTTGTAATTTCTTTAGTAACGCTAATCGATTAAGTTTAATTTGCTCATCATCAGCCATTACCATGACTGAAGTAAAAAAAGCATCAACCGATGTTTTAAGGGATGATAGTTCGACTAATGCATCTTTATAACGTCCATCTAAGAAATATGGCTCTAGTTTATCGGTCAAAATAGCCACTTGTTTGGCTAATTCACCTTCAGCGCCAGCTTCTAATAATGAAACATTAATTTTTTCAGGTATCGTTATCCCAGCTTTGGATAAAATATTTGATACACGTTTATTGGATTCGGCTAATGAAGAGGACTCAGGTAATGTTCTAAAATGAGTAACCGCTTTGACACGAGCGTCAAAATCAGCAGGTTTAGTCGGATTGAGTGCCAATACTGCTTGGATAGTATCAATAGCAAAACCTTGTTCTTGATACCAAGCTCGAAAACGACCTTGCATAAAACTGACTATATCTTGCACGACATTTTTGTTTGTCAGTTTATCACCATAGAGTGAGACGGCAAAACCAGATAATTCGACCAGATCAAGTGGCAGATTTTTTTCTACAATAATTCTTAAAATCCCAATAGCTGCACGGCGAAGAGCAAATGGGTCTTTGTCACCTTTAGGGAATTGACCAATACCAAAAATCCCAGCTAGTGTATCTATCTTCTCTGCAATAGATACAGCACAAGATACCGAAGTACTAGGTAGTTCATCACCTGAAAAACGAGGTTTATATTGCTCTTCAATAGCCGTTGCTACTTCGATTCCTTCCCCATCTTTGATTGCTAAATGACGTCCAATAATACCTTGCGTTTCAGGGAATTCAAAAACAGTATTGGTAACTAAATCACATTTAGTTAGTTTCCCAGCTCGTTTAGCTTGCTCGATGTTAGCACCAATTTTTTCAGCAATAAAACCTGATAATGCTTCTATGCGTAAAGCTTTATCTTTAACTGTACCTAGTTGTTGTTGGAATAAAACTGTTGCAAGGCGAGGGAGACGATCTTCTAATCGTTGTTTTAAATCGGTTTTATAAAAGAACTCAGCATCAGCAAGGCGAGGACGAACTACTTTTTCATTACCAGAGATCACGACTTGTGGATCTTTTGATTCTATATTGGCAACAAAAATAAAATTAGGTAATAATTTGCCTTGTTTATCATAAACTGGGAAATATTTCTGATCGCCTTTCATGGTATAAACAAGCGATTCTGCCGGAACATCCAGAAATCGTTCTTCAAATTTTGCGGTTAACACTACAGGCCATTCAACCAATGAGGAGACTTCTTCAAGCAAACTCTCTGTTAAATCAGCTTTACCATTAAGTTTAGTTGCAGCTTCCTCTGCTTGTTGTTTGATTATTGCTTTACGTTTATCGTAGTCAGCAATCACTTTACCACGTTGTTCTAAAATATCCGGATACTGATCCGCATTATCAATAGTGAATTGTTGTTCCCCCATGAAGCGATGTCCTCGGATAATACGGTCTGATTCGATGTCTAAAATAGTACCGGGAACAAGTTCACTACCGTATAACATAGTAATAGTGTGACTAGGTCGGATAAATTCAACTTGACGAGCCGCCCATCGCATTGGTTTTGGAATAGGTAATTTATTTAATGCAGCTTTGACCATATCACATAAAAGATTAACCACTGGTTGGCCTTTTTGATTGTGGGTATAGGACAACCATTCACCTTTATCGGTTTGGATACGCTCAGCTTGATCAACGCTAATTCCACAACCTCGCGCCCAGCCTTCAGCTGCTTTAGTTGGATGACCATTAGCATCAAAAGCTGCACTTACAGCAGGCCCACGTTTAACAATTTGGCTATCAGGTTGTGTATCATTAAGATTTAATACTTTTAAGGCTAAGCGGCGTGGAGATGCATACCAAAGTACTTCACCATGTTCTAAGTTAGCACCATCAAGTTGATCTATAAAATTAGCTGCAAAGCTCTCAGCTAACGTGCGCAGTGATTTTGGAGGTAACTCTTCTGTACCAATTTCCACTAAAAATGTTTTTTGCATAATGTTTATTTTCCTACTTAGATGCAATTGTGTTTGAACATGAATTTTGGCACATTGGGAATCCAAGCGCTTCTCGTGATGCGTAGTATGCTTCAGCAACCATTTTAGTTAATGCTCTGATACGTAATATATAACGTTGTCTTTCTGTTACCGAAATAGCCTTACGAGCATCAAGTAAATTAAAACAGTGAGCCGCTTTTAAAATACGTTCATAGGCGGGTAGCGGAAGTGGTTTTTCCAATTCGAGTAGTAATTTTGCTTCTTTTTCGTGTTGCTCAAAACAATAGAATAAAAAATCAATATTGGCATATTCAAAATTATAAGTAGATTGTTCAACTTCATTTTGATGAAATACATCACCATAAGTGGTTTTACCAAAAGCGCCATCACTCCAGATCAGATCATAAACACTATCTACACCTTGAATATACATTGCAAGACGTTCTAGTCCATATGTGATTTCGCCTGTTACTGGTTTACATTCAAGTCCACCTACTTGTTGAAAATAAGTAAATTGTGTCACTTCCATACCATTTAACCAAACTTCCCAACCAAGACCCCATGCTCCAAGAGTCGGGTTTTCCCAGTTGTCTTCAACAAAACGAATATCGTTAATTGTTGGATCTAAACCAAGTTCTTTAAGTGATCCCAAATAAAGCTCTTGGATGTTATCAGGTGAGGGTTTTAAGATAACTTGAAATTGATAATAATGTTGTAATCGATTCGGGTTTTCACCATAACGACCATCGGTTGGTCGACGAGATGGTTGAACATAAGCAGCATTAATGGGTTCAGGCCCAAGTGCGCGTAAACAAGTCATTGGGTGAGATGTACCTGCACCCACTTCCATATCTAATGGTTGGATCACCGTACAACCTTGATTAGCCCAGTAATCTTGTAAGGTAAGGATTAAACCCTGAAAGGTTTTGACATTAAACTTTTGCATGATGTTATCTTTATGTGTTAGATGAATTATTGTGATAGATTAAGAATTGCTATATTTTATACTTTTTATTAGTTATTGTGAAATATCTAATAAAATTGTGTTGTCTTATATTAGTTTAAGATGACACTTATTAGATAGTTGTTTAATAAAAGATATAATAACTCATAAACCGGAAGTTTGAAAAATATATATGACACATTCACACTAGTAATGTTTAGTATGATAGCTAATGATGTATGGTTTTTACTAAGTAGTTTGATTTTTGTACAAGAAACCAGAAGTAGTTTTGATCTTAATGAAATCATTGAACTCGCTTAACAACAGCAAGATTAATTTTCGCTCAAATAGAATATAAAAATTTGTCATTTATTGTTTAAGCTTAATTCATTATGTAAGCAAAGCTCGCGTTTAATTTAATCGATTAAGTCATGGTATCTTCAAATAAATGGCAATTAGTTTTCATTTTGCATCTTTACTTATTTCTCGGTATAGTGGAGTTTAACTTTGTAGTTAAGTAATACACCAAAAGTATAAATAAAACACCATGTCTATTTATCAAAAATTTCTGGTTATCATTTTAATTGGATTATTAAATATTAATTTTTTGTATGCTGATGACAATCAACAGTTACAATCTTTACGTTCTTCTATTTTAGAAAAAGAAAAAAGATTAGCAGAACAGAAAAAAGAACGTACACAATTAATGAATGATCTTAAAGTCCAAGAAACGGAAATAGCTAAACTACTTACCTCCATTGAAAAAAATAACCTCTCTTTAAAAAAACTTGATAATGAAATCAATTATTTAGTCAAACAGATTGATGAATTGGTAATTAAACAACAACAACAAAGAAGTGTACTTGCCAAACAACTGGAAAGTGCTTTCAAACTTGGGAAAAATACAGGTATGGCGCTCCTTTTTTCTGCTGAACAAAGTGAGCGTAATGAGCGTATCATCAACTATTATGGCTATATTAATAACGCTAGAGAACAACAAATCAACGCGCTTCGCGAAACCCAATTACAATTAAATGAGAAAAAAGAGATTTTACAAAAAAAGCGAACCTCTCAGACAGAATTAAAAAATAAACAGAAAGAAGAACAAGTACAACTTGAAAAAAATCGTAACGATCGACAAAAAACCATTTCATCTCTTGAATTATCAATGAAGGTCAATCAACAAAAATTAGCTGAACTTCGTGAAAATGAAGCTAAACTCCAAGAAAAAATTATTGAAGCAGAAAAGAAAAGTCGAAGTTTAGCCGAAGAAGATGAAAAGCAAGCGGAAAATATTGAAGCCAAACAAAAGAATAATAATTATACGCTTAATTCAGATGAAAAGGCTTTAATGGCTCGAATTAGTGGTATTGGTAAGCCTCAACATCAACTTAATTGGCCTGTAAGCGGTACAGTAGCACATCATTTTGGGGAAGCGTTGCAAGGTGAATTACGTTGGAAAGGTATGGTGATTAACGCTAAAGATGGTGTACAAGTTAAAGCGATTACCGATGGACGAGTTATATTAGCGAGTTGGTTACAAGGTTATGGTTTTGTGGTAGCGCTTGAGCATGGTAAAGGTGATATGAGCTTATATGGTTATAATCAACGTTTACTTGTTGATGTGGGCGATAAAGTTCAAGGTGGACAAGCGATTGCGTTAGTTGGTTCAAGCGGTGGGCAAAATACACCGGCATTATATTTTGAAATACGTCGTGATGGTAAAGCACTCGATCCAAGTGGATGGTTGAAACAATGAAGTTTGTTGTTAAAACATTGATTATTAGTTTGTTATTAAATATATCAACTGTATGGGCGGCAAAATTAGCAATAGTAATTGATGATTTTGGTTATCACCCCAAAATAGAAGAACAATTTATTTTATTATCCCCAAATATTACGGTGGCCGTATTACCTAGTTCCTCTAATACTGCCAATATTGCCACATTTGCGCATGATCATGGTAATGATGTGATGATCCACATGCCTATGGCGCCAATCAGTAAACAACCATTAGAGAAAGATACTTTGTTTCCCTATATGAGTGAACAAAAGGTTAAACATATTATTGCCAAAGCTGTCAAACATGTGCCTTATGCTATCGGAATAAATAATCATATGGGGAGTTTGATGACATCAAATCTAAATGGAATGCAACATGTTATGAAAGCGTTAAGCCACTATTCTCTGTTTTTCCTTGATAGTAAAACAGTTGCGAAGTCACAAGTTAAAAAAGCAGCAAGTTTTTATAATATTCCTTTAGTTACGCGAGATGTATTCCTTGACTATGAACGAAAAGAGAGTGCGATTGCCAGACAAATTGATTTGGCCATCGCCATTGCCCGTAAAAAAGGCTATGCTATTGCAATAGGGCATCCTTACCAACAAACGCTCAATGTTTTGACAATGAAGTTAGCCAATTTACCTGATGATGTAGAATTAATCAAAGTCAGTCATTTGATAAATCCTTCATCATTACCAGCAGAACAACAAATCACATTAAAAGATCTTATTGAGAAATACAGTAGCTGGATGGAAGATATATTGTCCTGCTATCCTACTGAAGAATAACAACTATTTCTTCTCTAACGTTCGATGCCGAATTTGTACTTGTTTGTTTTGTGCTTTAAAAAATTCAGCTAACTGTTCAGCAATAAAAACAGAACGGTGTTGACCACCGGTACAACCTATCGCTATGGTTAAATAGCTACGATTATTTTTTTCTAAAAGCGGAAGCCACTGTTGCAAGTAACTGGCAGTTTGATAGATAAAATTTGTCACTTCTTGATATTTAGATAAATAATTTCGTACAGCTTCATCTAATCCGGTTAAAGGACGTAAACTTACTTCCCAATGAGGATTAGGTAAGAAACGTACATCAAAGACAAAATCAGCATCGATAGGTAAACCATGCTTATAGCCAAAAGATTCAAAAATGATGGTTAATTCACGTTCTTTTTTGCCCAAAATTCGAGATCGTAAAATATCTGATAATTCATGGACAGAAAGATTATCGGTATTAATGATTAAATCTGCATGTGCTTTTAGTGGCTCTAAGTATTTCTCCTCAAGATCGATCGCTTCGGTCAAAGAATATTGTTGATTAGCTAATGGATGTATTCGTCTGGTTTCACTATAACGGCGTATAAGGGTATTACGGCTACAATCGAAAAAAATAACTTCAGGTGTAATTGAATCAGGTAAGTGCTGAAAAATATCATGATTAAAATCAAAGTTGGCAGGCAAATTACGGATATCAATACTCACTGCAACCGGAGTATTATTATCTTTTAATGAATCGGCTAATTGAGGTAACAAAACTACCGGGATATTATCGACACAATAAAATCCCATATCTTCTAGTGCGCGTAATGCAATTGATTTTCCCGAGCCAGAACGACCGCTAACTATCATTAGAATCACAGTATCAACTCCAAGATAAATGATTGTTTAAGTATATACTTTTTACTTCTAAAGATACAATTGCAATTAAAAATAATAGTATTAACGCCTTTATTTGGATTAATACTCAGTTTTTAGCTTAGTTATCAACTGTTTAAGCGCTTGCCCTCTATGAGAGATCTGGCTTTTATGCTCTTTAGTTAATTCAGCAGCGGTACAACCAAGTTCGGGTACATAGAAAAGAGGATCGTAACCAAAACCGCCATTACCTTGCTCTTCATGTAAGATAATACCATTCCATTTGCCTAAACAGATGATAGGGGTAGGATCATTTTCATGACGCATAAAAACAAGCGCACAATAGAAATAAGCTGAACGTTTTTCTTCAGGAATGTCGGCTAACGCTTGCAGCAATTTTTTATTATTACTTTTATCATTGCCATGTTCGCCTGCATAACGAGCTGAATAGATCCCTGGCGCACCATTGAGCGCTTCAACCGCTAAACCAGAATCATCTGCAATGGCAGGAAGACCGGTTAATTTGGCTGTATGTCTGGCTTTCAAAATAGCGTTCTCAACAAAAGTTAGACCGGTTTCTTCGGCATCAGGCACATTAAATTCACTTTGAGCGCAAATATCAAAGCCTGCATCAGCCAATAATTTTTGTAACTCATTGACTTTACCTTGATTATTAGTAGCTAATACAATTTTTTGCATATTAATTTCCTTAATATAATGATTCTGTCAAATACCTACATCAGTAAAAGCCTTTACCATGCATAAGGTTAGCTTCTCTTTTAAAAATCAGGTTCACAAGTGAAGGTCATACTTTCACCGGTTTTGGGGTGATTAAAAGTAAGTAGTTGTGCATGTAATAACAATCTTTTTGACATCGAAAAAGCTTCCGGATGTGCATAAAATTTATCACCTAAAATAGGATGTCCAATAGCTTGCATATGTACCCGTAATTGATGAGAGCGTCCAGTAAAAGGTAACAATTTAACCCGCGTAGTATTATCGTCATTACGCGCAAGCACTTGATATTCGGTTAAAGCATGTTTACCATTTTCCAAGTCAACCATTTGTCGAGGTCGATTAGGCCAATCACAAATCAAGGGTAGTTCAATTGAGCCGGTATCATTTTCTAAATGCCCGAATACAACTGCAATATAGTGCTTTTTGGGAATTCTTTCCCGAAATTGTTTTTTGATTTCGCGATCTGCTAATTTCGATAGAGCGGCAACCATGATGCCACTTGTAGCCATATCTAATCGGTGTACAGATTCAACATAGCGATATTTTTGTTGTAACCGATGAATAATGCTATCAATAAATTGAGGTTTATTACCTGAAACAGATAATATTCCCGGTTGTTTGTTAACAACAACTATGTGATCATCTTGATATAAAATAGAAAGCCAGGGATCGATAGGGGGATGATATTCCAAAAGCATTTATAAGTGACAATTTGTAAAGTAAAATTGTCACCTATTTTAACAAAATCAACAAAAAACGCTAGTTACTCCATAGAGAGTGTTTATTTGATGAAAATAGCTGTGAAATGAGAACAGCTAAACCAACAATTAAATAACAAGAAAATATGATAATCATCCATTGTGACATTTCAATGGTTAAAAATGTCCATATCTTATCAGAACAAGAGCCATATGCTTTAAACATGCTCGGAAACCAACTATCGAGTGGTAACCAAGAGGGAAAGTTAACATTGATTGAACAAGTATCTGTCAGGTTTGGTTCAAATTGTAGATGAGCATGGAAAGTCGATAAGTTAAATCCTTTTAATGCACTAAATAACCACACAAAAATAGCAATCAACCGGATCACAAGATTACGAGGGGAGATAAGACCGATAATGCTAGCTAGCAATATCCCATAAATAGCGCAACGTTGATAGATACAAAGTGTACAGGGTGCAAGATTTAATACATGTTGAAAATATAATGCGATAGACTCAAAAATAACGGTTGAAAGAAAGAGTAAAAACCAAGCACCTCTTCCTTTTGAGTATTGATTAAGCAGTGATAACATACTATTTTATTCCTCCATATTCCGTTATAATCTTAACTTTTAATTATATTGAAAATAATCTATCTATGTTTATTTAGTGGTAGTGTAGTTTATTTTGAAATAATGTAAACGACTTTTAATTATTGATAGCGGATTAATCATCTCTTATGCACTCAAACGCACCACAAACAAAATTACAGGTCTCATTTGTGACTATTTCCGAGGAAAATGCGACGCAACGAATCGATAACTTTTTGATTACACATTTAAAAGGTGTACCTAAAAGTATGATCTATCGGATATTAAGAAAAGGTGAAGTACGAGTTAATAAAAAGCGAGCGAAACCTGAATATAAATTAAATGTAGGAGATCAAATTCGGATTCCACCTGTGCGAATAGCAGAAAGAACTACACCAGAAATTTCGACAAAACTTAATAAAGTTGCAGAACTTGAGAAAGCAATAATTTATGAAGATGAAGTCATATTAGCGATTAATAAACCTTCTGGTATTGCCGTGCATGGCGGTAGTGGTCTGAGTTTTGGTGTGATAGAAGGATTACGGGCATTAAGACCTGAAGCAAAATTTCTAGAGTTAGTGCATCGAATCGATCGCGAAACATCAGGGGTGTTATTAGTTGCCAAAAAACGTTCAGCCTTAAAATCACTACATGAGCAATTACGATTAAAACAGATGCAAAAAAATTATTTGGCTCTGGTTAAAGGCGATTGGCCTTCTGAATGTAAAGTGGTGCAAGCTCCATTACTAAAAAATGTACTAAAAAGTGGAGAGCGAGTTGTCAAAGTAGATAAAGAAGGTAAACTTTCAGAAACACGCTTTAAAGTTGAAGAGAGATTTCATTTTGCAACACTTATCAAAGCCAGTCCAGTGACTGGTCGAACACATCAGATTCGTGTTCATACTCAATATGTTAATCATCCAATAGCTTTTGATGACCGTTATGGTGATAGTCAGTTTGATGCACAGTTAATGAATACTAAACTTAATCGACTCTTTTTACATGCAGCGAATGTAAAATTTATTCATCCTAAGACTTTGCAAGAGATGCAATTACATGCACCAATGGATGAGACACTACAAGCTTGTTTAACCCAGATTCGAAATAACAAATATCAACAAACAGAATTTTAAATAAAAAAAGGTAGTCAGTACAAATGAAAGATCTTAATTTATACTTAATTAGACATGGTCAAACTGAATGGAATATTAAAGATCAGATGCAAGGATCACAAAATTCGCCATTGACGCAAGAGGGGATTTTGGGTGCAGAAATTACAGGTAAATATTTAAAAAATGTTCCTTTCATGCAAGCCTATTCCAGTACTCAACAACGAGCTATAGAGACTCGAGATTATATTGTTAATGAAAATAGTATGGCAATTCCTACCTTTGAACTTGCTGATTTATGTGAAATGGATTTTGGTATTTGGGAAGGTAAATCTGTACCATTACTTAAAAAAGAGATCCCCGAATTTACTTATTATTTAAATGATCCTGCTAAATTTGATGCCTCAATAAATAAAGGTGAAAACTATTTAGAAGTATTAGAGCGTGTCAAACGTGGTTTGAATACTGTTATTGAAAATGCACCACAAGATAAAGGTAATATTTTGGTTGTTTCTCATGGTACTGTATTAAGGTTATTACTTTGTGTGTTAAATGGTGGTGATTGGCGTTTTCATCGTGATCAAAACTATTTTCCTCGCACCTTAAATACAAGTATCAGTTTGGTGAATTATCGACAAGATAATGATCAGCCAGACGGAAAGTTAACACTTAAGTATTACAATAATGTCGATCACTTAACCAGTAAATAATTCAGGTCTTATTGATTATCTTCTCGGCAAAGACAATCTTATTCACTTGCCGAGAAAAGATAAACAACGTAATCATTATCGCTGATAGGTAGCATAGCGTTTTTGTAATTGTTGTAATTGACTGATTCTGGCATCAAGCTTAGATATCATTGTTTGATTGCCTTTAGTTTGGCCTTTCGCATTTTGTAATAATTGGATAGCCTGTTTGAACTGTCCTTGTAATGCTAATAATTCAGCATTGGCACTCATTTCTTGAGCCCTTGAATGAAGTCCTCCATAGGCTTTTATCAGTAAGTCCCAACCATTCACATCATCATTATTATCGAAGGTATAGCGATGTAGCAGGCTAACTGCTTGTTGATAATTATTATTTTTTACATAGGCATTCGCTAAATTCAATTGTAAAGCTGAACTGTTAGGGGCTTTTTTCAATGCTGTTTGTAACCGACTAATTGCGGCAGCATTATTATTGAGTTCCAAGTCGATATCTGTCATTAAATCAATATACCAAATATTATTGGGATCATTATCTAATAACGGTTGTAGTTGTTGCTTGGCTTTTTGATATTCACCTGTTCGGTAATCGGCAAGCGCACCGCAGTACACAAGGGCAACTTTAGCTTGTTCATTATTGAGTTTTTTGTAATCTTCAATTAAAAGTTTACCAGTATTTTTATTCCTATCTAACAAAACGGCTAACCGTGCTTTAGCCAAATAATAATCTAGCGAAGGAGTAAGATCCTTTTTCGAGTACTGCATTGAGCGATTACGCATATCCGTCAAACGACTATTCGGCAAAGGGTGCGTAAGTAAAATTTCAGGCGGTTTGCTCATAAAACGTGTTTGGTCAGCTAATTTTTGCATAAACTCAACGGAGGCATAAGGATTAAATCCGGCTTTTGCTAACGTTCGTAAGCCAACGCGATCTGCTTCTTGCTCGTTACTTTGGGTAAAACTAATCTGACTTTGTGCTGAACCGGCCATTACACCTGTAATACTTGGTATTGCCGCTTCAGGAACGGCTAAAGAAAGTAGTATTGATCCTAATATTCCTCCCCATACATAGGGGCTATTTTGATTTTGAGCTTCAATTGCTCTGGCTAAATGGCGCTGGGTAACATGACCAATTTCGTGCGCCATAACTGAAGCTAATTGACTTTCATTATCTGTATCTAATATAAGTTTCGAATGGATAACAACATTACCACCAAAAAAAGCAAACGCATTGAGTATATCACTTCTCATGATATAGAAATGAAAAGGCATTTGTACCGATTCAGATTTTGAAACTAACTTTTTACCCAAATCATTGATATATTGCTTTAAAACAGGATCATCGACTATTGGTGCGCTGTTTCGTAATACCCGCATATAGTAATCACCCATTTCCATTTCTTGCCCAATACTTAATGTTGAAGCGGCAGCGGTTCCAATATCAGGAAGGGTTATGTTATTAGCATAAACTAAAGATGCGTTTTGCATGAATAAGGAAGTAGACAGTATAAGTGCGACGGTTTTTTTTAACATCATTCTAACCAATATAGATCTCTGATTCAGGTGAAATTATTTTAGCTTAAAAAACAGACATGATCACTTTGAATTTATCATTAAATTCTTCAAAATAAGTTGTTAATGAAGTTCGTGACATTTTTTGATAAAAAATAGGGGGTGATAGAGACAGATTATTGATAAAAATCAACTATTGAATTACAGCTAATCGCATTTTTTCAATATCAACATTTTCAATATACTTCACAATATTAGGGTAGACATTATAGTGATGACCGAATTTAGGTTGCATTAACTCATTAATTGCTTGTTCTTTAGTCCAGTTTTGAAAAACTAAACGATACATGGCAACAATCACCCCCGTACGATCACTACCGTGCCAACAATGAATCAATATTGGTTTGGGTGATTTATCGATAGCCTGAAGTATTTCTATCATTTTTTCGTCGGTGATATTCCCAGCTCGTAATTTAATCCAAACTTCTGAAATTCCCGTGTTGTTAATTTCATCTTGATCACTGTGCCATAATCGTAAATTAATCACAGTTTTGAATCCTAATTTATCCAGATATTGCATCTGTTTTATTGAAGGCTGTTCTGATCTAAATACATCACTTGAAATTTTATGGAAATTATTGGGTAACATATTATTCATATTTGGATTAATTCGTGATTGGCAACTATTGATAAGAAGTAATAACGAACACAACAATAAAAAGCTAGCAATTTTAGCTATTATGTCATAGTAACAAGGCTTCCATTGTTGTGTTTTGTTTTTCATTTTGCGATTAATGATTGAACTCTTAATTTTTACTTAACATTACAGCGATTTTTAATCAATTTAATAATATCATCAAGTTTTACCATCTCTTTCTCACCTTTGGCTCGGTGTTTATATTCAACTTCGCCATTATCAAGATTACGCTCGCCAATCACAATTGTATGTGGAATGCCAATAAGTTCCGCATCAGCAAACATTACCCCTGGTCGCTCCTTACGATCATCAAATAATACTTCAATACCGGCTTGTTGTAACTCCGCATAGATTTTTTCGGCGGTAGCTTGTACTTTTCCGGATTTATGCATATTCATTGGTATAATTACTACGCTAAATGGCGCGATAGCTTCCGGCCAGACAATGCCTCGTTCGTCATGGCATTGCTCAATTGCTGCTGCCACAATTCGGCTTACACCAATGCCATAGCATCCCATAATCATGACATGGTTTTGGCCATCTTCGCCTTGCACT
This sequence comes from Gilliamella sp. wkB108, assembly GCF_001690195.1. GTDB lineage: Bacteria > Pseudomonadota > Gammaproteobacteria > Enterobacterales > Orbaceae > Gilliamella > Gilliamella apicola_L. The sequence goes on along the minus strand of NZ_LZGM01000049.1, from coordinate 150,010 downwards.
GTCGCTTTCATCGCTTCTGAGTATTTAGTACCTAGTTGGAAGATATGACCTACTTCAATGCCTCGTTTTATTTGTAATGTCCCTTTGCCATCAGGGCTGATATCGCCTTCAACTACATTGCGAATATCTTCAATACGAGGTAGGGTAACATCACGTTGCCAATTGATGTTAAAATAGTGTTTATGATCAATATTGGCGCCAGCACTAAAGTCGCTCATTACAGCTACATCGCGATCAATAATAATTGGCATATCTAAATTAACTGGACCTAATGATCCTGGACCAGCATTAACTAGCGATCGAATCTCTTCTTCGGTTGCAAATTCAAGTGGTGAAGCAACGATATCAATTTTTTCGGCTTTAATTTCATTTAGACTGTGATCACCACGAACTAATAGAGCAACTAATTGATGACCACTCTCTTTACTTGCTTTAACCATTAAGGTCTTAACGGTTTTTTCAATCGGTAAATTGAATTGTTCAACTAATTCATCAATTGTTTTTGCATTTGGGGTAGCAACTAACTCCATTGCTTTAGTTGGAGCTAAACGTTCTTTCGTTGGAGCTAATGCTTGAGCCATTTCAATATTGGCAGCATAATCAGATTCAGTTGAAAAGACGATATCATCTTCACCACTATCAGCTAATACTTGGAATTCATGTGACCAATTTCCACCAATTGACCCGGTATCTGCACGAACAGCTCTAAAATTTAAGCCTGCACGCGTAAAAATTGCACTATAGGCTTGATACATATCGTCATAGGTTTCTTGTAAAGAAGCTTGTGAAGTATGAAAAGAATATGCATCTTTCATAATAAATTCACGGGAACGCATCACACCAAAACGTGGACGGACTTCATCACGGAATTTAGTTTGAATTTGATAGATATTAAGCGGTAATTGTTTATAAGAGCTTACTTCATTACGGAGTAAGTCGGTGATCACTTCTTCATGCGTAGGGCCTAAAACAAAATCACGGTCACCGCGGTCTTTTATTCGTAATAGCTCTGGACCATATTGTTCCCAACGCCCACTTTCTTGCCAGATATCCGCTGGTTGAACAACCGGCATTAAGATTTCAATGGCACCGGCTCTATTCATCTCTTCACGTACAATATTTTCAACTTTTTTTAGTACCCGATAACCGGTAGGAAGCCAAGTATATAAACCGGCTGCAACTTTGCGGATCATCCCGGCACGTAACATTAATTGGTGACTTACCACCTCAGCATCAGCTGGGGTTTCTTTTAAAGTAGAAAGAAGATATTTACTGGTTCGCATGAATTTATCCCGAAAAAATAATAAACTTATTTATATAATAAAAATGTTGATTAGTTTAGCAGTACCAAGCTCAACACTAAAGTAATTTTATTGGTAATTATTGTGATCTTGAAAGATTAATTGTAAATTAGCAACAGGGAAAAGGAAAATCATACAATCATGAAGAAACTAAAATTTGATCACCTACTGTATGTTATATTTGCTTTGGTCTTACTGTATTATCCAGTTAAAATCGCCAAATATTATTTAATGGATCTCAGTTATGATGAGATTTCAGATATTGTTTGGCGAGGTGATGGCTGTAATAAAGATGACTATCCGAATTATAAGGATAAAGAGTGTCCTTGTGGTGGAGGGTTGCTAGAACCCGGTGATAGTACGATTAATAAAGACGGATTAATGTATATAGATGATAAACTTATAGGTAAAGTAACGTTGAAAGAAAAACCAAGTTTTTTTTCAATGGGTGAGATTTTGACTGGTGGCGAATTAGAAATTCAGGATTTGGACACTGGGATTATCTGTTATTATGATTCGGTTCTGGATTAACCTATATTCAAAGCTTGATTCTGCCTGCGTAGCACCATAATATACCCTCCGTTATTCATACAATTTTGTTCATTATCATACAAAATAAAATAGATAAGTTTAAAGGAAATACATGGGTTCGGTTTTTGACATATTTAAAATAGGTATTGGTCCTTCAAGTTCGCATACGGTTGGACCAATGAAAGCCGGTAAGGCTTTTGTCGATCAACTTATTCAAGATAAAAAAATGTCGTCAGTAACGAAAATTGTTGCTGATATTTATGGTTCTTTATCACTTACAGGTAAAGGACATCATACCGATATTGCAATTATTATGGGTCTTACCGGCGAAAAGCCAGATACCGTTAATATTGATCAGATCCCAGCAGTGATTGAGAATTTGAATCAGAGCCACCAGTTATCTATTTACAATGGTCGATATTTTGTTGATTTTGACCAAGATAGCATGGTTTTTCATTCTTCATTTTTACCTTTGCATGAAAATGGTATGAAATTGACAGCTTATCAAAATGAAAAAGTGCTTTTGAGTCAAACATATTATTCGGTAGGTGGGGGTAAAATTGTTGATGAAGCCTTGTTTGGACAAGCAGAACAAAGCTCAGTAAAATTACCATATCCTTTTACATCTGCTGAACAATTATTGCATTATTGTGATGACAATTCCTTGTCAATTTCCAGCATTATGTTGAAAAATGAACTACAACTACATAGTCATGATGAGATTGAAAGCTATTTCACTACTGTTGGACAAACGATGTTAGATTGTATTAAACGTGGTATGCACACGGAAGGATTATTACCGGGAGCATTAAAAGTACCTCGTCGAGCTAATGCGCTTTATCGTCAGTTATCAACCAGTAAAAATAATAATGATCCGATGATTATTATTGATTGGATTAATATGTTTGCATTTGCCGTCAGTGAAGAAAATGCAGCAGGTGGACGCGTTGTTACTGCACCAACTAATGGCGCTTGTGGCATTATTCCTGCTGTACTTGCATATTATGACAAATTTATCGATCCGGTTACGCCAGATATTTATATTCGATTTTTCTTAACCTGTGGTGCCATTGGATTGCTGTATCAGAATAATGCTTCTATTTCAGGTGCGGAAGTTGGATGTCAAGGAGAGGTTGGCGTTGCTTGTTCAATGGCAGCAGCTGGTTTAGCCGAGCTATTAGGGGGAAGTCCAGAACAAGTTTGTATGGCAGCTGAAATTGCAATGGAACATAATTTAGGTTTGACCTGTGATCCTGTTGACGGGCAAGTGCAAGTTCCTTGCATTGAACGTAATGCGATCGCTGCGGTAAAAGCCATTAATGCAACGCGAATGGCATTAAGGAGAACCAGTGCTGCAATTGTTTCACTTGATAAAGTGATTAAAACCATGTATGAAACAGGTAAAGATATGAATGCTAAATATCGTGAAACTTCTCGAGGAGGTCTAGCGATCACTGTGCATTGTAGTTAAGTATAAATGTAGCTTATAAAGCGTTATCTTTATGCTACATTTTTATACCAAATTAAGCTTGGAGTCATTCAATAGCAAAGTGAGTAGCAAAAAAGATAACGGAATGACGGGTTATTTTGCCAATAAATAGTGAAAAGAAATTTTATGCGCATGAACCGCTATCCGATATATTTTAGTTAACGTCATTAAAACAGCAAACCCTGTCTGCAATAATAGAAAAATAGTTAATTGCGAGTCCGAGATATAGTAGTCATATCATGATAGGGTTTGATTATTTAATATGTCACTAATTCCGTCGATAATATCACTGGCTAACATACTGTGTTTACCTAATTTTTTAGCCACAGCATCACCAATCAAACCATGCAAGTAAACACTTACTGGGGCAGCTTGTGTGGCAGGTAAATGCTGAGCAATTAATCCCGCTATAATACCGGTTAACACATCACCCGTTCCGCCTGTCGCCATACCGTTATTGCCTGATTGATTAATATAGGTTGGCTTTTGTGGCGTTGCCACAATGGTTTTAGCATCTTTTAATACACAAATTACCTGATTTTTTTCAGCAAACGCTTTGGCAGTTGCAACTAAATTATTTTTGATAGTATCAATCGATTGCAGAGTTAATCTCGCCATTTCACCCAAATGTGGTGTGATAATAATGGTGGTGTGTGCTTGTTTGAGTAAATCTATATCGTTTGCTAACGTATTAAGTGCATCGGCATCAATAATAATAGGTATGTTAGCACTTGCTAATACACAAGATAAAATCTTATGAGTGTCAGTTGATATGCCCATACCCGGACCTATTACAATGACCGAAGCCCAATTAATTAATTGTTTAAGTTGGTCTGAGTCGATTTGGTTTGGAATATATGGCGTTAATAGTACTTCTGGCAATTGACTTAACAATACATCACGATTACATTCAGGTGTGTAAATACGTACTAACCCGGCTCCAACTTTATAGGCTGCTTTAGCCGATAAATAAGCTGCACCGCACATATTTTGCGAACCGGCAATCACTAGTACTTTGCCAAAACTGCCTTTATTGCTGTAATTTTGTCTATCAGGTAGCAGACGGGCTAAGTCATGATGATTATAGGTATAGTGTTCTGGCTTTTTATCAGCATAAATGCCGATATCAGCAATGATTATTTCTCCGGCAAATTCATGTCCCGGATAGAGTGTAAAACCGATTTTTTGGTAAGCAAACGTGACGGTTTGTTTGGCTTTTACTGCAGCGCCAAGTATTTTTCCGGTATCAGCACAGATCCCTGATGGAATATCAACAGCGAGGATATCGGCATTACTTTGATTAATTAGCTTAATAATCTGCAGCAAATCACCGGTTATATTGCGATTTAGACCAATGCCAAAAAGCGCATCAACAATGGTTGTATAGTTAACCAAGGTTTTAGGGGATTGTGTGATAGTAGTAATATTGTAATGTTGGGCAATGTTGATTTGTTGTCTGGTCTCTGGTGAAGCGAGATTAGGATCGCCAACTAAATAGATGATAACATTAATATGTTGTAATTTGAGTAATCGCGCAATGGCAATACCGTCCCCGCCATTGTTACCATAACCACAAACAACAGCCACTTTATGCAAATTAAATTGACCTTTTTTGAGTTGTTCAACTACGGCTAAGGCAGCTCGTTCCATTAATACTAATGAAGGTAAGCCAATTGTTTGCGAAGTTTGTGTATCAAAATGCTTCATTTCAGATGAGGTAACTAAGTACTGCATAACAACCTCCTACTTAATATGATCTGCCACTTATGTGGCAAAATCATACAATCACATGTTAGTGTGATATTTAGATGAGTGGAAGCTCATCTTCCTGCTCTTTTAATTGCTGCTTTTCTAAGCTCTCTAAAATCTTTTTATGAATACCACTAAAACCACCGTTACTCATAATTAAAATAGCATCGGTTGGTTTAACTGATTTGGTGATCAGCTCAACTAACAAATCAATATCGCCTGACCAGTAAGCAGGTTGAATGCAAGCATCAACCACATCCGCGACTAACCAAGGTAATTGTTCAGGTTGGAAGATGAATACTTCATCGGCACGACCTAAAGATGGCGCAAGTTCATCTTTTGAGATACCTAATTTCATGGTATTTGAGCGAGGCTCAAGTACAGCTAAAATGCGGCGATTTGCGCCAATTTTACTGCGTAATGCTTCCAATGTTGCCAAAATCGCTGTCGGGTGATGAGCAAAATCATCATAAATTTCGATATCATTTACTTTGCCATAAAGTTCGAGACGTCGTTTGGCATTGATAAAAGTGCTAAGTGCTGAACAAGCATCCGTTGGTTCAATGCCTACGTTATGCGCAGCCGCTATTGCCATTAATGCGTTATGCATATTATGTTCACCAACTAATGAGTAATGAACTTCGCCTACTTTTTGGCTATTTAAATAGACTGCAAAATGACTGGCATCATTTGAGATACGTTGTGCTTGCCAGCCTGTTTCAGACTCTGTAAATGATTGATTACTCCAACAACCTTTAGCTAAAACTTGTTTTAAGTTCACATCTTCTTGTGGAGAAATAATAAGCCCTTTACTTGGTACTAAACGTATTAAATGGTGAAACTGTTTTTGAATTGAACTAAGATCATCAAAAATATCTGCATGATCAAATTCTAAATTATTCATCACCAATGTTTTAGGACAGTAGTGCATGAATTTAGATCGTTTGTCAAAAAATGAGCAATCATACTCATCGGCTTCGATAACAAAGAAATTACCTTCTCCTAATCGTGCTGAAACTTCAAAATTACCCGGTACACCACCAATGACAAAGCCTTGTTGGTAGCCTTGTTGTTCTAAAATCCAGTTGATCATGCCAGCAGTGGTTGTTTTACCATGTGTACCGGCAACGGCGATGACCCAACGATCTCGCAAGACATTATCATGTAACCACTGAGGTGCAGAGATATAAGGAATATTATTATCAAGTATGTACTCAACACATGGATTACCTCGTGACAGAGCATTACCAATGATCACTAAATCAGGTGTTGGAGTAAGTTGTTTAGGATCGTACCCTTCAATGATGTCTACTTTTTCTTTTTGTAAAAGTGTACTCATAGGTGGGTAAACGTTTTTATCTGAACCTGTTACTTTGTGGCCTAATGAACGAGCGATTAATGCAATTCCTGCCATAAATGTGCCGCAAATTCCGAGAATATGAATATGCATTTTAAATCCTTAATTTTGTATGAATTTATTGATGAATTTTACTACCAGTATTATTTTGAACGGCAGAACTTGATTTAATTTTAGAAATCTTGGTAATTATAATCAATTTTGATTGCTTATGCGATAGGCCATAAATGCCTAATCATTAATCTTGCAACTTGGTTACCTCTAAATTCATCAACATCTAAATGATAAACTAATTTCACTTTTTTTATTGATTGATCCGGCCACTCAAGTAAATTGACATTAAAATATACACCTTCAATGAGGGAACCACCATTTTTAGGCTCTAATACTAATCTGAGGTGTTTTTGAGCAAACAATTTTTGTTGATGAATAATAAATTCACCATCAAAAATTGGTTCAGAAAATCCTTCTCCCCAAGGTCCGGATTCTTTTAACTGTTTCGCTATGGTATAAGTAAAATCTTGGTTTTCTATTTCACCATCGGTTTCTATGATCTGTTCAAATAAATCATTGGTTAACCGTTCATTTAGTAATGCTTCACAGTAACTAGTAAAAAGTGCCAAATTCTCTTCACGAATGGTTAAGCCTACCGCCATAGCATGACCACCAAAACTCTCTATTAAATCAGGGTGAAGTTGATTTAATTCATCTAATAGGTCGCGTAGGTGAACCCCTAAAATTGATCGCCCAGATCCTTTTAAAAAACCATCTTGTGTAGAAGCAAATGAGATGACAGGTCGATAATATTTATCTTTTAAACGAGCAGATAAAATACCAATAATACCTTGATGCCATTGCGGATGATGAACCACCAGCAAATTAGGAATAGTGGTTTTTTCTTTTTTAATTTCTTGAATAAATGATAATGCTTCTTTATGCATAGTCTGTTCAATTAATTTACGATCACTATTTAATGTATCAAGATCGGTTGCTTGTTTGAGCGCTTGATCGTAATTGTCACATAGCAATAATTCAACACCAAGAGACATATTATCCATTCTTCCCGCAGCATTTAATCTTGGAGCAATATAAAATGCCAAATCGGTCGATGAAAAAGAAGCAGGATCTTTTTTAGCAATTTGTAACAGTGCTTTTATCCCGTCACAGCAATAACCTGAGCGAATACGGTTGACACCTTGATGCACTAAGATTCGGTTATTATGATCAAGTTTAACGACATCAGCTATTGTTCCTAATGCAACCAAATCTAATAAATTAGCAATGTTATATTCTGCTATTTTGTTGTCTACAAACCAGTTTTCTTGTCTTAATTTTGCCCGTAGTGCCAGCATAAAATAGAATGTCACACCAACACCAGCTAGATGCTTAGATGGAAAAGTGCAATCTGGTAAATTAGGATTGATTATTGCATCAGCTTGAGGCAACTGCTCTGGACATAAATGGTGATCAGTAATGATTACCATTAAATTAGCCTGTTTTGCAAACTCAACCGCTTCAACCGCTGAGATACCATTATCAACGGTAATAATTAAATCTGCTTTTTGTAACAGCGCTTTTTTGACCACAGCAATACTTAAACCATAACCGTCTTCGAACCGATCTGGAATAATATAATCGACAAAATGACACCCCATTTTTCGCAACGCCTTGACAGCTAGTGCTGTACTGGTCGCACCGTCAGTATCGAAATCGCCAACAATGACAATACGTTGCTCATTTTTCATGGCTGAGTACAAAATTTCAACCGCACGTTCAGTACCATTTAGTGTATCGTAATTATGTAAATTGCGGGTACCATAATCTAGCTGCTGCATGGATGTAATACCACGCAAAGCATAAATTCGTTGCAGTAATAACGGAATGTCTTTTGAAAACTCAGGTAAAGATTCTGGTAACTTGCGATGTACTAATTTATTTTTATTCATATGTTAAATGTTAGCGCATAGGCGCTAACATATATTTTTAAGTTTGAATTTGATTTTTGATTGATTTATTTGCAACTATTGAGCTGCTTTTTTATCTAAAATTTCAAGTAATTTGTCTGCGGGGACATAACCAGAAATAAGTTGTCCACTAGATAAAACAATAGCTGGTGTACCACTAATACCGAGTTGTTTACCTATGTTAAATTGTTGACTGACATAAGGTACCATGCTGTTAGCTTTAGCAATAGTATTACCTTTATAGGCATTATCAAAAGCAGTTTTGCGGTCAGTTACGCTCCAAATAGATTGCATATTTTTACCTACGTCACTATCAACACCTGCGCGAGGGAAGGCAAAATAGTGTACCGAGATGCCCGCATCTAAATATTGGTTAATATTTTCATGGAGTAACTTACAGTAGTGACAAGTATAGTCGGTAAATACAGAAATGACATATTTTTCTTTCTTGGCTTTATAAACAATCGCATCTTTATCAATTGTTTTTATTAATTTAGCATTTTCTTTATTGGCAATATTTACCGGTTCCCCACTCTCGATACTATAAATTGGACCTTGTGTTACATATTTACCATCATTGGAAACATAAATAAGGCCTTCAGGTGTGATGACTTTTTTTAAGCCATCTACCGGAATATTATAAATTTTTATATCTTTCGCATCATATCCTAACTTTCCCAGTGTTTTGGTAATGTCATTATTACCTGCTAGTACAGATGTTGAAATTAATGCTAAACCCAATAGTAATTTTTTCATTCATTTATCCTTAATTGATATGAGCTTTATGCTCGAGGATGATGTTTACGATGTAACTGTTTTAACCTTTCTGTGGCAACATGTGTATAAATCTGAGTAGTAGATAGACTACTGTGACCCAATAACATCTGCACAACGCGCAAATCCGCACCATGATTAAGCAGATGGGTTGCAAAAGCATGACGTAGAACATGAGGTGAAAGGGCTTCAATATTAATGCCTGTTAGTATGGCATAATATTTTATTCGATGCCAGAATGTCTGTCGCGTCATTTTTTTTCCTAATCGACTAGGAAATAGTATATCAATTGGTCCATTTTTTAAAAGATCATTACGACCATATTTAAAATAGTATTCGAGCCAATAAACCGCTTCTTCACCTAACGGAACAAGACGTTCTTTGTTACCTTTACCGATTACTCTAACTACACCTTGACGTAAACTGACATCACTAATTTCCAGATTAACCAGTTCAGATACTCGCAATCCTGTTGCATAAAGTACCTCTAACATCGCTTTATCACGTAACTCAATAGGATCGTCAGTACTTGGCGATTCAAGTAAAGCTTCAACTTGTGATTCTGTTAAATCTTTCGGTAATTTTTTGGGTAATTTGGGTGATGATAACACAGCAGAAGGATCATCGGTACGATAATTTTCTTGATATAAATATTGGAAAAAACGTTTCGTCGCACTAAGCAATCGTGCAGAGCTACTCGCTTTATAACCATTAGTTACCCGTTGCATTAAAAAATCTTGTAAGTGCAATGTTTGGGCGGTAAGTAAAGTGACTTTCTGTGATTGTAAGAACTGACTTAATGCCAACAGATCGAGCTTATAAGAGACGATGGTATTTTCCGCCAAATTGCGTTCTAACCACAATGCATCCAGAAATTGTTCAATCAGCATTTTATCAGGTGATGACCTATTTTTTTCTGACATCAAAAGTTATCTCAATACTAAAAAATGCTAGGTATTATATACCAAGTAGCTATAAGTAACAGTCATTGTTAATTTAATAAAAGGTTTATTATTAACTTACTTATTTTTGTTTATTTAGATTTATCGTCAGCAAAATATCAGAATTTCCCTCTTTTATACTAAAACGTATAGTTAACCTGAAATCTTTTTACAAGATAGTTTAAACACTAATAGAATAACTTATTAATCTATTTTGTATTTTTTATCTTGTTCAAGATATACTATGCTATTAGTTCATTTATCAAATGTTTGTTATGTTAAATCGAAGTATTAATCTTTTTATTGCTGTATTGGCTATTACTGTTATTGGTATTGAGAGTTATATTTACTGGCATGTGCAACTTCGTCCTTGGCAACCGGCAACGCCCATTGGTCGATTGGTTTTTTATTATAGCTTTTTTACAGTCTTATCTAATTTTATGTTAGCACTCAGTTGTTTGTGGCTGGTTTTTAAACCTAATTGTAATCGATTTAGTTTTAAAGTGATTCGTTTAAATGGTCTGGTTGGTGTGATTATCACGGCACTAGTTTACAACTTCATATTACGAGCGATTCATAGACCGCCTAATGCAATATTAACGTTTACCAATGAGAGTTTACATGTTGTGTTACCGATTTTAGGCATTTTAAGTTGGTTAATTTGGGGACCATTTCGACGAATCAATTTTAACGTAATAATCGGTTCATTATTATCAATGCTGACCTATGGCGTTTATATTTTTGTTCGGGGTTACTTTACTAATCAGTATCCGTATCCTTTTATAAATGTCACGCGAATCGGTTATCCAAAAGCATTATTAGCAGTAAGTATGGTTGTCGGATTATTTCTGGGATTAGTTTTTCTTTTATGGGTTATTGAACGCTTAAGGAAACGAAAATGAAACTATATATTTATGAACACTGTCCTTTTTGTGCAAGAGCTAGAATGATCTTCGGCCTTAAAAAGGTGCCGGTTGAATTGCATGTATTATTAAGTGATGATTTTAAAACGCCTGAGCGTATGATTGGCGAAAAAATGGTACCGATTTTACAAAAAGATGATGGTAGCTATTTACTAGAAAGCTTAGATATTGTTGATTATATCGACCATAATTATGGTGGAAAACCTATTTTAACTGGGGTTAGATCGCCTGAAATTGCCGAATTAATTAAACAGTTCCAACAGTATGATTACCGTTTAGAGTGTCCACGTTATATAAAAATGGGTTTTGCTGAATTTGCAACGCAAAGCGCGATCAATGATTTTGTTGCAAGTAAAAGCAATAAAATGGGCGCATTTGCTGATTGTATGGCGCAAACCGATACACTGGTTTCCGCTGTCTCAAATATTTTGGATAGACTCGAACCTTTTATCATTTCCCCTGATGCTTGTAATGGTAGTTTGTCTTTAGATGATATCTGTCTATTTCCTGTATTGCGTAATTTGACGTGTGTTAAGGAACTCAATTTTCCAGATAAAATTAGATCTTACCTACAATCAATGTCAAAGCTAAGTCAGGTTGATCTGTTTTTTGAAAGGGCAATATAGCATATAAAAACTGAATTGCTTGTTTTGAGGTATAAAGTCCCGTCGACACCTGTCGACGGGACTGTTGGTAGAGAGAGTGGGAAAATAGGAGTAAACCCTGTTCTCTCGTATAAATTTATTACAATTTAGTTTTATTCAAACACAAAAATATTGATTGAATTAATTACCTAAAGTGAGATCAATAACTTCAATATTATTAAGACCGCCATAAATATCATACCATGGGGTTGCATATTGTTTTAAGATCTTATTTAGGTGTTCAACGTTTTCACGACCAGTAGAATCTAACCAACGTCGTAAGCCCTCTTTACCGTCTTTAGCATAGGCAGCTACACCTTCAAACCAAGTCGCACGACCACCTAAAATACCACTATATTTAGCGCCATTATCGCCTGCAAAAATCAACTCTTCATGGAAGGTTTTAGTCGGTACACCGGCACTTAAATAAATGAAAGGACGAGTAGCAACATCACTTGCTTGTTTAAAGTAATCAGCCGCTTGTTTTTGAGAATAAACAACAACATTATTGTCGTTAAAGCCTTCTACGTTTTTAAATAGCACAGGAACTTCAACTTTTAATACATCGATGTAATACTGATCTTTGGTAAATTCTTTAATAGTATTAATGACTTTCTGCGGTTTAATTTTAGCGAATTCAGGACTTTTATCATCAGTAATCACATTATCATAGACAATTGGTTCAACAAAAACAGGAATATCAGCAGCTCTTGCTTCGTTACCTAAGCGTTCTAAAAAGGCGTGTTTTTTATCTAAAATATCTTGAGGATCATCTGGATTATAGTAAACAAGGACTTTGGCTGCATCGGCGCCTTTTTTCAATAAACGTTGTAGAGAGTCTTCTGGTAATATATCTGGTAATCGACCTGGAGTACTGGCGTCATACCCCGTTTTTTCATATGACATTATTAAACCGGCATTTTTATTCTTTTTTGCCATACCTTTAAAGCCATATTGTTCGTCTAATAAAATTGCACTAACATATTTTGTTAACTCTTGTGAAACTAGCTCTTTAAACTCATAGACCATATCGACGTGATAACGATCTTTGCCAACAGCCGATTCCATCATCTTGACCATTGAGCCACGCTGATCAATTGCCAGAGCCGCAATTACGCCATCTTGGTTTGACAATTGTTGCATACGTGTAAACTTGCCACGAGAAATACGTTTTATAGCCATTTTATAGCTCTCCATATTAATTAGAAAATACCTTCATTGTATTTTTTTTATATGACCATTTATTATTCATTTGTGCTAGTTTTAAATTTAAATATTTTTTTAATTATTGAACCTTTTTGATTATTGTTAACACACTGAAAGTTATTTATTTATTTTAAGTTTATTTAATTTTTATGTAATGAAATTAGAATACTAATAAAGGCTGATAATTACTTTTAAAAAAAATAGGGTTCAGGTATATTAGTACACAATACGAGACTATATGTAAACAAAAATTTACAAGGATAATCATGTCAAACTCAGAAACATTGTCACCTTCAACCAGTTTAAACAATCAAGATTATAAAACACTAGCGCTTTCGGCTTTAGGCGGTGCATTAGAGTTTTATGATTTTATTATTTTTGTCTTTTTTTCAATGACTATTAGTCATCTGTTTTTTCCCAATGATATGCCAGCATGGTTAAGCCAAGTACAAACATTTGGTATTTTTGCTGCTGGTTATTTGATTCGTCCATTTGGTGGTATTGTCATGGCGCATTTTGGTGATTTATTTGGTCGCAAACGCATGTTTACACTGAGTATTTTGCTTATGGCATTACCAACACTTTTTATCGGTTGCTTACCTACTTATAGTGCTATTGGTATTTTTGCGCCATTATTGCTTTTAGTTATGCGATTGTGTCAAGGCTTAGCCGTAGGAGGAGAAGTTCCGGGCGCATGGACTTTTGTTGCCGAACATGTACCAAAAAACAAAATTGGTTTGGCTTGTGGGATTCTAACCAGTGGTTTAAGTTTAGGGATTTTACTTGGTTCATTAGTTTCAACCGTTATCAATAAAAACGTTACACCTCAGCAAATGATTGATTGGGGTTGGCGGCTCCCTTTTATCATTGGTGGTATTTTTGGTTTGATTGCGATGTATTTACGCCGTTGGTTAAAAGAGACGCCAATTTTTTTGGCTATACAAAAACGTAAACAGCAAGAGCTTTCTAAAAAATTGCCTGTAGTTACGGTAATCACTCAATATTTGCCACAAACTATATTATCGATGTTACTTACGTGGGTATTATCTGCCGGTATCATGGTTATTATGTTAATGACACCAATCTTGTTACAAAAACAGTTTGGCTTTTCTGCCCTTGATGCTTTACAAGGAAACATCTTAGCCATTATTGGTCTTATTATTAGTTGTACCTTTTACGGTATGATGATGGATAGATTTGCGATGGGTAAAGTTCTGGCTATAGGTTGTGGCATTGCTGCAATTATGATTGCTATTTTCTATTTATCTTTAAGTAATCCTTATCTTCTCTTTATTACCTATCCTTTGGCTGGATTGGGTGTGGGTGTTGTTGGTTCTTTTGCTTACTTTATGGTGAAGGTATTCCCAACAGAGATCCGTTATAGTGGTGTGTCATTTTCATTTAATATGGCATATGCAATTGCTGGTGGATTAACGCCACTACTGATCTCGTTGTTTGATGATTTTGTCAGTAAAATGGCACCAGCGTTTTATGTCGTGACATTATTTGTTTTAGGTGCATTTATTGGATTATTTTTGTTAATTAATAACAATAGTCAACGATACGTTGCTAAAGATATCTCATAATCAATTTTGATACAGATAGTCAAATTATCGTGTCAACCTTATTAACTAAAAGATAATAACAATATAAGGAACAACAGTTTTGCGTTGTTCCTTTTTTATTAATCTTTTTTTACTATTGTATTGTTCTTCGTAAAATTCTTGTTTACCTCGATAGCGAATCAATTAGTTAAAAAATCGACCATTTTTTGTTAAAAAGTTTCAGGTTAGCTATGCGTTTCAATCAAAATTCAAAGAAAATCAATTTTTTTCATAAAATTGTGAAATTACTCATATTTTATAAAAATAATTAGGCTAAAATAACAACAGTTATGTTTTAACTTTAATATTATCTAGGAGAGAAAAATGAAAGCTGCTGTTGTTAAACAAGAATGCGATGGACAAGTTGAAATCAAAGATATTGCGCTTCGCCCTCTAGAGGCTGGAGAAGCATTGGTTGATGTCGAGTATTGTGGGCTTTGTCATACCGATCTTCATGTCGCTGCTGGTGACTTTGGTAAAAAACCAGGACGTGTTATTGGTCATGAAGGTGTAGGTATTGTAACTAAAATTGCTCCTGACGTGAAAAGTCTGAAAGTAGGTGATAGAGTTAGTATTGCTTGGTTCCATGCTGGTTGTGGTACATGTGAGTTCTGTATTTCTGGTAATGAAACATTTTGCCGTAATGCCTTGAATTCAGGTTATAGTGTTGATGGTGGTATGGCTGAACAATGCATCGTTAAAGCCGATTATGCGGTTAAAGTACCAGAAGGTCTTGATCCAGCACAAGCAACCAGTGTGACTTGCGCCGGTGTAACAACTTATAAAGGCATAAAAGTAGCAAATACTAAACCGGGACAATGGCTTGCGGTCTTTGGTATTGGCGGTCTTGGTACTTTGGCGGTTGAATATGGTAAAAAAGTATTTAACAATAAAGTCGTTGCGATCAGTAATAGCGATAGCCAATTAGAATTGTGTAAACAATTAGGTGCTGATTTAGTGATAAATCCTAAAAAAGTTGCTGATGTTGGTGCATATATTAAAGAGCATACTGGTGGCGGTGTTCATGGTGCAGTGGTTACATCAGTGACGAAAACAGGTTTTAATCAAGCAATTGATTCAGTACGCCCATTAGGTCGTGTGGTTGCATTAGGTTTACCTTCTGAAACAATGGATCTAAGCATTCCACGAACTGTGTTAGACGGTATCCAAGTTTTAGGTTCACTTGTTGGTACGCGTGAAGATCTTGCAGAAGCGTTCCAATTTAGTGCAGAAGGTAAAGTTGTACCAATTGTTGAAAAACGTCCATTTGAAGATATTAACGATATGATCGAAGAAATGAAAGCCGGTAAAATTCGAGGTCGAATGGTCGTTGATATGAAAATGAAAAAAAATAAATAATTAACTTATTAATTATTCACAAAACCAGCTTAGTGCTGGTTTTTTTGTCTGATTAAATTTAAGTTAAATCTATATTGTTTTGATTTTTAATGTGTTTTACTTATCTTATCGCAATGTTTCTTGTATTTTATTCATAAAGTCCTATTATAGGCAGAATTTACAAAATTATATTAAATATTTCAAAGGGGCATTTTAATGTCAGATCACAATTTAGAAAATAAATTGCGAAAAGATCTTGGTCTAGTTTCAGCATTATCACTCGTTGTTGGAATGGTTTTAGGTGCAGGTGCATTTATGAAACCACCGGCAGTATTAGAAGTTGCAGGTGACTATCATTATGCTTTATTAGCATGGATTATTGGTGGCGTTTTTTCAATTTGTGGAGGCTTAACGCTTTGTGAGTTAGGCGTAATGTTTCCACGAACAGGCGGACTCCTTGTTTATCTTGAAAAGATTTATGGCGCTAAAGTTTCTCACCTGTATGGCTGGATGATTACGGTTCTATTTGCACCTTCTTTAGTTGGGGCGCTAGTTGGGTATTTTAGTTCGGTATTTTGTTTATTATTCCAAATTGATGGCGCTTATCGAATGGCGGTTAGTGCTGGTGTATTAGGTTTTATCGCATTTGTTAATGCTATTGGTGTAAAACAGGCAGGGTATCTGCAAACTATCGCCACTGTGTGTAAACTTATCCCTATACTATTATTGGCAATATTTGGATTATGGAAAGGTAATGGGCAAGTGGCATTATTTAGCGCGAGTGGGCAAGGGATTGAAAGTTCAGCGCCGTTTGCTGTTGCTATTTTAGCCACACTGTTTGCTTATGACGGGTGGGCGCAAGTAGCCTCTGTAGCGGGTGAAATTCGTAATCCAGCTAAAATATTACCGAAAGCAATTATTTTGGGTATTATCTTTTTAGTGATCGTGTATGCATGTATTAATATTGCGTTGTTTAAAATTTTCCCTGTTAAAGAAATGGTTTCACTTGGACATGATGCCTCAGCGGTTGCATCTCAACAAATGTTTGGTCATTTAGGTGGTAATTTAGTCGCAGTTGGCATTATGGTCTCTATTTTGGGGGGTATTAATGGCTATATTATGACTTTATCACGCACCATTTTTAGTATGGGTGAACGAGGAACAATTATTGGCGCCCGCTATTTAAGTACGATTGATGATGATAGTCGTTCGCCTGTTAATGCGATTATTATTTTGGTTGTATTTTCTTTCTTATACTCAGCCTTACTTGATGCTGATCGTTTATCCGAAATTTCGATGTTTTCTATTTGGGTATTTTATCTATTAACCTTTATTGGCGTGATTATTGCGCGAAAAAAATATCCTAATATTCCTCGTTCTTATAAAGTAATTGGTTATCCTATTATTCCAATTATTGCTATTTTAGGTTCAGTTTATGTGATTTACGGCATGCTTATTAATCAAACTATTAATGGTATTGCCTCAATAATTCTCACTTTAATTGGTTTGCCAATGTATTTTTATTATGACAAGAAAAACAAAGGTGTAGAGCTTGCACTTGGTGAAGTTAAAAAATACAAAGTTAAAACTAAATATACAATTGCTATTGGTGTTATAGCGGTTATTGCCTTATTAATGGGCTATGGCACTATTATAAGTAAATAAATTAACCGTTTTAATGCATGGTTACCGCCAACACAAGTTGGCGGAGCATCGAATTTAGTCATCAGTACAGAGATCCCTGCCATTTAATGCTTATTTTCTTGAATTAACAGCTAGCGACTCGCCTATAATATTTGCCAGTTATAACAATAATTACTCTTCATTTTTGTAAAAAATGTTCAGGAGTCTATACCGTTTCATTTCTCTTTTGACGCTACATCTAGCGACTAACTGAGTTATAACAGGGTTGGTTTATATAGAAATTGATACATATTTTGTAAAAAATATTCAGGAGTCTATACCGTTTCATTTCTCTTTTAATGCAACATCTAGCGACTAACTGAGTTATAACAGGGTTGGTTTATATAGAATCTGATACATTTTTTGTAAAAAATATTCAGGAGTCTATACCGTTTCATTTCTCTTTTAATGCAACATCTAGCGACTAACTGAGTTATAACAGGGTGGGTTTATATAGAATCTGATACATTTTTTGTAAAAAATATTCAGGAGTCTATACCGTTTTATTTCTCTTTTGATACTACATCTAGCGACTAACTGAGTTATAACGGGTTGGTTTGTATATAATCAGCTACATATTTTGTAAAAAATATTCAGGAGTCTATACCGTTTCATTTTTCTTTTAATGCAACATCTAGCGACTAACTGAGTTATAACAGGGTTGGTTCATATTAAACGGTTATTTATTTTTTCACTTAACAGCTTAATATCACGTTCATGTAAGCTAATGTTATAATGACGTTTTATTTTGTGGATAAAAAATGTCAGTTGTATTCATCGACAAAATCAGGTGTAAATAAAACCGATCAATCATCTTGATAATTATAAATAAAAAATATGGGGAGAAAGTGAGTGCCAATAATAGATAATCATCAAAACGAAGATCTAGTATTAGCTATTGTAGCTTATTGGAGTAAACGAGCAAAAGGTTACAGTCAAACCAATCAGGATGAACTTGCCACGCAAAAAAGGTCTATTTGGCAAAAACTGATTTTGTCACATGCCCCCAAAAAAGAGGTTTTAAAAATATTAGATTTGGGAACCGGGCCGGGTTTTATGGCGATTACTTTAGCATTAGCTGGTCATGATGTAACAGCGGTAGATGTAACTCAGGCAATGTTAGATCAAGCTGAAAAAAATGCGGATAATTATCAAGTAAAAATCGACTTTGTTTTATCTGATGTTCATTCACTTCCTTTTGCTGATGATAGCTTTGATTTAGTGGTCATGCGAAATGTAACTTGGGGTTTGGAGAAACCATTAAATGGTTACAAAGAATGGTTAAGAGTGTTAAATAAAGGGGGAAGATTATTAAACTTTGATGCTAATTGGTATCTTTTTTTATATGATCATCATCGTTATTTAGCCTATCAGGCGGATCGTCATAATGCGCTTAGCCAAGGTATTGTAGACCATTATTTACAAACAGATACGACAGAAATGGAACGGATTGCTAAATTGTTACCATTAAGTCAGGTATTAAGACCACAATGGGATATGCAAACCTTAATTGATTTAGGATTTAGTAAGATTTATCTTGAGACAGATATCTCAAAACAAGTGTGGGATAAAGATGAATTACTTAATTATCACTCCACCCCAATGTTTATGATTTGTGCTGAGAAATAGCTTCTCACGATATAATTTATATCCCAAAAAACTAGCTAAGACTCATTCGTTAATTCAATTGACAATCTTGGGCTAGTCTATGTTATTATTAATGAACTTATTGTTATGGAAGTTGATGAGATCTGGTGGTCTTCGCGGTCTTCAAAACCGTTGTCAGCCTATCGGCTGGGGTAGGTTCGATTCCTGCCTCTTCCGCCATTTTTTCAATTTAACCTATTTGAAAATATGAAGTTTTTAATAACATTAAGCCTCTATCCATCTTTTTACTCATTTTGAAATTATTAATGATTATCAAATGGCTATAGTAATTGTCTAATTTGTATGCAGTAGGTTTTTCTGAATCAACATTGAACTTAGCTCAATTTTTTCTTTTAATTGGACGTTAGTCTAGTATTATTTCTTCACATGGGCTTATACTCCTAATGACTTTTATTCCATAACATTATGTTATATTGATAATATCAACAAATTCATTCTTACCTAGAGTAAATCAAATTAAGATAACATTAGGTAACAATCCCCAAGTTTAAGTGAAATAAATAGTACTCGATTATTGAGCAAAAATATCAATCGTATTGGCATATCAACTACCTTTGCAAAATTGCAGCCAATCAGCCATCAGGTTTGAACGTTTTTCAAGTAAATCACCGCGTTGGTAAGCAGAATCAGTTTTAACAGCTAACTGATGTGCTAACGCATGATCTATTATCTCTCTTAAGTAATGAGTCGTTTCTCCTGTTCAATCTCGAAAGATGAACGGAAACCATGTTGAGTAATATGAACAAAATTCATACATCTTAGTGTGCCTGTTGATGACATATTAGATAATTGTTTATTACGTGGAACCGAGTAAATATATTTACTATTGGATAATTGGGAAATATTTTTTATTAATGTTATTGCTTCAATACGACCACATGAACGGCTAGCTGTTTCAGTTTTGGTATACCAAATGTGTTCATAATAGTTATGAAACTAATTTTGTATCCATGCTTAATACAGTTAATTTTTCAATAATAGTTAAAGCATAATGACTGAGTGTAGATTGCCACTTTTTTGCATGTTTTTGTTATTCCAACCAGATTTATGGGCATCTATATAATTCGCATCATATTCTGCTTTTATTTATAAGCCATAAATAAATAGTTTTTATATTCAAAATATATTATGATTTTAATCATGATTGGCAATTTTTGCCAAAATCATTAGAGAGGTATCTAAAATGAGTACAATGAATATTTCAATACCTGAATCACTACGTGTTCACGTTGAGCAAAAAGTTAAAAAAGGCCTTTATAGTACTCATAGTGAATATGTAAAAGAACTCATCCGTAAAGATCTTGAGCGTGAAAAATTGAGAGATTTAATTATGGAAGGGATCAATTCACCAACAGGTTCAGTCATTGATGAAGACTATTTTGCTTCATTAAAACGCAGAATAGAAGAATAGGCTAGATAATGGCAAAAACGCTTATCTATCAAATAAAAGCCGAACAAGATGTTGAACAGGCTATCGATTATTATAGGGAAAAATCTAAAGTATTAGGTAACAAGTTTTATCATGAACTCATGAAATCATACGGTAATATCAGTGACCATCCAGCTATTGGCTCAAACCGCTTTGCCTATGAGTTAAATATACCCAATTTAAAAACTTGGGCGCTCACAGATTTTCCTTATATTATTTTTTACATTGAGAAAGCCGAATACATTCATATCTACCGTGTTTTGCATAGTAGTCGACAAATTCCATCATGGATGTTTGAATCTTAATATAATAACGCTCAGTAATGGGTGTTATTATTTTAACTTTGTCATAGTTGCAACGGTATACTTTTCTTGTAGGCATTCGTAGCGGTATAATAAACCATCAAGGATGATGCTCCATGACAAGGCAACTAATTCCACCAAAAAAGAAGCTAAAATAGTCAGCAAATAAATAATTTGTGACACTCAGAACTCAGGTTGATTTTGCTTGAACATCCTATTACTTTAATCCATACCAGTTCAAAACAATTCATTTTCAAAAGGTAGACCTAAAGGTAGAACAGAGATTTATAGATAAGGCGAATTATGAATAATTTGCATAAAATAAATAAGTTGAAGTTGGTTGGGAATTTTCGTTTTCTCTGCCTCTTCCGCCATACCAATTAAACTTCCCGTCTATTAAATCCTATTAAGCTCTATTAATCAATTAGTTATCTTAATAACGCCGACTTTCTGTTTCGATACTGATATATTAAAAGGAATCAATTCGATATCCACAATGTGCTAAGACTAACGATTTTAATTTGAGTTATTAGTGTGAATATCTCCATGATAGCGCTTGCTAATAAGTGACATAAATTTTGTAGAGTTTCTGCACATTATCCAAAATGTTTATATTTATCCATAGGGTAATTAAGATAAAATCGGCATAAAAGGCGTATTAATGAGGGTGATAAGTTGGTTAGAAACTCTCTACTTAATAATTAAGTAGAAAGTTTCGAGAAAGGTTTTTATTTATTGAAAGCATATAATCCGGTTATCAGATCACACCAACAGCTTTTAGCTTAACTATAATTTATCGGCAATGGCATTAAACATTAATGCCGCTTCAAGCGGTTGAGCATCAAAAGATGGTTCCGCTTCGGGCCAAGTTGACCATTGAACAATAACAAGATTTTCTGGCTGATTTACCATGATAATTTGCCCAAAAATACCTAATGCCCATTGTGTATCAGTGGATTTTAATTTGTTGGTATATTTTCCTTGATAACTATCTGGAATACTATTATTCCACCACTCATAGCCATAACTACCTTCAGGATGTTTAGCGGTGACAGAGTTTTTAGCTTGATTCCATGTTCTTGCTTCTTTCACCCAATTATCAGGTAATATTTGGGTTCCATTCGGTAATACGCCGTTATTGGCTATAAATAGACCGAATTTACCCCAATCTTCCAGCGTTGCATTAAAGCCATGAGCGCCGGTATCATGTTTTCCTAGCACATAGCTATGCCAGACACCGTCTCTTACCATTGCATAAGGTTGCCAAATTTTTTCTTGTAAATAAGTTGCGGTTGAGACACCAGTTGCTTTTTCTAAGGTATCACCAAGTAACCATGCACCACCGGATGAATAAGCCCAAGCTTCGCCCGGTTTAGCATAGGCTTTACGCGTAGGTGATTTAACCAGTTTATTGACACAATTGTAGGTTGCTTTTTGTGCTTCACATTGTGTCAATTGGTCAAAGTCTGATTTAGGTTGGGTGTAATCTTCACCCCATTCAACACCCGAAGTATGCTGTAATAACTGTTTAATTGTGACCTTTTCCCATACAGTACCTTTAACATCAGGGTTGTATTTAACCACTAAATCATCTAATGACTTAATTTTACCCTCTTTTAAAGCGATACCAACTAGTGTTGAAACAACTGATTTGCCCACTGAACGAGATGTCCAGAGTGTAGTTTTATCATTCCCTTTGCCTAAATACTCCCACACAACCTTACCATTTTTAATAATCAGCATACCCACGACATCATTACGTTTCAGATAGTCATTAAGGTTGTAAGTGTGGTTTTGATAATC
This sequence comes from Gilliamella sp. wkB108, assembly GCF_001690195.1. GTDB lineage: Bacteria > Pseudomonadota > Gammaproteobacteria > Enterobacterales > Orbaceae > Gilliamella > Gilliamella apicola_L. Next base: position 127,304 of record NZ_LZGM01000049.1, on the reverse strand, counting down.
ATAGCTAACATCGGATAAATCTTTTAAATCTCGTGGAATTGGATTGCCAGTACCTGCTTTAAAGACATCTCCTGTGTATGAGCGATAATCATTACGAAAACCGATTACACGGTCTTGCTGATCCCATTTCAACATGTCTTTAACCGCTGGGATTGTTTTATCTACATTATCCGGACAAGTTAATCCGGCAACATTACAAGCGTTAACCATAGGTTTGCTGTAGTCAACCATTTCTGCACTTGCTGGTAAAGCGATTGCGATACAGGTAGCAAGTAAAGCTACTTTTATTTTCATTGTGACTCTCCTTTAAATACTCTTTTACTAACTAAACTCAATTTATGAGTTATTAAATTATTCTAAAAAAGATTACTATTTTGTTAAAATCGGTTACTGTAGGGTAAACCGTCATTAGTAGGAGAGGTTGACATGTCTACAGTTCATTTTACTCTAGCGCAAATTGAAGCTTTTGCTTGTGTTTGCGAAACAGGAAACATCTCCTTTGCCTCACAAAAACTGCAAAAAAGTCGTACTACTGTGAGTGAATTAATCGATTCTCTTGAAATTAACTTGGGCTATTCATTATTTGATCGAAGTAAGCGTCCAATTAAACTGACGACTGAAGGACAGCAACTTTATACTAAGGCTCGTCTATTTCTTCATGAGGCTAATTTGTTCGATCAGTTAGCCATGCAAATGCCAACGAGGCTTAAGCAAACGTTGACTATTTGTTATGACTGTTTTATTCCATTATTGTTTATGGAACAGTTAATTGATTATTTTGAACAACGCCATATTAAACTTAATTTATTGAATGTTGAGCGATGTCAAGCTGAGAGAATGTTACTAGAAGAGGTTGTGGATATTGGTATTTATCCGGCAGCCAATCGTATTATTAGTGCTGATTTTAAGTGGTACGCCATTGGCATGATTGAGCTAGGTATCTATGCTCATAAAGATTTTTTTATCAATTCAAAATCGCCTCTCTCTTTATCCACGCTCGCTTCTTTTAATCAGCTTATTCCATTGATTGAAGTTCCAAATCATTTAAAGAAAATCATTCAAATATCTGATGCAGTACAACATATTACTAATATTGAACTTTTGAAAGAACAGTTAAATCAGAAAAGAGGATGGAGTTTTTTACCAACACACCTATTTGAGCAGCCTTATAAAGAGGTCAGGCGTTTAACAACTGAGCTTGGCGATAAAGGTGTAATGTTATGCATGGTGGTGATCTGGAAACCGACTGCAAACGAAGAACTCACCCAAATTATTCGAGATATTGTTAATTGTGTTATGTTGTAATAAATATTGGTGATCCTAATTTGATGCAGTTTTTAAGCTAAAAACTCTTTTATTACTTCTCGTTCATTATCAACCCGTTTAACCCAACCATCACGCTCTAAGCGATTGAGTAATGGGATAAGTTGCTTGCGTGATAATCCGGTACAATCGCGTGCATCAGCGACAGAAAATCGTTGTGATAATTTACGACCCAACATAATTTTGCGAACAATATTTTGATAGATTTCTTGTGTAAAAAACAGATCATTTTCAGTAGGTACAATGAGCTGTTTTTCAGTTAAAGTGCGCAATAAACGGCGTACACCAACAATGGTAGTTTTAGCTGAATCATAACCTTGTTCACCAGCCTGTGTAATATCGTCAAGTAGTTGCTGTTGATTTGCGGGTAATTGGTTGTCTTGTAACTGACTTATCGTAGTGATGTTACCATCAATTTTTTGCCATTGTTTAGTTTGGCAGGCTTCGTGTACAACCAGTTCAATTAAGGTAATTGGATATTCGGTTATTCGAGCTAATTCATCCACTGAAACGGTATGCACGACACTATTTAAGTAATTATCACATTGCTGTTTTAGTGAAGTTTTGGTTTCAGGTGTGATCCACCAAGTACCAAAGTTGAGGGTTCCTTGTGGTGGCGTTACACCTGCTTTTTGTTGGCTATACCCATTGAGAGCCAGTTGTAACATAATTTGTGCATCAAGCATATTCGCACTATTAATTGAAAGCTGTGTGAGAATAGTTTGCAATTGGTTGCGTTTTTTACTATCTATGCTTTGTAGCCAAACTACACGTCCTGCGCCAATAATATGGCTACCACCATGTTGAATCAACAATAATGGCTGTCCCCAAAAGGCGGGTATAGTTTCTACCAGTTGGAGTCGTGCCAGCTTTCCTTCAGCGTAAACATAACATTTAGCTAATACATGAGCTGTGCCTAAAGCCACCTCAACAATACTTTGTTTTTTTAGTGAGCTACTAAAATTGGGGTTTAATTGCACAATCCAATCCGTACTGATAGTAATAGCTTGTGGATTGGCAACTAGGCAGCTTCCTTTGGTAACTAACTTTCGGTTGAGCTGTTTTAAACCTATAGCTGTTCGACTATAGGGTTTGGCATTGTTAAGTTGGGAATGATAACTTTGTAGGGAACGAACTTTTACTGCATGTTCTCCGGGAAATAGCGTTAACACATCGCCTACGTTAATTTCTCCACCTCGCAGGGTTCCGGTAACGGTTGTTCCTATGCCGTTGACTGAGAAAACACGATCGACATAAAGATGAGCTTGATTATCTAAATCTTCTCTTTTTGGTAAATGATTAATTTTATCAATAATCAATTGCTTTAAGGTGTCAATACCTTTACCGGTATAACTACTTACAGAGACGACATCAGGGATCATATCCATTTCAGTTATAAAATGCTCTAAAGCCTCATTTTCAACTTCTCTAAGGCGTTGTTCATCGGCGAGATCAGCTTTAGTGATAACTAAAATACAGGATTTGATGTCCATTGCTGCAATAACGCGCAGATGTTCGGTTGATAAGGTAGCCCAACCATCATCAGCTGCAACCACAAATAATACTAAGTCTAGCCCCCATACAGCTTTGACCATATTACGAATAAAACGCTCATGGCCGGGAACATCGATAATACCGATTTTTTGCTGATCTTGAGTGGTAAAATAGGCAAAACCAAGATCTATGGTCATGGCGCGAGCAATTTCTTGTGGTAAATGAGAAGGATGAATGCCAGTGAGGGCTTCAATTAAAGATGATTTACCATGATCAACATGCCCCGCTGTTCCAATAACTGCATTCATACAATCTCCTTTACCAACATTTATTGATCTTTATTCCCACATCAACAATTAACTATTAACTAAAACTTCACCAATCACATTTGAACGTGCTATTTTACCGATAATAAAGCCTTGATTTCCTTGTGAACGTTCAATGGTTGCTTGCACTTGTGGTAGTGCGTTTTCACTACAAGCAATCAATAATCCACCAGAAGTTTGTGGATCGGTAAGTAAGTTACGTTGCCATAATTCAAATGAGTCCGCTAACTTTATTGCATCGCCATAACTTAGCCAGTTTCGATTAGAAGCGCCGGTTGCGGTTCCTTGTTTAGCAATATTGAGTGCGCTTGCTAAAAATGGTAGCTGCTCAAAACGGATCTGTGCCTGACATTTGGCTGCTCGACACATTTCAAGTAGATGACCTGCTAAGCCAAAGCCGGTGACATCCGTCATGGCATGTACACCATCAATATTAGCGATTTCTGCCCCCACTTTATTTAGTGTGGTAGTCCATTTTATCAATTCCACATAGTGGTTTGTATCAAGTTGGCCTTTTTTGAGTGCAGCGGATAACATGCCAATACCTAAAGGTTTGGTTAATACTAATACATCATTAGCTTGGGCGGCAGCATTACTTTTTAGTTGTTGCGGATTAACCATACCTATGCCGACTAGGCCATAAACAGGTTCAAGAATATCAATCGAGTGTCCACCAGCAATAGGAATACCAGCTTGACGGCAGATATCGGCTCCACCTGCTAAAATGTCACCGATAGCAGATTTAGGTAGTTTATCAAGAGGCATTCCGACAATGGCTAATGCCATAATTGGCGTTCCTCCCATAGCATAAATATCAGATAGAGCATTGGTTGCGGCAATACGACCAAAATCAAAAGGGTTATCAACGATAGGGGTGAAAAAATCGGTCGTGGCAATTACTGCTTGCGTATCATTTAACTGGTAAACAGCTGCATCATCTGATGTTTCTGTTCCAATTAATAATGCTGGTGGTATCGGGCCTACCGGTACCTTAGCTAATAATTCAGTTAATACCGCAGGGGATATTTTACAACCACATCCTCCGCCATGCGAAAATTGGGTTAATTTGATTTCTTCCATTGTTTACTCCTTTGAGTATCATTAGCAAAAGTGATCTTGATTGAATAGTTAAAAGTCGGTCTTTGCAGTTAACGTCATCAAACAATCCTTAACTATTAATAGTTCATCATCAGATAAGGTGACCGGATAAAGTAGTACCTGATCATTTTGAACCACACCAATTATGGGAGGGGTATGTTCACGTAAACGTTCAATTAAAGTCGTTGCACTTAAACGACTATTGAGTGCAACAGCCCAAGTATCAAATTGCGCACGCGGTGTACTGCCTCCACCTACCATAAATTTAGTTGGCCTCAAGATTAATTTTCCTGGTGCAATATCGACTAATTGTTTAGCTCTGGATTGATGCCATGATATGGGTTGGTTAATCAGGGATTCGACTCGATTATCGGCTTTACCATCTCGATTTAGACGGTGAATTAATATTTTTTCTAATAATGCGTAAGTCTCTTTTCCTGGTCTTAATACTCGCATCATAGGATGTTTGGCAAGTTTTTCGATCTTATCTTTTCGACCTAAGATGATACCGGATTGTGGACCTCCTAGGATCTTATCTCCAGAAAAACAGATTAAATCGGGTTCGATTTTCAGATAACTATTGATCGGTAATTCGCTTGGTATTGCAGAGAGATGATTACCTGAACCTTGATCTACAACTAACATAACATGTTCAGGTAAACTGGCTGCCAGTTGTTTAATGTCCACTTGTTGGCTAAATCCTTCAATATAATAATTAGATTGATGAACGATTAGTACTATAGCGGTATTGTCGTTAATGGCATTTAAATAATCATCAAGAGTTGTAATATTGGTGGTACCTACATCGCGTAAGATTGCCCCTGAATCAGCCAGAATATCTGGAATACGAAATCCTCCACCAATTTGAATTTGTTCCCCGCGCGAGACAATAACTTCTTTACCTTGCGCAAAGGTTTTTAAAATAAGATGCAATGCGGCAGCATTGTTGTTGACGATTATATTAGCTTCACCGCCAAAGTAAGCTTGCAAAACTTGGCTTAACATTCCCATACGATTACCACGTTTACCGTTAAGCAAATTCAATTCAAGGTTAGAGTAGTTGCAAACAATATCACCAACTTCTTGCCAAATCGCTTGAGGTAATGGCGAACGGCCAAGATTAGTATGTACTACAATACCTGTTGCGTTGATAATTGGTTGGATGCGGATTTGATTTTGGTAGGCTAATTTAGCTAAAATTCTCTCTATCAGTGTGTTAAGTTCAACAACTTGGTGAGTTTGAACTATTTCATCGCGATATATACTCACTTGGCTTTTTACTATCTGGGCAACTATAGTACGGCTTAATATAGTGTGATAGCTCGCAATTTCTGGGAGATTAAGTAGTTTCTCAATTGGTGGGATCTGTGATAATTGCCTCATAAATACTTCCCTATCATTCTTCTTGTATAACTTCTTTGGCTGAAATATTGAGTTTTTGCATTCTCGATAGTAACGTGGTTCGTTTAAGACCTAATTTTATCGCTGCACCTTTGGGTCCGGCAATAATGCCATTTGTCTCTTTTAATACTTGGATGATTTTTTCTCGCTGTACTAAGTCATTATGACTAAAATGATTGTTGTCTAAATCCGGTTGTGGTACTTTTCTTATAATCGGTGTTTCTAAAATAGGGTGGTCATTAACCAAAAAAGATTGCATATTTATGTTTAAGCTATGACCTTTGGTTAAAATAACCGCGCGCTCTATAACATTGGCTAACTCTCTCACATTACCCGGCCAATCGTAATCGCATAGTTGTTGTAGTGTTGATGAAGCTATGCTATCTATGTCTCGTTTCATTTGATGAGCAAACTTTTGAGTAAAAAATTGTGCTAGTGCCGGAATGTCCTCTTTACGATGTCTTAAAGGAGGAATATGAATTGGGAATACATTTAAGCGATAATAGAGGTCGGCTCGAAAGGTTCTGTCTGCTACCATTTTTTCTAGATCACAATTGGTGGCGGCAATCACGCGTGCATCGATAGGGATTGTTTTGTTACTTCCTAGTCTTTCTATCTCTTTCTCTTGTAAAACGCGTAATAATTTAGGTTGTAACTCCAATGGAATATCACCAATTTCATCTAATAATAATGTACTGCCATGAGCAAGTTCAAAGCGTCCAATTCGTTGTGCATTAGCATTGGTAAATGCACCTCGTTCATGACCAAATAATTCGCTTTCCAATAAATTTGCAGGTACGGCAGAACAATTGATTTTGATCATCCTTTTATTTCGACGTGAACTGCGCTGATGTATCGCTTTAGCAAATAACTCTTTACCTGTTCCTGTTTCCCCTAATAGTAAAACTGAACTAGTACTATCAGCAACCATTTCAACTTGTTCTAATACTCTTTGAATGGCGTTGCTTTGACCAACGATATCCTTATATGAATCAAATAAAGGGATCTCTTCTGATAAATAACGATTTTCGTTAGTTAATGAATGGTTTAAGTTTGATACATGTTGATAAGCTTCAATATTGTCAACACCAATAGTGATACGGTCGGCGATGCGTTTAAATAAATCAATATTATCCGAATTGAAAATATCAGCATGACGATGCGCTATTAACAGCGCTCCTTTCTGTTTGTTGGCTAAATTTAAAGGAAGACAATATAAACTGTTTAGCCCTACATCTAACATCATACTTAGTATCGTATTTTTACTATATTGTGCATGTAATTCTTCAATAGAATATATTTCTAAAGTTGGGGAGGTGGCTAATTTTTTAATAAAAGATTGCGGTAAATTAAGTGATGTACATTGTTGACTAAACTTGGTATCCGACAGACGAAAAGTAGAATAAAGTTGCTGTTGAGCTTGTCCATTTGTAGGAACAACCAAGCCAATATAATCAATATTGAAAAATTCGATGATCTCTTGTGCTACCAATTTAAGCATTTTTTCTAAATCTCGGATAGAGATTGCTGTATTGATAATGTTAACTAAAATATGATCTCTTAAATGTTCATGCTCATAAAATTTTTTTTCACTATTTATTTGCTCAATAGCCAATAAATTAGTCACGATTTTTGCTACCAGTTCGGCTAATTGTTGTAGGGTGTTGATCTCATCAGCAGTAAAACCGTTATCATTCGTTCGCAAAAAATGTAAAGCACAATGGCAATCATCCGACCAGTATAAAGAAAAATGGTAACAATTTTGTACATCCTGATAATAAATTGCAGGAATAGTATCGGCTAAAAAAAGAGAGTAAGTAGTATGGTTATAGTGCATAGGTATGGAGGAGAGTTCACAATGAAAAACGTTGTCATTATTTGCTGAACTTTGCGACCATACCCCTTTTTGTTCAGTTTGGCAATCAATATGAAAGAGGGCTAATGTAGAAGGTGACAACGTTTCAATGATGATATTTATACGATCAAGATCAACAAAATTTTTACATAATTTGTTGATATTATCCAGACAAGCAAAAACTGCCTGATTTATCGAGGATATATCAAAAAATTGATGTTTCGCTTGCACTTGTCGGTAACCATATTAATTTGTTTCAGACCATAATAGTATACAAAAAATAGGGTTATTTGGGAATAAACGTCCATTAATTCATCTTGTTTATTATATTCCTTATTGAATAAGTGATTATTTATTGCGCTTGTTTGTGTGATAAGTTTATTGTTCAACCATGATAAAAGATGATCTTTACTAAAGATAAGATATAAACTAATTGTTTAATATATTGATTTATAAAAATTAATATTGATGTTTTGTCTTTGTTATTCCATATCGATTCATTCTGTCAATTGATTATAGGGTTCTTAACCCCATTATGGGCAAAAGTAGCAACGCAAAAATGAACGATTAGTTCCTTAAGTTGCATCTGTTATTAATCTTTTGAGGATTTAATTACTTCATCTTGGCTAAGTTTCGTTGAGAATTACCTGCAATTAATTTCAGTTATATAACTCATCGAAATTGATTAAGGTTTATTTAATGCGCTGGCAATTATGGCTTGACCTAAAGCAATACCGCCATCATTCGCTGGGAATTTACTCGGAAAGAGTAATTGATAATTAGGTAGTGCTTGTTGTATAAGTTGACGAAGAAGCTGATTATGCATTACTCCACCACTTAAGACTATCGTTGAAAGCTGATGTTGTTGGGCTGCTATTTTGGCAAGTTTTGCCATACCATTGGCTAAAGCAACATGAAAAGCATAGGCACGCTCCGCAGTTGTGGCTTCAAGATTTAACCATTGTTGCCAAAATGTCTTGAGATCAAGAGTCATATCATCATTTAGTGGTATCGCTATAGTAGGGCAAGTACCTTGATACTGGCGAGCGATATTTTCTAATTTACAAGCGGCTTCGCCTTCCCAGCTGATTTGAGTTGGTGCAATGCCAAGTGCTGCTGCTACCGCATCAAATAAGCGACCTGCAGATGAAGCGAGCGGGCAATTAATATTTTGTTGAATTGCTTGGCTAAGTAATCCAATATTTTCAGCAGGAATATTTCTTACTTCTGCTATTTGTGACCAGTTATCGACAAACTTAATTAAGTGGGCAAGTAAATTACGCCATGGTTGTTTGGCGGCTAAATCTCCTCCCGGCAAGGCTACCGCAGGTAAACCACCAAAATGTTGACAACTTTTATAATCAGTGATTAAACATTCACCGCCCCATAAGCTCTGATTGGATCCATAGCCTAAACCGTCAAGTACAATGCCAACAACTGGTTTGCCTTGTAAAGGATAATGGTGTTCAGCCAAACAAGCAGCAATATGGGCATGATGATGATAGACAGGTAGAAGAGGAATATTTAGGCGTTGACTAAGCGCTAATCCTAGTGAGTGACTAACGTAATTTGGGTGTGCATCCACGACAATTAAATCAAGTTTTGGTTGATAAATCTTCAACCATAAATTGAGCGTATCTTGATATTGTTGTGAGATATTAGGTGTTGTAAGGTTACCAAAATGTTGACTTACTATCGCTTGTGATGATTTTAATAGACAAAAGGTATTTTTGCGATCGGCTCCCATAGCAAGGATTGATAACGATGAGTTAAAATCAATCGGTACATCAACTACATCGGGTACATAACCTCTTGCGCGCCTGAATGTTTCAAGTTTATTAGCGTTGATTTTGATCACTGAATCATCAGCGCGTTGAATAATGTCTCTATCATGTAATAACCAATAATCTGCTACTGTTTTTAATGTTGATAATGCCTGTTCATTAGTAAGCGCTGGAGGGTGGTTATTGATATTCCCAGAAGTCATCACCAATGGTTTTTGATAACGTTGCAATAAAAGATGATGTAACGGATTTGATGGTAGCATAATGCCTATTTCATTTAGATCTGGTGCGATATATTGGCTTATCGGGCTATTTGGATGATTAGGGACAAGAACAATTGGCGCAGCCGGGCTTTTAAGTTGTTGAACTAAGCTAGCTAGATCAATATCGGGTCTAACGCATTGGCTTAGCCAGCTTTCATTGGGTAACATTATCGCTAAAGGTTTGTGAGGGCGGTATTTTCGTTGTCGTAGTTGTTGTACCACCTGATCTTGCAAAGCATCACAAGCTAGGTGAAAACCACCGATTCCTTTTATTGCGATAATATGACCATGCTCTAATTTCTTAACAATAAAATCAATAGATCTTGCTCTTTCAGCTAAAACGTTGCCGTTAGCTGAACTCACCCATATCTGTGGACCACAATCAGGACAGGCTGTCGGTTGAGCATGAAATCGGCGATCATGTGGGTCGTCATACTCTTGCTGACATATTGGACATAACTTAAATTTAGCCATTATGGTATTGGGTCTATCATAAGGGATTTTTTTAATAATAGTAAAACGTGGGCCACAGTGAGTACAGTTGATAAAAGGGTAGTGATAACGCCGATCATCGGTGGTATTTAATTCTTGAATACAACTTTCACATGTTGCCGCATCAGGGACAATTAAGGTATCTATCTTGCCGTTTTGACTGGGAATAATTGTAAATTGGTTTGGGGGTTGATGCCATTGATATTGATCAATAGCAATACTGTCAATTTTAGCTAAAGGGGGACAGCGTTGTTTGAGTTGCTTAATAAAATGGTTAGTTTCATGCGGGTGTGAGTACAAATGGATAAGTACACCTTGACTATCATTACTCACATTACCGAAAAATCTAAGTTCAGTTGCTAATTGCCAGACAAACGGGCGGAAACCGACACCTTGTACTTTGCCTTTCACTCGTATCTCACAACCATTATATGTCATTTTTTCCTTCAATATTTAGGTTGGTAAATGGTCAACATATTCGTGGTAAAGGTTCTTGGCTAGGTAAATCAAGTAACCGTTCTACACCATATAGACCACACAATAATATTTGTTGCTGCTGGGTAACTGTTCCAATACATTTAGCATTGATCCCTAATGGATGGCGATGTAATGCTGATAATACGGTAGGTGTGGCCGATGCAGATGCGATAATAACTAATTTTCCTTCATTTGCAAAATTAAGTGCATCAAGTCCTAATAACTCACAAATACCTCGTACAACAGGGCTAAGAGGTAAATCGGCTTCCTGTATTTTCATACCATAACCACAGGCTTGAGAAAACTCATGTAATACCGCATTAACACCACCACGAGTCGCATCACGTAATGCATGGATACCGTCTATTGTGCGTAACTGATCGATAAGTTGATTCAGCGGCGCACAATCACTCAATAAGTTACCCATTAAACCTAATTTTTCGCGTTCATTGAGAATTGTTGCACCATGATCGCCTAATGTACCACTGACAATAATATTATCCTTTGGGCAAATATTATGCATTCCCCAATCAAGATGATAAGGTATTACACCTATGCCACTGGTATTGATAAACAACTTATCTGCGGCGCCTTTAGGGACGACTTTGGTATCACCAGTCACTATTTCAACATCGGCAATTTTAGCTGTTTCAGCCATGCTTGTGACAATTTGTTTCAATAATTCAATAGGTAGGCCTTCTTCAATAATAAATCCGCAAGATAAATAACGAGGATATGCTCCACTCACAGCTAAATCATTGACTGTGCCACAAATTGCTAATTTGCCGATATCTCCACCCGGGAAAATTATTGGATCAATAACATAACTGTCGGTACTAAATGCTAGCTTATCTCCGGTTAGATTTAAATCGCTTAATGACAGGCGAGCTTGATCTTCTCGCTTTGCTAATTTTTCATTATTAAAAGCTTGCATAAACAAATTATCTATAAGTTGTTGGCTAGCTAAACCACCGCTACCATGCATAAGCGAAATTGTGTTTATTGTCATCATTCACCTTGTCGATATTGATAATAAGCGGCACAAGCCCCTTCCGATGAAACCATTAACGCCCCATATGCTGAATCAGGGGTACACTGTTTGCCAAAAAGTGGACAATTTATCGGTTTACAACGTCCTGTTAACACTTCACCACAACGAGATTGTGGGTTGTCGGCAACTTTTTTTCTTTGTAAACCAAAGCGTTGCTCGGCATCAAATTCGATATAGTCTTGATTAAGCCTTACGCCTGAATTAGCGATAATACCAAGTCCACGCCATTCATCATCACCTTGTAAGGTAAATACCTCATTCATTACCTCTTTGGCAAGTGCATTGCCATTATCATGCACTACTCGACGGTATTGATTTTCCACTCTGATGCTCTGTTCTATAATCTGTTCTAATATCATGACAATACTTTGTAAAATATCTACCGGTTCAAAACCACTAACAACAACGGGCTTATGATATTTGTCACTGATAAAATCATAGGGTTGTATGCCAATAACCATACTGACATGGCCGGGAGCTAAAAATGCATCAATTAATATATCTGGTTGCTGTAATAGGGCGCGCAGTGTAGGCATAATAGTTATATGTTGGCAAAATAGACTAAAATTTTTCAGCTGTTGCTGTTTGGCTTGTTTTAAGGTTAATGCCATGCCGGGCATCGTTGTTTCAAAACCTAATCCAAAAAGTACAATTTGTTTATCAATATGTTGTTTAGCTAGCTTTAATGCATCAAGCGGGGAGTAGATTAGTCGGATATCGGCACCTTCTTTTCTGGCTTGTAATAATGAGCCATTACGTCCGGGAACGCGAATTGCGTCACCAAATGTACAAAAGATGACTTCTGGTTTTTTAGCAATTTCAATGCAACTATCGATGCGCCCCATTGGTAATACACAAACAGGACAACCTGGTCCATGGATAAATTCGATTTGTGATGGTAAGAGTTTTTCTAATCCAAATTTATAAATTGCATGAGTGTGACCACCGCATACTTCCATTATTTGTAATGGTCTTTCTGCTGAGTAATGAGTTTGATTGATTAATGTGTTAATCCTGATTAAGAGCTGTTTAACCTGCTGAGGATCACGATATTCATCAATAAATTGCATAATTTAAAACCTGTCTTGCGCTTGGAATAAGACAGCTACATCGGCTTCTTCTTCTTGCATTGCATTTAGCATTAAAAGCGTGTTTTGTGCTTCTTCTTCATCTAGTTTACTCATGGCAAAACCAGTATGCACCAGCACCCATTGACCAATTAAACTTTGGTCTTGTTCATGGCTAATAAGTGATATATCAATATTACAAATAATACCATTAACTTCTGCTTCTGCTTGATTAGGATGATCGGGATCAATCGTTTTAATACAACAAGGCACACCTATACACATTGTTGAGTCTCCAACCATTCAAACCAATCTGATAAACCTTCGCCACCAATGCAAGATAAACATATCACAGCTAAATTAGGATTAATCCGTCGGGCATTGGTAATACATTGTTGTATATCAAAATTAACGTAATTGATTAAATCAATTTTATTAATGATCATCAAGCCAGCTGCGGCAAACATATGGGGATATTTAAGGGGTTTATCATCACCTTCAGTGACTGACATCACCACTACTTTTAGTTTTTCCCCAAGATCAAAGCTGGCTGGACAAACTAAATTACCCACATTTTCAATGAATAAAAAACCATTTTCAGGTAGCGGTAGTTTATGTGCTGCTTTATGTACCATGTCAGCATCAAGGTGGCAACCTTTACCCGTATTAACCTGAATAACAGGTACCCCAGTTTGGGCAATACGATCTGCATCATTTGAAGTTTGCTGATCACCTTCAATTACCGCACAAGGATATTTAGTTGATAGATAGCCTAACGTTTCGGTTAATAGTGTGGTTTTTCCTGATCCAGGACTTGATACCAGATTAAGTGCAATAATATGTCGTTCAGCAAAGTGTTGTCGATTATGTTCGGCAATCTGATCATTCTTAGCTAAGACATGTTTTTCAATTTCAACTAAACGTTGCTGGTTATTGTTCTGTTTATCTTCGTGATCTTGATCGTTGTGCGGAATGAATAGTTTAGCAGTATGTTCGTCAGCGGTAATATGATAATGATGATGAACATCACCATTATGATAGTAATGGTGGTGAATAACCTGAGGTTCGTGGTGGGTATGTTGTTCATGGTGATGTGCGTGATTTGGCTCTTCGCTCACAGGCGAGTTATGAGATTCACATCCACAAGTGATACACATAAATTCTCCTTATTTCTCATCTTAGGATCTACACTCAAGCCATTTTTGGATACTTAAGTGATTGTTGAATTACCAAGCTGATTTTTTAGTTTGGTCACTTTTAGTTAAACATCAGCATTAAAAAAGCAACTTCAAAAGCAAATCTACAGATAACCGGTATTGATAAAAGTATGGTTAACGCTCACGAGTATATACCCAATCAGCTTGAAATTGCACAATGTACTACTTAATTTGTATGCTTTTCACCCATACTTTATCATCGGCATCAACCTTCGATAGTGGCGAATTACACTCTGAACAAACAGCAATAAAAGCATTTTTCACGGAAATAAGTTTTTGACATGATGTACACCAAGCTGTAGCCGTTTTTTGTTCAAGGTGTAATTGACAGCCCTCAGCTATACTTCCTTGACAAACTAAATCAAAACAAAAGCGCATTGCTTCTGGTTCAATACAAGATAAAGCTCCTATTTCAATCCAAATCGCAGTGATACTTTTCGCTTTTTGTAATTTAGCTTCTTGCATTATTAGTTCATGAGTTTGATAACATAAAGTTAGTTCATGCATTGGTTAACTCTGTTTATTATTCCTAGTCAGTAACACTTTTAATAACTATTTAGTTATCGTCTGGCTGTAGTAATTGTTTAATTAAATTTATGCAATAAATATACCATTTAAATAAATTGATAGATTTATTATTTATGTTATTGATTACCGTTTTTTAGCAATCGATAAAATTTGCCAATTTTATTTTATTAAGACTTCATCTTAAATTTGTCAAACCTTGTTTGTTTTGTTTAATTAATTAGATAAATAATATTATTACATTTCGCCTATTTTTGGTTATTCGCTGTAACTAACTAATCTTGTTTTTTTAAATGATATCTGTTTCAACAATTTGCTTTAAGCAGATTTCGACATTTTTGACGAAATCGACAATGAAGTGACGAAATAATATCGACACTTTTTATAAGGGTATTTTGGGCTATAACCACATAAAAAAAAGGGATTAGACCATGTTGAGGGTTTTAATGTATTTGTGATGATTTAACTGCCTTTCTATTTTGTTTTATCCGGGTAACTAATTGATTTTGCGTATTTTATTGCTATTATAAATTAATAGAGCTATCTTGGTATGATTCTTGCATTAGATAACCTAGTATTAATATTAATGTTATCGCAGGGAGAATATTCATGAATCGTTTTGTGATCGCAGAACCCACAAAATGTATTGGATGTAATACTTGCATGGCTGCTTGTATTCAGACTCATGAAAAGGTTGGTTTAGTTGCCCATGCACGGTTAACCGTAATGCGTGATGATAATGGTACTGCGCCAGTGTTATGTCGCCATTGTGAAGATGCACCATGTGCTAAAGTATGCCCGGTTAATGCCATTGTTAAAATAGATAATTCAATCATGCTCAATGAGAGTACTTGTATTGGCTGTAAACTCTGTGGATTAGCATGTCCTTTTGGTGCTATTACGCCGGCAGCTAGTGAACCAGAAGCTTTACCTGAATGTTATGAAAATTATGTCCCAGAGTCACAATTAAGTGATTTACCTGCTAGCGCACCTTCAATGAATCCATTTTTAGCCTGGAATGCTGGTCGAAAAATGATTGCCGTAAAATGTGATCTTTGTTCTTTTGATCCAGCAGGACCTGCTTGCATCAGAAGTTGTCCAACTGATGCACTGTATTTAATTGCAGATAAAACGTTGAATGTAGCATCTCGGCTAAAACGCGAAGCCTTTGAAGATTCATTAATTAACACTGCCAATGCAGGTTTGCCGGAAGGAGAGTTGTAATGCCATATCCTTTTAATATGCTGTTAATCTCAATCCTAATCTACGTTGTTGGTGGTTTATTATCCTTATTATTAGCAAAACAAGAGCGTGCAGCAATTATTGTTTCAGGTATTGCTGGGGTATTAGCCGGGTTACTTGGTTTGGTAGTAATCATTCCGGTGTTAATTGAAGGGGGAATTCATCTTTATACCTTATGGACTCCTTTTACTTTTGCTAATTGTACACTAAGAATAGATGGTCTTTCTGCATTTATGATAGCGGTGATCTCATTATTGGCTATGGCTTCATCTTGTTACTCATTTGCTTATGTTCAAGAATATCGCGGTAAAGGCGCTTATGGTATTGGCTTTTTTACTAACCTATTTATTGCTGCAATGGTAGTACTAATGGTTGTGGATAATGCCTTTTATTTTATTATCTTCTTTGAGATTATGTCTCTAGCCTCTTACTTCTTAGTTATTACTGAACAAGATGAAAAAGCCGTTAATGCAGGTTTACTTTACTTTTTAATTGCACATATCGGTTCTGTTCTGATTATGGTTGCCTTTTTCTTACTCTATTTACAAACCAAAAGTCTTGATTTTGAATCGTTTAGAACCAGCCCTGTATCGCCATTAATGGCGTCACTGGTGTTCTTATTGGCCTTCTTTGGCTTTGGCGCTAAAGCCGGTATGATTCCGCTTCATGGATGGTTGCCTAAAGCACATCCAGCAGCTCCGTCTCATGCCTCAGCCCTAATGTCTGGCGTCATGGTTAAAATAGGGGTTTTTGGTATTATCAAAGTTTCGGTTGATTTGCTTGGTGCCACGCAACTATGGTGGGGTGTTTTAGTGTTAGCGTTTGGTGCGGTTTCTGCTGTTCTAGGTGTGCTATATGCTCTGGCAGAACATGATATCAAACGGTTACTTGCTTATCATACGGTTGAAAATGTTGGTATTATTTTAATGGGTGTTGGCGCCGGAATGATAGGTATTGCCACCAACTTACCGCTATTAACGGTATTGGGTTTTGTTGGTGCGCTTTATCACTTGTTAAATCATGCTGTATTTAAGGGATTGCTCTTTTTAGGTGCTGGCGCGGTTATCTACCGTATGCATACTAAAGATATGGATAAAATGGGTGGACTCGCTAAGGTAATGCCATTAACGGCTATGGCTTTCTTAATTGGTTGTATGGCGATATCAGCGTTACCTCCATTAAATGGTTTTATCAGTGAATGGTATACCTATCAATCTTTATTCTCTATGAGTATGAATGAAGGTATTGTTCTACGCTTAGCAGGGCCAATTGCTATTGTTATGTTAGCTATTACTGGTGCGCTCGCAGCCATGTGTTTTGTCAAAGTTTATGGTATTTGTTTTTGTGGTAAAGCTCGAAGTCCTCAAGCAGAGCAAGCTAAAGAAGTTTCATTATTAATGACTATTCCAATGTTAGCTTTGGCACTTTTATGTATTTTTCTTGGTGCTGGGGCTTTTTTAATGATCCCTTTGATGTCATCTATAGCTAATCAATTGGCTAAGTTAAATACCTCCGTTTTAGATCACATTACAAGTAATGGAACAATGTTAGTTGCTGGCGATGCTTATCAGGCGACTGTTTCTCCTATTCTTATATTTATATTGTTAATAGCGCTAATAATTTTGCCTTTATTGATTTACATATTTACTAAGCCTCAACGCTTACCGTTTAGAAATAATGACGATCCTTGGGCTTGTGGTTATCAATATGAAATTGATATGGCTCAAACAGCGGGTAATTTCACACAACCACTACGATTTATGTTTGCACCACTTTATACCTTAAGAAGAAAATTAAGTATTGGTAAATATATGCAAGCTATGGTGCAAAAAACAACTGTATTGGCACAACGAATTGAACCAATATGGGATGTAAAAATTGTGAATAATATTGTTAATGTTGTACAAATTATTGGTCGAAATGTTCAACGAATTCAACAAGGTGATTATCGGATTTATGCCTTATATGTGATTGTTACCTTAATCATTTTGCTTTTCGTGACCGTAATATAGGAGAAAAAAATGCCAAGTATTGATGCGTTATCTCCATTCTGGGCAGTTATAGGATTGTTGCAAGCTATTTTTTTACTATTACTGGCGCCATTAATGTCGGGGATTTCTCGCCAGATCCGTGCGCGTATGCAGTCTCGTCGTGGTGCAGGTATTTTTCAGGATTATCGCGATATTATAAAACTATTTAGTCGGCAAGAGATGTCACCGGCTAATGCAGGGATTATCTTTAGGGTAACTCCGCTTATATTAATTGGGACTATGCTACTTGTTGCCATGATTATACCGATAATGGCGTATGATTCATTAATGTCTATGGTGGGTGATTTAATAGTCATTATCTACTTATTTGCCTTATTCCGCTTTTTCTTTTCACTCTCAGGTATTGATTCAGGTAGTCCTTTTGCTGGTCTAGGTGCTAGTCGTGAACTTATGTTAGGTATTTTGGTTGAACCTATTTTAATTTTAGGTTTGATTGTTATTGCTTTGATCGCTGGTTCAACGAATATCAGTTTTATGGGGATAAAATTTATCTCACAATGGGGTGGAGCAACCCCAACCGCTGCGATATTAGCCATGTTAGCCTGTGCGTTTGCGGTATTTATTGAAATGGGCAAAATTCCTTTCGATTATGCAGAAGCGGAACAAGAACTACAAGAAGGTCCTCTCTCTGAATATTCAGGTGTTGGTTTTGCCTTAATTAAATTGAGTATCAGCCTTAAGCAAGTCGTATTTGCTAGTTTATTTATTGTCGTCTTTATTCCTTTTTCACCTGATAATTATTTACTTGCAATACTGTGTTATTTGGTCAAATTGGTCATAGTATTTGTATTAGCCAGTATATTTGAAAACTGTTTATGTCGTGGGCGATTCTTATTGACATCTAACGTAACATGGGCTGGGTTTGGTATATCAGTATTAGCCTATGTGTTTTATTTAACAGGTTTATAGGGAGAACGGGAAATATGATGGAATATATTGCCTTAGCGACAATCCTGATTCCTTTTATTGGTGCATTAATTATTGCATGTTCACCTTACTCATTTGCACGCATTTTTAGTGTGTTTGTCTCATTGCTCGCTTCTTGTGGTACGGTGTGGCTCGGTTGGCAGTTTTTTCAAGCCGGTCAAATGACGCAAACCTATACTTTTTTAAACATCGGTGAAACAGCTATCTTTGGAGTAGTAATTGATAAAGTCAGTACATTGATATGTTTTGCCGTTGTCTTTTTAGGTTTTCTCATCAGTCTCTACTCAACCGCCTATTTAACCAAAAATAATCGTGAACATCCTCATGAAGGATCGACCCGTTACTATGCTTTTTTAATGGTATTTATCGGAGCAATGGCCGGCTTAGTATTATCTTCTACGCTATTAGGGCAATTGTTATTCTTTGAAATTACCGGTGGTTGTTCATGGGCATTGATTGGTTATTATCAAACACCTAAATCACAACATTCAGCGATGAAAGCACTATTAGTAACTCATGTCGCTTCTTTAGGGTTATACGTAGCAGCGGCTTGGTTATTTCTTGAATCGGGTACGTTCTCACTGAATGCCTTATCTGATTTAAGTGCAGAAGCTAAAATCGTGATTTTGTGCGGTGTATTATTTGCCGCATGGGGCAAATCTGCACAACTTCCATTGCATGTTTGGTTGCCAGATGCAATGGAGGCGCCAACGCCTGTGAGTGCTTATTTACATGCCGCTTCAATGGTAAAAGTTGGTGTTTATATTTTTGCTCGTTCAATTATGTCAGCGGGAAATATCCCAATTATCATTGGTGAAATAGGAATGATAATGGCGGTAATTACCTTGATATACGGTTTTGTTATGTATTTACCTCAGACTGATTTAAAACGCTTGCTGGCTTATTCAACCATTACCCAATTATCTTATATCTTTTTTGCGTTATCACTGGCGATCTACGGATTTGGAACAGTATATGGCTCAATGTCTTTTGAAGCGGGTATCGCTTATATCTTTAACCATGCTTTTGCGAAAAGCTTGTTCTTCTTAGTTGCTGGCGCACTCAGTTATACCTGTGGTACCAGAATGTTACCAAAACTAAAAGGGATATTAAGCACGTTGCCGTTATTGGGAATAGGATTTTGTGTTGCCGCGTTAGCTATTACTGGTGTACCGCCATTTAATGGTTTTTTCAGTAAATATCCAATTTTTGCTGCTGGTTTTGCATTGTCCTCTGATAATTGGCTAATTATGACACTCGTTGTCATTGTCGTAATAGAATCTGTGGCGAGCTTTGCTTGGTTTTTGCATTGGTTTGGTAAAAGCGTATTAGGTAAACCATCGGAAGAAGTTGCTAATGCGACATCTGTACCACTGGCTATGAAAATAGTATTAGTGATCCTAATAATAATGTCACTATGTTCCAGTGTAATTGCTGTTCTCTGGCTTAATTAATGGAGTTTACTATGACGGGATCTTTTATTATCAATAATCTTGCTGGTTTACTAGTAGTTACTTCTATATTGATCATTATTGTACGACCGATATCCACCACCATTGTAATGTATGGTTTACAGTCATTAGTTTTAGTAATGATAATGTTTGCCATTGGTAATTATTTTGCAGCCAGTGAACTTTATAGTTGGGCGCTCACAGCAATCGTAACCAAGGTCATATTGGTACCTTTGATAGTGTTTTTGACATATCGGAAAATGAAAAAAGCGAATATTGAAGGTGGAATTTTACCTGTACCAGTTATTGTCATTTTTGCCGCTTTAATTATGTTGGCTTGTCATTTTGTGGTCCAACCAGTAAAACTGCCTTTAGTCAGCGAATTAAAGCCAGTTTTAGCCGTTTCATTAGGTCATTTTTTAATTGGATTAATGTGTATTATTAGCCAACGTAATATTCTGAAACAAATTTTTGGTTACTGCCTTATGGAAAATGGAGCGAGTTTAACGTTAGCGTTACTTGCAAATAGAGTACCAAAGCTCGTGGAAATTGGAATTACAACCGATGCAATTTTTGCCGTGGTTGTGATGTGTTATTTTGCAAGGCGTATTTATTGTGTACTTCATACACTTGATGCCAATAAACTTAATACATTGAAAGGATAGATCATGATGAATGATACATTAATGTTATATTCACTGTTAATTATACCGTTATGTTTTTCAATGATCTGTTTTATGTGCAGTTTAGCAAGTAACAGTCTTGTTAAAGTAGTACACGGTATTAATGTGCTAGGTTTGATAGCCTTAGTGTCAATGTCAGCTTGTGTACTATATAAAATACATCTTGAAGGTCAAATTTTATCGGATAATTTATGGTGGCATGTTGATACACTTGGAGGACTCTTTTTAGCTATTTTAGCTATCATTGGTTTTATAACAGGATTGTATTCTGTAGGTTATATGAGCCATGAAGTTAAATATGGCGAAGTTTCTGCTAAAACACTTTGTTATTACTATGGTTTTTTCCATCTGTTTTTATTTACGATGCTCATTGCTATTACCACAAATAACTTGATTTTGATGTGGGTTGCAATAGAGGCAACAACGCTAAGCTCTACTTTTCTTGTTGGCTTATATGGTCAAAAATCATCTCTTGAAGCGGCTTGGAAATATATTATAGTTTGTACTATCGGCGTTGCCTTCGGTCTGTATGGCACCATACTTGTTTATGCAAATGCCGCTAATGTAATGGTAGATCCAAGTATGGCTATTTATTGGACTGAAGTGGTCAAACTGCCTCACATATTAGATGATACCTTGATGCATCTTGCCTTTGTGTTTGTTCTACTTGGTTTCGGTACCAAAATGGGCTTATTTCCTATGCATGCTTGGTTACCCGATGCGCATAGTGAAGCTCCAAGTCCTACCAGTGCTTTACTTTCTGCGGTATTACTAAACTGTGCATTATTAGTGATTTTACGCTATTACATTATCATTAGTGGTTCAATTGATGGCAGTTTCCCACGTAACTTATTATTAATTTTTGGTTTCTTATCAGTTGGCGTCTCGGCATTTTTTATTATTGTTCAGCGTGATATGAAACGTTTACTCGCTTATTCAAGTGTTGAAAATATGGGTATTGTCGCTATTGCTATTGGTATTGGTGGACCATTTGGTATCTTTGCCGGATTGTTACATACCCTTAATCATAGTTTAGCAAAAACACTATTATTCTGTGGTTCAGGTAATGTGTTATTGAAGTATGGGACTCGAGATATTTTCACCGTAAAAGGTTTATTAAAAGTAGCGCCGTTTACCGCTGTGTTATTTGCTGGAGGCGCTTTAGCATTAGGTGGCATGCCTCCATTTAATGTATTTGTTAGTGAGTTTATGTTGATTGTTGCAACACTTAAAACCAGTTCTATTTGGTTAGCATTATTATTATTGTTGTTATTAACGGTCGTGTTAGCCGGATTAGTGCGTATGGTCGCTAAAGTAACATTTTTCAAAGCTCCAGAACAAGTGGTAAAAGGGGAATTAGGAATATTAACTACATTACCAATGGCTTTGCTACTGATTATGATGTTAGTAATGGGTATATGTATACCTAAACCAGTTCAGCAGCTAATCAATAACGCAACAACAATTGTACTTACTCATAATCAGCAATCTCCTTCACCTCACAAAAAAGAGGTATCACCCGGAAAACAACATTTATCTTATCAGTCAAGGGATATCATTCAAACATCAGGAATTGTTTTAGACTCATTACAACAGGAGAGTATAAAGTGACGCTAGAAACGGTATTAAATAATCAGTCTAAAAATCAACAGTTGCTGGGTGATAATTATATTACTCAGGTTAGGAATCGTTTCCCTCATGCGGTAAAAGAGGTAGAGCGCCAAACTTATAATCAGTTAACTGTGACGATTGATTTAAATAGTTTACCGCAAATTGTGGCTTATCTTTATTATGAATTAGGTGGATGGTTACCTGTACTTTTTGGTAATGATGAACGATCTTTGAATGGTCATTTTGCCATTTATTATGCGTTATCAATGGAAGAAGGTGAAAAATGTTGGGTGGTTGTCAAAGCGTTAGTTGATCCAGTTAGCGCCGAATTTCCTTCTGTGACGCCATTAGTGCCTGCGGCAGTTTGGGGAGAACGTGAAGTTCGAGATATGTATGGTTTAACGCCAGTTGGTATTCCCGACGCTCGCCGTCTTGTGTTACCCGATGATTGGCCAGATGACCTATATCCATTACGCAAAGATACAATGGATTATCGCCAACGTCCTGCTCCAACAACCAATAATGACACTTATCCTTTCTTAAATGAGTTGGGTGATAAAGAAAATCGTATAGTGCCAATTGGTCCTATGCATATTACTTCAGATGAACCTGGACATTTTAGATTATTTGTTGACGGTGAACAGATTATTGATGCTGACTATCGATTGTTCTATGTGCATCGAGGTATGGAAAAAGTAGCTGAAAATCGTATGGGTTATAACGAAGTGACTTTTTTGGCTGATAGGGTTTGTGGTATTTGTGGTTATGCTCATAGTGTTGCTTATGCTAATTCTGTTGAAAATGCTTTAGGTATTGAAGTGCCAGCCCGTGGACAGATGATCCGCTGTATATTGCTAGAAATAGAACGTCTACATAGTCATTTATTAAATTTAGGGTTAAGTTGCCACTTCACGGGGTTTGATGGTGGATTTCAGCAATTCTTCAGGGTGCGAGAAAAAGCTATGATGTTAGCCGAACTGCTAACTGGAGCAAGAAAAACCTATGGTATGAATCTGATTGGTGGTATCAGACGAGATATCCTTAAAGATGCACGTATTAAAACAATACAAGTATTACAAGAGATGCGTAAAGAGGTGATAGAACTTGTCGAAATGTTAGTTGGGACACCTAATTTTGAACAACGTACTAAAGGGGTTGGTATTTTAGATAAGAAAATTGCCAGAGATTTTAGTCCGGTAGGTCCTATGATTCGTGCAAGTGGTTTCAAACGAGATGTCAGATTTGACCACCCTTTTGCAGGTTATAATTTATTACCTAAAAGTTTGATTAGTTATGATTCATGCGATGTGGCAGCCCGTGTAATGGTTCGTGTTGGGGAAACACTCGATTCGATAGCGATGTGCGAGTATGCACTAGATAATTTACCAAGTGGCCCTTTATTAGTTGAAGGATTTACCTATCAACCACATAAATTTGCTCTTGGTTTTACTGAAGCTCCGCGTGGTGAAGATGTCCATTGGAGTATGACGGGCAATAATCAAAAACTATTTCGATGGCGTTGTAGAGCGGCAACATATGCTAATTGGCCTGTTTTACGATATATGTTGCGAGGTAATACCGTGTCCGATGCGCCATTGATTATCGGCAGTTTAGATCCTTGTTATTCCTGTACTGACCGGGTGACATTGGTCGATGTGCGTAAACAAAAATCTGTTACCGTACCTTATAAAGAGATTGAGCGTTATGGTATTGAGCGTGTTAATTCGCCAGTAAAACCATAGAGGATATGAAGATGTTAAAACTGTTGAAGATAATACGTAAAGTAGGTGATACAACGGTTAAATATCCGTTTAAACCACTTGATGTTCCCCTCGGTTTTCGAGGGAAACCTCATTATGACCCCGATCAGTGTATTGCTTGTGGAGCTTGTACCGCAGCTTGTCCTGCTAATGCGTTAACTATGCAAACAAATACAAAAATCGGTAAGCGAGAATGGCAATTATTTGTTGGACGATGTATTTTTTGTGGGCGATGTGAAGAAGTATGTCCTACACGAGCAATTGAATTATCGCAAGAGTTTGAATTAGCGGTGATGAATAAAGCCGATTTATATGAACGCGCTACCTTTTCATTGGCTAAATGCCGTGTTTGTCAGCGTTTTTTTGCACCTCAAAAAGAGATCGATTATGTCATGGCTTTATTAGTTCATGCTGGGTTAGATGAACAAGAAGTATTATCTAGGCAAGAACAGTTTGAAACTTGTCCGGAGTGTAAACGTCGCCAAAACATTGTTAATAAAAGTGATGTGCAATTAGGTAAGTATGTCCAATCAGGAGTAAAACATGAATCTGAATAATATTGACGATAATAGTCATTTGCACTATACGCCAAAACCTATTGTGGTTGATGAACAGATCAGTAAACTTAAAGAGACATTACTTAAAAAAATTAAGCGCTCTGCCTATGTTTATCGTGTTGACTGTGGTGGATGTAATGGTTGTGAAATCGAGATTTTTGCTGCTATTACCCCGCTTTTTGATGCTGAACGTTTCGGAATCAAAGTTGTTCCTTCTCCACGCCATGCAGATATTTTACTCTTTACCGGAGCAGTAACTCGATCAATGCGTATGCCGGCTTTACGTGCCTACCATAGTGCGCCAGATCCTAAAATTTGTATCTCTTATGGTGCGTGTGGTTGTGGTGGCGGCATATTCCATGATTTGTATTGTGTTTGGGGAGGGAGTGATAAGATTGTACCAATTGATGTCTATATACCCGGATGCCCACCAACACCTGCGGCTACCATTTATGGTTTTGCTGTGGCGCTTGGTTTATTAGAGCAAAAATTGAAAGGTCAATCTTATGATCAAACCAGTAATGAACAAGTTAAAGTCCTTCATCCTAATATACCTGTCGAGACGCGTGTGGTTGTTGAGCGTGAAGCGAGAAAACTGGTTGGTTATTATCAAGGAAAACTGATTAGCGATAAAATTATGTCTTTGCTCGAAAATAATTCACCGACAGAATTCGAAGCAAATTTAAAACAGTGGCTCGATGCGGAAGGAGATCCTCGTTTAACTGAAGTGGTTAATCATTTACAAACTGTATTTTTTAGCATGCTAAAAGGAGAATATCATGGCTGATCAGGTGTTATTTTATTCACTTAATCAGAAATTTGTTGAACAAGAAACGGATATTCCTCCGCAAGCTGAACAGGTGATGTATTACTCTTTAGCAATAGGTCATCATGTCGGTGTAATAGATTGTTTAAAAAGTGTATTAACCTGTCCAACTGATGAATATATGCGCTGGATTGATTATATCTCAGCAGATCTTGAAGCACATGCTAAGCTGGCCAGATTAATAAAGTTTGGTGAAATCACGGTTGATATTACCCATGTAAATTTATTAGCGAATGCTTTCATCCAACAACGCGACAAAATGGTATCACCTTATAAAGAGTGGACTGAAACATTACTACAGTTATTGCAAGCAATAACTAAAGAGCCAGCTATGTATTTAATGATTAAAAGAGTGGTATAGTATGAATATCAATCATCAATTTACAGGCGTTATCCTGACCGTTGGTAATAGTATGATGGGAGATGATGGTGCAGGGCCACTTTTAGCTGAAAAGCTACAACAGCAACCAATTAACCAATGGCTTGTTATTGACGGAGGTAGTGCGCCCGAAAATGTGGTGCATCAAATTCGACAACTAAAACCGGAACAACTATTGATTGTTGATGCAACCGAAATGGGCTTAACTCCTGGTGAGATCCGTTTTGTAGATATTGATTTAATTGCCGAGATGTTTTTGATGAATACGCACAATATGCCACTAACTTTCTTAGTAGATCAATTAAAAGAAGATATACCAGTGATTCATTTTTTAGGTATACAGCCGGATATAGTTGGTTTTTACTATCCGATGACCGAAAAGGTGAAACAAGGCGTTGACAAGATTTATGAAGCACTCAAATCCAATTGTTTAAAGACTGAATTTACTGCATTAAATTAGGGAGATAATTATGAATCAGTTTATCAGTGCTAATATTGATGCTTGTATCGGTTGTAAAACTTGTGAAGTGGCGTGCGTGCTTTCCCATAATGAAGAGTTAACTACGCTAGAATCTGCTCATTTTAATGCGCGCATAAAAATAACCATTACAGATAAGGTGACGGTCCCAGTTATGTGTCGTCAATGTGAAGATGCTGCATGTGTTGCAGCTTGCCCGAATGGTGCTTTAGTTGAGCAAGATAATAGTGTCAGGGTATTACAAAATAAGTGTATTGGTTGCAAAACCTGTGTACTTGCTTGTCCATATGGTGCTATAGAAATTAAAATGCGACAAGTACCTCTTACCATAAATGGTTACCCATTTGGAGTAAAATATAAAGCTGAAATTATGAAGTGTGATCTATGTAGTAGTAATGCTACAGGTCCAGCATGTGTGAAAGCATGTCCGACTAAAGCATTATCGCTTAATACAGTGAATAAATTGGAAGAATTACAAGAGCGTGTCAATTGACGTTAATCGACAATTATACACTCTGTTAAATAATCTATTAGGCCATAATAAGATGTTAAGTTAAGGTTTTGTTAGGTCGTAATAATGTTTAAGGAGTCTAACATGAAAAAAGTAATAGAGGTTTGCCCATATTGCGCATCGGGATGCAAAATTAATTTGCATGTCCAAAATGGCCGTGTAATAGGCGCGGAAGGCGCTAATGGGTTAACAAATGAAGGCGAATTATGTTTGAAAGGGTTATATGGTTGGGATTTTATTCATGATACTAAAATTTTAACCCCTCGTTTACGTAATCCAATGATACGCCGTGAAAAAGGTGGCAAACTTGAGCCTGTATCATGGCAAGAAGCAATCAGTTTTACTGCCAGTAAATTAAAAGCGATTAAAGAAAAATATGGTTCAGACTCAATTATGTGTTCTGGTTCATCGCGTAGTACTGGTAATGAAACCAATTACGTGATGCAAAAGTTTGCTCGAGCGGTAATTGGTACTAATAACGTTGACTGCTGTGCTAGGGTCTGACATGGTCCTTCTGTTGCAGGTCTGCAACTTTCAGTAGGTGGCGGTGCCATGAGTAACTCAATCGTTGAGATTGAGGATACTAAATGTATTTTTGTTTTTGGCTGGAATCCAGCAACGTCTCATCCAATTATTGCGCGTCGTATTGTCCGTGCAAAAGAGAAAGGGGCGAAAGTAATAGTATGTGATCCAAGAAAGATTGAAACAGCACGTATTGCTGATCTTTACGTACCATTAAAAAATGGAAGTAATATTGCTTTCTTAAATGCAGTAGCTCACGTACTTATAGAAGAAGATCTGATTAACCATAGTTTTATTGAAAAATATACCGATGGTTTTGACGAACTTAAACAAATTGTAGCAAGTTATACGCCGGAATCGGTACAAGAGGTAACAGGAATAGAGCCGGATGTTATTCGACAGGTCGCACGAATGTATGCCACCTCACCAGCATCAGGAATATTCTGGGGAATGGGTGTTTGTCAATTCTATCAAGGGGTTGAAACGGTTCGCGCATTGGCCAGTTTAGCATTATTAACCGGTCAAATTGGACGTCCTAATACAGGGGTAGCTCCGGTACGTGGTCAAAATAACGTACAAGGTGCTTGTGATATGGGAGCATTACCAAATCAATTCCCGGGTTATCAAAATGTTACTGATGATGAAATTAGAGCAAAATTTGCTAAAGCTTGGGGAGTTGAATCACTACCAAATAAAGTAGGCGCTTATTTAAGTGAAGTTGCCATGAATGCTGAAAAAGGGAAATTAAAAGCATTTTATTGTATGGGTGAAGATCCACTACAAACCGAACCTGATTTATCAGCAGTAAGGCGTGGATTTAGTGAACTTGAACTGTTTATTGTGCAAGATGTCTTTATGACCAAAACAGCTGCTACTGCCGATGTTATTTTACCGGCAACAACTTGGGGTGAACATGAAGGTGTCTATTCTGCAGCGGATCGTGGATTCCAGCGCTTCTATAAAGCGGTTGAACCAGAAGGTGATGTTAAAGTTGACTGGCAAATAATTAGCCTGTTAGCAACAGAACTAGGTTATCCGATGCATTATAACAATACACAAGAAATTTGGGATGAATTGCGGGAATTATGTCCAAAATATTATGGTGCAACTTATGAAAAACTCGATGCTAATGGTGGCTTAGGATATATACAATGGCCTTGTCCAACTTTAGATTCACCGGGATCTCCTTACTTATATGACGATGGTCAAGGAGGAGTGAAATTTGATACACCGAATGGCAAAGGACAACTCTTTACCTGTGATTGGGCGCCGCCGGTTGAAAAAACCAGCAGTGACTTCCCACTGGTATTGGCAACAGTTCGTGAAGTTGGTCATTATTCTTGTCGTTCAATGACGGGTAACTGCCGTGCTTTAGCTGCACTTGCCGATGAACCGGGTTATATTCAGATGAATACTGCTGATGCAAGAGAACTGAATATAGAAAATGACGAATTGGTTTGGGTTGAATCTCATCACGGTAAAGTAATTACACGGGCTTCAGTGAGTGATAGAACCAATAAAGGCGCTGTTTATATGACCTACCAATGGTGGATTGGTGCTTGTAATGAGTTAGTTGGTGAAAATCTTAGTAAGATAACCAAAACACCAGAGTATAAATATGTACCAGTACGGGTTATGGCCATTGAAGATCAACTTTCGGCAGAACGCTATGTAAAAGAGGAGTATAGTCAACTTAAATATCGTTTACGTCAGGAAACAGAGAATGGCACATTAACAACTAACCTTTCTCCGGCAGCAATGATTAATGCCAAATAGTTCGGAGACAAGATTAAATTGTTAATTAAGTGATATTAAAATAGCATCACTCATATTCATGTCGTGATGAAATCTAACTAAGTAGTAATGTTTTATTACTACTTAGTTCACTTCCTTTCTCTATCTATTGTCATCTCCTGATACAAACAACCATTGAAGTTAAAGTGTAATTAATCGTCCTTTGTTGATTGATATGCGATCAGCAAAATGTAGTTTTAATTGCTAGTTAAATAAAGTTTAGTTTTGGGGTTAATATTCTCTTTTCCTATGCTTTGTATATTTCTAATTTATTAAGTTATAAATATAATTTAATAATATGATGAAAAGATTAACTACACAGTGACGAATATTATTGAAATTTTATATTCAATTATTATTAACAATCTGTAGGTATAGGATTATTTATATGGAAAATAAAAAAAGTTTATTACTTTTAATAATTACAGGTGGACTAATTGGTCTTATTGCAATTATTTTAATGAAACTCGGAAATCCGCCAAATATGGGGATTTGTGCCGCTTGTTTTTTACGTGATACTGCTGGTGCGCTAGGGTTAGATAATGCGGCAGCAGTTCAGTATATACGACCTGAAATTATTGGATTTATATTAGGATCTTTTATATTGACCATGGGAAGAAGAGAATTTCAGGCTAGTGGTGGTAGTGCGCCATTATTACGTTTTGTTATTGCCTTTTTTGTTATGATTGGTGCATTAGTTTTTTTAGGTTGTCCATTACGTATGGTATTACGTTTAGCAGCGGGAGATCTTAATGCACTTGTTGGTTTAGCGGGATTTATTGTTGGTATTGGTATTGGTTGCTTATTTTTGACTAAAGGTTATTCTCTAGGTGCATCAGTTAGTCAATCTAAGGCTAATGGTTTGGTTATGCCTGTTATAGCTGTAATGTTGTTAGTCTTTCTGTTAGTTCGACCTGCTTTCATTTTATTTAGTAGTAAAGGTCCGGGCGCCTTACATGCACCAATATGGATTTCGTTAGTATCAGGTTTGGTTATTGGCGCATTTGTACAACGAAGTCGTTTATGTATGTCTGGTGGTATTCGTAATGTGATATTACTCAGAAGTGGAACTCTATTATCAGGCTATATTGCAATATTTGTTGTTGCACTCATTGCTAATTTAGTGGTGGGTAACTTTAATTTAGGATTTGAAAATCAACCGATAGCACATACTGATTTTGTTTGGAACTTTTTGGGTATGGCGTTGGTCGGATATGGTTCAATATTAATTGGTGGTTGTCCATTGCGACAGTTAGTTATGGCGGGTGAAGGGAATTCAGATGCAGCTATTGCGGTATTAGGCTTTTTAGTTGCCGGTGCCACAGCACATAACTTTGGTATTGCTGCATCACCAGCAGGGGTTCCGGTTAATGGTCAGATAGCTGTTATAATTGGCTTTGTCGTACTATCACTTATTGGTGCTGCTAACTGTAAATTATTTAGTAGTTTGAAAGCAACTGCTTAAGTTGAAATAACTTAGTAATACTTAATAAAGAAACCTGCTTTGAGCAGGTTTTTTTATTGATATCTTAATTATCGTCCTTTCAGATAGTAACATCTTTATCATAAATAAAAATACAACTGATGCTTAACAAACAAGCGCCCTTATTGAAAATTAAGCATTTTTTATGGCGAAATAACTTTGTGTTACCAACTATCTTGATTATTTTTTCTATGTTGTTGTCGAAGATAGTGTGTATTAGCCTAACATTAAAGATAAAAAGTACACGATCAGGGTTAATAATTTTATGATATTTATGTTAATTACCTAATTTTACGGGAAAGTCTTGTGATAACTGTAATTTATTCAATATAGATATTCATGCAATAGCTCATATAATATGGATTAAACTTTGTAAAGATGTTTCAGGTCAGCTATACGTTTTAGTATAAAAACGAGCCTGAATTCAAAAGAGAAATTAAAGTTGTGCATTAAGATGAAAATAGTATTATCAGAGCTAGAAACCCAAGTAATAGTCGTTACCGTTTATTCTAAAATCATTTAAATAGTATTATCTAAATGAATTGGCATCAATGAATGATCACACTATTGATTAGATAGATAATTCATAAATAAGAGGATATTAAACCGTAAATATTCTGATCATGGTAAATTCCATTTAAATACTCAGCTTGTTTAAGCGTTCCTTCATAGCTAAAACCACATCTTTTCGCAACTTGATTACTTTTGCTATTATCTACAGAACATTTAATTACAAAACGTTTAATAATCCGATGTTCTGCATAAAAGTTAGTGAGAACCTTAATTGCCTGTGTCATAATCCCTTTCCCTTGCACTCGGCTATCTAACCAATAACCGATATAAGCCGTTTTATTGGCTTTATCAATTTGATTAAACGAAAGTAATCCAACAGGATCATCATCGTGTAGAATCACATAGGTTTTGGCAATGTTCTTTTGATGTTCGGCTACACATTTATCTAAGAAATTTGCGGTATCCGTTTCATTAGTCACAAACTTAGGCCAAGCCATAAATTGACTAAAATAGTCCCGATTAACGTTGATAATATTATATAGCTTACCAGCGTATTCTCTAATGGGTGATTTTAAGTAAATATGTTTATTAACATACAGGTTCTCTTGTTCGTTAGTCTCCATTGTTCATCCCTTTAAAAAAACAAAAAACCATTATTAATTTATTAGGTAATAAAATAGTTTAATATTGTGCAATGATTATACGCAAAGCCAAATAATAACATCTTTAACCCTATAGTTGTCTTAATGTATTTATGTAAACAATTAGGTATAGCAATATCTTATAAGCTATTTCACAATGGTAATAGTGTAAAATGATACAACACTAATTGATAGAAACTCTTAAAGTTAACCGAAGAAAATAAGAAAAGCTATAGTGATAAAAAAAGCCAGACGAATGTGTCTGGCAAAATATTTTATTTTAATAACCTAATAACTATCTGTTAAAATCTAGTCATCATTTTTCTCCCGAGGCTTGGCTGCGTAGTTATATATAACCAGTAAGGCAAAAATTGCGATAATAATAAGCATAATGATATCTTTATTAAACCATTTCGCCATATTTCCTAAGATAATACCAATACCACAAAAATCGACATCTGAGAAAGTTGTGTTTGAAAAGCCAAGTGATCCTAATACCGGTAGTAACATGACAGGTAAGAAGGTGACTAATAAACCATTGGCAAAAGCTCCTAGCATTGCACCACGACGACCACCCATGGCATTACCAAAAACTCCCGCTGTTGCACCGCAGAAGAAATGTGGAACAACACCCGGTAAAATTAACACTAAATCTAATTGTCCTAAAACAAATAAACCAACTAATCCACCAATAAAACTAAATAAGAAACCAATTAAGACTGCATTAGGTGCGTAAGGGAATACGACCGGGCAATCAAGCGCAGGTTTAGCATTAGGCACTAGTTTTTCTGAGAACCCCGTAAATGCTGGAACAATTTCTGCTAAAATTAATCGCACACCTTGTAAAATAATAAATACACCAGCAGCAAAAGTAATTGCTTCTATAATTGCGTAAACTAAATAATTGTCATGCTTACTTAAATTGGTTTCAACATAATCAGCACCGGCAAATATTGCTAAAATAAGGTAAATGATCATCATCGTTAAAGAGATTGAGATCGAACTGTCTCGCAAAAAGCTCAGATTTTTAGGTAAATTCATCTCTTCTGTCGAACGAGAGCCTTTACCTGCAAGTTGTCCAAGCCAACCAGCCAATACATAACCCAAAGTACCAAAGTGACCGAATGCTACATCATCATTACCGGTAATTTTACGCATTTGTGGCTGAGCTAATGCAGGGAAGAACGCCATGATTAATCCTAGAACTAAAGAGCCAGTGAACACTAATTGCCAACCTTTAAAACCGGCTACTGTAAGAATAATACTGATCATACAAGCCATATAAAATGTATGGTGACCAGTTAGGAAAATGAATTTCAAACGAGTAAAACGAGCAACCACAATATTTGCGACCATACCAAATGCCATAATTAATGCTGTTGCTGCACCATACTCATTTAATGCCATAGAAACAATCGCTTCATTATTAGGAATAATACCTTGTAATTTAAACGCTTCTTCAAACATCATACCTAATGGAGTAATTGCACTTATTACAACAGTTGCACCACCACTTAATACTAAAAAACCTAAAATGGTTTTGATGGTTCCTTTCACGGTATCAGCAAATGATTTATGTTGGGCAATAAGCCCGACCATTGCAATGACCCCAACTAATACCGCTGGTACTTTTAAAATATCAACGACAAAATAAACGATTCCTTGAATCATAGCATTACCTCATTATTAGATTAGTGCTTAGCAAAATATTCAACGAGTTTTGCTTCTAAATCGTTGATATCAATAATGTTATTTAAAACAACTAATTTATCTGCTGGAATACCTGAACTGGCAGCCAAATCTTTAGTCATAACAAATAGATCGGCTTGATCTGGTGTTGCTGAAGCAAGATCGGCATGTGTTACTTCAGCATTAATATTTAATTTTTTAAGTACCTTTTTAATGTTCATCTCTACCATAAAACTACTACCAAGACCTGAACCACAAACTGCCATAATTTTCATTTTGATTATCCTTATACTAATTTCTATTAAATTTTAATAACGATTGATCACAGACAAAATTTGATCACTATGTTGAGCATTAAAAATTGTCTGCATATCATCAGTGTTTCCGAATAGCGTTGCCAATTGAGTTAACATATCAATATGGCTAGTACTATCACTTGCAGCTAATAAAGTGATTAAATAGACTGGATCATTATCTTCTGAATTAAATTTAACACCTTGTTTTACTAACAACATCGATAAACCTAATTGATTGACCCCTTGTTCAGGTCTTGCATGTGGCATAGCAATTCCTGGCGCCAACACATAGTAAGGTCCTATTGATTCATGTAGCTGAAAAATAGCATCAATATAATTTGGGGTAATAGCCTTATTTTTTAATAAAGGCGCCGCACAAAGCTGTATTGCTTCTTTCCAATCATTAACTGAATCAACAATATTAACTGTTTGGTTAGTTAACCATTTACCTAACATTTATCCTCCATCAAACCAGTTGTTTTAAGACTTGCGGAGAAATTACCATATTGTGAAATAATAAAAATCAAAAAATACAAGAAATGTGATAGCGCTATCAAAATTATTTAAAATTTGATTAATTTTGTGACGAAGGTAACATTTTTATGAATTGATTAGAAAATAATTATTTTGACATAATAATATTATAAGAAGAGTAAATTTATTCTATTACATGTGTTTAAGCGTAATAATGGGACGCCTTATAACACTTGATGTAAGATTTATAAAAATGAATGCTTAGGTTAAATTCAATCGGGAAGAGAGATGCAGGATACAAAAAAACGCAGGAGTACAGGACAGATAACCTTATTTGATGTTGCCAAATATGCAGGCGTGGGTACGATGACGGTATCACGTGCTTTACGTACACCGGAAAGAGTTTCCGATAAGCTTCGCACAAAAATTCAATCGGCAGTAGATGCATTAGGATATAGACCCAATGTTGCTGCAAGTTTATTGGCGTCAGCTTCCTCAAATCGATTGATTGCCGTTATAACCAGTAAAATTTATGATCACTCAGCAAAGATCTTGCTTAATACTTTGCAAACAACTTTAGCAAAACAAGGTTATACAACCTTGATTATCGAGTCATATCATTATTATAAGCGTGAATCACAATTATTAGATACATTATATAGTCATAATCTGGTTGCTGTACTCCTTTTTTATGTTGAAAATGATGAACTTATTCGACAAATAGTACATCATAAAACAATACCAATAATGAATATTGGTATACAGTCAGAAGAATTAACCAATACTGATGTGGGATTGGATGATAGTCGGGCAATGCATATGCTGACCGAACACGTGATTAAAAAAGGTTATCGACATATTGGTTTGCTCTGTGCTAATCAACAACATCACCTTTTTCAACAACGTTTACATGGTTGGCATAAAGCTATGTTGGCTTATCATTTACCCACAGATCGGATCATAAATGCAGCTAAACCGGCTAATTTTAGTACAGGTAGTGAATTGCTTCCGGATATACTTTTAAATTGGCCTGAACTTGATGCGTTAATTTGTACTACAGATGAATTAGCATGTGGTGTGCTTTATGAGTGTCAACGGCGACATATTCGCGTGCCATATCAATTAGCTGTTTGTGGATTTGGTGATAATGAATTTAGTCAGGTGAGTTTTCCTCCATTAACAACCGTCTCTCTTCCATCTAAACAAATTGGTGAATATACCGCTACTTTACTGTTAAATCAGCTGGAAGCAGATATCGACTATAATGAAACGGATTTATCGCAGTTATCTCCTGAAATTAAATCACGAGCTAGTTTATAGCTTCTTATTAAAGTTAAGGTAACTTATATTTATTAGAAGATTTCTTATTTTAAATACATTATCTTAGCTTAAATTGAATAGAGATTTGATAAAACTTCACTATGTGATAATAAATTTATTTGCTAAAACTCCTTATTTATTAACATAATAATTTCTTATAAATTTTTAATGTAAATACCCCATTCTTAGTACACAATTGACGTAGAAAATTACTCTGGGTGTTTTAGTGTTTTATATTCAATCGGCGTCATATTGTTTAATGCCTCATGGGGTCTTTCTGTATTATAAATGGTTAACCTCTCCTCCGTTATTTTCCTTACTTGTTTCAGGTTGTTAAAAAGATATAAATCCAATACTTCTGTTCGATAAGTACGATTAAATCGTTCAATATAGCCATTTTGATAAGGACACCCCGGATTGATGTAATCTATAGTTATGCCGTGTGCGTCAGCCCAATTATTGAATACGTTTCCGGTAAATTCTGGTCCATTATCTACTCTTACTTTTAATGGATAACCATAATACTCAGCCAGTTTATCGAGATAACGGGTCACTCTTTTCGCCGGTAAACACACCGCTATATCTATACCTAATGCTTCTCGGTTAAAGTCATCAATAACATTGAAAGTTCTAAATCTATGTTGATTTTGACTGCTGTCACTCATAAAATCCATTGACCAACATTTACCTTGTTTATCGGCAACGGATAACTTTTCCGAACTTCGTGGTGGAATACGTTTTTTCCGCTTTATCCTGATATTCAGTTTTAATTCACAATAAACCCGATATACTCGTTTATGATTCCATTTATAACCAAGCTTTCTGATGTGGTTAAAACATTTAGGAAAACCCCAACGTAAATGTTGGTCGGTAATCGTATTGAGTATTGAAATAATCATCGAATCATCCTGTAACTTAGGTTGATAATAATAAGCACAGCGACTTAAGCCAACAATGGCACAACTCAGGGCTATAGTAAGGCATTTAGTGGTTTGTAATTTCTTTGCCCATGCCTTACGAGCCTCAGTTGGCACTACAGCTTTTTTATGATTTCTTCCTGCAACTGTGATTTTAAACTCAATTCGGCAAACATTTGTTTAAGCTTACGATTTTCTGCTTCTAATTCCTTTAATCGCTTGATATCCGAGGTTTCCATACCGCCGTATTTTTCTCGCCATTTATAAAAAGTTGAGTTACCTATGGCATATTTTCGGCAAAGCTCTTTAACCGGAATGCCGGCTTCAGCTTCTTTTAAAATAGATACAATTTGGTGTTCAGTCATTTTTTTCATATACAAATCCTCTTTTGCTTTTATCATAGAGAATTTTCTACTTGTTTGCTGTATTATTTTAGGGGATATTTACATTAACTAACCAATTATCATGTAACCATTTTTCAGTTTTTCTCCCGGTTCGCAAAAAATCCCATTCAATATCACGTTCAAAAATCATGACTGATTCATCTGGAGCTATCACAACCCAAAAATATAAACCATCTCTTTCATTTCGACATTTAACCTTCATACCAGAAATAATGGTTTTTTCATTGTTAACCAAAATTTCTTCTGTGTGTTCATCAATCCAATTAACTTTGTATTTGTCTACAAGATCTGGGGCGAAACGTTGAAGAAAATTCATAGCAATATTTTTTGCCTTATCTTTACTTACCTGTTTACCAGATACTTTATATTGAGGAAGTAATCTTACAAACCCTTCCAACTTACCTTTATCATTCTGTAAAATAGAAACATGCTGGTGATCCAAAACAAATTTTCCTTCTGGTTGATATCTATAAAGAGTCACATCAATTCCGTTATGCAATCCTTTTTTGTGTAGCGTTGGAAGAAAATTGTATTCATTAGGAGGCAGTAAAATTTTAAATTCTGTATTCATATTATCCTGACTTAAATTAATAGACTTAATTTGCAGATCTTGAGCATTTGCAGTAAATGATGTTACGACTAAACCCAGAAAGGTTGTTTTTATTAGATAGGTTACGAAATTATGGAATGACATATTAATAATCCTCATATTAATTTTTTTTCATAAGAAATTATTAGGTAAACATATTCGATTAACTCAAATACTATTTTTAAGAACAAATGCTTTGTTTAATTTTTGATACACTAAGTCCTATAATGAATAACATAGCGGTAATGAATAAGACTGAAAAATTCATATTGATGTAGTTTGGGAGTAGCGATCCTAGACTAGCACCAACAAATAAGATGCACGTATAAAGTGAAACAGCCACTCCTCTATTTTGTTGTGCTGAGAATAATGATGAGCAAGTAATCATTGATGGAATAGCTAACGCAATAGATGCAACATAAATTAAATGAACTAAAGGTAGTAAAGAATTTATAGAAAAAATGAACCTATAGATAATTAAAAAATGCATAGCAAATGTAACAGACATTAATAACAAAGAAATCGCTAGTACTTTTGTGACAGCCATTTTTGAAAATAACCATGATGATAATAATGAGACAAGCATTCCCATAGTGGCAATTAGTCTTAATTGAGCAATACTGATTGATATATCACCTTTAGAAGTATTTAAATAAACATATAAAGAAACAAAACTCATTAGTACCAATAAAGCACTACCATAAATTTTTAGTAATTGTATATCAAACAATACACTAGGAATTTGACATAATATTTTAATCAAAGAAACTTTTTTTGATGATTGACTAACTCTATTTTTAATTATTTTTTTACTCAAAAAATAGAACATAATGCCACTGAGTATATAAATAGTTCCTAAAATATACATAGATAAATTAATAGAAGTTTGTATCATAATTGCTCCAAACCACTGTCCAAGCGTTCCAGCTAAAAGAAAAGAACAACTAATTAATGATACTGCACGTTTACGATATTTTTCTTTCAGATTCTCAGCTAACCACGCTAATATTACAGGTGGAAAAGATGATGCAAAAAAACCTTGTAAACACCGCATTAAAAGTAAATAGCTATAGTTTGGATATAAAGGAAGTATAAAAGTAATTATAGAAAGTGATAAAAGTCCTCCTTGTATGATATTTTCTCTACCAAATTTATCAGATAAAGCTCCCCAAAAAAGAAAACCTAAAGCATAGAAAATACCAAAACAAGTTGTCAGTGGAGCAATACTCTCTTGTGATACAGATAAAAAACTAGCTAAATTAACTGCAACGGGAAGAAATATATAGAGAAGTGTAACAACACACAGTGCAGTAAAAGGAATAAGGCTTAAGCTAATAAAGCTTGTACTTTTTGCTATTTTTTCATTACCCATGGTATCACCTAAAAACGCATTGATTGGTGTAAAAACACTATAATTGTAGTTATACTACAATTAATGCTTCATTATGTCAATAAATGGTGATTTGCTTCAGAAAAAATGAGATCTGTGATAAAATATAAACAGTCTTAAATAAGAGGGTCATTAGCTTTGAAAAAAACAACATTATCGAATTCTTACAATGATTTTCTTTCTCAAGTGAAAGTAGGCATTAGAGAAGTATCTGATATGACGGGAATTTCAGTTAGACAACTGAGATATTGGGAAGAAAAGAAAATAATTACATCCGTTGACCCGAATTCAGCTATACGCAAATTTACTTTAGCTGATATAAAGAAAGCGATATTAATTAAAGAACTTATCGACGATGGTTATTCTCTTGATGGTGCAGCAGCAAAAGTTGAAAAGCGTCTTAAAAACATAAATTCTTTAATGGACTTAATCGATTTGAAATTAATAGAGCAGTGAACAATGTTTGATACTAAATAAAAGTAGCACAATAGTAGTTAACTAATTTCTGATATCAAAGGTTTTTTGAATATCATTGAAATTGTGTGAAATAGCGGAGTATTGGCGAGGATCACCTTACGGGTTGTTGCTAAAGCAACATTGTCTCGCTGCGCTCGGCTCGAACCTTCTGTTGGTTCGGATCTGTTTAAAGTAATCTAAACAAAAAAAGCCTACTCACTAGAGCAGGCTTTTTATTTAAAATTGGTCGGCGAGAGAGGATTCGAACCTCCGACCCACTGGTCCCAAACCAGTTGCGCTACCAAGCTGCGCTACTCGCCGTTAGGTAGCGCATAATACTGCGCTAAAAGTAAGGTGTCAATAGTTACTATTAAAAATTATGTGATTAATAGCCTATTTAGATAAAGGTGCTGAAGATTTTCCAATTCGTTGATAAAATTCGCTAACAAACGCTTCATAACGTTGGTTTGCGACTGCATCGCGAATTTCAGCCATTAAACGTTGGTAATAACGTAAATTATGGATTGTATTTAATCTTGCACCTAAAATTTCTCCACATTTATCTAAATGATGAAGATAAGCTTTGGTGTAATTTTTACAGGTATAGCAGTCACAATGTGGATCAAGTGGTGTAGTATCATCTTTGTATTTGGCATTACGGATTTTGATTATACCGTTAGTGACAAATAGGTGACCATTACGTGCGTTACGGGTTGGCATGACGCAGTCAAACATATCAATACCACGTCGAACGCCTTCGACTAAATCTTCTGGTTTACCAACACCCATTAAATAACGAGGTTTATCTGCCGGTAATTGTGGACATGTTCCTTCTAATATGCGGTGCATATCTGCTTTAGGTTCGCCAACGGCTAATCCACCTACTGCATAGCCATCAAAACCTATTTCAGTTAATCCTTTAATTGAGATATCACGCAGTTCTTGATGTATTCCTCCTTGAACAATACCAAATAGGGCATTTTTGTTACCTAATTCATCAAATCGTTGACGACTACGTTTAGCCCAACGTAATGACATTTCCATTGATTTTTTAACATAATCCCATTCGGCTGGAAAAGGTGCGCATTCATCAAAAATCATAACAATATCAGAACCAAGGTCATATTGAATTTCCATGGAGATTTCAGGTGATAAGAAAATTGCATCACCATTAATTGGATTACGGAAATGAACACCTTCTTCTTTAATTTTACGAATTTCGCCCAAACTAAAAACTTGGAATCCCCCAGAGTCTGTTAAAATAGGTCCATGCCAACCCATAAAATCATGTAAATCACCATGTTTACGCATGATTTCTTGTCCAGGACGTAACCATAAATGGAAAGTATTACCCAGTAAGATTTGAGCGCCCGTTGCTGCAACCTCTTCTGGCGTCATACCTTTGACG
Organism: Gilliamella sp. wkB108; assembly: GCF_001690195.1. Taxonomy (GTDB): domain Bacteria; phylum Pseudomonadota; class Gammaproteobacteria; order Enterobacterales; family Orbaceae; genus Gilliamella; species Gilliamella apicola_L. The sequence goes on along the minus strand of NZ_LZGM01000049.1, from coordinate 86,559 downwards.
GTACCATAAGTACCAACAGGCATAAAAGCTGGAGTTTCAACAGTATATTCAATGCCTCGACGATCAAACTTCATTCGTCCTCGACGCGCTAATCCGTCAATATTATCTAGTTCAAATTTCATTTTTTTATGTTAACCTCATGCGACCAAATAAACAGTTTGGCGCCAATTGTTGTTATAATACGCAATCGTATTATTAATTGCGGCGCTTAGTTTATCGCGACACACATGAATAGACAATATCTTATGGGGTTTTGAATATTTTGAATTATATTCCTTTAACATTAATATGTTTGCTTTTATCGTTATTAGTTGGTTGTCAACATAAGCATAAAAGCAAACCTTTACTCGTTACTTCTGAACAGATTCAGAATTTATCTGAACAAGATATTTTGGCAATCAGCGAAAAAGCTTGCATTGAAGTTGATAAGCTGGCTATGATTCCGGATTATCATCACACGCTTAGCCAACGGTTAAGTTCAATTGCGCAAACTTTACCTAAAACGGTAAACGATATTGAATTAAATTATAAAGTTTATCTGGATTCAGAACCTAATGCATGGTCTACAGCAAATGGTTGTATCAGAGTCAATAGTGGCTTAATTAAGCTATTATCTGATAATGAGTTGCAAGCTGTATTGGCACATGAACAAGCACATATAGCACTAAAACATACAGTCAGCTCGTTTCAGCAGGCTCCTTATATTGAGATCACCAACAAAGCCAATGAAACGGTTATTATTATGAAAGAAGAGGTTGCTCAGCAATATGAAATTGAAGCAGATAATTACGCATTAGCGCTGTTAAAGGAAGCCGGAATAGATCCAACAGGATTAATTAATATGTTAGTAAAAATACCAATTCACTCAACAGAATATCCGACATCACATCCATCAACACTAAGAAGAATTAATAATATTCTGCAAAAATTGAATTAATAGTAGTTACTAAAAATAAGGTTAGTTATGTAAAGACCAATCAAGTCTAAATTTTAGATAAGCTTGATTGGTTTTTTATATTTAAAGGTTTTATTGCATATGACGTTGTGATATTCGTCTTATTTTCTACCAGTGATAAACATTGCATCACCATAACTGAAGAATCGATATTGTTCTTTGACAGCTTGTTGATAGGCGTTCATCGTATTTTCATAACCGGCAAAGGCAGAAACTAGCATAATTAACGTAGATTCAGGTAGATGAAAGTTAGTGATCAATGAATCTATTACATTAAAATGATAGCCTGGATAGATAAAAATTTGTGTGTCGGCAAAAAAGGGTGCTATTTTTCCGGTTTTTTTTGCAGCACTTTCTAACGCTCTTACAGAAGTTGTACCGACAGCAATAACTTTATTACCACGCGCTTTGCAAGCGACTACTGCATTAACTACAGATTCAGGGACTTCGGCATATTCAGCATGCATAATGTGAGTTGCAATATTTTCAACCCTTACAGGTTGAAATGTACCAGCCCCAACATGCAAAGTAACAAATGCCATTTCAACACCTTTACGTTTGAGTTCTTCTAATAAAGGTTCATCAAAATGAAGACCTGCTGTTGGTGCTGCGACCGCACCCGGTTTTTCGCTATAGACAGTTTGGTAAAGCTCTTTATCAGCATCATCATCGGGACGATCTATATAAGGAGGTAATGGTATATGTCCTATTTTGTCCAAAATAGTTAGTACATCGTCTGGGAACTGTAGTTCAAATAAAGCATCATGCCTTGTTAGCATAACTAAATTAATGGATTCATCTTCACCTAAAAATAGTTCTGTACCTGCTTTAGGGGCTTTTGATGCTTTAATGTGAGCAAGCACTCGGTTGTTGTCTAATAAACGTTCGATCAGAATTTCAACTTTTCCACCCGATGCTTTTTTTCCATATAAACGAGCAGGGATCACTTTAGTATTATTAAAAACAAGCAAATCACCTGGATTTATTTTATCGATAATATCGGTAAATATTCCGTGTTCAATTTTGCCAGTATTACCATCAAGGGATAAAAGTCGACAGGCGCTTCTGGTGGGTGATGGATGCTTGGCAATCAGCTCTTTGGGTAATGTGAAATTAAAATCAGATAGTTGCATAATTGGTTACCATTCAAAAATGAGGCACTAGTCTAAAGCTCACCTAATGAGTTCGCAAGTAATTATTTGTTGATTATTATTTAAGTTGCGCTAAAATTTCAACTGTCTAACAGAAGTTAGCGTGAAACGAATTATTATTGATATAAGGAAAATAGTATGAAAAAACATCAAAAAACATTGTTAGTTGCATTACCTATAGTTGCTGCAATGTCACTAGTTGGTTGTAAAGGCATGAGTGCTGACAGTATAACTAATCTTGGCATGAAATCTATTGATGCTCTAACATTAAGTGATGCTGATGTGAAATCATTAAGTGCAAAATCTTGCGCGCAAATGGATGCTCAATCAAAAGTTGCACCAGCAAATAGTGCTTATACCAAACGTTTAAATAAAATTGCTAAATCTCTCGGCCATAATTTAAATGGTACTCCAATTTCATATAAAGTATACATCACTAAAGATGTTAATGCTTGGGCTATGGCTAACGGTTGTGTCCGTGTCTATACAGGCTTAATGGATATGATGACTGACAATGAAATTCAAGGTGTTTTAGGTCACGAATTAGGTCATGTTGCTTTAGGTCATAGTAAAAAAGCAATGCAAATTGCTTATGCAACAGAAATTGCTCGTGATGCAGCAGCTGCATCAGGAAATGCGGCAGTAGCTTCTGTATCTAAATCTCAATTAGGTGCTTTAGCATCAGCAGTAATCAATTCTCAATTCTCACAAAGCCAAGAAAAAGATGCTGATAACTACTCTTTTGATTTCTTAGTTAATAAGAAGATCAATCCAGAAGGATTAGCAACTGCATTTGATAAATTAGGTGGTGGTGATGCTTCAATATTAAGTAGTCATCCGTCTTCATCAGATCGTGCGAAGAATATCCGTAATAAAATTGCAAATTTAAAGAAATAAAATAACATCACATGTGTGATAAATGATAAAAAGCGACACAATCAGTGGCGCTTTTTTTGTATTATTGAAAGATTATAAACTACGAATAGTAAATAAATATCAGGAGCAAATAATGGGATCTGATAAATTAGAATCAAAAGTAAAGTCGGATGCGAATGAGGAAATAAAAAAAGCTAGCTTTTGGATAAGTCAAATTTTTATTCTTCTTGCAACTGTGATTGGGGTTTATTTAGCTGCTAATCAAGGTTATAAACAAGCTGTTCAATTTGACAATATGAAAAGCTACAAAGATAACTATTATCTGCAAAAATCGTTACAGTATGAATTGACAGATAATATAAGTATCTTGAAAGCCTATCTGGTTAAATGTCAAGACAGTAATTATTTCGGCGCTCGAACTGATCCGTTAAGTTTTTATACATTGGTGTGGGAAAATATGAAATTTTCATCTACCACATTAGGCACACCACCAGAATTACTACGTGATGCACAGCGTTTTTATCGTGAAGTGGATCGTATTCATAATGAAATAGCCAAAGGTAATATCGCGATATCCGTCGGTGTCACTCAACTACAAGAGCAGATAGATCATATTGAAAAAGAGCTTTTACCTGCGTTAGATTCTAGTACCAAAAAAATTGAAAAAATCTTAGAAGGTACGGATGTCGTTTTATAAAATAAAACCAGATAATAAAAAAACCGATATTATCGGTTTTTTATTTTTAATCATTATTGTTAACAATTTATTTTTTTATTGTTTATAGCTAGATAAAAAATTCCCAAAACGTTGGATAGCATCCTGCAATTCTCCCGTGTGTGGTAGGGCAACAATTCGGACATGATCTGGTTTGTGCCAGTTAAAACCTGTGCCTTGAACCAATAGTACCTTCTCTTGTAATAAAAAGTCTAAAACTAGTTTTTGATCGTTATGAAGATTAAATTTTTGTTGGTCAATTTTAGGGAATAAATACAAAGCACCTTGTGGCTTGGTACAGGAAACACCAGGAATGTCATTAAGTAAACGCCAAGCTAACATACACTGATCGTAAAGTCGTCCACCAGGAACTATAAATTCATTAATACTCTGGTAACCACCAAGTGCGCCTTGAATAGCATGTTGCATTGGTACATTAGCACATAGACGCATTGAAGCTAACATATTCAAGCCTTCAATATAGCCTTTCACATGGTGCTTTGGTCCACAAAGCGCCATCCAACCTTGCCTAAATCCAGCAGCTCGGTAGGTTTTGGATAAACCACTCATCGTAACCACAAATAAATCAGGGGCGAGTGCTGCAATTGAGTAATGTACTGCGTCATCATATAGAATTTTATCGTAAACTTCGTCAGCAAAAATAATTAAATTATTTTGGCGAGCAATTTCAGCTATTTCTAGTAACACTTCTTTACTATAAACTGCTCCTGTTGGGTTATTGGGATTAATAATCACTAATCCTTTGGTTTTTGGTGTGATTTTACTTTTTATATCGTCTATATCTGGAGACCAGTTTGCTTCTTCGTCACAAACATAATGAATAGCATTACCACCTGATAAACTTACAGCTGCCGTCCATAAAGGGTAATCCGGCATAGGAACTAGTACTTCATCGCCACTGTTTAGTAAAGCCTGCATAGATTGCACAATAAGTTCCGATACCCCATTACCAATATAAATATCCTCAACATCTAAGCTAGTAATTCCTCTAGCTTGATAATGTTGCATAATCGCTTTACGCGCAGAATAAATTCCTTTGGAATCAGAATATCCTTGTGAAAATGGCAAATTGCGAATGATATCAGCAAGTAATTCATCGGGTGCAGTAAAACCAAACGGGGCGGGGTTTCCAATGTTGAGTTTAAGAATTGTTTGGCCTTCTTCTTCTAATTTTTTTGCATGCTCAAGAATTGGTCCACGAATGTCATAACAAACATGATCCAATTTATTGGATTTTTGAAAATTTATCATATATATCGCCCTTCTGGTTTATCGTAATAATTTTTAAAATTTTTGTGGAAAAAACAATCTACTCCTATTTCGATAATTTTTGAAGATGTTATTATATCTAGCTTAATAAATATTTTTTAATTGTATGAAATATGTGCGGAGAGTGTTATGAAAACCATTTTAACGGTAATTGGTAAAGATCAAACGGGGATTATAGCTGGTATTAGTCAAAGATTATATGAATTAGATATTAATATTTTGGATGTTTCTCAAACCATTATGGATGAGTATTTTACCATGATTATGTTACTTGATTTATCAAAAATTAAAGTATCGTTTGATGAAGTTAAAACGGCATTAACGCAAACTGGCGATAAATTGAAGGTAAAAGTGAATATTCAACGTGAAGAAATTTTTGATGCAATGCATCGTTTATAATTTGATATTTTATACTTTTAAAAAAGGATAGTATTGATGGAAACTAAGCAGATCCTCGAAACGATTAAAATGATCGAGGAAGAAAAACTCGATATCCGCACAATAACTATGGGTATATCACTCCTTGATTGTATTGATAGTGATGGTAAAAAAGCACGTCAAAAAATTTATGAAAAAATTACGCGATTGGCAAAAAATCTTGTCAAAGTCGGGGAAGATATCTCTTCTGAATTTGGCATTCCTATTATCAATAAGCGTATTTCTGTCACTCCTATTTCATTAATTGCCGGTGCGAGTGATGATAAAGATTATGTTGAATTTGCTAAAACTCTTGATGTAGCGGCAAAAGCTGTTGGAGTCAATTTTATTGGTGGATTTTCAGCTCTGGTGCAAAAAGGTTATCATAAAGGCGATGAAATCCTGATCAGATCAATCCCAGCAGCACTGGCTCAGACAGAACGAGTATGTGCGTCAGTTAATGTAGGATCAACACAGACTGGTATTAATATGGATGCCGTAAAACAGATGGGGCTAATTATTAAAGAAGCTGCTGAGTTGACTGCCGATAATAGTAGTATGGCTTGTGCAAAATTAGTCGTGTTTGCTAATGCAGTTGAAGATAATCCATTTATGGCTGGTGCATTTCACGGGGTAGGTGAAGCTGATTGTGTCATCAATGTTGGTGTTAGCGGTCCAGGAGTCGTTAAGCGCGCATTGGAAAAAGTTAAAGGTCAATCTTTTGACATTGTCGCTGAAACTATTAAGAAAACAGCATTTAAAATTACCCGTATGGGGCAATTAGTGGGTAAAGAAGCCTCTGAACGCTTAGGCGTAAAATTTGGTATTGTTGATTTATCTTTAGCACCAACACCAGCGATAGGTGATTCTGTTGCTCATATTTTAGAAGAAATGGGACTTGAAGCAGTCGGTACCCATGGAACCACTGCGGCACTAGCTATGCTTAATGATGCCGTTAAAAAAGGTGGCGTTATGGCGTGTGGTCATGTTGGTGGTTTAAGCGGTGCATTTATTCCTGTTTCTGAAGATGCGGGAATGATTGATGCAGTAAATAATGGTGCATTAAATCTTGAAAAACTCGAGGCTATGACTTGTGTATGTTCCGTTGGGCTTGATATGATTGCCATTCCTGGCGATACTCCTGCTGAAACTATTTCGGCTATTATTGCTGATGAAGCGGCAATTGGTGTTATTAATCATAAAACTACCGCGGTACGCATAATTCCGGCAGTAGGTCTTAGCGTAGGTGATAATATTGAATTTGGTGGATTACTTGGTCATGCACCTGTGATGCCTGTTAACCAATTCAGTTCTTACGATTTTATTCACCGAGGTGGTAGAATTCCTGCACCGATTCATTCGTTTAAAAACTAATTTACCATTGATGCTACTTATTTTGGTAGCATCTTTTTAAATACTACTCTTATTTTAGGCACAAAATTGATTGTCTACATATTCAATTGTGTTCTAGTCAAGTAAAATAAAATTAGACATAATTACACGCAATTATTTTTTGTAAAAAAGTTTCAGGAGAAGATGGTGTTTAAGTATAAATACTATCAATAATCACTTATGAATTCAGAATCTTATTTTCAACGTTTTAGTGGTATAGCAAGACTTTATGGTGAATCAGCACTCCAAAGTTTTTCACAAGCCCATATCTGTGTGATTGGTATTGGTGGTGTAGGATCGTGGATTGCTGAATCTCTTGCACGTAGTGGCATTGGTCATATTACATTGCTGGATATGGATGATGTATGTGTTACTAATACTAATCGCCAGATTCATGCTTTAAAATCCAATATCGGTAAAGCGAAAACAGCTGTTATGGCTGAACGAATTTTACAAATTAATCCAGATTGTGTTGTGACTCAAATTGATGATTTTATCAATGCCACCAATGTCAGTGATTATTTAGGCTCAAAACTAATGCCCCGTTATCACTACATTATTGATGCAATTGACAGTGTTCGTGATAAAGCGGCCGTATTAGCTTATTGTAAGCGACAAAAGTTAAAAGTGATTACAATTGGCGGTGCGGGAGGAAAAAAAGATCCGACAAAAATTCAAATTTCTGATTTAGCGAAAACCATTCAAGATCCTTTAGCGGCTAAATTACGTGAAAGGTTAAAAAATGATTTTAAGCTTAATAAAGACAGTAAAGGTAAATACTCTATACCATGTGTATATTCAAGTGAACAGCTGACTTACCCAGCTAAGAATGGTCAGATCTGTTATTCGAAAAGTTCTGCAGACGGTCCCAAAAAAATGGATTGTGAATCTGGATTCGGTGCGATTACCACAGTCACCGCAACATTTGGTTTTGTCGCTGTTAGTTATGTGTTAGCAAAATTATGTCACACATAATCGGTTTCTTCTATTTTAGCAGTTAAATATTTCACTATTTTATTAAAAGCCATGTTCAATTATGGCTTTTTTTATATTGAATACTATTTTTTTTATTTAAAAAGCAATGATCAAGATTTTTTTTCTACTTCTGAAAAATAAAACATTTGTTTTCACCAATAACATTATTTTTTGTTCATATCTTATTGTATAAAGTAAAAAACTGATTTAGGATATCGTCAATTTCGTTTTGATGTTACACATAAGTATTAGAAAAATTCAAAAACGCCAAACGATCCAGATTTATTTTTTAATTTCAAGGAGAAATCTATGGCAGTAACTAATATGAATGAGTTAAATGAGTTAATGGTACGAGTAAAAAAAGCTCAGGAAACTTATTCAACTTATACACAAGAACAGGTAGACAAAATCTTCGTAGCGGCTGCAACAGCCGCAGCCGCAGCTCGAATCCCTCTTGCACAGCAAGCGGTTGCAGAGTCAGGAATGGGAATTGTTGAGGATAAGGTTATAAAAAATCTTTTTGCAGCTGAGTACATCTTAAATAAATATCGTCATGATAAAACTTGTGGCGTAGTGGCTGAAAATGAACAATATGGCACAATTACTTTAGCTGAACCTTTAGGTATCATTTGTGGTATTGTTCCTACAACTAACCCAACATCAACTGCTATTTTCAAATCATTGATTAGTTTAAAAACGCGTAATGCGATTGTTTTTTCGCCTCATCCGCGTGCTAAAAAATCAACTATTGAAGCCGCTCGTATAGTACTTGACGCAGCCGTAAAAGCTGGCGCACCAAAAGATATTATAGGCTGGGTTGATGAACCAACAATTGAATTATCCAATAGCTTAATGCATCACCCTGATATCGCTGCTATTTTGGCAACAGGTGGTCCGGGTATGGTTAAAGCCGCGTACAGTTCAGGTAAACCTGCATTGGGTGTTGGAGCAGGTAATACGCCAGTTATTATTGATGAAAGCGCTGATTTAAAACGTGCTGTTGCTTCAGTACTTATGTCTAAAACCTTTGATAACGGTATGATTTGTGCGTCAGAACAAGCAATTGTTGTGGTTGAGTCTGTGTACAATGAAGTGCGCCAATTGCTTGGTGAATACGGGGCTTATGTACTTGATGCTAAAGAAACCAAAGCGGTACAAGGTATTATTTTAAACGATAAAGGTGCTTTAAATGCCAATATTGTAGGTCAACCTGCAGCTAAAATTGCTGAAATGGCTGGTATTAAAGTACCACCATCAGCAAAAGTACTTGTTGGTGAAGTAACTAAAGTTGATTTATCTGAACCATTTGCGCATGAAAAACTTTCACCTACTTTGGCAATGTTTAAAGCAAAAGATTTTGCTGAAGCTGTTGAGAAAGCTGAAAAATTAGTGGAAATGGGTGGTATGGGGCATACATCTGTACTTTACACTGATCAAGATAGTAACCGTGATCGTATTGATTACTTCGGCAGTAAAATGAAAACTTGTCGTATTTTAATTAATCAACCAGCTGCTCACGGTGGTATTGGTGATTTGTATAACTTTGATTTAGCACCATCTTTAACACTAGGATGTGGTTCTTGGGGCGGTAACTCGGTATCTGAAAATGTCGGTCCGAAACACTTAATCAACAAGAAAACAATTGCTAAGAGAGCAGAAAACATGTTATGGCATAAATTACCAAGTTCTATCTATTTCCGTCGTGGTTCATTACCTGTAGCACTTAATGAAGTTGTTGATCAAGGTGCAAAACGTGTATTTGTTGTAACAGATAAATTCTTATTTGACAATGGTTATACTAAACAAATCACTGATCAACTTGAAGCTAGAGGGGCTCTTTGTGAAACCTTCTTTGATGTAGCAGCCGATCCTACTTTAAGTATTGTTCGTAAAGGTACCGAAGCAATGATTGCATTCAGACCTGATACTATTATCGCAGTCGGTGGTGGTTCACCAATGGATGCGGCAAAAATCATGTGGGTTTTATATGAACATCCGGAAACTAAATTTGATGAATTAGCATTACGTTTTATGGATATTCGTAAACGTACATGTCATTTCCCGCATATGGGTGAAAAAGCCAAACTTATCTGCGTTACAACAACATCTGGTACCGGTTCTGAAGTAACACCATTTGCTGTGGTTACTGATGATGCAACCGGACAAAAATATCCATTAGCAGATTATGCAATTACACCTAACATGGCGATCGTTGATGCTGATTTAGTGATGAATATGCCAAAATCACTTTGTGCATTTGGTGGTTATGACGCAGTGGTTCACTCATTAGAAGCTTATGTTTCAATTATGGCGAATGAATTTTCTGATGGTCAAGCATTACAAGCATTAAGTATGTTAAAAGCGTATTTACCTGCAAGTTATAAAGAAGGTGCTAAAAATCCAGTCGCTCGTGAAAAAGTGCATAGTGCTGCAACTTTAGCTGGTGTTGCATTTGCTCAAGCATTCTTAGGTGTTTGTCACTCATTAGCGCATAAATTAGGTGCGGCATTCCATGTGCCTCATGGTCTTGCTAATGCCATGTTAATGTGTAACGTAGTACGTTTTAATGCAACAAATAAACCAACTAAACAAGGTACATTTAGCCAATATGGTTATCCTAAAGCGATCCAACGTTATGCTGAAGTTGCCGATCACTTAGGATTAACTGCAGCATCAGACAAAGATGAGAAAAAAGTTGAAAAACTTATTAATTGGTTAGAAGCACTTAAGAAAGACCTAAATATTCCTTCATCAATTAAAGAATATGGGGTTCCTGAAAAAGAATTCTTAGCAGCGGTTGATCAATTATCTGTTGATGCATTTGATGACCAATGTACAGGTGCAAACCCACGTTATCCACTTATTGCTGAATTAAAACAAATCTATTTAGATTCATACTATGGACGCGTTTATGAAGATAAAGGGGATATTAGCGAAGATGTTGCTGTGCATACAGCGGCTAAAGGTGCTGCCAACAGCAAATCAAAAACAGCTAAAAAGAAATAATATAAGGTAATTTATTTACTTAGTTATATACCAAACAAAACCCCGAAATAGCTACCTATTTCGGGGTTTTTTTATAGTTTTGATTTTTTTTTAAGCAAACAAAATAAAATTTGTTTTTTTTGCTTGCAAGGTTAAACATTCTAGTCCATAATGCGCACCACTTAGGCCGGCTTAGCTCAGTAGGTAGAGCAACTGACTTGTAATCAGTAGGTCGCCAGTTCGATTCCGGCAGCCGGCACCATTTCCTAAGTAAACAAAATTATAAAGATTCGGGGTGGGGTTCCCGAGCGGCCAAAGGGAGCAGACTGTAAATCTGCCGTGTCACACTTCGAAGGTTCGAATCCTTCCCCCACCACCATATATCTAATATTAGCAATAGCTAATTGAAGCATTTAGGTAGCCGAGTTTGAACATGCGGGCATCGTATAATGGCTATTACCTCAGCCTTCCAAGCTGATGATGCGGGTTCGATTCCCGCTGCCCGCTCCAATTGCTGATATAGCTCAGTTGGTAGAGCGCACCCTTGGTAAGGGTGAGGTCGGCAGTTCAAATCTGCCTATCAGCACCATTCTTGTTACTCTCCTAAACTTCTAAAAATATCGAATTTAACTGCTATAAAGCTTGTCACTAGATAGCTTTATCTGTTATCATTCAAAGCTAATTTTAAGTTAGTATTATATTGACATTAAGAATATAATACTTGGTTAATGTGGTGATTCACCACCGATTTGTATTACATTTGAGGGACGATAAATGTCTAAAGAAAAATTTGAACGTACAAAACCCCACGTTAACGTTGGTACAATCGGCCACGTTGACCACGGTAAAACAACTTTAACCGCAGCAATTACTTCTGTACTTGCTAAAAAATATGGCGGTCAAGCTCGTGCATTCGACCAAATCGATAATGCACCAGAAGAAAAAGCTCGTGGTATCACCATTAATACTTCACACGTAGAATATGACACACCAACTCGTCACTACGCACACGTAGACTGCCCAGGCCATGCTGACTATGTTAAAAACATGATCACTGGTGCAGCACAAATGGACGGCGCTATTTTAGTAGTAGCAGCAACAGATGGTCCTATGCCACAAACACGTGAGCATATTCTATTAGGTCGTCAAGTAGGTGTTCCTTACATTATCGTATTTTTAAACAAATGTGATATGGTTGATGACGAAGAGTTATTAGAATTAGTTGAAATGGAAGTACGTGAACTTCTATCTCAATACGATTTCCCAGGTGATGATACACCAGTAATTCGTGGTTCAGCGTTAAAAGCGTTAGAAGGCGAAGCAGCATGGGAAGATAAAATTGTAGAATTAGCAGAAGCATTAGACAGCTACATTCCAGAGCCAAAACGTGACATTGATAAACCATTCCTACTTCCAATTGAAGATGTATTCTCAATTTCAGGTCGTGGTACAGTGGTAACAGGACGTGTAGAAAGTGGTGTAATCAAAGTTGGTGAAGAAGTAGAAATTGTAGGTATTAAACCAACTACAAAAACAACTTGTACTGGTGTAGAAATGTTCCGTAAATTACTAGACGAAGGTCGTGCTGGTGAAAACGTAGGTGTATTACTACGTGGTACAAAACGTGAAGAAATCGAACGTGGTCAAGTATTAGCAAAACCAGGTTCAATCACACCACATACAGATTTTGAATCAGAAGTATATATCTTAAGCAAAGATGAAGGTGGTCGTCATACTCCATTCTTCAAAGGTTACCGTCCACAGTTCTACTTCCGTACAACAGACGTAACAGGCACAATCGCGTTACCAGAAGGCGTAGAAATGGTAATGCCAGGTGATAACATCAAAATGACAGTATCATTAATTCACCCAATCGCAATGGCAGACGGCTTACGTTTCGCGATTCGTGAAGGTGGTCGTACTGTTGGTGCTGGTGTGGTTGCTAAGGTTATTAAATAATTTAAAATAGTTGCTACTCAGAGAAAGGGTATCGTTCGATGCCCTTTCTTATTGGTCTGTTTAGCAAAATGTTTTTAACGAAAGAGCATTTTGGAAAATAGATATTATTGTAATTAACATAATCATAGGTTTTATATGCTAGTAAGTAACGAGAGTCAAGATACAAACACGATTCTAGACAAATTCAAATGGGGTTTGGTTCTAGTATTAATTGCGTTTATTGTCTGGGGGAATTTTTATTTTGCTGGACCTAATGATATATATCAACCTAACACAATCGTCCGGATTATTGCGGTTGTTATAGTTTCACTTTTGACGATATTGATTGCGTTTACAACCAAAAAAGGGAAAACATTTTATGTTTTTTTACAAGAGTCAAGAAAAGAACTAAGAAAAGTTGTATGGCCTTCGCGTAAAGAAACGGTACAAACAACTTTACTCGTTGCTGCTATTACTATAATTGTTGGTTTAGCGCTTTGGGGAATGGACTCTGTATTCCGTTCAATAGTCTTTTATTTAACCTCAATAGGACGTTAATATGAGTGAAACGCAACAAAAAAGATGGTATGTCATTCAAGCTTATTCAGGCTATGAAGCGCGTGTTGCACAATCATTACGTGAATATATCAAATTACATAATATGGAAGATTCATTTGGTGAAGTATTAGTTCCAACTGAAGAAGTCGTTGAAATGAAAAGTGGTCAGCGTCGTAAAAGCGAACGCAAATTTTTCCCTGGTTATGTTTTAGTTGAAATGATGATGAATGACGCAACTTGGCATTTAGTTAAAAGTGTGCCAAGAACACTAGGATTTATTGGAGGAACCTCTGACAGACCAGCACCAATTAGCCAACGCGAAGTTGATGCAATAATGAACCGTTTACAACAAGTTGGAGATAAACCACGTCCGAAAACATTATTTGAACCAGGTGAACTTGTACGAGTCAATGAAGGTCCATTTGCTGACTTTAATGGTGTCGTAGAAGAAGTTGATTACGAAAAGAGTCGTTTAAAAGTTTCTGTATCTATTTTTGGTCGTTCAACACCAGTTGAATTAGATTTCAGCCAGGTAGAAAAGAGCTAAATTGTTAAAAAATCACAGAATTATTTCTGTGATTTTTTTGACATTTTTTCAGTCATTTTAGCGAAATAGCTGTTATCTGATAACTCTAAATATTGTGAATAGCTTTAATAAAATAATCTTATTAGGATACTTAAATGATTGTTGCTAAACATGTAATAACTGAAATCAGCTTTATTAATAATTAGAATTAACTTACTTGCATATATGTGCTTATTAAAATACTAACAGATAAACTTATAAACAGCCAAAAACATACAAAACAGCCCCATTCTTTATAACTTAACTTATTTATAGAAACTAAGTTGTTTCTCTCTCGATAATTTTAAACCCGACATCGATTATTTTATTTGCTATGGTTTTCCCCTCGATACTGTCCACTAACATATCGGCTGCGAGCTTACCGATATATACTTTATCGATAAACACCGTTGAAATAGCAGGGGAATTTTGCTTGGCAAAATTTAGATCACCAAAACCCATGATAGCAAGTTCTTGAGGAATAATAATTTTACGTTTAGTTGCTTCTGAAATCGCACCTTGTGCCAATACATCAGAACTACAAATAATAGCATCAAATTTTTTATTTAAACTTAATAAGTATTGTAATCCTTTTCTACCTGATTCATAAGTTGCTGGCATTGGGATCAAATGAGTAGAAATATCATTAATATTTCTTTTAGATAAACTATGCATAATCCCTCTTAATCTTAATGCCGCTCGCTCATCATCTCCCCAAATCATTGCAAATTGTTTATAACCCTTGTTTAACAAAAAATCACCTATATGCTCACCGATTTTTTCATGCGAAAACCCAACCAACATATCTAAAGGCGTTGGCGTAAAATCCCATGTTTCAATAATTGGAATATTGGCGATTAATAGCTTCTTTTTTAAACTAGGAGAGTGATTAATACCGGTTAAAACAATACCATCAGGCCGCCGACTAAGAACAGCTGAAACAAATTCCTCTTCCATTTTTTTTGAATAACTGGTTAGACACAGTAACATATGATAACCACGTTGAGATAACTGATCGCTGATTGCTTGCATTGTATCAGCAAACATAGTGTTATTTATTTGAGGCACAGCAGCAGCAATTAACTTACTACGTTTTGAAACTAACCCACCAGCTAACATATTAGGTATATACCCAGTTAACTCTACGGCATTTTTCACTTTCTCTATAGTTTGTTTTTTCACTTTTTGTGGATTATTTAAAGCTCTTGAAACGGTAATAGGTGATAACCCAGAGACGCGAGCAACGTCTTCAAGAGTTGGTGCTTTTATTTTCACATTTAGAATATTCGAATTATTATTTTTAGACATTACTCTTGATACCTTTCAAAAAAAGTAAATCATGATAAATTCTCTTCATTTTATCACATCTTATCCATTTTATGAGTTACTCCTTTACATTAAAAAAAATGACAGCGTTATCATTTTGATACTAATTGTTAGTTTTAAATTTTGTGATCTAGATCTTAATAATTGATGAATTATCTTTTTGTTATGATTATTTTATGAAATGATTGCGTTATCATTTTGTAAAATTAATCTCAATAATTTTTATATCATTAAAGAAGGAGTTTGTATGTCAATAAAATCTAATTCTGATGCGGTTTCATACGCGAAAGTCATTAATTCTAAAACCGCTGCGGATACGGCAGACCGTATTGAATGGGTTAAAGTTTCTTTAGCTTTTTTACCACTAGCTACGCCGGTAAGCGATGCTAAAGTCCTAACTGGACGGCAAAAACCATTAACTGAGGTAGCAATAATTTTTGCTGAAATTAGAAGTCGAGATGGATATGAAGGTATAGGTTTTAGTTACTCTAAGCGCGCAGGAGGACCGGGTATATATGCTCATGCCAAAGAGTTAGCTGATAACCTACTGGGTGAAGATCCGAATGATATTGATAAAATTTATACCAAATTACTTTGGGCTGGAGCATCAGTAGGCCGTAGTGGTATGACTGTGCAAGCCATATCTCCTTTTGATGTTGCATTATGGGACATGAAAGCTAAAAGAGCGAAGTTACCTTTAGCTAAATTACTTGGCGCTCACCGTGATTCGGTACAATGTTATAACACTTCTGGTGGTTTTCTACATACTCCTTTAGATCAAGTTATAAAAAACGTTGCGATCTCACGAGAGAGTGGTATTGGCGGTATAAAAATAAAAGTAGGTCAACCCAATACCGCAGAAGATATTCGAAGATTAACCGCCGTACGCAAAGAACTCGGTGACGATTTTCCGTTAATGGTTGATGCCAATCAACAATGGGACAGAGAAACAGCAATACGTATGGGACGTAAAATGGAAGAATTTAATCTTGTCTGGATTGAAGAACCATTAGATGCCTATGATATTGAAGGTCATGCCGCATTAACAGCCTCACTAGACACTCCTATAGCCACCGGTGAAATGTTAACAAGTTATCGAGAACATGAACAACTTATTTTAGGTAATGCCAGTGATTTTGTTCAACCCGATGCTCCTCGTGTTGGTGGTATTACACCATTCTTACAAATTATGGCTCTAGCTCATAAACATGGAAGAAAATTAGCACCTCATTTTGCAATGGAAATTCATTTGCATTTAGCTGCAACTTACCCACAAGAACCATGGTTAGAGCATTTTGAGTGGTTAAATCCGTTATTTAATGAACAACTTGAATTAAAGGATGGTCGTATGTGGGTCTCTGATAGATTAGGTCTCGGTTTCACCCTAAGTGAACAGGCACTTGCATGGACAGTAGATAAGTGTGAGTTTGGGAAAAAACCATAACACTCTGGTTTATTGGTTTTTTATTTAGTTTTAATAAGGTTTTAGGTCTTTAGGATAAAAAATCTTATGGTAAAGAATATTACCATTTCAACATTAATTACCAATATTGAATGGTTAATATTCTATTCTCCGGAGGAGAAAACATGAAACAGACAAAGACTAATGTTAGATATATTATTTTGATATTCTTATTTGTAGCAACAGTGTTCAATTATGCTGACAGAGCTACTCTTTCAGTCGCAGCCCCATTTATGAGTAAAGAGCTTGGGTTTGATCCTGCTATGATGGGATTAGCTTTTTCTGCGTTTGGCTGGGCTTATGTAATAATGCAAATTCCGGGAGGTTATATACTGGATAAATTTGGTTCTAGAATTGTATATGGTGTTGCACTGATTGTGTGGTCAATTATCACTGTATTTCAAGGAACAATCTATCTATTTGCCTTTCCCTTTATTACATTACTGGTATTAAGATTTCTGATGGGTGCAGTTGAGGCTCCGGCCTTTCCTGCTAACAGTCGTTTATCAGTCCAGTGGTTCCCAAATAAAGAAAGAGGATTTGCTACTTCTGTCTATCAAGCAGCTCAATATATCTCTCTGGGTGTAGTGACACCATTAATGACAATTATACTTCATACATGGAGTTGGCATTATGTATTTTATTATATTGGTGGCATAGGAGTGTTCTTAGGTCTAGTTTGGCTATGGTACATTAGAGATCCTATGCATCATAAAAAATGTAATCAAGCTGAAATTGATTATATCAAAGAAGGGGGAGGTATTCCTGAATTAGGTTCAGAAAGTAAAAAAACCAAAATTTCATTATTACAGTTAAAACAAGTATGTGTTAATAGAATGATGATTGGTGTTTACATCGGACAGTTTTGTTTAACATCAATTACTTGGTTTTTTTTAACATGGTTCCCAACTTATCTTTATCAAGCTAAAGGCATGTCAATTATAAAAGTTGGTTTTGTGGCTGCAATTCCCGCCATTGTGGGTTTTATTGGTGGAATAACTGGTGGCGCATTTTCTGATTTATTAATTAGAAAAGGCTATAATTTAACGATTGCAAGAAAGCTACCAATTATCTGTGGAATGTTACTTTCAAGTACTATTATTATGGCTAATTATACTGATTCTGATGTGGTAGTTATTACCGCGATGAGTGTTGCCTTTTTTGCCAAAGGTTTTGGTAATTTAGGTTGGTGTGTATTAAGTGATACCTCGCCGAAAGAAGTTCTTGGTATGGCAGGTGGAGTATTTAATATGTGTGGTAATTGCGCAAGTATTGTCACACCACTGGTAATTGGTTTTATTCTATCGGCTACAGGCTCTTTTGATATGGCTATTTTATATGTAGGTTCAATGGGCATTATTGGTGTCATTTCTTATGTATTTATTGTCGGCCCCCTCAATCGACTGAGTTTAAGATAATATCAATTTTAATGAAAATACCGACAATTAAAAACAATACACCACAACTCATTAAACAGCGTATATTTACTTCTAACTTTTTAAATATTTGAGATATTTGTTGGTCATGGCAAATTTAGAAGAAAATCACAGAGTGCGATCTGTGATTTTTTATTTTGATAATAGAGAGTAATAATCAATTTGTTTTTAGTAAGAAAATAACATTATTCCATTAACAGTTTCATACTTATTAGTTAAGTCACCTTGATATTAAATTGATTAAAATCTTTGAAAGATTATGACTTACTAACTCATTTTAAATGGTATTGAAATCTTCTAATTGTTGTTGCAGCTCTAACCATTTAAATTCAGACTCTTCTAACTCATTTTTTAATTGACTCTGGTTAAGTAATAATGCAGTTAATTCCGTTTTTTTATCCATTTCATACATGGTAGGATCTGCTAATTGTTGTTCGATAAGTTGTAATTGCCCGGTTAAACGCTCTATTGTTTGTTCCTCTTTTAATAATTGCTTTTTAATGGGTTGCATTTGTGCGCGTAATTCGGCTTCTTTACGTTTTTGTTCTTTGCGATCTTGAGCTGAAATATTTTGGACAGTTTCATTTTTGCTAATGTTATTATCCCCAGAAGATTGGTTTTCAATTTTCTGTTCTTCGGCAAGCCATTTTTGGTAATCATCAAGGTCTCCTGCAAATGGCTCTACTTTATGATCATGTACCAGATAAAACTCATCAGTTGTAGAACGCAATAAATGGCGATCATGTGAAACAACAACTAACGCCCCTTCAAAATCAATTAGCGCTTCGGTCAATGCTTGACGCATATCTAAATCCAAATGGTTGGTAGGTTCGTCTAATAAAAGTAGATTAGGTTTTTGCCAGACGATTAGCGCTAAAACTAAACGCGCTTTTTCACCGCCAGAAAATGTATTCACAGGCTCATTAACTTTATCACCATGGAAATCAAAACCACCTAAATAATTACGTAATTCTTGTTCGGTAATGTTAGGATCGGCAAGTTGTGTCAAATGCCAAAGTGGTGATTCATCGGCACGTAGATATTCTAATTGATGTTGAGCAAAGTAACCTAATTGTACCCCTTTAGCTAAATTAATATGTCCTTCTTTAGGTAAGAGTTCACCAGCTAAGAGTTTAATCAAAGTGGACTTACCCGCACCATTGCGACCTAATAAACCTATTCTTGAACCTGGAACTAAATTAAGTTTAATTTTTTCTAATACAATTTTATCAGCATAACCGGCAACGACTTTTTCCATCATTAATAGTGGGCTAGGCAGGAATTCAGATGGTCGAAAACTAAAATGAAATGGGTTATCTACATGAGCTGGAGCGATAAGTTCCATTTTTTCCAACATCTTAATTCTACTTTGTGCTTGTTTAGCTTTGGTTGCTTTAGCTCTAAAACGATCAATATAACTTTGCAGGTGAGCAACTTTAAGCTGTTGGCTTTCATAAAGAGACTGTTGTTGTGCCAATTTTGTAGAACGCTGAATTTCAAACGAAGAGTAGTTGCCGGTATATTCAAACAAGCTTTTTTGTTCAATATGAATAATTTTATTAACTAACGGATCTAAAAAATCTCTATCGTGTGAAATTAAAATTAATGTTCCTTGATAATTAGTCAACCACTTTTCAAGCCAAATTACGGCATCTAAATCAAGGTGATTGGTTGGTTCATCAAGGAGTAATAAATCAGAACGGCACATTAATGCCTGTGCTAGATTCAATCGCATACGCCAACCACCTGAATAAGATTTAACAGGTAGAAGCAATTGCTCATTAGAAAACCCTAACCCATGCAAAAGGGTGGCAGCTCGTGAACGAATCGTCCATGCATCAATGTTATCAAGTTTTTCATGTACTAACGCAATTTGCTGTCCATTATTTTGTTGATTAGCTATGTCTAATTGCTGTTCTAATTGTCGATACTCACGATCACCGTCAATAGCATATTCAATGGCAGGGGTATCTAGTGCAGGGGTTTCTTGATTTACCCAAGCAAGTTGCCACTGAGAAGGAATACTTAACGTTCCTGCATCTGCTTGTATTTCTCTTTTTATGAGCGAAAAAAGAGTGGATTTACCACAACCATTTTTACCAACTAATCCTACTTTTTGTTTGGGATTTATGGTTGCAGATGCATTATCTAAAAGTAAATTAGCACCTCGACGTACTTGGATGGAATCAAAGACTATCATGATATTGTTATCTATTATTCAAAATAAAATAAAATATGCTATGCTAACAAAAAATTGTCTTTATGCAAAATCAAAATAAGATCATCAATATGGTAATGAGTCCTTATAGTCTTACTCCAAAAATTGCGCAACAAATTGTTGAAAGAACAATGAAAATCATCGACTGCAATATCAATGTGATGGATGCTAATGGTTGTATTATTGGTAGTGGTGATTTAGAACGCATTGGTGAAATTCACGAAGGCGCGATGCTGGCAATCTCACAAAAACGAATAGTCTCAATTGACAGTACCATGGTAAAACGTCTGCAAGGAGTAAAACCCGGTATTAATCTGCCATTAAAATTGAATGATCATATTGTTGGAGTAATAGGCTTAACCGGTGAACCTTCAGATATACGTCAATTTGGCGAACTGGTCTGCATGTCTGCTGAAATGATGATGGAACAAACGCAATTATTACAAGAGCTTTCTTATGATAATCGTTTAAAAGAAGAACTTATTTTGACATTAATCGATAAAGAAATTTTGCCAGACAGTATGGTGCAATGGGTCAAACGTTTAGATATCGACCTAAATTTACCTAGAGTGGTTGGCATGATAGAAGTAGACAGCGGGCAATTGGGTATAGATACCGCTATGAGTGAGCTACAAAATTTGCAAACACAAGTACAAATATTAAGTAAACATAATTTAGTGGCAATTAAATCTATTACTGAATTGGTTGTTTTGATCCCAGCACTTAACCGTTATGGACGTTGGGATTTATTGGAACATAAGAAAAAGTTGGAACAACTTGTTATAGACATAAAAAATACCACTCAATTAGATATTCGAATTTCGTTAGGAAATTACTTTGATCAACATCCTTATCCGTTGGTTAAATCCTATCAAACCGCCCATACGACTATGATAATTGGTAAGCAAAGAATGCCTGATATTCGAAATTACTATTATCAGCAATTAATTTTACCTGTGCTTTTGCATGGATTAAGTTATGATTGGCAAGCCGAAGAGTTATTATTACCCTTAAAAAAGTTAAGAATGGGTGATAATAATGGTGTGTTACAAAAAACATTACAAACATGGTTTAAAAATAATGTACATAGCGGTAATACCGCTAAAGAGCTATTTATACATCGCAATACTTTAGAATATCGATTAAATAAAATAGCTGGATTAACTGGATTAAATCTAGATAAATTTGATGATAGGTTACTTTTATATATTGGCTTACAATTAGATAGAAACTGATCTAATTTTAACAATCCCCTTAATTTACTAAGAAGATTGTTATAAATAGAAAACGAGATAATGACTCAACAGTTATATTGCCTATTTTAAATCAAGTTATTGGTGCAGGATTGAAAATAGCTAATGGATTATATAATTTCCAATGATCTGACCAAGGCTTTTTACGACCACTTGCAACATCTAAAATTAAATGAAATAGACGCCAACCTATGTCTTCAATTGTTGCTTTACCAAGGGCAATATCCCCAGCACTAATATCAATTAAATCGAACCATTGTTCAGCGACAATATTGCGACTAGACATCTTAATAACAGGTACCATTGCTAGCCCATAAGGGGTTCCTCGTCCTGTTGTAAAAACTTGTAAGGTAATACCTGAAGCAACTTGTTGAGCGCCACAAACAAAATCACTTGCAGGGGTAGCGGCAAAAATCAAACCTCTTTTAGAGGGACGTTGTCCGGGAGATAATACTTCTACAATGGTACTTGTTCCTGATTTGGCAATCGATCCCATGGCTTTTTCGACAATGTTATTTAGTCCACCTTTTTTATTACCCGGCGTCGTATTGGCACTTCGATCAACTTTTCCTGCTGCGAGGTATTCATCGTACCATTGCATTTCACGAATTAACGCTTTACCGACTTCTTCATCAGCGGCTCTTGGTGTAAGTAAATGAATGCCGTCTCGCACTTCGGTGACTTCGGAAAACATAACTGTCGCACCACATCTAACTAATAGATCAGATGCATAGCCAACGGACGGATTTGAAGTAACACCTGAAAAGGCATCACTACCACCACATTGCATACCTACCACTAATTCTGATGCAGGTACCGTTTCACGTTTCCGTTGGTTCAAACGTTGTAAATGCTTTTCAGCGATTGTTAAAATGTGATCAACCATTGCTTTAAAGCCATGCTCATCTTGTAAGGTCACCAGATCATCATCTTGAATTTTGATCGGAATTGTGTCAGGTGTGCCTTTTAAAAGTCGTTCCGGTTGAAGTTTTTCACAACCTAAACTTACAACCATAATTTCGCCACCAAAATTAGGATTTTTAGCTAAATTGTGAATGGAGCGAATTGGAACAATAGCAGCTGGTGCATCTATTGCTACACCACAACCATAGAGATGCATAAGAGGAACAACACCATCCACATTTGGATATTTTGGTAACAAGTCACGTTCTATAATCTTTGCTACATATTCCACGACACCCGATACACAGTTAACACTCATTGTAATACCCAATAAATTACGAGTACCAACTGAACCATCTTTGTTTCGATAACCTTCAAAGGTATAACCCTCTAAAGGTGGAAGTGGCGCGACTTTTTTAGTTGCTATAGCTAATTCATGTAGTTCGGGAGCGGTGGGCATTTGGGTCACAGACTCATTGATCCAACCTCCTTTTTTAATATCTACTTTGGCATAACCAATGACTTCACCATAACGGATGATTTCTTGACCCTGATCGATATCTTTTAAAGCAACTTTATGTCCTTGGGGTACATTTTCAATTAATTCTAATCCGTCAGAAAAAACAGTACCTTTAGGTAATCCGTTGTCATTAACCACAATAGCTACATTATCGATCTCTTTTATTTTAATGTAGAGTGGTTTGGTAATATGATGCTCCATTGCTTGGCTCCCATTAGATTCTATTATTCTACACTTATCTACTAACATCTCTTTATTAATATTATTAATGATGTTTCTATAAGTTTATTGATTAATATATTAAATCTGAATAAAACAAATAGCATTGTGAATATTCATAATTATTTATCTTTTAAAAAGAGTAAATTTATGAATTTGACCAAAAAAAAGTGGTTTATATCACAAAATTAATAGGGTTTTATAAAATTTTGTGAAGGATATAACATTATTTTGTTTATTTGCACAAAAAAAAATAGATTTTTATTTATTATTTTGTTTTATTTCCCAATGATATTTTCATGTTAAATAACCATACTAACTCACAATTAATAATCAGTTAGGAGTTAAAACATGGAACTAAATGAAATAAAACCAAAAAAGACTAACGCCAGATGGCTGACAGTCGTTTTTTTATTTATAGTTACCGCCATAAATTATGGTGATAGAGCTACGCTGGGTATTGCAGGTAAAGCAATGTCAGGAGAACTGGGCTTTGATGCTGCTGCAATGGGTTGGGTTATGTCATCCTTCGGAATTGCATATGTAATTGGGCAATTACCTGGCGGATGGTTGCTTGACAGATTTGGTTCAAAACGCGTTTACTTTTGTAGTATTTTCTTCTGGTCTATTTTTACTTTATTGCAAGGCACCGTACATTTTTTTATCGGCGCTTGGGCAATTATCATGCTCTTTACCTTCCGTTTTTTAATGGGACTTGCTGAAGCTCCTTCCTTTCCTGGTAATAGCCGAATTACCGCCGCTTGGTTTCCTGCAAAAGAAAGAGCAACCGCAGTAGCTATTTTTAATTCAGCTCAATATTTTGCTACAGTTATTTTTGCTCCTATTATGGGTTGGTTAACTCATGAATATGGCTGGCAATCAGTCTTCTTCTTCATGGGTGGTATTGGTATTCTTATTAGTATTGTTACTTTAGTTATTATCCGTAATCCTAAGGATCATCCATGGGCAAATCAAGCTGAAATTGAATACATTACTGAAGGCGGTGCCTTAGTTGATATGGATCAAAAAAAATCAAATGGGAAAAAGGAAGGTCCAAAGTTAAGTTATTTAATTCAATTGCTAACCAATAGAATGTTACTTGGTGTTTATTTAGGTCAATATTGTATCAACTGTTTAACCTTCTTTTTTATTACTTGGTTCCCGATTTATCTTGCAACTCAGCGAGGTATGAATATTAAAGAAGTTGGTTTTGCTGCTGCTATACCTGCAATTTGTGGTTTTGTTGGTGGTATTACAGGCGGGGTTTTCTCGGACTTTTTAATGAGAAAAACTGGTTCACTTTCTTTTGCGCGTAAAACACCAATTATAATGGGTATGTTATTCTCAATGACCATGATTTTCTGTAATTATGTTGATTCTATTGCGCTTGTTATCCTATTTATGTCCATGGCATTCTTTGGTAAAGGTGTTGGTGCATTAGGCTGGGCGGTAATGGCAGATACAGCACCTAAAGAAATGAGTGGACTTGCAGGTGGATTGTTTAACATGTTTGGTAATGCATCAAGTATTGTTTCACCTATTATTATCGGTTATATCGTTGCATGGACAGGTCGTTTTGAATGGGCTTTAGTTTTTGTTGCAGGTCATGCTTTTGTTGCTGCATTTAGTTATTTAATCATTGTCGGTCCAATTAAACGTATGGAATTAAAGAAAAAGGATTAATTTTATATCCTATAAATATTAAAAGGAAATATGTTATGAGTACACAATCAGTTCCTACTATTACTTCAATGCAAGTCATACCGGTTGCGGGTTATGACAGTATGCTAATGAATATTGGTGGCGCTCATGGACCTTATTTCACACGAAATATAGTTATTTTACAAGACAATGCTGGTCATATAGGCGTTGGTGAAGCACCTGGTGGCACAGTAATTGAAAATGCATTAAAAGATGCTATCGCTCATGTAGAAGGTCGCCCTATTTCCATTCTTAACCGTATTGTTAATGATATGCATCAAGGTTATCTTGATACTGATTACGATACTTTTGGTAAAGGAGCTTGGACTTTTGAATTACGCGTTAATGCTGTAGCAGCTTTAGAAGCGGCTTTATTAGATCTTATGGGACAGTTTTTAAATGTCCCTGTTGCTGAGTTGCTTGGTCCGGGTAAACAACGGGATGAGGTAACTGTTTTAGGGTATCTGTTTTATATTGGTGATGATAAGAAAACAGATCTACCTTATGATCAGCCTGCTAAACAAGGGCATGATTGGTATAAATTGCGTCGGCAACAAGCTATGACAACACAATCTGTTGTGGAATTAGCAATGGCAGCTAAAGATCGTTATGGATTTAAAGATTTCAAAATGAAAGGTGGAGTTTTAGCGGGTGAGAACGAAATAGAGACAGTTACTGCGCTAAAAAAACATTTCCCTGATGCAAGAATTACCTTAGATCCTAATGGCGGTTGGTTGCTGGACGACGCTATAAGGTTATGTAAAGGATTAAATGGCGTATTAACTTATGCAGAAGATCCTTGTGGGGCTGAAAATGGTTATTCAGGTCGTGAAATCATGGCTGAATTCCGTCGTGCAACCGGATTACCAACCGCAACAAATATGGTTGCAACCAATTGGCGTGAAATGTGCCACTCAATTATGTTACAGGCTGTTGATATTCCGCTTGCCGATCCACACTTTTGGACATTAACGGGAGCAAGTCGAGTGGCTCAACTTTGTGATGAATGGGGATTAACTTGGGGATGTCATTCTAATAATCATTTTGATATTTCATTAGCAATGTTTAGTCATGTTGGTGCTTCTGCTCCAGGAAAACCTACCGCACTTGATACACATTGGATTTGGCAAGAAGGACAAGAGCATTTAACTAAAAATCCCCTACAAATTATCAACGGTAAGATTAAATTACATGATAAACCTGGTTTAGGTATTGAATTAGATATGGAACAAGTTACTAAAGCTCATGAATTATATAAAAAATTACCAAGTGGCGCTCGTAACGATGGTATTGCCATGCAATATTTGATTCCGGGATGGAAGTTTGATCGTAAACGTCCGTGTATGGTTCGTTAGTATTGATTTAAAAAAATTGGAAATTAAAGAGGTAAATTATTATGAGTTCGTCAACACCGATTATCACGGAAATGCATGTCTATCCGGTTGCTGGTTATGATAGTATGTTATTAAATTTAAGTGGTGCGCATGCGCCTTATTTCACGCGTAATATCGTTATTCTTAAGGATAATTCGGGTAATACCGGAGTAGGTGAAGTTCCTTGTGTTGGTACAGTTACACAAACACTAGAAGATGCTAAACCACTGGTTATTGGTCAATCAATTGGTCAATATAAAAACGTGATGAATCGTGTTCGCACTCAATTTGCTGATCGTGATGTAGGAGGAAGAGGAAATCAAACTTTTGATCAGCGTTCTACTATTCATGTTGTCACAGCTATTGAAGCAGCAATGCTAGATTTATTAGGTAAGTATTTAGGTGTAACAGTTGCATCACTTCTTGGTGATGGCCAACAGCGCGATGAAGTTGAAATGCTTGGTTACTTATTTTATGTAGGTGATCGAAATAAAACCGATCTACCGTATCAAAGCCAACCTAATGATCAGTGCGATTGGTACCGCTTACGCCATGAAGAAGCATTAACACCTGAAACCGTTGCTCGTTTAGCTGAAGCTACATATGAAAAATATGGTTTCCGTGACTTTAAATTAAAAGGCGGCGTATTATCGGCAGAAGATGAAGCCGAAGCGGTCATTGCTATTAAGAAAAAATTCCCTAATGCCCGTGTAACGCTTGATCCTAATGGTGGATGGTTGTTAGATGAAGCAATCCGAATAGGTAAATATTTAAAAGATACGTTGACGTATGCTGAAGATCCTTGCGGTGCTGAACAAGGGTATTCTGGTCGTGAAATTATGTCTGAATTTCGTCGAGCAACGGGTTTACCTACAGCTACAAATATGATTGCTACAGATTGGCGTCAAATGGGGCATACATTATCACTACAATCTGTCGATATTCCATTAGCTGATCCTCATTTTTGGACGATGAATGGTTCGGTTCGTGTCGCGCAAATGTGTCATGAGTTTGGTTTAACTTGGGGATCGCATTCTAATAACCATTTTGATATCTCACTTGCTATGTTTACTCATGTTGGTGCTGCCGCACCAGGCAATCCAACGGCTCTTGATACACATTGGATTTGGCAAGAAGGTAACCAACGATTAACCAAAGAACCTTTACAAATTGTGGGTGGTAAAATCAAAGTTCCTGAAAAACCAGGATTAGGTATTGAAATCGATATGGATCAAGTCATGAAGGCTCATGAATTATTCAAAGGTATGGGACTTGGTAATCGTAATGATGCTGTTGCAATGCAATATTTGATTCCGGGATGGAAATTTGATAATAAAAAACCATGTTTGGTTAGATAATCTTTAATGATTACTATAATAGATTGAGTAAAAAATACGAAGGTAAATTATGAAAAGAACAACATGCCACAATCAATTCAAACAAGATATGTTGGCAAGGAAAAAACTAATAGGTTGTTGGGCTGCTTTGGGCAATCCTCTCTCTACAGAGATATTAGGCCTAGCAGGTTTCGATTGGTTATTACTTGATGGGGAGCATGCCACTAATGATGTATTGTCGTTTATTCCTCAATTAATGGCATTAAAAGATAGTGTTAGCGCTCCTGTTGTTCGTCCCGCATGGAATGATCAGGTATTGATTAAACGGTTATTAGATATTGGCTTTTATAATTTTTTAATCCCTTATGTTGAAACTGTTGAGCAAGCAAAACTTGCAGTATCTTATACACGTTATCCGCCAGAAGGCGTAAGAGGAGTTTCTGTTTCTCATCGCAGTAATGCTTTTGGAACGATTACCGATTATTTCACCAAAATTAATCAAAATATCTGTGTCATGGTGCAAATTGAGACCCAACAATCCGTTGATAATGTAGAAGCCATTGCCTCAGTTGAAGGAGTTGATGGTATTTTTGTTGGACCAAGTGATTTATCCGCCTCATTAGGTCATTTTGGTGATCCAAAACATCCTGAAGTCCAAAAAGCAATAAAACGTGTTTTCGATGTTGCTAAAAACAAAGGTAAAGCTTGTGGTATTTTGGCTCCAATTGAAGCGGATGCACGTCAATATATCGAAATGGGTGCAACATTTGTGGCAGTAGGCAATGATCTAGGTTTATTAAGAAGTTCTACACAAGCACTAGCAGATAAATTTCTAAAATAATTAATATTATTTTAATCGCAATAATAAAGGAGAATAAAATGAAAATTGGTTTTATTGGTTTAGGTATCATGGGTAAACCGATGAGTAAAAACTTGTTAAAAGCAGGTTATTCACTCGTAGTATGTGATAAAAATCAAGCTTCAGTTGACGAAGTCGTTGCAGCAGGTGCGCAAAGTGCGCCAAATGCAAAAGAAGTGGCTAAACTTTGTGATGTGATTATTACAATGTTACCTAATTCACCTCATGTTAAAGAAGTTGTTTTAGGTGAAAATAGCGTGGTTGAAGGTGCTAAAGCAGGTACGACTCTTATTGATATGAGTTCTATAGCGCCGTTAGCCAGTCGTGAAATTCATGATGAATTAGCGAAAAAAGGTTTAAATATGTTAGATGCCCCAGTGAGTGGTGGTGAACCTAAAGCAATTGACGGAACATTATCCGTTATGGTTGGTGGTGATAAAGCTATTTTCGATAAACATTACGATTTGATGAAAGCGATGGCAGGCTCTGTGGTTTATACTGGTGATATTGGAGCAGGTAATGTTACAAAACTCGCTAATCAAGTTATTGTGGCACTAAATATTGCGGCCATGTCCGAAGCATTAGTACTGGCAACTAAAGCAGGCGTAGATCCGGAATTGGTTTATCAAGCTATTCGTGGAGGGCTTGCAGGTAGTACCGTTTTAGATGCTAAAGCACCAATGGTATTAAATCGCAATTTTAAACCAGGATTTAAAATTGATTTACACATAAAAGATCTGCAAAATGCACTTGATACTTCTCATGGTGTCGGAACTTCATTACCACTTACTGCAATTGTAATGGAAATGATGCAAGCACTTAAAACTGATGGCATGGGAGGATGTGATCATAGTGCTTTAGCTCGTTACTACGAAACATTAGCAAAAATAGAAATTAAATAATTATTGATTATATTGAGTATGGAAACATACTCAATAACATTGGCTGATTTTGTAAGGAAAAGTATGAAGATTGTCATTGCACCTGATTCTTTTAAGGAAAGTTTAAGTGCCACGGATGTTGCTAACATTATAAAAGCTGGATTTTCGCAAGTTTATGCTCATGCAAAATATACACTAGTACCAGTTGCTGATGGTGGGGAAGGGACAGTAGATGCAATGGTTGATGCATTAAAAGGACGTAAAGTTACCGTAACAATTACCGATCCATTAGGTGAAAAAGGTAATGCTTTTTATGGTATATCGGGTGATGGACATACAGCTATTATTGAAATGGCAGCTGCTAGCGGATTAGAGCGAGTACCACTAAACAGGCGAAATGCAAAAATTACTACTTCATATGGTACCGGGGAATTAATTAAAGATGCACTAGATCAAGGTTGTACTAAATTTATCATAGGAATAGGTGGAAGTGCCACAAATGATGGTGGAGCTGGGATGCTACAAGCGCTAGGGATTAAACTTTTAGATAAATTTGGAAATCAGATTGGTTATGGTGGAGAATCGTTAAAAGCACTCGATAAAATTGATATAAGCCAAATGGATAATCGTTTAAAGGCATGTGAATTTGAGGTCGCATGTGATGTAACAAATCCATTAACGGGTGAAAATGGTGCTTCGGCTATTTTTGGTCCTCAAAAGGGAGCTTCTCCAGAAGATGTGATATTACTGGATTCGAATTTAAAACATTTTGCTAGTATGATAAAACAAGCTCTTCATGTCGATATTGAGCAGATCCCCGGCACGGGTGCTGCGGGAGGTATGGGCGCCGCACTATTAGCATTTTTAAACGCAAAATTACGACCAGGAATTGAAATTATTACCAATCTACTCAATCTTGATACTTTAGTAAAACAAGCTGATTTAGTGATCACCGGTGAAGGTCGTTTGGATTATCAAAGTGTTAATGGTAAAGTACCGGTAGGCGTTGCTCAAATTGCCAAAAAATATAATAAGCCAGTTATTGCTATCGTCGGTAGTATAGGGGATAAAGCAGAAGCGGTTTATCCTTATGGTATTACTGCAATGTTTAGTATTTTATCTAAAATTTCAACATTATCCGAAGCCCTAGATCCACAAACAGCAAAAGCTAATCTTTATAATTCAGCAATGAATATTGCTTTAACATTAAAGTTAGGTCATAGC
Source organism: Gilliamella sp. wkB108 (assembly GCF_001690195.1). Classification (GTDB taxonomy): domain Bacteria; phylum Pseudomonadota; class Gammaproteobacteria; order Enterobacterales; family Orbaceae; genus Gilliamella; species Gilliamella apicola_L. The sequence goes on along the minus strand of NZ_LZGM01000049.1, from coordinate 56,030 downwards.
CTTAAAGATGATCATTAATAAAAATCCCTTTACCATTGGTAAAGGGATTTAACTTATTAATTGATTAATTTTACTTCTTAATTGCAGTTAAAGCTCTGCGAATAAATAACAAGCAAATTATTACAAAAACAGATAGACCTAGATATTGTGGTAACATACCTAAATCAGCGGATATTGCAAGAGGAGCATCACTGCCACCACTGGTAATACTAATGACAATTATTACTGCTAAAATAACGCCGACTAGGCTTTCACCTACAATTAAACCTGAGGCAATTAAAGCCGCTTTACGATCCACTTTTTTGTATTCTACTTCTGGGTTCATATTTTGTTTTTTCGCGTTTGAATACGAATAACGTTTTATAATCCATGATAGCAATGAACCTATAAAGATAGGCATGGTAATACTTGGTGGCAAGTAAATACCTAAACCTACAGCCAAAGCAGGTAAACGGAATTTACAATGTGCTTTTGTCAACATGAGGTCAATCATGATAATAATCGCACCTAAAACCAGCCCAATTAAAATCATTGTCCAATCTAACTGATGCGCAAAAATACCTTTAGTAATGGTCGTCATTAATGTGGCTTGAGGTGCAGCTAATACTTGTGATTGATCCATATCAGGACGAGGTAAGGCACCAGTAAAGCCATATGCGTTATATAGGATCTCTAAAATAGGGGCAATAACAATTGCTCCGACCACACAACCAATCAATAATGCAACTTGCTGTTTCCATGGGGTTGCGTGTACTAAGTAACCAGTTTTAAGATCTTGCAAGTTATCATTTGAAATACAGGCAACAGCTAATACCGTACTGGTGGTAAAAAGTGCTAGTGCTGTTGCAAAATTGCTTCCTTCAATCGACGATAACATGCCGTTAGTTTCACCAAGACCAACCAAGATAAGTGAAATCACAATCACGGCTACAATAGCAATTCCTGATATAGGGCTTGCTGATGAGCCAACTAAGCCCGCCATATATCCGCAAGCAGCTGCCACTAAAAAGCCCATTATGAAGGCAAATAAAACGGAACAAAAAACTAAAGTCCAAGCAACTCCAGCTGATAAACCACTATCAGAGATAAAGGAATAGAAAGTAACTAATAAAATAATTAGCATACCACCCATAATTAAGAAAATTGATTTAGGTGGTAAATCACGTTCTGTTGGTTCAATATCATTATTTGATACATTAGAACGTAAGGTTTTAAATGATGTTTTTAATCCTTCTATTACTGGTTTAATTAAAGTAAATAGTGTCCAAATAGCAGCGATAGCTATTGTCCCTGCACCAATAAAGCGAATATCTTTTGCCCAAAAGCCCATTGCTACTTTAGCTAAAGGTAAGCTAGTATCATAATCGCTTATTGCGCTAAGAATTGGAATGCCAAATCCCCAAGCAATAATCGTTCCAATCAATACAGCGATACCAGAGATAATACCAATCAAATAGCCAGCACTAAGTAAAGCTAATGAAAAACCTACAGGCAGTTGAAATATTGACTTTCCACCAGTAAACCAATAGGCAGTACTATCAGATAAAACGCGAAACCCATTAGTAAAAAGACTGACTAGAGATGCAATAACACCACCAAATAAAATGTCTTTTAGTCCTTCATTTGAGTCATTATTATCTGTTTTTGAGCCAGCTTTTAATATTTCAGCTGCAGCGACACCTTCAGGATAAGGTAAGTTACTTTTGACTACCATTACATGGCGCAAAGGAATTGAAAATAACACTCCAAGCATTCCGCCGGCTGCACATACGGCAAAAGTTAACCAAAATGGGAAATTTTGCCAGTAGCCGATCATTAATAGTCCCGGTAGAACAAAAATGATAGAAGATAAGGTACCTGCTGCAGAAGCTTGAGTTTGTACCATATTATTTTCTAAAATTGTTGATCCAGAGAATAGTCTTAAAATCGCCATTGAAATTACAGCGGCTGGAATAGCTGAAGAAAAAGTTAATCCTACTTTTAAACCAAGATAGACATTTGATGCAGTAAAAATTATGGTTATAAATGCACCAAGTATCGTACCACGTAATGTCAGTTCACGTAAATTATTCATATTATTTAATGAGGTTAATAATCCAAATAGCCATTATATACCTAATTAGCTTTTAAGTGTTAGGTGTTACGATTATTATGATTTGTTGAATAACATAATTTCTCGGTATTTCGCAAAACTGAGTATAATAATGTTTATTATCTAACCTAGAGAGACGCATTGTGAACGCACTACAACGCTTACAAGCTATTGTTAAACAGCTCCGCGATCCGATACATGGCTGTGAATGGGATCGTATACAAACTATTGAATCACTTAAGCCTTATACATTAGAAGAGACTTATGAAGTGTTAGATGCGATTGATAAGCAAGATAATGATGAGCTTAAAAAAGAACTGGGTGATCTGTTATTTCAAATTGTTTTTTATGCAGATATAACTAATGATCAAGGTCTTTTTAATTTCGATGACATATGCCAAGCTGTTGCAGATAAGTTAGTCAGCCGTCATCCTCATATATTTACGGAAAGTTGCACTAAAAAACCTAATTGGGAACAGCTTAAACAAAAAGAGCGTGATGAGCGCGAACAATACTCCATACTCGATGATATCCCCAATGCCATACCTGCCTTGATGAAAGCTGAAAAAATACAAAAACGTTGTGTGGCTGCTGGTTTTGATTGGTATGAATTAGAGCCTGTTTTAGATAAAGTAAAAGAAGAGCTTAGCGAAGTAGAGCAGGAAATTAATCAAACAGTGCAAAAGCAACATAAAATCGAAGAAGAACTCGGCGATCTGTTTTTTGCTACGGTTAATTTAGCAAGGCACTTAAAAGTTAAGTCTGAACTCTGTTTACAAAAAGCAAATCAAAAGTTTATCCGTCGCTTTAAGAAGGTTGAATGCCTGTTAAAAGAAAAAGGTTGCACTTTAATGGATGCAACACTTGAAGAAATGGAAGATGCGTGGCAAAGTGTTAAACAACTCGAACAGATTAAATCAAATAGCGAAGTAAATAAAAATGACTGAACCGAAAAATGAACTGTATCAAGAAATAGAAGCCTGGGCGCAAAATGCTATTTTACACAGCCCAACCTGGAGTATTAATCAGCTTGATTATTCTGAAAAAAGTATAACTGTTGTTGAAATGATTGTTAGCGAGTTAGCCGAAAAAAACTTTAGTCTTCCTGAAGAACAACTCAATATGATCGCCCAAGAGTATGGTTGTTATCTATTACTTACTGCACATAAAATATATGGTGGTGAGTTTTATTGGAATGAAGAGTTTCAACAACCTATGTTAATTTGCTGTGAACCTGATGCGATGATTGTGTTGATGACCTGGAACAAAGTGAAAGGGCGTTTGCTCGGCGATAAAGCGGATCATATTGCCTATTTCTTAGATGAATTTGGCAAATCCACTTTCCAACCGGAAAAAGGTACTCATGTGGTGTATTTATAATAAACCAATGAGAGTAATACGTGTTGGTTAATGGAGAGCAAACATGAATTATACACTTTATATTGGTAACAAAAATTACTCAACTTGGTCAATGCGACCTTGGATTGTGATGAAGTATTTTGATATTCCTTTTAACGAAAAGCTAGTTAAGTTTGATAGCTTTGATGCAGGCTCTTTGTTTAAAACAACGCTATCTTCAATTTCAAAGTATGGAACTGTACCGATTTTAATGGATGATGATTTTGTGATCACTGATTCTTTAGCTATTTGCGAATACTTAGCTGAAAAACATCCTGATTTAGCTTTATGGCCTACTGATATTAAACGCAGAGCAATGGCACGAAGTTTAGTTGCTAAAATGCATTCAGGTTTTCCAGCTATCAGAAATTATTTGCCAATGAATATTGAAGCTGAGTTTCCTGAAGTAGGGCAAATAATATTACGCGATCATTCTGAAGTAAAAAATGAAATCATGTTATTAGATGATCTATTATCCTCGTTGTTGATCTCGAACACATCAAATCAAAACTATTTGTTTGGTGATTTTAGCATAGCAGACGGATTTTATGCGCCTATGTGTCTAAGATTGAAAAACTATCATATAAAGACAAGCTCAATTTTAGCTGATTATATTGATACCATTTGTCATACAAAAGGGATTAAAGATTGGATAAGTGAAGCATTGAAAGAACAATATTTTGTTGTTATGGATGAACCTTATCGTTTACACAGATAAATATTGATATAAAAAATCGCCCCACTTGAGGTTAGATGGGGCGAGTGTTCAGATTTAATCTAATTTGTGAATTATACTTCTAAATAATCTAAAATCCCTTCAGCTGCTTTACGACCTTCACTAATTGCTGTAACTACTAAATCAGAGCCTCGTACTGCATCGCCTCCGGCAAAGATTTTAGGGTTTGTGGTTTGGAAACCATTAATTTCTGGTGCAATGATTCGACCTCGCTGATCAAAATCAACCCCTTGTTCTGCTAACCAAGGCATTGCGTGAGGTTTAAAACCAAACGCCATTATCACCGCATCGGCCGGTAACACAAACTCAGAACCTTCAATCACTACTGGAGATCGCCGACCTTTAGCATCAGGTTCACCAAGCTCTGTTCGTACCATTTTTACTCCAGTGACTTGTCCATTGCTGTTAATTTCGATGCTAAGGGGTTGTACATTAAATTGGAATTGTACCCCTTCCTCTTTGGCATTTTTGACTTCACGTTTTGAACCTGGCATGTTAGCTTCGTCACGACGATAAGCACAAGTAACCTCAGTAGCACCTTGTCGAATAGAAGTACGAACACAGTCCATGGCGGTATCGCCACCACCTAACACTACAACACGTTTATTTTTCATGTCAATGTAAGGTGCATCTTGGGTTTGTTCATGTTTCATAATATGTTTGGTATTGGCAATTAAAAATGGTAAGGCGTCGTATACTCCATTAGCATTTTCATTTTCAAGACCTGCTCGCATAGATTGATAAGTACCTGTGCCGACAAAAATAGCATCAAATTCATTGATTAATTCAGCTAATTGTACTGTTTTACCAATCTCTGTATTAAGGTGAAACTCTACACCCATTTCAGTAAATATATGTCGACGATTAATTAAGACTTCTTTATCTAATTTGAATGCTGGTATACCGAAAGTTAATAGTCCACCAATTTCAGGATGGCGATCATATACAACTGGTGTAATTCCATTACGAACTAATACATCAGCGCATGCAAGACCAGCTGGACCTGCCCCAATAATAGCCACTTTTAAACCGGTTTTTTCAACATTTAATAAATTAGGTTTCCAGCCCATTTTAAATGCCTCATCGGTAATATAGCGTTCAATATTGCCAATGGTAACTGCGCCAAATTCAGCATTTAAAGTACAAGATCCTTCACAAAGGCGATCTTGTGGACAAACACGACCACATACTTCTGGTAAGCTATTGGTTTGGTGGGATAATTCAACGGCTTCTAAAATTTTACCTTCATTAACTAATTTCAGCCAATTAGGAATATAGTTGTGAACCGGACATCGCCATTCACAATAAGGATTACCACAGGCAAGACAACGATCGGCTTGTGCTTGGGATTGTGATGCTGAAAATCCTTCATAAATTTCAACAAATTCTATTCTTCGAATGTTTAACGATTTTTTAGGCGGATCAACACGTTGTAAATCGATAAACTGATAAACATTTTGACTCATTTTCGTGTTCTCCTTACTGTGCTTGAACGCGTAGTTCGGCTGTTGAGCGGCTACGGTGACCTAATAATGCTTTTACATCACTTGATTTAGGTTTGACTAAAACAAACTTTTTAGCAAAATCTTGCCAGTTAGCCAAAATTTCTTCAGCGCGTGATGAGTGCGTAAGTTGAGCATGCTCCATAATTAAACCACGTAAATGTTCTTCGTGAATTGAGTGATCGGCAACATTTAATATTTCAACTAACTCTTTATTAATACGTTTATGGAAATCACTATCTTCATCTAATATATACGCAAATCCACCTGTCATGCCGGCACCGAAGTTCACCCCAGTTTTGCCTAATACGCAAATAATTCCGCCTGTCATATATTCGCAACCATTATCGCCAATACCTTCAACAACGCTAATTGCACCAGAGTTTCGTACAGCAAAACGTTCACCTGCTCGACCTGCCATAAATAATTTCCCACCAGTTGCACCATATAAACAGGTATTTCCTGCAATAGTTGCTTGGTGGCTTAGGAAAGCAGATCCCAAAGGTGGTCGAATAACTATTCGTCCGCCGGCCATACCTTTACCAACATAATCATTGGCATCGCCGGTTAGTGTTAAATCAACACCACTGGCATTCCAAACGCCAAAACTTTGTCCAGCAGTGCCGTTAAAGTTGAGTGAGATTGGATCTGAAGCCAAACCTTGATCACCATATTTTTTAGCAATATAGCCAGATAAGCTAGTGCCAACGGAACGATCGGTATTTTGAATATCAAAGTAAAAACTCTTACTTTGACGATTATCAACACACTCTTGTGTTTGGGTTATAATTTCTTTGTTAAGCACACCTTTATCAAACGGTTTATTATCTTCAATGCAGTAAACAGGTTTGCCTTCAACTGGTGTAGCCGTTTCCAGTAATCCTGATAAATTCAATTTTTGTTGTTTAGCGGTAATTCCGTCTAACTCTAACAATAAATCAGTACGACCGATTAAATCGACAATCCGACTTACACCAAGTTCAGCCATTATTTCACGAGTATTACGAGCTATAAAGCGGAAGTAGTTCATCGCTTTTTCTGGTAAGCCATGATAATGCTCACTACGCAATTTATCATCTTGGGTTGCAACACCGGTTGCACAGTTATTTAAGTGACAAATACGTAGGTATTTGCAACCTAGCGCGACCATTGGACCGGTTCCAAAACCAAAACTCTCTGCTCCTAAAATGGCTGCTTTGACAATATCAGTACCGGTTTTTAAACCACCATCGACTTGTAAGCGAATTTTATGGCGTAATCCATTGGCTACTAATGATTGCTGTGTTTCAACTAATCCAAGTTCCCAAGGTGAACCAGCGTATTTTACCGAAGTTAATGGACTTGCGCCTGTGCCGCCGTCATAACCAGAAATAGTGATAAGATCTGCATAAGCTTTGGCAACACCTGTTGCAATGGTACCGACTCCCGGCTCAGAAACTAATTTTACCGAGATCATCGCTTTTTGATTAATCTGTTTAAGATCGAAAATAAGTTGTGCTAAATCCTCTATTGAGTAGATATCATGGTGAGGTGGTGGCGAAATTAATGTCACGCCAGGTACTGAATAACGTAGTTTAGCTATATATGGTGTGACTTTGTCTCCCGGTAGTTGACCACCTTCACCTGGTTTTGCACCTTGAGCAACTTTGATTTGAATCACATCAGCACTCATTAAATATCCAGGAGTAACACCAAAACGTCCGGAAGCAACTTGTTTAATACGCGATACCTTTATGGTGTTATAACGAGCAGGATCTTCACCGCCTTCACCAGAGTTGGAAAAGCCGCCTAATGTGTTCATTGCTTCGGCAAGAGATTCATGTGCTTCTGGACTAAGCGCACCGATTGACATTGCTGCTGAGTCAAAGCGTTTGAATAGTGATTCTTCACTTTCAACTTGCTCCAATGGAATGGCGACATTTTCAGGTGGATTTAATTTTAATAAATCGCGTAATGTTGCAATCGGTCGATTGTTTACAATATCGGCATAACATTTATAGTCGTCATAACTTCCATTATTAACAGCTTTTTGTAGTGATTGTACAACATCTGGATTATAAGCATGATATTCACCACCATGGACGAATTTTAGTAATCCACCTTGCTCTAATGGTTTTCGACGTAGCCAAGCTCTTTTAGATAAATTAAATTGGTCTTGGGCAAAATCTTCAAAATTAGCACCATTAATGCGACTTGAGACCCCTTTAAAACAAAGCTCAATGACTTCATTATGAATACCCACTGCTTCAAACAGTTTTGAACAACGGTAAGAGGCTATCGTTGAAATGCCCATTTTTGATATAATTTTATATAAGCCTTTATTGATACCGTTACGATAATTGAGGATCGCTTCGCGGTAAGACTTTTTAATCGTACCATTATCCACCAGCTGCGCTATGGTTTCATAAGCTAAATAAGGATAAATTGCCGTTGCACCAAAACCGATAAGTACCGCAAATTGATGAGGATCGCGGCAACTACCTGTTTCGACAATAATATTGGCATCACAGCGTAAGTTCTTCTCAACTAATCGTTGTTGTACGGCTCCAAGTGCCATTGGTGCAGGAATAGGTAATCGATCGGCCGCGATATTTTTATCTGACAAGATAATTAATACGGTACCATTACGTACTTTGGTTTCAGCATCACCACATAACTGTTCAATGGCATCACGTAAACTACCGTCGATATCATAGGTGATATCAAGTGTTTCTGACTTGTAGTAACGTGATTCTAGTGCTGTTAGTTGTTGTAAATCTGAATAAACGAGTACAGGGTATTTAAAGGAAACACGATGCGCTTGTCCTTCCGCTTCGGCAAATACGTTCATTTCACGCCCAATGCTAGTAGAAAGCGACATCACATGTGCTTCACGTAGTGGATCAATAGGAGGGTTAGTTACCTGAGCAAATTTTTGCCGGAAGTAATCATAAATCAGGCGCGGTCGACTAGATAATACTGCGAATGGTGTATCATCGCCCATTGATCCGGTTGCTTCTTGACCATTTTCACCTAAAACACGAATGCATTGATCTAGCTCCTCAAAGCTATAACCAAACTGTTTTTGATAGGTGGCTAATGTGGCATCGTTGAAATCGCGAGAACCAATATTATCATCGGGTAAACTTTCAAACGGAACTAATTGTTTGACGTTTTTGGTCATCCATTCTTTATAAGGATGACGTTTTTGTAAGTCGTTATCAGTTTCGCTAGACTGTAAAATACGTCCTTCTTCAGTGTCAATAACCAGTAACTCACCAGGACCTACACGTCCTTTAGAAACTACTTCATCGGGTTGGTAATCCCAAATACCGATTTCAGATGCACAAGTGATAAGTTTATCGGTTGTTATCACATAGCGAGCAGGTCGTAATCCATTACGGTCTAAATTACATGCGGCATAACGTCCATCTGATAGAACAATCCCAGCAGGCCCATCCCATGGTTCCATATGCATTGAATTAAAATCAAAAAAGGCACGTAGATCTTCGTTCATATCAGGATTATTTTGCCATGCAGGCGGAACCAGTAAACGCATAGCTCGTACAATGTCCATACCACCAACGAGGAATAGTTCGAGCATATTATCTAATGAGCTAGAGTCAGATCCAGTCACATTGACAAAAGGCGCAGCATCTTGTAAATCAGGTATGAGTGGAGTTTTAAATTTATATGAACGCGCTTTTGCCCATTGACGATTACCTTCAATGGTATTGATTTCACCATTATGGGCTAAATGACGAAATGGTTGAGCAAGAGGCCAACGCGGTACAGTATTGGTTGAAAAACGTTGATGAAATAAACATATGGCAGTTTCCATGCGTAGATCAGCTAAATCCAAGTAAAATCTAGGTAAATCTTTAGGCATACACAACCCTTTGTAAATATTTACCTGATTAGAAAAACTGCAAACATAAAATGTATCGTCTTGTACTCGCTTTTCAATACGTCGACGTACCATATATAAACGTCGTTCTAAATCAATCTTAGTCCAGCCAGCAGGAGCATTAACAAATACTTGTTCTATTTTAGGTAGTGATGATAAGGCTATTTCACCAAGGACACTTTTATCAATTGGTACTTCTCGCCAACCTAAAATAGATAACGTTTCTTCTGCTAGTTCTTCTTCGACAATATCACGGCTAGCTTGTGCTTCTTTTTCATCTTGACTTAAAAATAGCATACCAACGGCATAGTTGGTTGCTAAACGCCATCCTGCATCTTGTGCGATGAGTCTAAAAAATCGATCTGGTTTTTGTAATAATAGTCCACAGCCATCGCCAGTTTTGCCATCAGACAAAATTGCTCCACGGTGTTGCATTCTCGCTAACCCATGAATTGCAGTTCGCACCACTTTATGACTTGGTTGCCCTTCGATATGTGCAATTAAACCAAATCCGCAGTTATCTTTTTCATGATGCTGGTTATATAACATAGCATTGCCTCTAATTAATCGTTTTTTATAATTTGAGAAGGTATAGGGTTTTATCCTATATAGGCAGAGAAATTAAAGAAAAATAGTATTTTGGTCAAATAAATATTACTTATAAGTCAATCTTTTCATAACTTTTACTAAAGTTATTAATGAAACTAATGAGCCAAAATTGTTTTTATCTTAGTTGAATTTCGTAATCATCTGATTTAAAGTTATACAGATTATTAATATTCAATGCTATTAATGATAATTATGTTTGTTTTTTTAGTAAGATAAATTTTATTCATATCGAAAAATTGAAATTGACCATGATTAAAAAGGAATTATTTATATTATGAAATTTTTTAAAATACTAATTTTATTAGGTGCAAGTTTATTATTTATTGGGTGTTCTGCCAAAGTAGATTTAGCTGATCCTAAATTAGACAGTGAAGCGAAAGAATTTGCTTTGCCTGATAATAACTCTGCAGGAATTTATATTTTTAGAGACAGTTTTGTTGGTAAAGCTCTTAAGAAAGCTATTTTTCTTGATGGCGTACGTTTAGGTGAAACAGCGGATAAAACCTATTTTTATAAAGTTGTTCCATCAGGTTCCCATCTTATTGAGACAGAGTCTGAGTTTAGTAATAATAGTATGAACATTTTGACCAGTGGTGGAAAAAATTATTTTATTAGACAATTTATAAAAATGGGTGTGTTTGTAGGTGGGGCTGACCTTGAACAGGTTGATGAAAGTGTCGGCAAAAAAAGCATAATGAAAAGTAAGTTAATCAAAACAGAATAGTTGTACTTTATCTTTTTAATGTATACAGTTATGCGAGAAATTTAAATAATAAACAGCTTAATTCCGCAGGTAGTAGCTAGTGGGATTAAGCTTTTTTGTTCAAATATAAGTTTTACATAATTATCTTTATTCCTGCTATAATTTTACCTATCTATTAATATAATTAATCATTATGCAAACTAAAATCACTATTATTGGTGCCGGTGCGGCAGGGCTTTTTTGTGCTGGGTTACTTGGGCAAAAAGGTTATGATGTTACAGTCGTTGATAATGGTAAAAAAACCGGACGAAAAATTTTAATGTCCGGTGGTGGTAAATGTAATTTTACTAATCTTAATATTGAGTCGGTAAATTATTTATCTCAAAATCCACATTTTTGTAAATCTGCCTTAAAGCGTTTTACGCAGTGGGATTTTATTCAATTAGTCAATCAATATCATATTGCTTATCATGAAAAAGATCATGGTCAATTATTTTGTGATAATTCAGCACAAGATATTGTTGATATGTTAGTTAACGAGTGTCAAAAAGGTTCTGTTAAATTTAAGCTGCAAACTCAAGTTGAAAATATCGAGTCCTATAATCAACAATTCAAATTACATACTTCTCAAGGTGTTATTGAGAGTGATAAGGTTATCGTGGCAACCGGTGGTTTATCTATGCCTGCACTCGGTATGACGTCAATTGGTTATAAAATAGCTGAAAAATTTGCTATACCTGTTGTACCAGTAAAAGCGGGTTTGGTTCCGTTTACTTTACATAAGCCATTGTTAGATGTTTTATCGACTTTATCTGGAATAGCAATCCCTGTTGAAGTTTCTAACACAAAAATGAGTTTTAAAGAAAATCTACTGTTTACTCATCGTGGACTTTCCGGGCCTGCAATTTTACAAATTTCTAGTTATTGGCAAGCTGGTGAACCAATTATTATTAATTTGTTGCCGGATTGGTCATTTGCAGTTCAGTTTCAACCGTTACTTGAAAACAATCGAAAACAGACGCTTAAAAATTGTTTAGGACAAATTTTACCTAAACGGCTTGTTGATGTGTTAATTCAACTTAACATTATCCCTGATCTACCTGTAAAACAACTTAATAGTAAGCAACAACAAGCACTTTATCAGGCTTTATCTCAATGGTGTATTACTCCTAATGGTACAGAGGGGTATCGTACTGCTGAAGTGACATTAGGTGGCGTGAGTACAGATGCCTTATCATCAAAAACGATGCAAGCAAAAACACAACCCAACCTCTATTTTATTGGTGAGGTTGTAGATGTGTCTGGGTGGTTAGGTGGTTACAATTTTCAATGGGCCTGGAGCAGTGCTTTTGCTTGTGCTGAGGCTATTGATTTATAATTTCTAACATTATTTTGCTAGCTATCAAGCACACCTAACTGAATATTGTATTTTTTTACTTTATATTGCAAAGTTGTACGAGAAATATTCAATAATTTAGCGGCGATAATGATTTTACCATTAGCTTGATTTAAAGCATTAACAATAAGTTGTCGCTCATAACTTTCAACTTGTTCTGTTAAACTATTATTTTCGCCACTATAATTTATTACCGCTTTTTCAGGTTTACTATTAACTTCATTTTGTGGATAAGGAGTATTGATATCAAATAACTCATCATCGAGCGTAATGTGTTGTAATTCACCCGGTTCATTTTGCAGTACCATACTTCTGACAATGGCATTTTCTAACATACGCACATTACCCGGCCAAGGTGCGGATATTAATTGTTGCAGTGCATGTTCACTAATTCCGCTAATGACTACATTTACATCATTTTTATGTTTATCAATAAAATACCTTGCTAATACAGGTATGTCTTCAGTTCTTTCCCGTAATGCAGGTAACTTGATCAAACCGACATTTAAACGATAAAACAGATCGCTGCGCAATTTACCACTATTTAATAGATCCGCAGGCGATTCATTCATGGCTGCAACAATACGGACATCAGAGTGTTTTTCTTTATTGCCACCTAATTGCCAATAGGTTTTTTCTTGTAAAAATCGTAGTAATTTACTTTGCATATCCAGTGGCATTGCGTTGAGTTCATCAAGAAATAAAGTACCACCATTGGCTAATTCTAAATACCCTTGACGATTTTCAGCGCCGGTAAACGCACCTTTAACGGTACCAAATAAAGTACTTTCAATTAATGTCGTAGGTAAAGCGCCACAATTTAGAGAAATAAATGCCTTATCACGACGATGACTGGTTTGATGAATTAAGCGAGCAAATAACTCTTTTCCCGTACCGGTTTCGCCAACAATTAACACAGGCACATCATTCGCGCCTAAAATATTGGTCTGATCGATAACTTCTTGCATTTTTTTAGATGCAAAGATAATTTCTGGTAGAGGTTGTTCGGTATTTTGGTATAACTTACTATTTAGATTAAATACTTGATCTTGAAGTTGTCGAACGGTAGATAAATCGCGTCCAATTTCGACTGCACCAACGATCTCTTGTTTGTTGTTATAAAGAGGTACAGTAGTATGTAGATAATCGACTAATTTACCCACATGATTATAATAAGATTGATAAGTATCTTGATACTCTTTCCCCTGTAGCAAAGATTGCAACATAGTACTATCTTCTTTTTTCAAATTAGGATAAACTTTGAGCAGTGGTTTGCCTATTGCTTGTTCTTTAGGAAAACCGTCAAGATCTGCGCTTTCCTGATTATAATAAATATATTTACCTTCTTTATCGATAATGGCCATTGGCTGATGTATTAAGTCAAAGAAATGTTTAAAAATTTCCAATGCTTGTAATAACTCAGGATCAATTATCATGATATTGGTACCTTTTGAAATTCGAATTATTTACTCAATGTAGTTTGATTTTTGTATTTAAATATCTTTCAACCATCACTAACAAGAACGACAAATTTCCGTCATAAAAACAAAATTTATACTTAATGACTAATATTGTTTTTGTAATTATTTTGTTAACTAATTGATTATTAGTGTTTTATAAGTTGGCATGCTGATTGCATTGTAAGTGAGAAACCTTTTTACATATCTTTTTAATGTACTAATTAACTGGAGGTCATATGTCCGACACAATTATGTCAAATTATAACAAATTACGCACAGATCTTGTAACAAAAGATCGCCGTTTCAGTGCTGACAACGGTAAATTATGTTTTGATGGCGTTAATTTGGAAGAGTTAGCAAAAAAATATCCAACTCCTTTTTATGTTTTCTCTGAAAAAGAAATTGACCGTAATGTTCAAGAAATAAAAGAGGCTTTTAAAGCACATCCAAATACTAAGATTTTCTATGCTTCAAAAACTTGTTCAGTTATGGGTGTATTAAAAGCAATCAAAGATACAGGTATCTACGCAGAAGCAAACTCAATGTTTGAAGTACGCAAATGTTTAGAAATTGGTTTTAGTGGTAGTCAAATCGTTTTCAACGGCGTCGTTAAAAAACCAGTTGATTTAGAATTTGCAATCCAAAATGATCTTTACATTATTAACGTAGATAGCTTATATGAGCTTGATATTATTGATGAAATTTCGACCCGCTTGAAAAAAGTTGCTAATGTTTGTGTTCGTGTTGAACCGAATGTGCCATCAGCAACTCATGCTGAGTTAGTTACTGCATATCATGCCAAATCTGGTATTGATTTAGAACAAGCGGAAGAGACTTGCCGCCGTATTCTTAAAATGCCTTATGTGCATTTACGTGGCTTGCACATGCATGTTGGGGATCAGGTTCCTGAATCAGAACCTTTTGCCAAAGCAACCAAAGTATTAGTTGATGAATCACGTCGTTTAGAAGAAGTATTAGGTATTAAATTTGATTTAATCAACGTAGGTGGCGGTATCCCAGTTCCATATAAATATGATGAAGAAAATGGTGATCCATTACAAGATAACATGTATGCAGGTATTACCGCGCAAGACTTCGCAGATGCAGTAATCCGTGAAGTACATAAATGGCGAACTGATGTTGAAATCTGTATTGAACCAGGTCGAAAAGTAACAGGTTCAGCTGGCGTTTTAGTTACTGAAGTTGCTTGTGAAAAACGTAAAACTAATTACGATTTAGACGGAAACGTTGAAGAGCATGTTGAATGGAAATTTGTTGATGCAGGTTACAGCGTATTATCTGATAGTCAACATTTTGATTGGTTCTTCTATGTCTACAATGCTTCTAAAATTAATGAAGCTCATGATGAATACATCAAATTAGCTGGGCCTTTATGTGATGGTGGTGACTATTACCATGTAGGTGTTAAAGGTGAAGAGTTCTTAATGCCAAAAGATACGCAAATTGGTGATATTGTTGCTTTCCTAGATGCAGGTGCTTATACCATTGAAAGTCAAACAGTGTATAACAATCGTCCAAGAACATCTGTAGTTATGATAGATAAAGATGGTAAAGATCGATTGATTCGCCGTGAAGATACTTACGAAGATATGGTTGGATACGACCTGTATTAATCATGAACTATCTGGGGCATTTAATGCTCCAGATATTATAATCTGAGGTTATTTATGAGTGATTCTAAAGATTCAAGTTTACTTGGTATTAAAGACATTGTATTTATGAATGTCATTGCAATACTAAGTTTACGTCAAATTCCTAATGTTGCTCCTTATGGAGCGTCGGCAATGTTGCTTTGGCTAATTGCTGCGTTTTGTCTTTTCTTCCCATTAGCCATGGTTTGTGGTGAGCTTTCAACTGGCTGGCCGAAAGATGGTGGGATTTTTGTCTGGGTTAAAGAAGCTTTTGGTAAGCGTATTGGCTGGATAGTCGTTGTTTGCTTCCTGTTTTCTTGTGTGCTTTTCTTCCCGCTAATGTTGCAATTTGGTTTTACTGCAATTGGTTATATGTTTAGTGCGGAGTTAGCGCAGAATCAAGTATTTATTGGTGTTGGTTCCATGATTGTCTTTTGGATTTTGACGCTGATGAATATTAAAGGCATGCAATGGACTAAGATTATCAATAGTGTAAGCGCTTGGCTTGGGGTATTTATTCCGGCAGCGATTATTATTGTATTAGCTATAGTATGGTTATTAACTGGTCATCCAATGGCAACCGATTATAGTCACGTAAGTGATTGGTTACCTGATTTAAGCAGTTGGGATACAATTGTCTTTTTATCAAGTATGATGTTTGCTTTTGCTGGTCTTGAAGTTGCACCGATGATTGCAGGACGTACCCGAAATCCACAACGTGATTTCCCTAAAGCAATGGCAGTTTCAGCTGTGGTAATTGTGGGTATTTATATGATTGGTTCATGGGCGATTAATACCTTGTTACCTGCTCAAGATACTGATATTGTTGCGGGTGTTATGCAGGCGATGGAAGCAGCGGCTGGTGAATTACATATGCCTTGGTTATTACCTGTTATGGCTATTTGTTTATTCTTTGGTGCATTAGGACAAATTAATTCATGGTTAGTTGGCCCTATCTATATGTTACAAGAAGCATCAAAAGAAGATAATTTACTTGGAGAACGCATTGGTCGTTTACATCCAGTCTATAAAACACCAGCATTTGCGTTAATTATCCAAGCAATTATTGTAACGGTTTTATGTTTTTCAACTTTTGTATCACCAAGTATTGCAGCCGCTTATTGGATGTTAACTGCGTTAACAACAATATGTTATTTTATTCCATACTTAGTGATGTTTATTGCTTATTATCGTTTACGTATTACTCAACCAGATGTACCACGTAGTTTTAAAATTCCTGGAAAAGTAATGCCGATTGTTTTACCTGGTTTAGGCTTTTTATCAACGCTATTTGCAGTGATTTTAGTGTTCATTCCACCTGCTCAAATTGATATGGGTGGTTATGTAGAGTATATAGCTAAAATTGTAGGTGGTGCAGTATTAGCGATTGTATTAGCTGAATGGATATATCATCGAGCGCAACGACGTAATCGTCTTGCACAACGATAAAATATAGAGGAGTAATAGAATGTACAAACCTATATTAGAAATTGATCTACGTAAATTAAAAAATAATGCTCGTGTTGAGAAAGATCTATTAGCGAAACACGGCATTGAAGTGATGGCGGTAAATAAGGTATTTGACGGTTGTGTTGAAACTGCCAAAGCGGTTCTTGACGGTGGAATTGATGTAATTGCTGAATCAAGAACTTACAATTTAAAGAAACTGAAAGATGCATTAAATTGTAAAACCTGTTTATTACGTAGCCCTTGTTTAAGTGAAATCAGTGATGTGGTTAAATATGCTGATATTAGCTTAAATAGTGAAAAAGAAGTTATACAGGCTCTTTCAGATGAAGCCGTAAAACAGCAAAAGATCCATCAAGTGCTATTAATGGTCGATATGGGTGATTTACGTGAAGGTATTTGGTTTGAACATATTGATGAAATTATTGATACTGTTAAACTAATACTATCTTTACCTGGTGTTGAGCTTTATGGGCTTGGCACTAACTTTAACTGCTATGGTACAGTGTTACCTACTGTCAAAAATGGTGAAGATTTCTTACATATAGCTCGTAAAGTAGAAGAATCCTGCAATATTAAGATAAAATATCTATCGGCCGGTAATTGTACTAGTTATCATCTATTAGACAAAGGTATTTGGCCGAAAGGATTGAATCATTTGAGAATTGGTGGTTTACATGAGTTTGGTATTGAGTATGTTGATATGAAATATTTAGATGAATTTCATCATTCTAAAAAACCAGTTGATAAAGCATGTAGTAATCTTTATAAATTATATGCCCAAATCATTGAACTCAATAGTAAACCAACTGTTCCCGTTGGTGAATTAGGTGTAGATGCTTTTTTAAATAGTAAAACATTTGTTGATCACGGTACACGTAAACGAGCGCTTCTTGCCTTTGGGCGTCAAGATGTTCCGGTAGAAAATTGTGTTCCTATCGATGATAACATTACTATTTTAGGTCAAACTAGTGATCATACCTTAGTCGATATTGAGGATGTTACTCAGACATTGCGTGTTGGCGATATCATTGGTTTTGAGCTTGATTACACTGCATTACTAATGGCATGTCAAACAAGTGGTGTAGAAAAACGGTTTATTTATTAATTCGTGTTAACTGCTGGGAAACCAGCAGTTTTTATTGATCATTAGGCGGGTTACATGGCAACCTCAGAATCTCAAGAAAGTCCTTATCCCAGTAATTTAAAGAAAAATCTAAAAAATCGTCATCTATTGATGATTTCGTTAGGTGGATCTATCGGGACAGGATTATTTATAGGTATTGCAGCACCACTAAGCACAGTTGGACCTTTAGGAACAATTATTGCTTATTTATTGGCAGGAAGCATCATGCTTTCGACGATGTTATGTTTAGGAGAACTTTCTTGCGCATTCCCTCATGCCGGTTCTTTTCAACACTATGCATTAATGTTTATACCCAATCCTATCTGGAGTTATACAATAGGTTGGTTATATTGGCTTAGTTGGGTTCTATCTATGGCTGCGGATTTAACTGCTGCGTCAATGATAGCTCATCAAGTTTTTCCTTCAATTCCCATATATCTTTTTAGTCTCCTTATATTAATTGTTATAACCTCAGTGCATTTGACTTCGGTTCGCGCTTTTGGCGAAAGTGAATATTGGTTTTCAACAATTAAGGTTTTGGCGATTATTGCTTTTATTGGTATAGGTGTTTACTTACTCTATCAGCAATATCAAGATACACATATCTTGCCTACATTTAAAACTGAACATGGATGGTTTCCTAATGGCTTTTTGTCGATATTTATCTGCATGACCATTGTTACTTATTCATTTCAGGGAGTGGAATTAATTGGATCAGCAGCTGGTGAAGCGCAGTCACCACAATCAGTGTTACCGAAAATTATTATCGGTGTTGCTTTTCGGATTATTCTATTTTATGTATTAGCCATTGCTGTATTAGCGCTTGTTTATCCATATGGAACAGAACATAATGAAATTAGTCCATTTGTTTGGGTTTTCAATAAAGCAGGGATCACTTTTGCTTCCTATGTGATGCTGTTTGTGATTTTTTGTGCGGCAATATCAGCGGCAAACTCAGCAATTTATGCTAGTTCGAGAATGTTATGGTCTATGGCTCAAGATAATCTTGCACCAAAATCTTTTTCCAAAGTAAACAAACGTGGTGTACCAACGAAAGGGATATTATTTATTTCAACCATTGCACTGGTTTCACTGTTTTCTAAATATATTGCAGCTGACAGGCTTTATATCTATTTAGTGGCAAGTACTGGTCAAGTGGGCTGTTTTGCGTGGATCATTATCGCTTGGTGTCAGTATCAATTCCGTAAAGGTGTCAATAACGGTAAGTATCCTAAGGAGATGATAAAATTTAAATCGCCACTATTTCCATGGTTAGCGGCCATTTCAATCATTGTCAATATTGTAATTATTATTGGTGTTTGGTTTGGTGAATCGGGGCATTTTATTTTATTATCTGAATTAATATTAGTTGTTGTTATTTTGATTTCGTATTTCTTTTATAAAAAAAAGAATATTATTATAAATAATAATTTCAACTAATCATTTTGTAGGTCATGTATCAAGCACTAACAATCTGGTATTGTTAGTGCTAACGTAATAGTTAATGTCATTATTACGTTTTAATATTGTTTGTGTATTTAGCCAAATAAAATACTGTTTATTGATGCTGAATATTACGTAATGTAGTTTGTCACCTTTATTATGGTAAATATGCCATATCAAGAAGATAAGTAAGATTAATCATTTTAAAAATGCAGCAACACCGGTAAAAATTACTTGAGCAGCAATGGCTGAAAGTAATAATCCTGTTAATTTGGCGAGAATAGCAATTCCGGTATTTTTTAATACTTTGGCAATACTTTTAGCACATAACAACATCGCATAGATCCCCGCAGAGGCAATCAACAATGAAAATGCGCCAATCATATTTTGTACAAAACCAATCGAACCAGTACCTAGC
Organism: Gilliamella sp. wkB108; assembly: GCF_001690195.1. GTDB lineage: Bacteria > Pseudomonadota > Gammaproteobacteria > Enterobacterales > Orbaceae > Gilliamella > Gilliamella apicola_L. The sequence goes on along the minus strand of NZ_LZGM01000049.1, from coordinate 36,142 downwards.
ACTATAATAGTACCAATTGAGGCAGGACCCATACAAAGAGGAATCGCTAAAGGTACAACGCTAATATCTTCATCGCTATTGATTTTATTTTTTTCAGGTGAATCATTCATCAGAGATACGGCTGTTAAGAATAATAATGCACCAGATCCGATTCTAAATGCATCAAGTGTAAAACCAAAAACGCTAAACATGGCGTTACCCATGAAAAACAAAATAATGCCGATAATGAAAACTGCACATGATGTCTTAAGCGCAGTTTTACGTCTTTGCTGTTCATCATATTGCTTGGTACCACTTAAAAAAGCACTTAACACCGCAGGAGGTGTCATTAATGCAAACAATTTTAACGTTGTGGCAAGAATATCAATAACATAATCACCCATAGTATCGCCTTTATGCTTATATTAGGATTTACTTTAATTTGTCAACGATTGTTGGCATTAAATAGATATAAAAACGGTCACCTAAAAGGTGACCATATTTAATTTGATATAGTGTAATTGTTTTTTTATCGCTAACCGATAAAAATTAGTTAAGACGCTCTTTAATACGAGCTGCTTTACCTCGAAGTTCGCGTAAGTAGTAAAGCTTAGCTTGACGTACTTGGCCACGACGTTTCACAGTAATTGAATCAACAATTGGTGAGTGAGTTTGGAATACTCGTTCAACACCTTCGCCATTCGAAATTTTACGCACTGTAAATGCAGAGTGTAAACCACGATTGCGAATTCCAATAACCACACCTTCATAAGCTTGAAGACGTTTTTTATTACCTTCAACAACCCATACTTTTACTTCAACCGTATCACCCGGACGAAAAGACGGGATGTCTTTTTTCATTTGTTCTTGTTCTAATTGCTGAATAATAGCATTTTTCATAATATTGTCTCTTTACTAGTTATACTGAAATTTTAATCACTTTGCTTATTACTGTATTCCTGTTGGAACTCAGTAAGTAAACATTGCTCCTCATCAGTCAGAGCTAGATTTGCAAGAAGATCTTCTCTTCTTAACCAAGTTCGTCCTAGTGATTGTTTTAATCGCCAACGACGAATCGCTTCATGGTGACCAGACATTAATACATCAGGCACCGCCATACCATCTAACACCTCAGGCCTGGTATAGTGAGGGCAATCAAGTAAACCGTTTGCAAAAGAGTCTTCTTCTGCTGATGATTGATGATGTAGCACGCCAGGAATAAATCTAGCTAGTGCATCAATCATAGTCATCGCCGGTAATTCACCACCACTCAGTACGTAATCCCCAATTGACCACTCTTCATCAATTTCGGTTTGGATCACGCGTTCATCTATTCCTTCGTATCGTCCACAAATTAAAATTAACTTTTCACTTTGAGACAATTCGCAAACACCTTGTTGGTTTAATTTGCGCCCTTGTGGAGAAAGATAAATTACTTTTGTATCGTTTCCAGCTACTGCTTTTGCAGCATGAATTGCATCTTTAAGGGGTTGCACCATCATTAGCATTCCGGGGCCACCGCCATAAGGTCTATCATCGACAGTCTTATGCTTATCATGCGCAAAGTCGCGCGGGTTCCAATAATTTACTGTTAACAGCCCGTTTTTAACGGCTCGACCAGTTACACCATAACCAGTAATAGCTTGAAACATTTCGGGAAAAAGGCTAATAACGCCAATCCACATATTCTTACCTTTACTAATTAAAAAGCTGGATCCCAATCGACCACAATCATTTTTGTTGTTAAATCAACTTGTTTAATAAATTGCTCTTCAACAAAAGGGATTAAACGTTCTGTTGCACCAAATGCATCTTTTAGATTTGCTTTAACCACCAAAACATCATTAGATCCGGTTTCCATTAAATCAGTAACTTGACCTAAATTATAACCGTTGATTGTTTTTACTTGGCAACCAATCAGATCTTTCCAATAAAAATCACCCTCATTAAGTGGTGGTAACTTTTGTGCATCAACATAAACTTCAGCATTAGTTAATGCATTTGCTTGGTCACGATCATCGATACCGTCAAGCTTCACAATCATATCTTGATTATGCGGTTTAAAACTTTCTACGATTACTTCTTGCCATTTTCCAGCACGCTGAATATACCAAGGTTTGTAATCAAAAATACTATCTGGATATTCTGTAAACGAAAAAATCCTGAGCCATCCACGAATGCCATAGCTTGAACCAAGTTTACCTACAACAATTAGATTCTCAGTATTCATCATTACAGTGACTATTTATTACTTAATTAAGCAGCTTTTTGTGCTTGTTTGATCAATGCATTAACACGATCAGAAACGGTTGCACCTAAACCAACCCAATGATTTACGCGATCTAGATCTAAACGTAATTCTTCTGCTTTACCTTGTGCAATTGGATTAAAAAAGCCAACGCGCTCAATAAAACGACCATCACGTGGGTTACGGCTATCAGTGACAACTACTTGATAAAAAGGGCGCTTTTTAGAGCCACCACGAGCTAAACGAATAGTTACCATAACATCCTCTTAAATTAAAAATAATCTTTCTTCTGCCCAACATGGACAAAATCAAAGCCCCAGAATTATACTCTTTCTGGCAAAAAGTGCAATGGCTGTTTCTAGGTGATAGCAAGTAAAATAGTTATCTAACACTGTAAAAAATGAGAAATCCCATCAATGGTAATTGATGGGATTGGAAAGGTAAAAAGTGGTAATGAAAAAGTTGTGTTTATTCTATATCCATATCCATTAGTGCTGCACTAAGGCCTTTTCCATGCATATCAAGCGCTAAGGTGCGTGTAACGCCACCTCCTAATGCTTCATACATGACAAAGTTTAAGGCACCAATATTAGGGAGTTCGTAACGAACAACATTGCCTTTAACAATGTCTGAAAAGAAATCCTTTACTTTTTCTGCGGTAATAGCAGCCTTTAATTTTTCATAATTGTTTATATCATAAGCAATAACTGAAATATTTGAGATATTGCCTTTATCTCCGGTGCGTGAATGTGCAAGTTCTCTTAATTTCATCTTATACCTCCAAATAATTGATAACTGGTTTGACCGATTTACGTTCAATCAAAGTTGAATCCATAGCCACAATTTCTTTTACAGATTTGAACGCACCACCACCGGCGGCAGGACCATTGGTGTACAGCGCTTCAACTTCATTACCGATTGATGATGCATCAGCTTTGTTTTTAAAGCGACCTGCAACGCGCACTCTTACTTCATACGGTTTACTATCTTGTGATAATTTGTTGCCGTGTAGCGAATTTACGCCAATTAAATCGAAACGCAATTCGTCAGCTTTGGCGTTAATAATAGATAAACGTTCTTTAACTATGTCTAGCGCTAACTGTCCTCGCTCTATTGCCCCCGGTCCAGCATAACTCATTTCACCTTCACCAATAAAACCGTCTAAATAACCCACAGAAACTTTTAAGGTATCTGTTCGCTGTTTACCTGTGGCTCCTGATACGGCAACACGATCTTTAGCTTCTTGTTTGAAAGTGACATTTGAAAAATCAGCTACAACATCAGGCGTAATATATAATTGAGGATTATGGATTTCGTAGAGCATCTGTTCTTTACATGTATCAACGGTGACACAACCACCAGCTTCAGCAACTTTAGTAATAATAGCTTCACCATTTTCATTGATTTCAGCAATCGGGAAACCTAATCGAGCAAGTCCTTGAACATCTTTGTAACCTGGATCGGCAAAGTATCCACCAGTTATTTGACCTGCACATTCGAGTAAATGACCAACAACAGTGCCTTTACCTAGTTTATCCCAATCTGATAATGACCAACCAAATTCATACACCATTGGCGATAAAAATAGTGAAGGATCAGCAACACGTCCAGTAATAACAATATCAGCACCAGCTTTGAGCGCTTCAACTAATGTTTCACAACCTAAATAAGCATTAGCTGAAACAATTTTTTTATCAGATTCAGAAATCTTTTTGCCAATATCATCAAGTTTAAGATCTTGATCAACTACAGATTGATAAACATCATCACCTTCAACTACAGCAATTTTTAGTCCCGATAAACCGAGTGATTTAGCGATAGATTGAATAGCCTTACCTGCAGCTTGTGGGTTTGCGGACCCCATGTTAGTAATGATTTTTATTTTATTTTCAACGCATAATGGTAAAACGGCACGCATTCTTGCTTCTAATAATTCGTTGAAACCTGCATTAGGATTACTCTGTTTTTGTTTTTGACCTATTGCAATCGTTCTTTCAGCTAAACATTCAAAGACTAAATATTGAATTTGCCCTTTTTGTGCGAGTTCTACTGCTGGCTCAATACGATCTCCGCCATAACCCGCTCCACAACCAATTCTTATTGTTTTCATAATTAAATACCTCTGTTAAATTTAAATCGGGAACACACCAGTAACAACACAAGCAACGGTCATAATGATGCTTGCTAACCATAAAATAGGGATACTGAATTTTTGATGATCAGCTAATTCAACTCCAGCAAGACTAACAAGTAAGAAGGTCGCTGGTGTTAGTGGACTAACTGGGAAACCAGTCGTCATTTGCCCCATAATTGATGCTTGAGCAACTTGAATACCAGGTACGCCTAGCATTTCAACCGTATTGGCAACAACAGGCATAATGCCAAAATAGTATGAATCAGGGTCAAAAATAAGGCTTAATGGCATAGAAACAATACCCGTGATAAATGGCACATGGCTGGCAAAATGCTCTGGAATGAAATGAACCGCAGCTTCTGACATAGCTTTTAACATACCTGAACCAGTCATGATCCCAGTAAAAGCACCCGCAGCAAATAAAATACTTGCCATCATTAATGCTGCTTTAGCGTGCGCATTAATTCGTTCAGACTGCATTTTAACATTAGGGTAGTTGATCATTAATGCAAGTGTGAGAGCGATCATAAATGCGACGGTTGGTGAAATACGGGTAAATACCATAGTGCATAAAATGGCAATAACTAAAGCAATATTTACCCAAAACAGATGTGGACGACGAAGTTTCTTTTCTTCTTCAGTTAACTCTTTTTCATGGTGTTGAATACCACCACTTGCAAGAATTGCTTCTTTGGTTAGTCCTAAGCGTTTTTGCTCTTTTTTACCCCAGTAATAGCCCATGAAAATCATGAATGTTAGCCCGGCAATTTGAGCGGGGATAAGTGGAGTAAAAAGATCATGAGTGGAAATATTTAATGCACTAGCTGCACGAATCATTGGGCCTGTCCATGGTAGGAAGTTAACACCTGCACTTAATGCGGTAATACCGATTAGCATGCGTTTATCCATTCCTAATTTTTCAAACAGAGGTAACATAGTTGGTACGGTAACTAGGAAGGTTACTGCACCATTGCCGTCTAAATGGGCAATTAGCGCTAAGATACCTGTACCAATCAAGATCCTCACAGGATTGGCACCAACAAAACGTAAAATGCGTTTGATAATAGGGTCAAACATACCTGCATCTGTTACAACACCAAAAAATGTTATAGCAAAAACAAACATTGCAGCCATTGGGGCAAGTTTTGTAATGCCAGCTACAATATATTTTGGCGTTTCTAAACCACATCCGGCGACTAATGCCCCGATCGTGGGAATGACAATTAATGCAACAATAGGGGACATTCGTTTTGACATTATGCAGTACAACATAACGACAATTGTTAAAATGCCGGTGAGTGCTAACATAGATAATCTCCTTAATTAAATGAATACTTACCGTATGATATACAAGTAAAATCAAGGCAATTATTTGAATAAGGAATGAATTTATTTGTGGTTATGATAAGAAGCTATTTATTTGCATTACAGATAAATAAATTGTTTAATTCTATAGATCTTTAGTTAAAAAATAAGCATATTTTCAATTAGTTATAATAATAATCAAAAATAGAGTGTTATTTGACCGTACCAATGTCACAAAAAATAAAAATCGATTTTGATAACTAGCTCAAATAAATAAAAAATATGATACAGTTCAATAACGCTAAGAGATTGGCTGTACAGATTAATTTTATGAAAATTGCTATTTTTACTATTTAGAAAAGACTTAGAGATCAGTTGTATTATGAATATTTCTATTAAGCAATTACGTGCATTTCTCGCATTAGCTGAAACAGAGAATTTTACTCGTGCATCGGAAATTGTTAATTTATCTCAACCTGCATTTAGCGCATTGATTGCAACTTTAGAACAAGAAGTAGGCTTTAGATTGTTTGACCGCGATACTCGGAAAGTTCAACTTAATATTGATGGTTTACATTTTATTGAATTAGCCAGAAATCTTATGCATAACTACGATAATACTATTCGTGAAATAAAGCGTTATTCCAGTGGCGAGGAAGGGAGTGTAACTGTAGCGGTTTTACCCTCATTAGCGGTTAAATGGTTGCCACAAATGATCGCCAAATTTAATACCGAAAATCCTAAAATTAGAGTCGATATCTTAGATACACAATGGGATAGTTGTTTGCACTCTATTATTGATAATTCTGCCGATATTGCAGTTGCAGCAGGAACCCCTACAGTAAAAGATATTCATGCTGAACTACTGTTTTCAGATGATTTTTATTTAATTTGCCATAAAGATAATGAACTGGCACAGAAAAAATCTGTAGAATTAAAAGAGTTAGAAGGGCAAAATTTTATTGCTTTTTCAAAAGGAACCAGTATTCGAATTTACACTGATCAACTTACACAATTATACAATATCCAATATGCGATGGAAGTGAGGCAATTAACTTCAATGATGGGTTTAATTTCTGTTAATCAAGGAGTAAGTATTACCACTGGTTTAACCTTATTTCAATTTGAACACGATAATATTGCTATTATTCCTTTCAAAGATATTTCATTAAAACGAGCGGTCTATTTAATTAAGAAAAAAGAGAGGCAATTGTCGAAACAAGCTCAAAAATTTTATCAATTCATTAGAAGTAACTACAATATAAATTAAGTTCTTTTGTGGTTAGGGTAATCACCCCTAACTTTTCTTTTTTTTATGAAAAAAAGCACGCTTTAAAACATCAAAAAAAACTAATGATCTAACCATTTTTTGTCCATCAATATAAACACGGATTGCTTTTAATACTTTTTTGGGATCTTTTGATGCAAAGGAAAAAGTGCCATTTTGTTTAGTTTGAATTGAATAACGAGGGATCCATTTTCCACCAAATAAAACCGATGCAATAACATAATCAACTTCTTCCCAAGGGATTTGAATATATTTTCGGCTATCTTGTTGATGATAAAATTCAAAGGCTTTATCACCAATCATAATACTGCCATACTCGGTAAAGCCAGTGAAAGCAGTGGCTTTTACCGTTAAATCTATCTTGGTATTTAATGACTGAATCATCTTTTTATTTCCATGTTTATGATGTGATCCATGATATAGCCATTTACAAAACGGTTAAGTAATGAAAAATGGCTAATAATTATTGATGCTATTTTTGATAAAGTTAGAAAGCATAGTTTTTACAGAAACTCTATGCTTTCCAAATATCTTAACAAGATGTTAAGGTTATAACAGACCAATCACATGACCAACAATTCCAACGATAAATAATGCGAGGATAATAGTAATTGGTGAAACTTTTTTACGTAATAACCACATACATAAAAAAGTTAACAATAAAGGTATTAATCCAGGAATGAGCTGATCTAAAATATTTTGTAATGTTGTAACCTTTTCTTGAGAAAGTGCTAAGCCATTTTGCAATTGTGTTAACGCTTGTTTTATACCTTGAGCACCAGCAGGTAAAGTATTCCAATCAATAAATGCACCATTATCTAATTTAACTGTTGAAACGACGGGTTGAAATTTAATTGATACCCACCTTGGTATTAAAGCAGCTAGTACAAACATCCCCAATATAGAAGCACCTTTGGTAATTTTTTGTAGTAAACCACCTGAAAGGTTATCAGTAATTTTAGCACCCGCGTGATAACCAAACTCTTGGGTATACCACATAAAGCCCCAACGGATAATATTCCATAATAAGAAGAATAAGATTGGACCGAGAATGTTACCACTTAATGCTAATGATGCGCCAAGTGCGCCGAGCATAGGACGAACGGTAACCCAGAACACAGGGTCTCCCACACCAGCTAAAGGTCCCATCATACCGACTTTAACACCTTGAATGGCTACATCATCAACCGCAGCACCATTAGCACGCTCTTCTTCCAGAGCAAGTGTCACACCAAGTACTGGTGAAGCTAAATAAGGGTGGGTATTAAAAAATTCGAGGTGGCGCTTAAGTGCCGCGGAACGATCTTCTTTTGTGGTATATAACTTTTTAATCGCTGGGATCATGGAGTAAACCCAACCACCATTTTGCATACGTTCGTAGTTCCAAGAACCTTGAAGAAAAGTTGAACGCCAAGCTACGACTAAACGATCTTTTTTGCTTAAATGAATTCTATTTGTCATTTTTTTCTCCAAACTCTTAGTAATCATTCAAAATGTCATCAAGTGGATCACCTTTATTGCCACCATTTGATGAATTGCCTCGTTCTGAGAGGTTTAAATAAATTATTGCTAATGCTATACCCAATGCACCAAGAGCAATTAAGGTTAATTGTGTTAGCGCTGCAACTACAAAACCGATGATAAAAAATGGCCAAACTTCACGACTTGCCATCATATTGATTACCATTCCATAACCTACTGCAACCACCATACCTCCACCGATGGCCATACCATCGTTTAACCACTTAGGCATAGACCTTAATATCTCTTGAACGGTTTGTGCAGGAATAAATAGTAAGGCTGCTGCTGGGATAGCGATTCTTAATCCTTGCAAGCAGATACCTAGAATTTGTAACCATTCAATACGACGAATATTGCCATGTTCGGCTGCGGCATCCATCATATGCACAATAGGAACGGCGATAGTTCGTACAATCATGGTTAAGAATAACCCTGCAACACTAAGAGGAATCGCAATGGCGATAGCGGTAGACACACCGGCTACACCTTGTCCACCTAGTACTAAAATAATTGCAGAGGCGACAGAAGCAAGCGCGGCATCAGGTGCAACTGCTGCTCCGATATTTGCCCAACCTAGAGCAACCATTTGTAATGCACCGCCTAATACGATTCCAGCTTCTAAATTACCGGTTACCAGTCCAATCAATGTACAAGCAACTAAAGGTTGATGAAACTGAAACTGATCTAAAATGCCTTCCATACCTGCTAGAAAAGCAATAACTATCACCAAAATGATAGAAATAATCGATAACGTCATAATATAATCCCTCAATTAAAAACTAATTTTTTTGTTCAGCTAATTCTTGTTTCGCTTTTTTCAATAACTCATCCATATTATCTTTAGAGTCATTAGGAACTTTGCGAACATCAAATTTCACATTTTTGGCTTTTAGTTTTTCAAAAGTATCTACGTCATCCGCATTCATTGACAGTACTTTGTTGACCATCACTTTACCGACCGAATGAGCCATGGAACCAACATTGAGAACATCAATATCAACACCACCTTCAATTGCTCGTAAAACATCTTGTGGGTTTTCAAACAAAAGTAATGCTTTCGTATTACCAAAACGTGGATCGCGTGAAACTTCAATAATCTTTTTAATAGGTACAACATTGGCTTTCACACCGGGAGGGGCCGCTTCTTGGATGAGTTTTTTTCTTAAATCATCTTTAGCAACAGAATCAGAGACAACAATAATACGATTTGGATTGGTAGATTTAGTCCATGAGGTTGCAACTTGTCCGTGTAATAAGCGTGAATCTACACGAGCAAGTACAATTTTCATTTTACCGTCACCTAACACGGTTCCTTCTGGGATCGTATTAGCGGCTCGATTTGTCGCTTGGTTGGAAGAGGTTGTTTCAACTGTGGCTTTTATCCCTTCTTTAGCGGAAGCTAAAATTTCACCAGCAATCTCTTTGGCACTCTCCATTGACAAACGTGAAGAATAAGCTTCAATTAACATAGGTAGATTTAAACCTGCAACAATTGCCCAATTACTGTGTGAACCACATAAATTATTTGCTTGATTAAATGGAGTACCACCCCATAAATCGACTAAAAATAGGACTTCATCTTGATTATCGAATGTGGCTATTGCGGCTAACATTCTCTCCTTCAAACTCTCAGGACTATCACTTGGATGCAAGGTAACGGCTTTTACATTCTCTTGTTCTCCAAATATCATCGTTCCTGATTGTAGAATACCTTCTGCAAACTCGCCATGAGTCGCCAGAATTATCCCTACCATACCATTTTCCTCCCAATATTTATATTATTGAATAATATAAAATTATTATAAAATGAATCGACAAAATTAGTTCTGCTTAGTTATTTTATAAAATAAAATAAATGCCTATTTTTATTCAGCTAAAAAGTTAAACCTCCATTAATTTTGCAAAAATATCAAATGAAAATACCGACATAATTAAATCCGTAAAAAATGTTTCTATGCCATTTTTTTATAAATTTAATTATCAAACCATAACGAAACCAGAAACTAAAATATAATTAAATTGTTAATTTTTAATTAGTTACGCATTTGCATAAATGGTTTAGAAATATATAAAATATAATCGTGTTCTATTTAATATTACATAATGTTATACATATTGTTAATTATTGATCATTCATTTGATAATGCATACTATTTTTTTACAGTAAGGAGAATTTTGCTGGTGATCGGTTTGGTTTAGAAAGGCAGTTATGTTTTATTATTAATAATCAATTGTATAATAAGATTTTATTGAAAGGGATTTTAGGTAGGGTGGGGTTTAATTGACCTTAAATGATAATTACATTCTACCTTATTGATTGTATATTAACCTTTATTTGTTATTGTTTGCTTATTAAAAAAGATGTTTAATTAAAATTTATAGTGAATAATTAATATGATATCAATTTATACAATGCCGCTTACCTATTAAATATAGTTGGTAAATCGGCGTTATTCTAATCACTTAAGCATTGTGCTTGAGTGCTTGGCGTATGAAACCATTTTGTTGGTTAAGCGTTTGTTTAGCTTGTTCAGCATTGAGATTGGCAAGGATCATTAAAATTGCCGTTTTGCAGTGCCTGCTACTTTGCTCAAGTGCTAAAATTGCCGTATTTCGGTCGCAATCAGTCGCCTGCATGACAATGGTGATTTGTCGCTCAATTAGTTTTGCATTTGTTGCTTCAACATCGACCATTAAATTGCCATAAACTTTACCAATTTTAATCATACTCGCGGTGGTTAGCATATTGAGGATCAACTTTTGTGCTGTACCGGCTTTCATTCTTGATGAACCAGTGATAACTTCAGCGCCAACAACAGGTGTGATTGCAATATCAGCGGTTGTTATCATCGGTGCATTTGGATTACAGCATAAGCTAATGACGGTTGCACCAATTGCTTTAGCAAACTCCATTCCTCCTATTACATAAGGAGTACGGCCACTTGCAGCGATACCAACTAGCACATCTTTGGCTGTTAAATTGATATTTTTTAAATCACTAATGGCTAATTGTGGATTATCTTCTGCATTTTCCACTGCTTTGAAAATAGCAGGCTGACCACCTGCTATTAATCCTATGACTTGTTCTGGCGGTGTGCCATAAGTTGGAGGGCATTCACTGGCATCTAAAATACCTAATCGACCAGAGGTACCAGCACCGATATAGATTAATCTACCTTGATTAGAAAAGGCATGACTAATAATATCGACCGCTTTGGCAATTTGTGGAATTTGTTTTTCAACTGCTAACGCAACTTGTTTATCTTCATGATTGATAATTTTCAGAATCTCAAGCGTTGAACAGTTATCAATTTTCTCACTGTTCGGATTACGACTTTCGGTTAACATATTTGATAAATTAAGATGCTGCATTATTTTTTAATCCTAACCATAATAAAAAGATAACAAGAGCGAATAAACAGCCAAAACCAACACCAATGGTAATAACTGAGATATTAAGCGCAATAGCTAAAGAATAAAGTCCAAGCATGATCATCATTGCGCCATATTCACTTAGATTTTGTACTGAAATAACACTACCTGCTCCCACAAGCTCTCTACCAATCTTTTGGATCAATGCATTTAAAGGTACTAAAAAGAATCCGCCTAAAGCACCAATTACAATTAATAAAATGTAAGATGAGACAATGTGACTTTGCAAAGTAAAAGCAATAACGGCAATACCCATCATTATTCCGGCAGGAATACACCGTAAGGTGTTATTCATTGAGATCAATGTACTTGCCAGCCCAGCACCAATAACTATCCCGATAGCAACAACTGCGTTGAGGTTGGTTGGAGTAGAATTATCGGTGATCCCTAACACGATAGGAACCCAACTGATTAATAAAAAGCGCAATGTAATACCTGCACCCCAAAATAAGCTTGTACCAAATAAGGTGAAACGAGCTTGTTTATGCATGAAAATGACTTTGACTGTATGAGCAAAGTCTTTAATCATACTGGTAAATTTCCACTTAATATCTTGTCTTGCGATCGGTAATTTAGGAATAAAAAGATTAGCAATCACAGCCAATCCATACATTACTACACAAGCCAGTAAAGAAGCAACTATGTTAAGATCGGCAATATGACCACCGGCTAATGAGCCTAGTAAAATTGCTGCGATCGTTGAAGCTTCGATTAAGCCATTGGCCTTAACCAAATTATCGCCCGAAGTTAGTTCACCTAAAATCCCATATTTGGCAGGTGAATAACCTGCAGCGCCAATCCCAACTAAAAAATAGCCTAAAAAAGGACTGATATTAATACAGATACAACCTGCACCGACTAATTTTATGCAGTTTGAGATCATCATAACCTTACCTTTTGACATACTATCGGCAAATTGGCCAACAAAAGGAGAAAGTAAAATAAAAGGGATAACAAAACCGATTTGTAATACTGATTGGCTCCACTCCGGATAATGAAGATTCTTGATGAAGGCCAATATGGCAAAAAACAGTGCATTGTCAGCAAAGGCTGAAAAAAATTGCGCCAGCATGGTTGCTACCATGCCTTTGCTAAAAAGTGAATGTTGATTCATACGGCATCCTTTTGTTTATTCGTCTGCCATTTTTCGTAATGTGATAAAATCAATTTTACCGGTTCCGAGTAATGGTAACTCTTTTACGGTACGAATATCACGAGGAACGGCTAAAGCTGGTATGCCAAGCTCTTGGGCTACTTGATTAAGTTGTTCCCGACTTAACTGTTTAGATGTCGTAAATAGTACAATAGCTTCTCCTTTTGATGCATCAGATTTGACTGTAGCACCATGCATTGCATCAGGATCGACTTTTTTAGCAAGAGCTTCAACACTTTCTAAAGAAACCATTTCACCAGCAATTTTAGCGAATCGTTTTAAACGTCCTTTGATAGTTATAAAGCCTTCTGTATCGATTGCTACAATATCTCCAGTATCATACCAGCCACGTTCTAAATGACCATTTTCATCCATAGCTTCAGGTGGTTCGAGTTTACCGGGTGCTTCAACACGTAAATAACCTTTCATTACATTTGGACCTTTGAGCTGTAACTCACCACCATTGCTAATGCCTGATATTGGTATTAATCGGGAGATCATCCCCGGCAATAATCGACCAACTGTACCATTTTTAAACGCCATTGGTACATTGAGAGCGACAACGGGCGCACATTCTGTCACACCATAACCTTCTAAAATACGGATACCGTATTTATCTTTCCATTGCTCACGTACTGCTTCGGATAGTTTTTCTGCACCAGCAACAACATAACGTAAGCGCATGAAATCATAAGGATGTGCATAACGCGCATAGTTGGCTAAGAAAGTAGGTGTACCAAATAATATAGTACAGTTTTGGTCGTAAATAATTTCTGGTACCATGCGGTAATGTAGAGGATTAGGATATAAAAAAGTTCGACTACCAGAAAATAGTGGTAAAAATAGTCCGGCGGTAATACCAAAAGCATGAAATAGTGGTAATGCAGACATAAACCGATCTGCTGGTGTTGGATCAATGACGGTTCGAATTTGCTCAACATTGGCAAGTAAGCTACCATGGCTATGTACTACGCCTTTAGGGTTACCTTCAGAACCAGAAGTAAAGAGTATCAAAGCTTCATCATCACTTGATTGATATTGTTGCACTAAACGAGGTATATATTGATGAACTACAACATAGAGTTTGTCGACAAAAGTTAAACTGCTACGAAGATCTTCAAGAAAATACCACTTAACACCTTTAATTTCGTCAAGTAAATAATCAAGTTTACCTTTTTGTATGAATTTACGTGAGGTAATAATGGTTTTAATTTCTGCAGCAGTCACTGCACACATGATGCCTTTTGTTCCCGCGGTATAATTGAGCATCGCGGGAATACGATTTTTAACCGATAATCCAAAAATAGTTGCAACTGTAATTGTTGCATTTGGCAGTAATACCCCAACCCTTTCTTTTCTTTTGGTGATTTTAGCAATGATACAGCTAACCCCAATAATTTGTTTTAACAAATTACGATAAGACGCTTCGGTGGTTGTTGGGTCTTGTACCATACGAGATTTAACACCATAGCGAACTTGTGCTTCTAGCAGTGCTTCAAATAGTGTTAATTTAGGACGACTGGCCATGCGTGCATTCATCATAATTTGATGAAGCATTTCTCCTGCAATATATCGACGTTCATTGGCTTTACTTGCATTAGGCATAGGGATTGAAGTGGGTTCAAGGACATTAATAGTGATCTTAGGAAATAAATGACGTTTAAATAGTCCTTTCAAACGACTTGTGAGGGTAAATTCAGCACCTTCAATCCAAACTGGTACAATCGTGGCTTTAGAACGAGCGGCCACAAAAGCAGCACCGTCATAAATTTTCATTAATGAACCGGTTATGGTGATTCGACCTTCAGGGAAGATTACAATTGGGCGACCTTTCTCTACCTCTCTAACTAAACTTTTAATTGCCATAGGACTCAATGGATCCATAGGCACAAAATCGGCATAACGTTTGGCTAAGCGAACTAACCAGTGATTGATATAACCTGCATAAATAGCAAAAACTGGACGAACAGGTAAAAATACACCAATTAAAACACCGTCTAGGAAAGAAACATGATTAGGAGTGATTAGAAGTCTATCTTGTTTTAAATTATCGAGATTACCATGAATTTTAACATGAAATAAAATCTTTAAGAAAAATCTTAATACTTTAAATAACATCTTATTTCTCAATTTCCGTGCAAAATTGCACCAATTAATAATAGTGAAAATATGCAAAATATACAAGCTATGTGAATTTTATGTATTTTATTAATATTAAACAAATGGTTAAATCATTAGGAATTTGCATTATATTAAAAAATAGACAATTAATAGTAAAAAAGTAAAATAACCATTCAATAAAAATGGAGAGCTAACATGTTAATCTTAACCGCGAAAGAGATCGAAAAAGTTTATAGTATGCAAGATGCGATAGCTGCTGATAAACAAGCATTAAAAATTTATACTCAAGGTGATAGTGATGTTCCGCTGCGAATTAATTTTGATATGCAAAAAGGACAAAGTTTATTTATGCCAGCTCATATCAAAGGAAGTGATATAGTCGGAATTAAAATTGTGTCAGTTTTTCCCGATAATCCACAATTGGGAAAACCTTCAGTACCTGCGCAAGTGTTGATGTTAGATCCACTAACAGGTGAAGTTTGTGCTATGCTTGACGGTACTTTCGTAACCCAATTACGAACCGGTGCAGTGCAAGGCGCTGCGACTGATCTTTTGGCTCGTAAAGATGCTAAACGAGCAGTTTTAATTGGCACTGGTGGGCAAGCAATTTCACAATTAGAAGCGATGTTAACGGTTCGCCCATTAACTGATGTTGCCATTTTTGATATTGATAGTGAGAAAGGTAAGCAATTCACTCAACAAATGAAAATACGTTTTGCTCATTTCTCTGCAAACCTCTATTTTTCACAACATTTAGATGATGATATTTGTCAGGCTGATATTATCACGTCAGTGACAACATCAAAAGTTGTGACATTTAATGGAGATAAAGTAAAATCCGGTACACATATTAATGGCGTGGGTGCTTATACACCTGAAATGCATGAAATACCAGCTAGTATCGTAAAAAAAGCAGATATTCGCGTACTTGATACCAAAGACGGAGTTTTTGCAGAGGCTGGCGATATTATTGATCCAATTAAGCAAAAATTGGTGTCTCAAAGTGATTTTTTAGAATTAGGTGATTTAGTTATACAACCCCAACTTTGTCGGCAAAACGCCAAGCAAATAACTTTATTTAAAACCGTTGGTACTGCCGTTTTAGATGTGTATGTAGGTTATGACATCTACCTTAAAGCGAAAGAAAGAGGGATTGGCATTAATATATAAAATAGGTTGTTAATTATTCATATTGCCAAATAAAGAATTTTGTAAAGATGTTTCAGGTTAACTATACGTTTCCGTATAAAAGCTAACTTTTTAGTTCCTCTTTTTGTGAACGCCCAAGTAATGCCATTGCAGCTTGTTTAGGATCTTTATGTTCATATAAGATTTTATAAATTTGCTCTGTGATTGGCATATCAACATGGTATTTCTGAGCAAGCATCCATACTTCTTTGGTATTTTTACAACCTTCAACCACTTGGGCAATAATTGCTTGCGCCTCTTGAATAGATTTGTTCTGACCAAGTAATATACCGAAACGACGGTTACGAGATTGATTATCTGTGCAAGTTAACACCAGATCACCTAGTCCAGCCATACCCATAAAAGTTGCAGTATCGGCGCCAAGCACTGCACCCAATCGCATCATTTCAGCCAATCCTCGGGTAATTAAAGCTGTTCTAGCGTTTGCACCAAAACCAAGTCCATCGGATAAACCGGCACCAATTGCAATAACATTTTTAATTGCACCACCAAGTTGTACACCAACAAAGTCTTTACTGCTATAAACACGAAAGCTTTTACTGCAATGAAATAGATTTTGTAATTCGGTTAAGAAGTGTTCATCGGTTGAAGCAACCGTTATTGCTGTAGGTAAACCCGATGCTACCTCTTTAGCAAAAGTTGGACCAGAGATTACCGCTAATGGAATTTTATCACCAAGGATCTCTCGTGCCACATCTTGCAATAATCGACCGGTATCGACTTCAAGTCCTTTCGTTGCCCATACTATTTTACTGTCTTTACGTAAAAATGGTTTAATTTGGGTTAACACACTAGCAAAGGCATGACTAGGCACCACGATAAGTAAAATAGGTGCCGCTGAAACAGCCGTTTGTAAATCACCTTCAATTTCAAGAAGCGCTGGAAATTGGATATCAGGCAAAAACTGTTTATTTTGCCTATCTTGCTGTAGGGTCGCTATTTTATCAGGATCATGACCCCACAACAAAGTAGGGTGACCATTGCGAGCCAATAAGATAGCTAAAGAGGTTCCGTAAGAGCCTGCTCCAATTACCGTTACTACAGCATTTTTTTTCATAAATAACCCAATTAATTTATCGTGAACTAAACGATGACTATTGTATTGTATCGCTTGATTCAGTTTGTTTTTGTTGCTGCTGTTGTTGAATATAGTTCATAAATAGGGCATCAAAATTAACAGGTTCTAAATTAACCGGTGGGAAAGTTCCCTTACTGACTAAGTTAGAAATCACTTCACGGGCATATGGGAATAAAATATTAGGACAATATGCGCCTAAGCAGTGTTGAAGTTGTCCTTCATTAAAGCCTGCTGCTGAGAAAATGCCGGCTTGAGTTACTTCACAAATATACACAACTTCATCATGTGATTTCACTGTTAGCGTTACACGTAGTGCAACTTCATATACATTTTCGTTTAATATTTGTGATGCAGAATTTAATTCTATATTCATTTCAGGTTGCCATTGTTTAGTGAAGATCTCTGGCACGTTATTTGTTTCAAATGAAACATCTTTAATATAGATTCGTTGAATAGCAAATTCTGTTTCGGTTTGTTGTGTATTGTTTTGTTCTGTCATAATAAAACCTTATCTTATATAATATTATTTTCTAACTAGCGGTAAATTCTCGCCATTCCATCCTGCAATACCATCTTTTAATGCAAAAACATGCAAAAAACCTTGTTTAACGAGGATCTCACCAATACCACCTGAGGTTAATCCATTGTCGTCAATTACAATAATGAGATTTTCTTTAAACTTTTCAATAGTTTTTGCACTCGCATTTTTAATGTCAATAGGTAAGATATTATGAGCTTCGGTGATATGTCCTTTTTTGAAGTTATCGGCCGAACGGATATCAACAATTACAGCATCTTGTTTATTGATCATGTTGATAGCTTGTGCATTACTAATAATTTGAACCTTTGATAATTTACTTTTGATAGTTATCACGATAATAGCGATAAATAAAACGATCCAACCTAAAGAAAGGATCATGTGATTTTTAATAAAAGGTATAATTTCGAGAGTAATAAAATCCATACTTAAATGATTACCTGATTTTTTTCAATTTAAGTTGAGATTATAACGATATTGCGCGATGAAATATAGTACCAACATAAGAAATCTTGTTTTATAGTAATAGCGATTATTCGATATAAGGGAAAATAAAATGGAAATTAAGCAATTCCTACTCTTTTTTTTATTTCTATATTTTTCAACAAATTTAGCCTTTGCCAATAATGAATATGATGTTATTTGGCAACAAGCACATGCAGGCGATCTAGAAGCACAAAAAAAATTAGCCGGACTATTTCATCCCCATTACTGGCTAGAAGATAAAGAAAATAACTGTGCATCTAATCAATTTTTTGCAAATAACCAATGTCAAACAACAAATTATAAAGATTTTTGTTATTGGACTAAGCAAGTGATAGATCATGCTGGAGATCAAAATGTGTTTAATGAATTAAATAATATCGGATTTTGCTATGAAAACGGTTATTTGGGAACAAAGGGGAAAAATTTAGATTTAGCCATAGAATATTATTTTCAGGCTGCTGAAGCCAATGTGGTAAAAGCCCAATACAATTTAGGTAATATTTTCTTAAATCAACATTTTTATCAACGAGCCGAAGATTGGTTTCTCAAAGCTGCACAGCAAGAGTATTTGCCAGCATTAAGAAAGTTGACCTACCTCTATTTAGTTAAGTTGGATCAAATGCAATCGGCATTAAAAGTCATCGAAAAAATGAAAAAAATAATGCCATTTAGCGATGATACTAAAAGTGCTCAAACGCTATTAGTTAATTATTATATAAAAAAGAGGGATTATCATAACGCTTATACTTTGTGTATGGAGTTAATGAAAAAAGAACTTGGGTTGTCATCCCAATTTTATATACAAACGACCTTAGCTTGGCTTATTTTAAATGGTCTGGGTACTGAACAAAACATCGCTTTAGCGATTGATCTCTATTATGAATGTTATCTCGATTTTAATAGTAATAATCCTGATATGATAGATAGTGGAATAAACAAAAAAGAGTATATTAATCAGCAACAAAAACAATGGGATTTAATGTTTGTTGATGTTGTTTCTGGTAGTCATCATATAACTAATAATCAAAAAACAACATTATTTTCCTCTTTATTTTCTGATAAGCCAGCGGCTTTAACCCAATTTAATGAACAAATTGCTCAATTGAAGAAATTAACACCGCGTGATTTAAAAATTAAACATCCTGAGTTCTTTAGTCCTTTTCAATACGATCCCGATTTAACTTGTCGCGATTTTTTACATGAATTTGATGCTAATGCCCCAGATTTTTTTCAATATCTTAGCTGTGAAGTCGATGATAAAGGACAAACCAGGCCGGTTAAAGTGACTTACAAAATCGAAGGAAAATATGCCAAACAGGCGCATAAATATATCGCAGAAACAATGGGGATAGGTGAACTCCGTTTTATATGTTGTTATTGGGGAACAAATGGTTATCCGTCAACCTATTTTATTAATCCTAAAGATAATTTAAATTATATGGTGGTATTTGGTTCAGAAGAAACTCTCGAATATGATTGGGATAAAACTACCTTTTATCTAACGATCTCGGGGGATAGGGAAAGCGTATAATCAGATTTTTATTAGTAGCTATTGTTGAATTTAGCAGGTAGATCGCTAAGATAGACTATTATTGGATAATATCTTCCTAATTTAGGGTATTAAAATAATAATTTGCAGAACATTGAACTATTTTGGTGCGTTGCTTTAGTGCTTGGCGCTTTATTTTGGTGCAAAGACAATAACTGTGCTATTATCAGTTCAATAATTCCACTAAAAAATCATGGTTAAAAAGTGGCATCATATTTGCATTAAACAAAATACTTGGCAAACATAGCCTTTTAAATTGAACAATTATTTGTCCTTAATGGAGAAGATTCATGTCTATACAAAAAGTTTTAACGCTAATTAAAGAAAATGAAGTTAAGTTTGTTGACTTACGTTTTACTGATACTAAAGGTAAAGAACAACATGTCACTATTCCTGTCAGTCAAATTGATGCTGATTTTTTTGAAGACGGTAAAATGTTTGACGGTTCATCAATCGCTGGTTGGAAAGGTATTAATGAATCAGATATGGTATTGATGCCTGATATTTCAAGCGCAGTTATCGATCCCTTCTTTGAAGATATGACATTAAATCTCCGTTGTGACGTTTTAGAACCTGCAACATTACAAGGTTACGATCGTGACCCTCGTTCTATTGCTAAACGTGCTGAAGAGTTTTTAAAATCATCTGGTATTGCTGATACGGTTATCTTTGGACCTGAACCTGAATTTTTCTTATTTGATGATGTCCGTTTTGGTTCACCAATGTCGGGTAGCTTTGTTCATATTGATGATATTGAAGCGGCTTGGAATTCAGGTACTAAATACGAAGAAGGCAATAAAGGTCATCGTCCGGGTGTTAAAGGTGGTTATTTCCCACTTCCTCCAGTTGATTCTTCACAAGATATTCGTTCTGAAATGTGTATGATTATGGAGCAACTAGGTTTAGTTGTAGAAGCACATCATCACGAAGTTGCTACTGCAGGCCAAAATGAGATCGCTTGTCGTTTTAATACTTTGACTAAAAAAGCTGATGAAGTACAAATCTATAAATATGTGGTACAAAATGTTGCTCATGCTTATGGTAAAACCGCTACTTTTATGCCAAAACCAATGTTTGGTGATAATGGTTCAGGAATGCACTGCCACCAATCATTATCTAAAGATGGTGTGAACTTATTTGCTGGCGATAAATATGCTGGTCTTTCTGAAATGGCATTATTTTATATCGGTGGTATTATCAAACACGCTAAAGCGATTAATGCCTTTACTAATCCGGCCACTAACTCTTATAAACGTTTAGTACCAGGCTATGAAGCCCCTGTTATGCTAGCTTATTCTGCTCGTAACCGTTCTGCATCTATTCGTATTCCAGTGGTAACCAGTCCGAAAGCTCGTCGTGTTGAAGTTCGATTCCCAGATCCTGCCGGTAATCCTTATTTATCTTTTGCAGCTCAATTGATGGCTGGTCTGGATGGAATTATTAATAAGATTCATCCGGGAGATGCAATGGATAAGAACTTATACGATTTACCACCAGAAGAATCTAAACTTATCCCTCAAGTTGCAGGTTCACTTGAAGAAGCATTAAATGCATTAGATGCAGATCGCGAATTCTTAACGCGTGGTAACGTCTTTACTAATGATACTATTGATGCTTACATTGAATTAAAACGTCAAGATGTTGATCGTGTAAGAATGACTCCACATCCAGTTGAATTTGAATTGTACTATAGCCTTTAGGTAACTATTATTTTAAAACTTTAAAGCCTTATCCACCGCTAATTGGCGGTGGTTTCTAATGAGGACGGAAATCCTACGATGACATTTGATAATGAATCTGATGCTAATCTGGTTCTCGATTCCATGATTACAAGTATTTTATTACTTGATAAAAATCTCAATATTTATTATGTCAATACAGCGGCACAGCAACTATTTGCACAAAGTTCTAAAAAAATATTGGGAAGTTATCTTCCGGATCTACTGAATTATTTTTCGCTTGATATTGAATTAATGCAAAGTGCATTATCAAAAAATCAAGGTTTTACAGATAATGAAGTCAATTTAGTCATCAACAACGAATTACATATTCTATCTTTAACCGCGCAGTCGTTAGAAAAAGGTCGTATTTTAATTGAAATGGTGCCATTAAATAATCATAAACGCCTAAGTCAAGAACAGTTACAACAAGCTCAACAAAGTGCTGCTCGTGAGTTGATACGCGGTCTTGCTCACGAAATAAAAAATCCACTTGGGGGATTACGAGGTGCAGCGCAATTATTATCACGAGAGTTACCTAAAAACGAATTACAAGATTATACACAAATTATTATTGAACAAGCTGATAGATTAAGAAATCTGGTAGATAGATTGCTTGGACCACAACAACGCTTACAGCAAAAAGTACAAAATATTCATAGGTCAATTGAAAGAATTTATGCTTTGTTGTGTTTAGAAAAGCCAGTCAATATTCAAATTGTACGTGATTATGATCCAAGCTTACCTGATCTTATTCATGACTCTGAACAAATAGAACAGGTGATTTTGAATATAATTCGTAATGCTTTGCAGGCAATTGGTTCTAATACTGGCACGATTACTATTAGAACAAGAACAGCCTTTCAAGTTACCTTACATGGTCAGCGCTATCGACTATGCGCCCGAATTGATATTGAAGATAATGGGCCGGGTGTGCCAGTACATTTACAAGATACACTGTTTTATCCAATGGTCAGTGGTTATGAAGGAGGTACTGGGATTGGACTTTCAATTGCACGCAATATTGTTGATCAGCATCATGGGAAAATTGAATTTAATAGTTGGCCGGGACATACGGAATTTTCTGTCTATTTGCCAATAAAGCAGTGAGGTGAATTTAGAATGAATGTTTGGATTGTTGATGATGATAGTTCTATACGCTGGGTATTAGAAAAAGCACTGACTAACGCTAATTTTAACTGTGTCAGTTTTGCCAGTGGGCAAGACGTCATTGATGCATTAACAAGCCATACCCAAAAACCAGCAGTATTAATCTCAGATATTAAAATGCCGGGTCTTGATGGATTTACTTTACTCCATTATGTGAAAGAGCAGATACCCAATCTACCGGTTATTATTATGACTGCGCATTCGGATCTTGATGCAGCAGTCAATGCCTACCAAAGAGGCGCATATGATTATATCCCTAAGCCTTTTGATGTTGATGAGATGATCCAACTCGTTGAACGAGCTATCTTACAAAGTCAAAATCAAAAACCAAATGATTATACAACAGCAAAAGCCTCGACAGGGATCATTGGTGAAGCTCCCTCAATGCAAGAGGTATTTCGAATTATTGGGCGATTATCTAAATCATCAATTAGCGTACTAATTAATGGTGAATCCGGAACCGGCAAAGAGCTAGTTGCTAAAGCATTACATACTCATAGCCCACGTTGTAACGCGCCTTTTATTGCGCTTAATATGGCTGCTATTCCTAAAGATCTTATTGAATCAGAACTTTTTGGTCATGAAAAAGGTGCTTTTACTGGTGCTGCTCACATTAGACATGGTCGTTTTGAACAGGCTAATGGTGGAACCCTTTTTCTCGATGAAATTGGTGATATGCCACTTGATGTTCAAACACGATTATTACGCGTACTTGCTGACGGTCAATTCTATCGTATTGGGGGTTATTCTCCGGTTAAAGTTGATGTTCGTATTATAGCTGCAACTCACCAAAATTTAGAATCCAGAGTGCGGGAAGGTAAATTTAGAGAAGATTTATTTCACCGTTTAAACGTTATACGTATTTTATTACCACCATTACGAGATCGTGCGCAAGATATCCCAAAACTGGCTGAACATTTTTTACATACGACAGCCAAAGAATTAGGGGTAGAAAGTAAAGTGTTCAGTCCTGAGGCATTAAATATTTTGTGTATGTTCAATTGGCCGGGCAATGTTAGACAACTGGAAAATACGTGTCGCTGGGTAACCGTCATGTCTTCAAGTAAAGAAATTTTAGTTCAAGATCTCCCTCCTGAATTACTACAATTATCAGCCTCTAAGTTTTCAGTTAGGCATGAAATAAATACAACCATTGCCGATCCGATTCAACCCGAAATCAATTGGCAAACTTTACTAGAACAGTGGGCGAAACAGGCGCTAATTTCGGGTAAAACCGACATATTGACCGAGGCGGTAACTGATGTTGAACGTATTTTATTAAATTGTGCGCTTAATTTTACTCGTGGTCATAAACAAGATGCTGCCCATTTATTAGGGTGGGGACGTAATACCTTAACGCGCAAAATTAAAGAGCTAGCAAAAGAGACAATATAATTTCATCTTACTGTTTTGCTCACTTATTACAGGAAATCGAAATATCTCGCATTTATGAATAAAGGGCATGGAGTTATTTAATGGTTATCAAAAAAGTAATTAGGTTAACATGTCATTTTTAATTTTTTAATTAAATAGGTGAGATTGTCTGCATATTATATTATTGTGAATTTATTCTGTTTAGTGCCATTATTATCGATGATAAAATGCCACTACCAAAATCATTAACGCCAAGTTTATATTCATTCTTCTAAATAGTTAAAGTTCATTGAAGACAGCAAAGATTTTCGTTACAATTTAGTGCAAATGATAACAATTATATTTATCATTTATACTGTTTTCATTCAGAACTGATAATGAGGAGATCAAATGTATTCATTTATCAAAGTTAGATTTTTAGTATTACTGACCGTACTACTAGCTTTAGTCGCATGTGATAATAAAGCAGAAAAACAGACGCCTGTAAAAACTATAACTATTGAGCATAGTCAAGGTAAAACGGAAGTACCTGATAATCCCCAAAAAGTGGTTGTTTTCAATATTGCAACGCTTGATATTATTGATGCATTAAATATCCCTGTGACTGCTGTTCCTCAATCTGATGTTCACTTACCTGATTTTTTATCCAAATACAGTAATAATAGCTATACGAATGTTGGTACTCTTTTTGAACCAAATTATGAAGTGTTAAGTTCGATACAGCCTGATTTAATCGTTGCCGGCGGACGTACAACAGATGTCTATAATAAATTAAGTGAAATTGCTCCGACAATATCCTTAGATATTGATTCAACAGACTTTTTAACCAGTTTAACTCAGCGAACACAGCAGTTAGGCACCATTTTTCATAAAGAAGATGAAGCTAAAAAGTTAATAGATGATTTTAATCAGAAAATTGCTCAACTTAAACCTAAAACCAGTACTGCTGGTACTGCATTAGTGATAATGGTTAATGGGGGCAAAATGTCGGCTTATAGTTCAAAATCACGATTTGGTTTTGTCTTTGATCAGCTTGGTTTTGAACCAGCAACGACCTTTCAAGATGCCGGACGTCATGGTAATGCAGTGACTTCTGAATTTATTCTAAGTGTCAACCCAGAATGGCTATTTGTTCTCGATAGAGATAATGCTATCGGTAATAAAGAAGCTCAATCAGCACAGCAAGTATTAGATAATGAACTAATCCAGAAAACCGCTGCTTGGCAACATAATCATGTTATTTATCTAGACTCTACTTCTATGTATATAGCAGGCGGTATACAAACCTATAGTCGTTTGCTCGATCAACTCAATGAAGTTTTACAAAAAACATCATCTAATTGATGTAGAGCATGATTAAATCATTTTATTTTATTGCAGGCATTACTATTTTATTGCTAATGACTGCAATAAGTTTATCGATCGGAGCAGGGCATGTGACTTTATCAGGACTTTTGACTGATGAAAACATGCAACAAATTTTCTTTGTAAGTCGCATCCCTAGAACCTTAGCCCTATTATTAGCCGGCAGTGCAATGAGTGTTGCCGGCTTAATTATGCAACTTTTAACCCAAAATCGATTTGTTGAACCTTCTTTAGTTGGTACTACGCAATCGGCAAGTTTAGGATTATTAGTTGTGATGGTTTTAGTCCCAGATGTCAGTGTCATGACTAAAATGGTGGTAGCTAGCATATTTGCTATGATAGGCACTATGCTCTTTATGGCGATCTCACGCAAAATAGTCTTCAAATCAGCACTTATTGTCCCACTGGTTGGAATCATGTTAGGAGCAGTAATTAGTGCAGTTACTACATTTTTTGCAATGTACTATGATCTATTACAATCACTCAGTGGCTGGGAATCGGGTGATTTTTCAGGGATTTTACAAGGACGTTATGAACTATTATGGTTAGTCGGAGGATTGACAATACTTGCTTGTTGGAGTGCAGATCAGTTTACTGTAGCGGGATTAGGTCGTGACTTTTCGGTTAATGTTGGACTAAATTATCGTCGGGTAATGTTACAAGGATTGGTAGTGATTGCTTTAATTGGTGGTATTGTTGTCGTGGTAGTTGGCGTTTTACCTTTTTTAGGATTAATTGTGCCGAACATGGTAAGTTTATTATTCGGCGATAATGTTCGAAAAACCATTCCTTGGGTTTGTCTTTTTGGCGCTGGATTAGTGTTAGTTTGCGATATTATTGGACGCATTATCCGTTATCCGTTTGAAATTCCTGTCAGTGTTATTCTCGGCGTGCTTGGCGCGATTATTTTTTTAATATTGTTGAGTAAAAGACGTCATGTTAATTAATCATCATCGCCATATTCCTAGTCAAAAAAGATTATTAATATTGTTACTGGTATCGCTTGTGTGTATCACTGGTTTTATCATGTTTAATTTAAAAGGTAATATTAGTTATATTTTACTCCATCGCATGTGGATTGTATTGACTATGATCTTAGTTGCTTTTGCCTCTGCCACATCTACCTTACTTTTTCAAACAGTCACAAATAACCGCATCTTAACGCCTTCGATTATGGGCTTTGAGGCCTTATTTGTTTTGATTCAAACAATTGTCATTTTTTTTATTGATGCACAAGATATGGTTAATGTTGGAGTCATCGGAAAATTCTTATTTGAATCACTATTACTGATATTGTTTTCTCTCTTTTTATATCGTGGATTATTTACTGCACTTAAGCAAAATTTACATTTAGTATTACTGATCGGCATTATTTTAGGTACACTTTTTCGTAGCTTTTCAAACTTACTTCAACGCTTAATGTCACCGAGTGAATTTGCTATATTACAAAGTCGAATTTTTGCTACCTTCACGCGCGCAGAGCCGATATTAATTATATTTTCATTAGCAATAGCTACTATTATTGGTCTGTTTTTATGGCGCATGCGATATCGTTTTGATGTACTGGCGTTAGGACGAGATAATGCCATTAACCTCGGCGTCGATTATCAAAAAAGTATTACCATTATTTTACTTCTCGTCTCTGTGTTAGTGGCGATATCAACAGCTTTAGTTGGACCGTTTACATTTCTGGGATTATTAATTGCCAATTTAGCTTATAGTATTAGTGGATCCAGTCAGCACCGCTTTTTATTACCAACAGCCTTTTTGCTTGGTATTATATTTCTTGTTGGTGGACAATTACTTCTTACACATATACTCAACCATGTTGGTGCTTTATCTATTGTGATTGAATTTATAGGTGGCGCGTTATTTATTTTCTTATTATTGAAAAAGGTTTCGATGTGATAGAGATTGATAATATCAGTAAAAAATACCAAACGATCTCGGTATTAAAAAATGTCAATGCGACTATTTCGCAAGGGGGAATTACTGCCATTATAGGTGCTAACGGAGCTGGAAAATCTACCTTACTCTCTATTATAAGCCGATTATTACTACCGGATGAGGGACAAGTTAGAATTCATAATATGGATGTAGTTACTACACCTAGTGATAAATTAGCCACTTATCTTTCGGTACTAAGACAAGAAAATCAGTTTACCAGCCGACTAACTGTTTTTGAATTAGTAGGATTTGGACGTTACCCATATACTAAAGGACGCTTAAATGCAGATGATCATCAACATATTAAGCAAGCACTTGATTTTTTAAATTTGACTGAATTTAAAGATCGCTTTTTAGATGAATTATCAGGTGGTCAACGGCAAAGAGCTTATGTGGCAATGATATTATGTCAAGATACACAGTATGTATTACTTGACGAACCACTCAATAATCTTGATATGAAACATGCTGTTGTAATGATGAAACAATTACGCCGAGCTGCTGATGAACTTGGTAAAACCATTGTAATAGTGATTCACGATATTAATTTTGCATCGGTTTATTCTGATTATATTCTGGCTATGAAAAATGGTGAATTAGCCTATCAAGGACAACCTGAACAGATTATGAATTCTCAAATTCTAGAAGATATATTTGATACCCCAGTAAAAATAGAGAATATTCACGATCAAAAAATTGCGATTTATTATTAATAATCAAATTGCCAATTATCCGTTAAATGTTGACTAAACCTTTTTTAATTTATGCCGATATGAGTAAAGGTAAGGTTTATTATGTGGTATTTTTAATCAATCATGATTTAATTAACCATTGTTTATTAAGTAAAAACTAGATGAATGTTTACAATTTATTCCCATTCATGTTAAATATCCGACAGTATTTTTTGCGAGAAAATAGTTATGAAATTGGAAGAAATCGCGCTTTTAGCCGGTGTATCTAGAACTACGGCAAGTTATGTAGTTAATGGCAAAGCCAAAGAATATCGAGTTAGTGATAACACTATCGAAAAAGTGATGGCAGTGGTGAGAGAGTATAATTTTCAACCGAATGCAGTTGCGGCAGGGCTTAGAGCCGGTAAAACTCGATCCATCGGTATTATCATACCTGATTTAGAAAATATCAGTTATACGCGTATTGCTAACTATTTAGAACAATTAGTCAGGAAAGAGGGATATCAACTATTACTCTCATGTTCTGAAGATAACCCAGAGATTGAAAAAGAGTGTGTTAAACATTTAAAACAACGTAGGGTAGATGCACTGATTATATCTTCCTCATTTGAATCTGCTAAAGACTATGCTTTTTATAATGATTGGGAAAATCATAAAATTCCTTTATTTGCATTAGATAGAACATTATCGACGACCGAATTTCGCAATATTGTTGGCGCAGATAAACAAGATGCTAAGGAATTAACGCGAGTGTTTAACGAATTTGTTAAGGGTTCGGTCACTTATATAGGTGCTTTACCTAATCTTTCGGTCAGTCAGCTACGAATAGACGGATTTAAAGAAGTGGCAAAGGAAAGTAATAATAAAGTTGATTTTTTATATGCCAATAATTACAGTCGTCATGATGCTGAAATAGCTTTTAGTCAATGGTTAGAAACGCATGATATTCCTGACGGAATTTTCACAACATCATTTTCTCTATTACAAGGAACGATTGATGCCATATTGAAAAAATTCGGTCAATTACCTGAAAAACTCACTATTGCCACGTTTGGTGACAATGAGTTACTTGATTTTTTACCTTGTAAAGTCATTTCACTTTCTCAAGATCACAAAGTCATAGCAGAGGTCGCGATAGAATTATTATTCAATTGTTTACATAATAAAAATTACGATCCCGGAACCAGTGTTATTCCAAGACGATTAATTTATCGAGGTAGTTTAAGTCGTGAACGTAAACAGCAAGTATAGTCATTAATGCTAATTTTGAAAAACCTCAAGGTAAATTAATTAAAAATCAGATCTAGATCACATATTACTTATTAATAGAAATAATTTATTTGATCATTAAGCTATTTCTATTCATTATTGCTGAAACGATTCAATAAAATTCAATCAATGATTAACAATTGCTGAGTCATTTTAGAAGACCCAACATTTTAACCCAGAGGTAATTATTTTATGTTTCATTTAGTTAAAGAGAATATTCATTTAAATGAACAAGCTGACAACAAAACAGAAGCGATAAAAAAAGTTGCGGCAGCCTTAACTGACGCCGGATTTGTTGAGGATGGATATGTCAATGGCATGCTGGAACGTGAAGCTCAAGCTGCGACGTATTTGGGTATTGGTTTGGCTATTCCACATGGCACCACCAAAACTCGCCATTTAGTAAAAAAAACCGGTGTACAGGTTTTTTGTTTCCCAATTGGGGTTGAATGGGGCGATGATGGTGAAAAAGCCTATGTAGCAATTGGTATTGCTGCAAGTTCTGATGAACATTTAGAACTCCTTCGTCAACTGACTCATGTACTCGGTGCAGACGGTGTTGAAGAAAAAATAAAAAATATCAAAACTGCTGATGAAGCGATAGCGATATTAACAGGTAAGGCAGATGAACAGTTCACTATTAAAGAATCATCCATTTTACTTGATATTCCAGCTGATGGGTTAGCAACTTTACAAGCACTCAATGCTTCACGTTTAAAACAGCAAGATGCAGTAAATTCCAATTTTATCGTTAATGTACTAGATAACAAACCAAGTTATTTAGGTAATGGCGTTTGGCTTAATGATAGCAAAGAAGGTAATTTAAAAAATGCTATGGCTATCAGTCGCACGATAAGTAACATTAGTGAAAATGGTAAACCGGTTAAATTACTGATTACTATGTCAGCAATAGATGATTCAATAGCAGAAATTGTTAATCATATTGCCACATTAGTTGTTAATCAAAAATTAGAGGAATTACTTACTGCTAACTCAAAAATGCTGATTAATTTACTTATACCCGGCTACGCATCATCAGCTTCTAATCAACCTGAAATTGAAGAAAATACCTCAACTAAAACGGTAGATACTTCATCAGGCAACAATAGTTTGAGTCGTGAATTTATCATTCTAAATGAAAATGGCCTACATACACGCCCTTCTTCAGTACTTGTGAAATTAGTAAAAGAGTTTAACAGTAAAGTAACAGTGGCTAATTTAGATGGTAAAGGTGAACCTGTTAGTGCAACAAGTTTGATGAAAATTGTCGCTCTAGGCGCGAAAAAAGGTAGTCGATTACAATTCACTGCTGAAGGAAGTGATGCCGAACAAGCTCTTGATGCAATTGGTAAAGCTATTGAAAGTGGTTTAGGTGAGGGGAAGGAATAATGGCTTATCGTGTTACAACTATAACTTTAAATCCAGCTTATGATCTTTTAGGCTTTTGTCCAAAAGTTGAACTTGGTGAAGTAAATCTAGTACAAACAAATGCCTTATTACCAGCCGGTAAAGGTATCAATGTTGCTAAGGTATTATCTGATTTAGATATGCCAATAACTGTAGGAGGATTTTTAGGAAAAGAAAATCGTGATGGTTACAATTTGCTGTTTAAATCTTTAGGGGTGGTGGATAAATTCCAAACTATTAAAGGACAAACACGGATTAATGTCAAATTGACCGAACAAAATAGCGAGGTGACTGACCTTAATTTTTCCGGTTTCAACATTAGTGATCAAGATTGGCAAAATTTCGTTAAAAGTTCACTTGAATGGTTAAAAGAGATGGATATGGTGGCAATTAGTGGCAGTCTTCCCGCTGGTTTATCGCTTGATAACTTCACTCAATGGATGAAACAAGTTAAAACAATTTGTCCAAAAATTGTATTTGATAGTAGCAGAGATGCTTTAGTAGCAGGCTTAAAAGCTAAACCATGGTTAATTAAACCTAATGATAAAGAACTTGAAATGTGGGTTGGACGAAAATTATCAACGCTAAATGAGATCAAAGCTGCAGCCAAAGAACTCGTGAATGAAGGTGTTGAAAACGTCATCATTTCACTCGGTAGTAAAGGTGCTTTATGGGTAACGAAAAATGAAGTATGGCTAGCTAAACCACCAAAATCGAAAGTAGTTAGTACGGTAGGTGCTGGGGACTCAATGGTAGCTGGCTTAATGTATGGTTTACTGACTAATCAATCTATTAAAGACACATTAGTTTTTGCATCGAGTGTGGCAACCTTATCGGTCGGTCAAGCTGGTGTAGGAATATCTGATCGTCAAGCGGTAACCAACATGCTAGATAAAATTGAAATAATTGCTGGATAGGAGTATTCATGAATATATATATTGTTGAAGGTAGTAATATTGGTCCAGTTAATGGGCGTTTAGCTAAAGCAGAATTAGCTTTAGTCGCTAAATCATTAAATCTCAATATAGTTGACAGTGCAACATCAGCAGACATTATTATTGCTGTTGGTTCTGGAACAATCAATGACAAAGCCGTTGTTGGTAAAAAAGTCTATGTTGTAAAAGAGTTAGATGATCTTTTTACCAATCCAAAACAGATCTTAACTGATGCTCCAAGCAAAGCAGTGGTTTATGAACAAACTGCTGAAAGTGGATCATCATCAACCCCAGAAAATAATGTAAAACGTATCGTCGCCGTTACAGCCTGTCCAACAGGGGTAGCACATACTTTTATGGCAGCAGAAGCCATTGAAGAGGAAGCTAAAAAACGTGGTTGGTGGTGTAAAGTTGAAACTCGTGGCTCAGTTGGTGTAGGTAATGAAATAACCCCTGAAGAAGTGGCATCAGCCGATGTGGTTATTGTTGCATGTGATATTGATGTCGATTTAAGTAAATTTGCCGGCAAAAAACTTTACCGCACCAAAACAGGTCCAGCGCTTAAAAAGACCGCACAAGAGTTGGATAAAGCGTTTCAAGAAGCAACTGTATATCAGCCAACTTCCAGTAATTCAGTTGCTAGTTCAGCCAAAGAGAAGAAAGGTCTTTACCAACATCTATTAACAGGTGTTTCGTATATGCTACCAATGGTTGTGGCTGGTGGATTAATTATTGCACTTTCGTTTGCGTTTGGTGAGTTTAAAGAAGTATTAAAAACGGTAACAGTGATAGAAAATGGTGTTGAAGTTGTAAAACAGGCCTTAGTTCAAGAATTGGTAGGTGAACCTCACTTAAAACAGATTGGTGACTTGGCATTTTCTCTTATGGTACCACTCTTAGCGGGTTATATTGCCTTTTCAATAGCCGATAGACCTGGCCTCACTCCAGGACTTGTAGGTGGTTTGCTAGCCGTATCAACCAAAGCTGGCTTCTTGGGCGGTATTATTATTGGTTATTTTGCTGGTTACTTAGCACTATTAATTACCAAAAAATTACCACTACCAAAAAGTATGGAAGCCTTAAAACCGATTCTGATTGTGCCATTACTAGCTACATTAGTTACAGGGCTTGTAATGCAATTTATTGTTGGTAGCCCAATAGCATGGTTAATGAACGTTGTGACAATATGGCTAAATTCAATGGGAACAGCAAATGCGGTTATTTTAGGTGCTATATTAGGTGGTATGATGTGTGTTGATATGGGTGGACCGATTAACAAAGCCGCTTACGCATTTGGTACTAGCTTAATCTCTTCTCAAGTTTATGCACCAATGGCAGCTGTTATGGCTGGCGGTATGGTACCACCTTTAGCAATGGGTCTTGCAACACTAGTTGCACGTAAAAAGTTTG
This sequence comes from Gilliamella sp. wkB108, assembly GCF_001690195.1. Lineage (GTDB taxonomy): Bacteria > Pseudomonadota > Gammaproteobacteria > Enterobacterales > Orbaceae > Gilliamella > Gilliamella apicola_L. The sequence continues at coordinate 2,814 of NZ_LZGM01000049.1, read as the reverse complement.
CTAAACCGGAACAAGAAAGTGGAAAAGCTTCACTGGTATTAGGTTTATGCTTTATCTCAGAAGGTGCGATTCCATTTGCAGCACGTGATCCATTGCGTGTTATCCCTTGTTGTATCATCGGTGGTGCCATTACAGGGGGTATCGCACTGGCTTGTGGATCGCAATTAATGACCCCACATGGTGGATTATTTGCCTTAGCTATTCCTGGTGTTGTAAAACCTATTGGTGGATATTTATTATCAATTCTAATCGGATCAGTTATAGCAGGTGTTGCTTACGCAATGATTAAAAAGCCTGAGAATGTTGTGTGAAAAAAAGGTTAGCCTAGTAAGCTTTTCGCCATCGTAAGATGGCGATTTTTTTATGTAATGACTACTATTTTTTTACCCAACGCTGTAGATCTCTCGGAACAAAATCATCCATTTTTTGTAGCAACGATTCCGCTTTATCAGAAACGATTAAGGTATTATAAAAACTCTCTCTGATAAATCCTTCATTGACTGAGTGCTGTAAAAAAGCGAGCATAGGTTGCCAGAAATCAAGTGTATCAAATAGTGCGACCGGTTTTTCGTGATAACCAATTTGCATGGCTGTCCACATTTCAAAAACCTCTTCTAATGTTCCGGTTCCTCCGGGCATTGCCACAAAACCGTCAGCAAGCTCAGAGAGCCTTGCTTTACGCTGATGCATATTTTCAACAACTTCTAAACGAGTGATCCCATGATGCGCCGTTTCGGCTTTAACTAAACGTTCAGGAATAATACCGATCACTTCACCACCATGCGCTAATACTGCATTGGCAATCACGCCCATTAAACCTTTATTACCTCCACCATAGATTAATCGTCGATTTTGCTTAGCCAATATCTCACCAAGTTGTTCAGCTTGGGTTTTATATTCCACTCGATTGCCTTCACTGGCACCACAAAAAACACAAATATTTTTTTTCATAAACGTTATTTTTACCTTTCATATAATATTATTATTTATTTTAACATATCCAGCATGCATTTTGTTTACAAGCTGAGCAATTGAGTAGGATTAATGCTTTTCGAATTGACATTATCGTCATAAATCGATAATATTTCGTCCGTTAAGTGTTCCTCCATAGTTCAGTCGGTAGAACGGCGGACTGTTAATCCGTATGTCACAGGTTCAAGTCCTGTTGGAGGAGCCAATCTCAGTTATTTAAAACCTGCTTATGGCAGGTTTTTTTATATCTATTTAACAGATTATTTTTCTTCATTGCTTCACACAACGTCGCTTATTTTACTCACTATTAAAACTACTTTTTGACCTCTTGAATGCAGCCCATTTAAAAATATTCTAACGGCAAATGTTTGTTATCTTTAAATTTTAACCAATTGATTTATTTGATTAATAATAAAAGACGGCCATATAGTAATGTTTATATGAAAAGCGTATAATTCAACCACCTAAATTGTACGGAGTATTTCGGAGATAAAATGAAACTAAAAACACTGATTATGGCGTTAATGGTAACAAGTCTACCTTGTTTAGCTGCTGAACATGATTCACATTGGGGTTATGAAGGACAAAGCGCACCGGAATATTGGGGTAAGCTTTCACCTGAATTTTCAACTTGTGAAAATGGTAAAAACCAATCTCCTGTTAACATTGACCATGCATTTAAAACTAATCACGAACCACTTAAATTAAGTTTTAAATCGGGAAATCAACAGATTATTAATAATGGTCATACTATTCAAATTAATGTTAATCAAGATAATACATTAGAATTGGATAATGAAAAATTTGTTTTACAACAATTCCATTTCCATTCACCAAGTGAAAACCAAATTCATGGTAAAAGCTATCCATTTGAAGCCCATTTTGTTTATAAAAACAAAGATGGCGAGCTTACAGTTGTAGCACTTATGTTCAATCAAGGTAAAACTAATGCTGAATTAGCAAAAGCTTGGCAACAAATTCCAACAGAAGCAGAAAGCACCGTAGCATTAAATCAATCCGTTGATATAAAAGCGTTATTACCCAATAAACTAGATTATTATCGATTTAGTGGATCTTTGACCACGCCTCCTTGTACTGAAGGAGTGAGATGGATAGTATTAGAACAACAAGGCAACGCATCTGCTGAACAAATTGAAAAATTCCACTCAATCATGCACCACGACAACAACCGCCCGGTACAACCTCTAAACGGACGTGTTATTATTGATTGATGATTTGTTAACTGGCTCTGAAGCAGTAATTTTCTATAGAGCCAGTGATGAATGAGTTAAATTCAAGTGAATTAATTTTCTTTATTGTTATAAAAAATTTTTTAAATTTTACGTTTAAAAAAATTCCTTTTTAAGTTTCTTTCTGTGTTTTTTTCTCTGAGTTTTTATTTGTTGTTTTAGATCATCAACTTTAACCAATTTCCAAAAATCATTGATTAATAGAAGCATTATGATTACAAGTATTATGCTTGTAGGAATAAAAAAGTGATTTTGCTCTTTAATTATTTTTGATATGTCTTTTTGTGATCTTTCATTAGAAAAATGAGAACAGATCATTTTTGCCGTTTGTAGTGGCATATTTACTTTATAAGACCATTCCTTTATATCAAATTTATGTGATTCACACATAGATTTATTTAATGACCAATCCGTATTAGTAGAAGGTATCCAAGCAAATTGAGAGCTTTTTGCACTGCTATTGTTGACCCAAAACCATGGTTGATCTTCTCCAACTTTAATTAAAGCTGAAGATTTGAAGATAAAATTTAAACAAACAAAAAACATAATAAATAAGATTATAAATGAAATAGCTTTGATTATTATAGATATA
>NZ_LZGM01000048.1 GCF_001690195.1 Gilliamella sp. wkB108 | reverse complement strand
TCTATTGCTGTAATTTATCATAGTGATTTCATCAAACCGATTTATAATTAAAATATATAAAAAAAGAAGATAACTCTTAGAGCATTATTATATTTGCAATAGAATATTTGCTTTAGTTTGACAAGTTATTAATATGGCCAAACATAATTATTAATAATCAATATATTAAATTATAAATCCAATGTCTGTTTTCTTTAAAAAACGCTGTAATATCACGATAGAAATTTATCACTAATGTAAAAATGGTAATGGTGGTGTTTATAGATTTTATTTATTTTCATCTGTATGATAATACCTATCTAAGACCTGCTATTCTGATAGTAAAAAGTCGCTGGAAGAATAACAAAAATATGAATAAGTATTATAAAGGTATTGAGAACAGCATGAGTAATGATTTAATTTCTTGTTTACAAAGACATTTAGACAAAAATACCAAATTGCCTTTGTACCAACAATTTGTTGATATTATTAAAAAACAAATCACTATAGGTATCTTAAAAAAAGGTGATTTTTTGCCAAGTGAAAGGGAGTTTACTGAACAATTAGATATTTCACGTATTACTATTCGAAAGGCATTAGCACAATTAGAAAATGAGAGTGTTATCGTGCGAACCCGAGGTTATGGTACATATGTTAAAGGTTCATTTGAATATTCACTTAAAACCCTTAAAGGATTCTCGCAACAAATTCATATACGCGGACAAAAACCTAATACCATATGGGTCAATAAACAGTTAATTAAAGCATCTCCAGAAGTGGCAAAGTATCTTAATATTTGTAGTGATGAAGATGTTTTTATGTTAAAACGCATTCGTTATATTGATGATTATCCGGTGTCGATAGAAGAATCATTTGTGCCTAAGACGTTGATTGATAATATTGACGATATTCAATTATCACTGTATAGCTTTTTTCATAGTCGAAACATTATCCCCATGCATGCTAAAAATTGGGTATGTGCAAGTATGCCCGATGAGGAATTTAAACAAGTTATGGCATTAAAAGAGTTAGTTCCTGTTTTGGTTATAAAACAACAGGTATTTGATGAAAATAATAATCCTATTGAATACAGTATCAATCATTGCCGTAGCGACATGTATGTATTTACATCGGAAGAGTAAAAATAATTTATGAGTGTTATTGTGATATGAATTATCAAATTAAATGATTAAGATAATATTATGGTTTTGATAACTAGTTAAAAAAAGAGTGAGAATTTAAAAAGGAAGTTAGTTAATATAAAGCATATGGATTAACACTTATTATCTATTTTATTGAGAAAATAATTCATTACTTTTTTACAAGAATATTATACTGTTAGATAGAACTTAAAGAAGGAATAAGGCTGAATTCAAGAGAAAATATATTACTGTGAATTGGTTGCAAAAAAGTGATATTAAAAAGGGGGAAAGCCCCCCTTTGGTTTTTTGGATTGTTATGCCTAGTAATGAATAAATAACTTCTTTAAAAATAATTATAAATAATGTACTACAAATAAATAGATTAATGTCTAATGTGTTTAATCAGTTGTTCTTTAGTCGGTGAACAATCAGCACCAGGTTGACCGACTACGTAGGATGCCACGGCGTTACCTAATAATACAGCATCTGAAAGAGACCAATTAGCAGATAATGCTGCCAAAACACCTCCAGCATGGTTATCTCCAGCACCTATCGTATCAATCACTTTAACCGGAAATATATCGGTCCATGTTTGTTTTTCCTTTTCATAGCAGTAAGCACCTAAACAATCTAGTCGAACTATGATAGGTGTTTGATATATATCGAACCACTTTTTAGCAAAATTTTGTACAGAAAGTTTAAGATCTTCTGATTGAGTATTTAATCCAAGAAATTGAGCTTCCTGACGATTAACCGATAAAATAGGTTTAAAAGCGAATAATCGATTTAATATTTCCTTACCTAGCTTGGAGATTCTTGGTCCAAAATCAATAAATAATGTAAAAGGCGTCGTTAATGATTCTAACCAATCCAGAATAGTTTCCCCCGTATTGCTAGTTAACTGATAACCAGATAGATAGATTAGAGCATCTTTTTCAATTTGAAGTTGATTAAGTATTTGCCAATTCCATGTATTTTCGACGCCTTCAATTGTTAAAAATGTTCTTTCGCCAGAAGGCTCTACTAAAGCCAGACACCAACCATTATCACCCTCAGGATTATATAATACTGATGAAATATCATGATATCCCATCATTTGACTAACTTCATTTGCCCAAACTCCATTACCAATTGGTAAAGCATTATATGAATTCAACCCCAGTCTTTTTAACATTAAAGCAATATTAAAAGCACATCCACCGATATGCCTTTCTTGTTGAGACAATAAAATATCTTCACCTGAGAGAGGTAATCTGGGTGCTTTCATGACTAAATCGATAATGGCTGCACCAAGAACACAGATTTGCCTTTTAGTTTGTAATGCATCAATTTGACTAATCAGTTGTCGAGCGATCATCAGTTAGCTCCTTTAGCTGTCTTAATCGATAAAAGTGTTTACTATAATGTGTAAAATCAAGTTGATTAGCCTCGTCTAATTGTTTTTTCCACTGTGGATTGATACTTTCTATTCCATTTAAAGCTCCGCAAATTGCCGTTGCCATTGCTCCAATAGTATCTGTATCGCCACCTAAATTAGCACATAATACTGCACATTGATTAGGATTGGTTTGTGCGATTTCAACCATAGCTATTGCAGCTGGTACAGATTCTATTGTATTAGTCCCTGCACCAATAATGTTATAAATATCGGATAAACGAGATTCAATACCAATCGGCTTTTGTGCTATATCTAACCCAAGTTGAATTCGTGAAGACATAGAAGGACTAAATGTTGTTATTTTTTGCTGTTGAGCAATATTGGCGACAGTTGAAATGCCTAGTTTAATTTGTTGCCAAGTACAATTATCGATAGCTTTAGATATTGCCCATGCAATTGCTACAGCACCAGAAATTGCGATGTCTGATTTATGGGTTGGGCTTGAAGCTAAGGTTATTTGCTCAATAAAATGGTCCAAATTCTTAGTTGTTAGCAGACAACCTAATGGTGAAACACGCATTGCTGCACCATTAGTTGTCCCATTATTTTCCAATGATTCAATTGATCTGCCTTTCATTATTTCATTCAGTGCAATTTTAGAGGTTGGACCCAGAACATTCTTATTAAAAGCATCGAATTCTTGCGCCCATTTCATTATATTTCGAGCAATGATAGTGGGTGAAATTTCACCTTTACATTCGATAATCGCATCAGCCAAAGCAAGAGCCATTGAAGTATCATCGGTAAATTCGGCCTGTTTGAAATAACAAGCTGCGTTATTTTCTTTAGGCCCTGGCAAAAAAGTATCAATCCAACCGAAATAGGCTTGGACTTTAGTTCTCGGCCATAACTCTGACGGCATTCCCATTGCGTCACCAAGCGCTTGTCCATATAACGTACCTAATATTCGATCTTCTTTCGAAATTGACATGATATCCTCTTGTTTTGTAATCAATTAAAAATGTTTAAATTAGTTTAATTTTAGTCTGAATTTATTATTTGATAATATTATTCATCGTTAATTTTTATAGGTTCAATATCGCGTTTTTCTCTAAAGAAAAGTAAGAAAATTAAAGTGATGATAACAATCATTATTGCACCAAATCCCCACATTCCGCCCCAATTGAAAGTCAAACCATTTTGTGGCGTATCATATTTAAAGAAATATTCCATCATGGTGCCGCCTAGGTTATAACCCACTAAACTGCCGAAACCTTGACAGCAGAGTGTAATCAAACCTTGAGCTGCTGTTCGGATTTGTGGTGGCGCTTTTTTATCAACATAGACATAAGCTGTGACAAAGTAGAAATCGTAGCTAACGCCGTGCAGTAAAATACCAATAAATAAAAGACTATAGATAAAGTAATTATCAATGCCTCCATAGATAAAGAATCCATAACGAATTGCAGCGGTGGTTAATCCGAGTAGCAAAACATTTTTTATTCCATATCGTTTCATAAATAATGGTAAACAAAGCATAAATAATATTTCGGAAACCTGACCAAGTGATAACCACCCAGTAGCATTTTTCATTCCAATCTCAGAAAGATAACCATTAGAAAAGGTATAATAAAATGCTAATGGAATACAAAATAAGAATGAACAAAAAGCAAAGGTTCTAAAGTTTTTGTCTTTAAGTAAGATAATAGCATCTAAACCTAAAATCACTTTTAAGCTAATTTTTCCAGTACTTTTAGGCGGAGTATTTGGCAAACATAATGCAAATATGCCTAGCAATGCGGAACTTAACGCGGTGATAATAAGTGGAATATTGGAAGCGGATATATCGCCAAAACCGAGCCAACTAGGTAAAAAACCACATGCAACTCCTGATGCGATCCAACCAATTGTACCTAATACCCGGATGCGAGGAAAATAACGTTCAACATCACTGACATTTGAAAATGCTATTGTGTTAGTTAACGCGATTGTTGGCATATAAGTTAAAGTATATAACAACAAAAGAGGGAAAAAGAGAGTAAAAGTTGTTTGTTGGGCTGCGATATACATAAATAATGCACCAACTAAACACAATACTGAGAGTACTTTTTGAGCTGCAAAATAACGGTCTGTAATTGATCCAACAATTATAGGAGAGAAGATAGCTGCAATCGCTGTACTTGCATAACATAAACCGATTTGTGAGGCAGAAAAGTTATGGAGACTTAAAAATTGCCATAAAGGTACAAACCATGCTCCCCAAATAAACCATTCTAGAAACATCATGGAAGAAAGTTTGATATTTGTTTTATTCATATAACCCTCATTTGTTTGTTATAGTTATATATAGGTTATATAAAGGTATTATATTTGCAATAAAATAAATGTAATAATGTGATCTAAGTAACATTTCTTAGATGATTTCATAATCTGAATGTTTGTTAACAAAAAAATTTTCAGAAATAATACATGTTTTTATGTAGTTATCAAATATTTATTTAAATCTTTTCTTCTGTAAAAAAACGAATTATATTCAATAATTCGTTGATTAATATCGCTAGCGATATAAAAATATTAGCGTTGAAATAAGAAAGGGTGTAAGTCCTCATAAGAGGGCTACTATCAATTAATCTAAAGGCGCTCTATTATCTAAATCTTCATAAATCAATGCTGAACCATTCTCAAATACAGAGGATACAGTAACATCAGACAATTTAAGCTGATGTTCGCCAGATATTACTGTTAGTTTTTTCATAGGGATAGCTTTATCATCTAAATAGAGTGCATGAGCGATTATCTCTTGATCTTTATTTAAGTCATTATTTATGGTGAGGTTGATGCTTGGTACCAATTTACCTAGAGCTGATTTACTGGCTTTATTGATTTTCTTTTTTAAATTTTTAGACATTTCGATAATCATACCACCACCAAAATCAGCGTTTCTTATCTGAATATCACCAATGGAAGTTTTCCCACCAACCGTAATTGGTATTTCAAAAACCGCTCTTGAATTCATTTTTTTTTGATAACATTCAATATATTTTGCGTCAGCGAAAACCGTGGTGATTTCTTGTTTGGCTTGAATTAAACTTGATGATTCTTTTTTAGAATCTTTGTAATCATTACAAGCTGAAACTTCGATAAATAATTTAGATTGCATGGTTTTAGCTGTTTCACTATTTACATCACTTAAGTTAATATTTGGGGCTAATTCAACTTTACAGGCAGATAATGCAAAACAACAAGATAATAATATTGCAATTTTTTTCATAATGACCTCCATATTAGTGTTTCTTTGATAAAAATTCCTTCATCCTATCTAAAGTGTTAAATCACACAAGGTGTAATGTTATTATTCAATAAATTATCCACTGTTTTGCGCTTAATTTTTTAGATGATAAGAATTTATCTTAAAGATTAATGTTCAATAAAGCAATAAGTAACCTATTAATTATATTTA
>NZ_LZGM01000047.1 GCF_001690195.1 Gilliamella sp. wkB108 | reverse complement strand
TACTAAATTTAGCTCGTTTGGGCCTTGTTATACGTTTATCAGATGATATAGCAATGAAACTTTTTTCCTCTTTAGGAAGACCTACCGTTTCGCGTAAATTTTAGAACAAAATTATAATCTAGCAAAATAAATCCTATTTATATTAATGTCGTTATTTATTATATAAAAATAATTTGTATTAATTCCGACTTAATACGACAAAGACTTGAAAAGAAGAATATTATTAGTTTTGATATTAGTAGCTAATAAAAACCCAATAACGCATAAATAACATTATTGGGTTATAATTCTGATGTTTAATTACAGTTTTAGCATCTATAGCTTTATTTTGCTATAATCTTTCTATTTCTGAAAAGATTTTGGAAAATTCATTTCCAAGTTCAGATTCTTGTTCACTGCGCGCTTCATTAGAAAGTTGATATTGATCTTTCAGATTACCTTCACTGTGATCATAATAGCCACTCGGCACATCTCCAGAATAACTATAATTAATTTGTGAAGAAGTTTTTTCAATTTTAAAAGAATTACTATAGTTAATTAATCCACTGGCTCTTATGTCTGTGGTAAGCGTTAATTTGTTCTTTAAGGTTTCTATTTTAACATTGAATTTTTGATCTCTTTCGGTCTTACTCTCATTAGTTACTGATCCATCGCGATCTGAATAATCTACTGAAGAACTAATATCAATGTAAACATCAGCATTTGAATCTTGTTCTGCATAATTATATTGTCCAGTAACACCTCCCAAAAAGTTTTCACATTCAGAAGATCGACAATGAACCCTAACTTTGCTTTTACGCATATAGTCGGAGGTATTAGAATACGTTTTTTTAGCAGATTTAGTAATGTATAAATTATCATAATATTTGGCTAGCTTTTCGCTGTCTTTATATTTCCCTAGTGGCTTATAAACTCCAATAACATTTTCAAAGTGAATTGCAGCTGCCTGATAATCACCTTGTTTTGCATATAATTTAGCAGCATTATAAAGTTCTCTGGCTGTAGTTTGAATATATTTAGTATTGTACAATTTATATAACTTTTCGATATCTTTATAGTTATAAATGTCCAATCCTTTTCGGTATAGTTCAGCTTTATTTTTATAACTTTCACCATTTTTACCTACGATTAAATTACCTTTTTCGTAATAAATTTTAGCTATATTTTCCTGTAATTTTGAACTAGTATATTTATCTAAAAAGAAACTAAGTTCTTGACTATAAAAACGATTACTTAAACGACTTCTCATTTCTAATAATTTATCATACGTCATGGCACGATTATCAAAATCGGTACTTTTAAAATTAGATAAGTCTGTTTCGTACTTGAGCATAACTTTATTAACCAAATCGCGTAAATGATTAGCATCATTTTGCTTAAACTTTGTTGCACCTTTTTCTTCAATATCGACTGCCAATAAATTTATACTTTCCAAGTAAAAACCTTCTGCATAAGCCTCCTCAGAAGTTCGGGTATGGCTGCAACTGGCGACAAATAACATCAGTAAAACGGCTATAACGATTCGCATATGAATTCCCTTCAATCAGTTATAAAAATTCTCTATATATTATGCATAATATATAATTAATCAGAGTGTTACTATAAAA
>NZ_LZGM01000046.1 GCF_001690195.1 Gilliamella sp. wkB108 | reverse complement strand
GACTATAATTATATGCATGAGTTAGAAGTAAAAGTTGAGATGTGGGAAAAAGAGAAAGAGAAAATCAAAAAATGCTTATGGTGGAAAGATGTGGTTAATGGATTAGCCAATCAAAATCAACCAACGACAGAGGATAATGCGGGTAATGTGAATGGAGCAAATACCCAAACAGCACAAACCGATACCTCACCCCCAGCCACACTAAATCAAGACGGTAAAGCTTGGTATATCCATCCTATTTCAATGATAAATTATTTTAAATTAAGTTTACAAATAATTACTTATCATATTTATCATGATGGAAGGATAGAACGGCATGTTCCAGAAGAATTATTATTAGAATCAGAGAAAAGATATGAGTATATCTATCATGATAAAAATAACAATTTGCATAATATAGGTATATTTAATTATAGAGAAATAAAAAATAATCATTTAGATAACAAAAAAAGATATGGAGATATGAAATATATTCATTTAATTAATTTAAATGAGGTTACTCAAGAATATTCAAAATTAGGGTTAACATACCGTTTTAATGTAGATAGTAACGAACAAGAACGGTTTTATATGAATCGTGATACATTAGCAAGCTTTTTTGGCGCTTTATTTGAAGTTTGTTTTGAAGATATCAGTTGTAATGGTTTTAGTACAAAAAATGGAACAGCTGGCAATAGTGTTAGTCATTTTAATGGCTACCATGGTGATTTTAAATATTTAAGAACAGATAAAATATTATTAAAAGGCGAGAGTTCCAGTATAGATATTAGAAATAAAGATATAGTTAACATATTTGATGCTGAGCGTCAAAATCAATGGAACGATGCACTGTATAAATTTGGTTGGACAAGTATGCTGGGTTGGAGTTATACAATAGATGGTGTCAAAAAGTATCCAAATCATATAACAACAGAAACAGAATATCATTGGCAGCATTTACATGT
>NZ_LZGM01000045.1 GCF_001690195.1 Gilliamella sp. wkB108 | reverse complement strand
TTGTTTATTTTTTATAATTTTATCTATTCATTTATAAATATTTATAAAGCAATGAAAAAGAATATAGTTTTTGGTTTTTTAGGTAATGTACTGGATCAACGCGGCAAAGGGAAAAGGCGTTGGCGACAATGGCGACCGACTATTGATTTATGTCATCAACCTAATACACCATTTACTCGGTTAGAGCTTCTCTATTATCAAAACGATTATCATCTGCTTTGCGAAATCATTAAAGATATTAAAATGTTATCACCGCAAACCGAAGTACGCCCCATAGCGGTGAACATTGAAGATCCTTGGGATTTTGAACAGGTTTATACTTGTCTGTTTGATATTGCCAAAAATTACACCTTCAATCCTGAGCAAGAAGATTATTATTTGCATATCACCACCGGTACCCATGTTGCACAGATTTGTTGGTTTTTACTGGCTGAATCACGCTACTACCCAGCTAAATTACTGCAAATGTCACCACCACCTAAAAAAGAACTCACAGACGAAAATCTAGATTTAAAAGAGAAGGAGCTTATTGCACTGACGCCATGCGGTAAAATGAATATTATCGATTTGAATTTACATCGTTATGATAAAATTCTGACCCGTTTTCAACAATATGCCAATCAAGCAACTGACCTTTTAAAATCAGGTATCGCAACGCGCAATCAACAATTTAATCAGATGATTGCTGAAATTGAGCAAGTGGCAAGCAGGTCGCATGCACCTATTTTATTATGTGGCCCAACCGGCGCCGGAAAATCATTTTTAGCCAAACAAATTTATTTACTTAAGCAAAGTCATCATCAAATTAACGGTCAATTTGTCGAAATAAATTGTGCCACCTTACGTGGTGATAGTGCCATGTCGACGCTATTTGGTCATGTTAAAGGCGCATTTACTGGCGCTAATCTGGCTCGCACCGGTCTGTTAAAAAGTGCTGATGGTGGGTTACTGTTTTTAGATGAAATCGGTGAACTTGGCCTTGATGAACAAGCCATGCTATTAAAAGCCATTGAAGAAAAGCAGTTTTACCCATTTGGTAGTGACACTCCAATACAAAGTGATTTTCAACTCATCGCCGGCACCAATAAAGATCTTAAATTGGCAATCAACCGAGGGGAATTTAGAGAAGATCTGTTTGCGAGAATTAATTTATGGAGTTACAAATTACCCGGACTGGCTGAGCGTAAAGAAGATATCGAACCAAATATTGATTATGAACTAGCGCGTTATGCCAAAGAATACGGCCTAATGCCACGCTTTAATCAAGAGTCACGCAAGGCTTATTTACAGTTTGCCACTGCCAATGAGGCAGTATGGCAAGGCAATTTTCGGGAACTCACCGCCTCAATTACTCGCATGGCAACACTTTCCCCACAAGGTAATATTACCTTTGAGCAAGTCGAACAAGAGATCAAACGCCTTAAACAGAATTGGCATCAAAACGAAATTTATGATGAGTTAATTCCACACGAAATAGATGAATTTGATCGTTATCAGTTAGAAAAGGTACTCGAAGTGTGTCGAAAACACTCAACACTATCTGAAGCCGGCAGGCAACTGTTTGCCGTATCAAGAACCAAAAAACAACGCAGTAACGATGCTGATAGATTAAAAAAATATTTAGCTAAGTTTGGATTAAGTTGGGAGATGATTAAGAATCATTAATTAACTTAATTTATATTAACTAAGTTAAATTAACTATTGCTATGAAATATATATTATTGTGGCACTTATGCCCTAGAAGCAAATATTACCAATATAGTATCATTTAAATTAATTCAGTTACCTTTTAATTTATCTACTTTGTTAGATATAGCAAATTAAAGGTAAAGATCATCTATGGTAATATTTTTCCATTGACCTTGGGATAAGTGATGAGTGAATAGATTATATTTACCAATTTGAACTCTTACTAAACGTAAGCACGGAAAACCAACAGCAGCACACATTCTTCTTACTTGTCGATTTTTTCCTTCGGTAATGGTTATACTAACCCATGAGGTAGGAATTGTTTTACGCTCTCTGATAGGGGGTACTCTTTCCCATAAATCAGATGGTTCGTTAAGAATTTTTGCAATCGCAGGTGCGGTATAAAACTCTTTTAATTGAACACCACAACTTAATTTCTCTATTGCTTGTTTTGTGATTTGCCTTTCAACTTGTACCCAGTAGGTTTTTGGTAATTTAAATTTTGGGGAACTGATTTTAGCTTGGAGTTTGCCATTATTAGTTAATAATAGTAAACCTTCACTATCGGTATCTAACCGCCCAGCCGGATAAAATTCTGGTAGTGGTATAAAATCTTTCAATGTCTGATATTTTTCATGCATTGAAAATTGGCTGATAACATTAAATGGTTTATTAAAGGCGATTAATCTATTCATCTTTTACTATGTTAATGTCTTTTTTAGTAGTAGTTTTATTATTCACTTAGTTAATAATAACATTATTTGCATTATTTCAGTCAATATATGCTAGCTTGTAACTACTTACTTTTATAAGTGGAGTGATTTCGAGTATTTATACTTCTTTGTTCTTTATTTATACCCAACTAGACGCTATATACAAAAAAACACCAGATACAAAAAAGCCCAGCATCTCTGCTGGGCTTTCGCTTATTTATTAGTCTGGCGGCACCCTACTCTCACATGGGTAATACCCACACTACCATCGGCACTACGGCGTTTCACTTCTGAGTTCGGCATGGGGTCAGGTGGGACCACCGCGCTATTACCGCCAGACATATTCTGTATCCTCTCTTTTCTTCGTTAATGTGTTCGTTCGCTTTCTTACCGCTATCTGCAACACACCAACCCAATCCGGAACAAACTGCTTCTTTCTCTACTTCGCGCTCCAAAACAACTCCGAGTTGTAAGGTTAAGACTCTCGGTTCATTAGTATCAGTTAGCTCAATGTATCACTACACTTACACACCTGACCTATCTACGTCTTAGTCTCAAACGGACCTTACAGATTCTCATCTGGGAAAACTCATCTTAAGGCTAGTTTCGTGCTTAGATGCTTTCAGCACTTATCTATCCCGCACGTAGCTACCGGGCAATGCAATTGGCATCACAACCCGTACACCAGCGGTGCGTTCACTTCGGTCCTCTCGTACTAGAAGCAAACCCTCTCAATTTTCCT
>NZ_LZGM01000044.1 GCF_001690195.1 Gilliamella sp. wkB108 | reverse complement strand
TAAAACTCTTCAGTCAATTTACTGAATAAATTTGATATCAATGACACAAAATTTTTCAATTCGTGTCACCCTTCATAAAAATCTTAGTGTTATTATTAGTTAGGATAAATATCACCAGATGGTAAACGCTTTCCCATTAATCCATTTCACCATTTCACCTTGGCCTTTACTTTTATAACTTACCTTAAACCAGATATCAGGATATTCACTTCTTTTTAGTTCCTCTTTATTCCAAATCACATCCAGAATTTTAACAAAATCATTTTTTACCAAATACATATCCGTTGGATGGCTATCATTAGGCTCATCATAAAGTGGTACTTTTTCATGCTGAATATATGACTTGATATTTTTTTTGATGGTCGATTTGTTTAATCGTTTCGCTAATGCCGTT
>NZ_LZGM01000043.1 GCF_001690195.1 Gilliamella sp. wkB108 | reverse complement strand
TTTTTACAATATACATTAAATAGAATTGTCTATTTTTATCTTATAAAAAATCTATTTGATAAATAATAGCTTTTGTATTGAGTAATATAATTTAAGATCCAACAACATAAATATACCAAGTGGTAATCAATTAAGTAGCAATTGAAACAACTTGAATTATCTTAACTGGCAATAGTTGTTCCTGAAAGAACAACTATTATTTTTTGAAAGTAATTTATTAAATCTTAGTCACTCGTAAAGCGATTTTCTGTTTGCTTTGTAACTGAACTTTATCCCCTTTTTTAACTACTTCTGGATAAGTTTCTATTGTCATGTTCCAAGTATCAATGATCTCTACTTTATATTGATGATGCTCATCTAACATTGTCATGTATTTAAAACCTGGTTGAGAATTACGCCAAAAATACATTAAGTAATAATCACTATTAACATGGCCAATAACGGTATCCCAATGTCCATCTGCTCGAATTGGCGTTAAACGTTTAACAGGTCCTTCTTCTATTATTTGACGTAAAAAAGCAATTCTTGCTGCACTTTGTCCTTTTAGGACACCACCATGTGACCACCAAATAATATCATCTTCGCTTAAAAAACTATCTCCATGAGTGGCATAACCACCAGCACATAAGATGCTCCAAAATAAATCAGTCATAGCTTCAGCATTAATATTCCCCCAACCTAAATCAACATTGCCTTCATAACGACACTCATCAATCATAATGGGTTTTTTAAATTGCTCTCGCCAAAAAGGGATAAACCACATATCATGATGTTGAATACTTGCATGTGTAATTTTAGGGTTAGTGTGATCATACCAATGCTTAGTTCCAGTGTAATGTTCATACCTAAACGGATCATGCCAATTATGATTGGAAATTAAATGATGATAAGGATCTTGGCTTGCAATAATATCCACCACTTTATCCCAAAATTCCATTGACTTATGAACTAATAAATCATACTCATTAGCTAATGACCACCAAACATTAGAAAAAGAGGATAATCTTGATACCAAATATTTAACATATCTAAAATCAACTTTTTCATCCATTTTAGAAAATCCCCAACGATCATATGGATGAAAAATAATGATATCGGCTTCTATTTTTAGTTGTCTAAGTTTCTCGATTTGCTGTTCTAATTTTCTGAAGAAAGAAACATTAAAAGTATCAAAATCAAAACCATCTTTGATATTGCCATGAAATGGAAACTCTTCAGGCTCTTTAAAATTATAAGTATAATGTTTGGGAAACACACACATTCTTATCTTATTAAATGGACTTTTAGACAACGTTTCTATTGTTTGATTTTGAATTTCGGGTAATTGATAATTCCAAACATAAGCGGTAGTTCCAAATGGATAGTAAGGCTCATTATTATCAAATTTAAAATGGTATGTTTCGTCTACTCTAACTACTCCTTTAATATTTTCGTTATCATTTATAATACATTCAAAATGACCAGTAATACCATTTAGTTCTGCAACATTACTTTTAATCACATAATTATAAACTCCGACTTTACTCGGCATAAAACGAACAATAAACACCCCATTATCATCATAAAAACCACTTACTTCGAACTCTTCATTTTGAGTTGTAATAATTGCAGTTATCTCGCTATTAATAAAATGTTTTTTATCGATAGTTGAATTAAAGGTTAACTCAATTCTATCCCATTGTTTAACAGTATTCATATACAAATCCCTTTATAAATTTTAAAACTTATTTAACTTCTTTGTTCTAACGCTACTTTTATTTCATTCATTTTGTGATCATTCAATGGGTAAAAACAGAGAAGAATAAATGAAAGGAAATGAAAGACAGCAGGTGCTACAGAAATAAGTAATAAAATAGAAAATGACGCATTTGGAGTGATATTATTAGTATCATATCCAGCTAACGCTAATGAAAAACCAACAATACCTCCAGCTATAGCAAAACCAACTTTTTGAGTAAATAATCCAGCGGCAGCCATAATTCCAGATGCTTTGACACTATATTTATATTCACAATAATCAGCACAATCTGATGGTAAAGCCCAACAAACAATAGAACCCAATTCAGCAAAAATGACTGATAGAATGATTAAGAATAAACCTAATGTTAATTGTTCAGGCGAAATGATTAGAATAGAAAGTGTTGCCAATCCACCAAATAAATTTGCATATTTATATAATTGAATATTCGATAATAATTTTTTCTTAATTAATTGAATTGCAATCATTGGAGCAATAATGCCGGCAATTGCAATTGCAGATAAAAATACTGAAACCATCTGTTCACTAGCATTGAGATAATATTTAACAAAATAGATTGCGACACTACCTTTCAATATAAATGCGACCGCTCCAGTAACATTAAAACCAACAAATAGCAACGTTGGCTTATTGGTGAAAATTATTTTCAACTGCATTCTTATTGATACTTTATCCTCACTATTAATGATAATTTTTTCTTTCGTACCTTTAAAACAAATAAATAGTAATAGTGAGGCTAAAATAGCAATACCTGACATTGAAACCAAATAGGCCTTAGCTTCATTAGCTTTACCAAAATAAGATACAGCAATTGGAACAACTGTAGAACACAACAACATAGCCGCTTTTGCTAAAGGGAAACGCCACGCATTAATTGCTAAACGTTCTTGAGGATCATTAGTGATAGCAGTTAAAAGTGCTACATAAGGTACTACCGTAAATGCATACATTGTTGTTAAGAAAAGATAAGTTACATAGACATAGATTAAATTTCCTGTCGAAGAGAAATTTGGTGCGATAAAAACCAATAAACAAGATAAACCATATGGAACAGAAAAATAGAGTAAAAACGGACGATACTTTCCATATTTGGTTGTTGTTCTATCTGCCATATTTCCCACAATAGGATCGATGAAGGCATCCCAAAGTCTGGCTACAATAAAGAGTAATCCCATTGCTGAAGCTGAAATTCCAACAATGTTAGTACAAAAATAAGGCAAAAACATCATGGTCATACCAAGAAAAATATTGGCTGATGCATCCCCTAAACCATAACTTATTTTTTCTGTTATACTAATTTTTTGTGACTTCATGAAATACCTCCATAAGTGACCCCTAAAATAACTTGATAATTAAACAGATGGTTATAATTAATATTTAAGAAATTAAGATCTGTTTAGATATCAGCAATCTCAGGTATTAATGCATTTTGTACAATTTTATGAACTGCAACAGGATCTTGTTTTGACTGTGCAATTTTTAATGCGTTTATATCTAATCGTTCTAATGAGTTATAAATATGTTTTAGGAAACGAATTGAGAGTTTTGCCGCCTCTACATGATTATCACGGAAAGGAAACTGATCTAATTGCCACACCCCTTGCCAATTATTTTTTTTAAGAACATAGAAAAATTCCATTAGCTCTACCATATGAATAGTTCCGGCCATTAAGTCATCATCCCAACCTCGTAAATTATCATTAACATCCATTGCCCATAACAGATCATGATCAATCAACATTTGTGCTGCAGCTGCTGGAGATTCCCCACCAAATAGGGCATGACCAAAATCTAATAACACCCCAACGTTATCAACGCCCATACGTTTAATGCCAAGAATTGTTTTAGCTGCTGAATCCCAAAACATTTTTGTTCTTGGTTCTCTAGGTTTGAACTCAATTACAAATTTTACATCCTTGTTAGCGTTGGCAAGATCACGCATGCCGTTAATCGCTAAATCCCATACTTCCTGATGATCAACTTGAAATGGATAATCCCATCCATCTTGTCCTGGCCAAACTTTGACATATTTTGCTCCTAATTCCCGAACCATATTTGCCGCTTCATTCATAAGATCGAATGCTGATTTTCTTGCTATTGGATCTGGATTTGTAAAAGCACCCTTACTCCACTCTCGTAAATAGACTTCAGGAGTAATACCAATTACTTTTAACCCTGTCTGAGCTAATGCTGTTTTTACTTGTGGTAATGTCACTCCCTCACTAAAAGGAAATGGAATATCAACATAAGATAAATCTGACACTTTTTTAGCCAAATAAATTTGTTCTATTGTACTAAGCGCTGGTCCATAACCATCAACTGCATAACGATCCACATAATTGGCAAAATTCCATAAACCTGCACCAAATTCTGGATAATTCGTTTTCATATTTGTAACCTCTAATCATTAATTAATATTTTCAACTAAATGATTCATATCATGTTTAAATCATCTATCTTTGCGTGTTATAACAACAACATTCAACAGCGTTTTGCCATAATTGATAATCACGCTGAATATTTATTGCTTTCTCTTTTCTTGGAAGAATTTCTTCTACATTTTGTGGTAAAGAAGCTAGTTTTTGATTACTCCACCACTGCAATGTTTTACCTGCTAAATAAGCTGCACCTAAAACTGATACCTCCGCATTTAAATTACGTATTAATTTCCGTTGTAATAAATCTGCCTGAAATTGCATTAGCCAACTATTTTTAGTTGCACCTCCATCTACATAAAGTTGAGAAAATTTAGCCCCTGATACTTTTTCCATTGCAAAAAATACATCGGCAATTTGATAAGCAATTGATTCCAATGCTGCTCTTGCAATATGTGAAGTCGTGGTTGAATCAGTTAATCCACAAAGCAATCCTTTTGCACTTAGATTCCAATGTGGCGCTCCTAATCC
Source organism: Gilliamella sp. wkB108 (assembly GCF_001690195.1). Classification (GTDB taxonomy): domain Bacteria; phylum Pseudomonadota; class Gammaproteobacteria; order Enterobacterales; family Orbaceae; genus Gilliamella; species Gilliamella apicola_L. The sequence goes on along the minus strand of NZ_LZGM01000043.1, from coordinate 9,083 downwards.
AGCCAGAGCAGGAATAAAAAACACGCCACCATTAGAATCAACGGATAATGCTAAATCTGTAAGTTTTTCAGAGGAATTAACCCCTAACACTTTACCAATCCATGAAAAACCAGCGCCTGTATGAGTAATATTTCCTTCGAGGGCATATTTCAAATTTCCATCATGCCAAGCAATAGTTGTACTTAATTCTTTTGTCTTTATTGATGGATCATTAATCAAACTAATTAAAGAGGAACCTGTACCATAGGTTGCTTTTACTGCATGAAGATCATTTTTACATTGTCCATATAACGCCGCATGAGAATCACCAACTAATGCAACTATTGGTGTACCTTCGGCTAAATCTAAATTTGTATGTTTACCACAATAACCATGAATAAATGATGAAGGTTGCACTTTGGGCAAACATTTTTTAGGAATTGAAAACAGAGCGAGTAACTCATCATCCCATTCACGTTTGTGAATATTAAATAGTTGTGTTCTTGATGCATTGGAATAATCTGTCGAAAAATATTTCCCATTAGAAAGCTTCCAATTAAGCCAGCAATCTACCGTGCCAACACATAACTCACCATTCAATGCTCTTTGATAACCATTTGGAATTGACTTTAATAAACAACTAATTTTGGTGGATGGAAATAACGGATCTATAGATAACCCAGTCTTAGCTTGAATAAATGCATTTTTTGATTGTTGATTTAATTTCTCACAAATTTCTAGAGTTCTTCTATCCTGCCAAATAACAAGTGGTGTAATGGTTTTACCTGTTGTTTTTTCCCAAATTAGAATGGATTCTCTCTGATTAGTTATTGCTACACCTTTTACATCCCACGCAGGTATATTTTTTAAACATTCCTGAATACAAAAACATACTGCCGCCCAAATTTCATCTGGTGATTGTTCCGCATATCCTATTTCTGGATGAACTAATTGTAATGGTTTTGCAGATTTTGAAATAATTACACCACTTTGGTCTACTGCAATCACTTTTACATTCGTTGTTCCTTCATCTATTGATAAAATTATTGGCGTTTTCATGCACTATTCCTTGATTAATTTTTCAACTAAATGGCAAATACTATTTGCATCCAAACCATGATAATTACGTAAAGATGAACGATCAGCGGCAAGTGCATATTGACCATCAGGAATACCTAAGCGATGAATTGGGATCCCAATACCTATTTCAGATAAAACTTCACACACTAAACTCCCTACTCCACCATTAATATTATGTTCTTCAACTGTAATAATATGATTCATATGAGATAGCTCTGATACAAGATGGGTTTTATTGCACGGACGGATAGAAGATAAATTAATAACAGAGACGAAAATTCCCCTTTTTGATAATAACTTTTCTGCCTCAACAATTTCATAAACAGTTGAACCAGTTGAGACCAGTGCTATTTGCTTACCTCTTTTTAAAACATCTATATTGCCTGGTTTGAATTGATAATTTTTATCATGTAGATAGGGTAATTCTTTTCCATCTAAACGAACGTAAACAGGTCCATTATGCTCTAACACATAATCAATTATTTGTTCACATTCTTCCGGACATGATGGCGCATATATTTCAATATTTCCAAATCCTCGCATTATAGAAATATCATCAATACAATGATGAGTACTAGCTAAAGGCCCATAGCTTGCACCTGAATTTAACCCCATCAATTTAACATTAGTATTGTTATAACAAATATCGACTTTAATTTGTTCATTTGCTCTTGATATAAGAAAAGGTGCAGCATTACATGTCACGGGGATTTTTCCCGCAAGAGCTAATCCAGCGGCACTTCCAACCATAGTTTGTTCGGCAATTCCAACATTAACAACTCGATCTGGATACAATTCCATAAAATCATTGATTTTAGCTGTTGATGTTGAATCAGCGACCACTGCAATAATATCTTTTCCGTTTTTAACGGCAGAAATTAATCGTTCAATTAATACATTAGTTAAATGTTTCTTATTGTTCATCTTTTAATTCCTCTAATGCTAATTCAATTTCCTTACCTTTAGGTGTTCGATGATGCCATTCAGGTTTACCTTGAATAAACGAAATGCCAGCCCCTTTCTCAGTGTGTGCTATAATTACGTTGGGTTTTCCTTGTCTTTGTATGTTTTCAAGTGTATTAACTATTGATGTCATATCATTCCCTTTACACTCCACAACATTTAAGTTAAAAGCACGCCATTTATCGGCTAAAGGTTCCGTATTCATGATGTCTTTGGTTGCACCAGCTAATTGCAACTTATTTTTGTCATTGATAATCACTAAATTATCTAATTTATAATGAGCAGCAACTAAAGCCGCTTCCCAATTACTACCTTCATCCAGTTCGCCATCACCAGTTAGCACATAAATTGTCCTTGATGAGTTATCTTTTTTAGCGGCTAATGCTAAACCCACAGCGACAGGCAAACCGTGACCTAAGGCACCGGAACTTAATTCAACACCTGGTACTTTTTGTCGAACGGGATGTCCAGGTAATTGAGAATTTGCATATTGATAAGTTTGTAACCAACTCTCAGGAAAATAACCCGCTTCAGCTAAACAACAATATAAGCCACCAGCAGCATGTCCTTTTGACTGAATATAAATATCTCGATTTGGGTCATCTAAATTTTGAGGAGAACAATTTAAAATTCGAAAGTATAACGCTGTAACAATTTCAACTTGTGACAGATCTGCGCCAGTATGCCCTCCTGCAGGGCTATTTGCGTTTAAACAGATTATTTTTCTGCGTATATTTTTTGTTTTTTGAACAAGTGCATCAATTGATAATTGATAAGGATTCATATTTTCCCCTTTTTAGTTTTATTAGGTATTGAATATATATTCAACTATGAATTGTTATTCATAAATTAAAAATACCATTAATAAATAATAAAAAAAGGAAATACATGAAAAAATGTGAATTCGGTCACAATATATTTAAAGAGAAAAGACTTCTTTTATAACAGTCAAAGAGATTGTTATTTGCGAAATGATTTATTAGTACATCTAAATTTCATTGTACTTTAGGCTATTTAATTTATACTAACTACATGACACTTTACTTTGTAATATATTAATTTTATTAACTTTTTTCAAAAATGAGTACGTGAAGAAAAAATCAAGAGTAGTAACAATTATTGAAAACAGTAACGGGAAGTTTTTATTCATTAAAGAAATTGAAGATGACTATCTGATTTTACCTAGTGAGAAAAGAAGATAGTGTAGATTATATAAAGTCCCGTAAAAGAGAGCTACTTGAAGAATTAGCAATTAATGTACCTAGATTGCAATTTTTAGGATTAATCGGAAATTTCTTTATTTTAACTAAAATAGCATATTGAAGAAGCATTAGTTATTTTCAATGTAAATTATAATAATCAAATAATTAACTATAAAAAACAAATGAAAAGAGAATTATATTGGATTAACGTTAATAGTTATTCAGAAAAATTCATCTTCAAACCCAATCATCTTATAAATTTTTTAATATAAAAAAATATGATATACCAAAAGAATATATGTAATTATTTTACTAAAGAAAATCTATCCATATTATTTCCTACATAATATAAAACTTAGTTCATCATAATTGACTATAGTAAAATCAATTTACTTGAAATGATTTTACTATAATTGCCATAATTTAATTAAAGACAACGATAAACAGCCTCTTTTATCTTCATTGGGTAAAGGCCTGACATGCCTTCAATTGCTGTGTTTGTGAAGATGATCACACCTAATTCATGCTGTGGATCATAAAACCAATTATGACCATACACACCACCCCACTCGATTGTGCCTTTTCCTTGTGGCGATTGTGCAATATTGGGATTATCAAGTACCGCACCACCATAACCAAATCCCCAACCTGGTCCTTGAGTACTAAAGTCACTACTGATATAGCATTTTGCCATTTTATCAATCAATTTTTGTTTACTGATTTGATTGTTTATGGTAGTTAATGCAAGCAAAAACTGCATAAAATCAGGTGCATTTCCAACCATTCCACCACCAGCAGAATGATAAGCATGAGGATTAAAGATACGTTTAGGATCATAAGATAAAATGCCGTTATTCCATGATGCTCCCAATTGCATCAAATATGGACTTGGCATAGGTAATGGTTCTGGTGAAGCATCATAATAGTGGGTTACCAATTGATGATTATCAGATAAAGTAAATCCTGTATGCTGCATATTTAAAGGTTCAATTATTAATTTATTTATAATTGTTGCCAAAGGTTGCTGCATAGCAACAGACAATACTGCACCAAGCACATCTAAGGCTAATGAATAACCCCAATTAGTTCCAGGAAAATAAATAAGCGGGCTTGTGATAACCGTTTAAGATTTTCTTCTAAACTAATCGCTATTTGATCAAAACCATCAGAAATTTGCAGAGTATTATAAATACCTTTTCCATAAGGTTCGTCAAAACGATACTTTAATCCGGCACTGTGAGTCAGTAAGTGATGTAAAGTAATAATAGGTTGCTGACCATTTTTAAGCTTAGGTGTAAAAGTAGGAAGATAATCGGTAACAGGTGATTGTAAATTAAGAATACCTTGTTCAACTAAACATAACACTGCTGCAGTTACTATCGGTTTAGTCACTGACGACAATAAAAATACTGAGTCAGTCTGCATTGGGATTTTTTGTTCACGATTAGCATAACCACTGGCTTGTTGATAGACAATTTCCCTATTTTTAGCAACCATTACCACAGATCCAACAATCTGTTTGTTCCTTATGGCTTCCTGATTAACTTGGTTAATACTGTCAGATATTGCTGATGAAAAATAATTAATACTCATAAATATCCTTATATTTCAATATTATTTTCTATTGTGATAGATGTTAACTATATTAAATTCTTTAATAAAAGTTTCATTTTTGCAATAGCTAATATTAACATTGATCCCTAAATCATCTAATCAGTTAGTATTACTAAAGTTGAATGATTTTATACTAAAACCAAAATAAAAAAACACATCGGGTTAACGAATAAATAGGTGGCACTAAGTTCATGTGGATAGCTAACATTGCTATTTTGGCTAATCAACAGATAGATAATGACCAATTTAACTTAATTTTGTATAGACAAATCTATTAACTTCTTTATTGCTTTGTCTACATAAAATAACATTTAAAACAAAGAAAATAGACTAAATATAATGCATCAAAAAATGCTAACTAATTGTAAGTGTATACTAAAACCAACATAACTATCTAGAATAACTAATTATTAAAGTTTTGACAGACATATTATTGAGTAAATAATTAAGATTTTCTGATTCTATCACATCTAAAAGATATAAATTTTTCTACTTGATATAATCATTATTATTGCCCTCTTACCTTAAAAATTTAAACAATAACCACAAAAAAACCCTAGTGTACTAGGGTTTTGATTGATTTTAATCTATTAAATAAAAGCAATATAAAGCCTTCATATTTTAACTATTTTATTTATTTTTGGCTTTATACTCGTCATGATATTCTTGAGCAAGTTTACGCAATGATAAACCAATAGCTGCATACTGATACTCATTTAAGTTAGCTAATGAGGCTCGAGCTGAAGGGTGTTGCACCGCAAAACCTTTACCCGGTAAGAGTACCACTCCAGTTTCATCAGCAATTCTAAATAATAATTCAGTTGGATTCTTATTTTTTAAGATCCATTTAGCAAATTTATCGTCATACAATTGGCGACAAATACTTTCAAGATCGATGAGTGTATAGTATTCAACACTATTTTCATCTGACTGGTGCTGTAAACCTAAATGTTGATAAAGAGCAGCATCACGACGACGAATTAAATTTTTTAAAGTTGCTTTGTAGCTTTGATCTGTATCCATCATTTCACACAATGCAAATAGCACCATTTGTACTTGTTGAGGAGTAGAAAGTCCAGAAGTATGATTCAATGCAACAGCACGACTATCAGCGACTAAACGATCAATAAATTTTAAATTTTCTGGTTTAGTTACAATTGAGCTGTAACGTTTATTCAAAATATCTTTCGTTTTCTTTGGTAATGCTTTAATTGTTCTATCTATAACATTATCGCGTGTTGTTGCAATTACACCTAAACGCCAACCTGTAGCCCCAAAATATTTAGAAAATGAATAGACCAAAATTGTATTTTTTGGGCAAATGGCAAATAATGATCGAAAATCATCGGCAAAAGTACCATACACATCATCAGTCAAAATAATTAAATCAGGACGTTTTTTAACGATATCTGCAATAATTTTTAGGCTTTTATCGTCTATTTTTACTGAAGGTGGATTTGATGGATTGACTAAATAAAATGCTTTAATTGTTGGATCTTCTAATTTGCGTAATTCAGATTCTGGATATTGCCAGTTTAATTTAGGATCGGAGTTAACTAATACTTCAACTAATTGGTAATCGTTAAGTTCAGGGATTTCAAGATAAGGGGTAAAAATTGGTGCGCCAATAGCAATTTTATCGCCTTTTTGAATTAAACCATTCTCTTTCATTGAATTAAATATATAGGCCATTGCTGCTGTACCACCTTCAACGGCAAAGAGATCGATTTCATCGCGATGAAGATATTGCGCCCCCATTTGTTCTAAAACGTAAGCTTTTACCACCTCTTCACTGAAACGCAACATTCTATCAGGTACTGGATAATTACACCCTAAAATCCCCTCTACCATTTCTTGTAAAAAGGCGTTTTCGTCTAATCCAAGTTGATCGCGAATATAAGAGAAAGCTTTACCCAAAAATGCAACACCTGGCGTATCATAATTAAGGCGGACAAAATGTTCAAAACGACCAGTCAATCCAGCCTTAATTGGCATTCCACCCACACCTTCATTCAAATATGAATAAGACATTTCAGACTCTTGAGTCGCAAATACACCAAGTTGGAAAAAAGCTTGGCGAGGCCAAGTTGCTAAAAAATTAGGATTACCACGACCAGCATTTAACATAACCCGATCGGTATGGCTTTGTGCAAGTTTAATTAGGTTATCTTTTAATTCAAAAGGACTTAAATTAGCATATTGAGCATAATCTGTTTTATTTTTCATAATCAGGATCCTTAATTTGACATTTCAATTAAACAAAAGCAACAACCAATGGACCTAACAAAGTTAGGAAAACATTAGCTAAAGCATAAGTAATAGCAAAAGAGTTGGTTGGTGTAGAGTTACCGGCTTTATTAAGTACTTCACCGAAAGCAGGATTTGCACTGCGCGCACCAGCTAAAGCACCGGCAAATACAGCTGCATTTTTATAACCAAGTACATACTTACCAAAATAGATAGCAAGTAACATAGGCAATAAAGTAACGACTATTCCGATAAGAAAGAGGGACAAACCTTGTTCCCGAATTGTATTAATCGCTTCAAGTCCAGAACTTAAACCTACGACCGCAACAAAGCCAGCCAGACCAAAGTCTTTTAATAATTGAACCGCACCGGCTGGAATATTACCCACGGTTTGGTGAAGTGAACGATACCAACCAAATAGTAAACCAGAAAGAAGAGCGCCCCCACCTGCACCAAGAGTGATAGGAATACCGCTGACGCGAATTACAATTAAACCAATAATAAGCCCAACAACTAATCCTAAACCATGAAATATCCAGTCAGTTTTTTCACTTTTGGTAATTGGCGCCCCAATTTTATCAATGACACGTTTCAAATCACCATCAGCACCATAAATAGTAATAATGTCACCGAGTTGTAAATGTATATCATCATTAAGAGCAAGAGGCTGACCATCACGATGAATAGCAATAAGGTAAATGCCATGTTTTAATTTCATTACCTCATCTGAAGAGAGTACTTGTGTTAAACTCTCACCTACATAGCGTGTATTACGCATTTCAACATCTTGCGTGTTCATAACCACATCCATACCTGAAGCTGAGTTAACCTCAGTACCAAGTAAGTCATGTGCTTTAATCATTACATCACGATGCCCTACAACTAAAATGATATCTCTGTTTTTTAAAACAGTATCAGGCATAGCTTCAATAATTTTATTACCACGTTTAATGCGCTCAACACTAATTCCATTAACCTTTTGTTCAATTTGAGCAACAGTTTGGTTATTTTTATTGGTAATACGATAAAGACGCCCACTAATATCAGATAGTGCTAAATTTTGATTACTACCCAATAAAAGCGAACCATTAAGTTGTTCAGCTTGAGCCTTAATTGCATCATCACTAATATCTCGCCCCATTATTTTTGGCAAAATATTAACACATACAATAATTGCACCAAGTGAACCAAATATATAAGTTACTGCATAACCAATAGTTACATTACCTTGTAACTTACTGAGTTCTTCTGGGTTCAAACCGAGCTGAGATAATGCATCAGAAGCGGTACCCATAATTGCTGACTGTGTTAAGCCTCCGGCAGCTAAACCAGCTGCAAGACCTTTGTCTAGATGGAATACTTTAGCTAAAACAACAACAGTAACAAAACCAGCTACTGCAATAAACAGTGCTAAAAAGATTTCTCGCAATGTTTTAACACCAAGCGAACGGAAAAACTGAGGGCCACTTTCATAACCGACAGCATAAATAAATAATGCAAAAAGAACCGCTTTCACACCGGCGTCAATTGTGACACCAAAAACACTTAACCCAACAGCGACAAGTAATGAACCTGCAACACCACCAAGTTGAAATTTACCAATTCGAATACCACCAATTAAATACCCTAAACTTAAAGATAAAAACAAAAGGATTTCAGGTGAATGTTTAAGTCCATCTAAAATCCAGTTTAAAAGCCATTGAAACATAATAATTGTCCTCAAGCGTAACGAATTAAGATTTAAGAAAAATTTGTAAGGGTGTTTGAACTATATGAACTATATTTGAACTAAAAATGTATCCATTTTGGAGAAATTAATTATGAATACATTTTCATAATAAACTGCAATTCAAATAATAGATAGTTATTTTTAACAATTGATATCAATATCAGAAAACAGATGATGAAGGATTTTTTTAATTTAAAGATGAATTACGCTAGAATAAAAATAATTAACAATGAAAATAGTTATTTTATTCAATTAGATAAGGATAAGAT
>NZ_LZGM01000042.1 GCF_001690195.1 Gilliamella sp. wkB108 | reverse complement strand
ATAGATAATACATATACATTATCTATTAAATTAATTATCAAGCTTAAAATTACCAATAGATTAGGCGGTATAGAGGATTAAGAATATAGGTTATGTTTAGCCACAAACAAAACATCAAAATAAATTAACGAAGCAATTTTATCATTTTTGTTACCTATCACTTTCTTTTAAAAAAATATGTAAGACAAAGAAATAGATCAAAAACAATTACTGTCCTTACTCTATCAATAACAGGGTATATAAGTCCCAGAACATGATTTAGATCATCAGCTATTTCAATATGATATTTAACTGTTACAAAACAACCGATTAAAATGGATCTTTTGACAATAATCGTAACCACAAAAAATATAATCAGTGATATTTAAAAAATATCACTTTGGTTAGTTTCATTGTACAAAACTTTTTATGTATGAATATTTGCAATATTATTTCATTATAAATCAAACTCTTTTGAATCCTTTAACTCAAAATGACCTTGGTTAATCTTATATTTTTGTTTAAGATAAATTTGTGGCTTTGGATTTTTAATTAATCCTTTTTCATCACCATAATATCCAACTTTATAATAATAGGTGACATAGTTAGTTAGATTAATTGTGAAGTCAGTATTAATTTTAAATTTTGTGAAACAACTTATATCTTCATAATAATATTGTTTATCTAAAATCAAATTATCTACTATATTCCCTTGAGTATCATAACTATTAATTTCAATATTCAAAACAAGAGTATCTGATTCACCATATGAATTATAAATAAATAATTTATAATAATAATTTTCAAATTCAAAACCGCCAACCTCATAATAACGAATATAACCTTGAAATTGATCAGATTCCCATGAATCATCTTCGAGGTTACTCTCTATTTCGTGTGATTTAAATACCTTAGCTTGTTTTAAATATTTCGGTAATAATTTAATCTCATGATTTACTTCTTTATAGTATTTTGAAAATTGAGAAGACTTTATGGGTAAAGTCAGTATGTTATTCGAAGAGTGAGGAAGACATACCCCAAATGAAGAGACTAAAAATAATGAATAAAACATGATTATTACTTTAGCTAGTTTTTGTAAAAACATTTATATCCCTATATTTTATATAATCATATTAAAAGACAAGTGGTAAACAAATTTATTTTTATCTGTGTAAATTACTAATTTGATGTATTGACGGTAACCTTTAACACATTCACTTAAACTCAATTATTTTATAAAAATTTGTTAGATCCAACCAATTAAAAACTTTTTAGTCATTTATAGTAATCTTTTTTGATAAAAAATAGTACACATAAATACTCATGCTTTACAACGATTTAATCACAACGGCGAATAATTTACTTTATCAAATTTATCCAATAACTTTGTAACGATATGAATTGATACTAAGTATTATTAATAACTACTTAGCTAAACCGATCAGTGACAATTGCTCGCTTTATCGGTATTATATGGGGCATTTTTCTTATAATAGATTAGGTATAGTGTGAATATTCAACAATTACTAACTCAACGTATTTCACAGGCAATGATTATGGCTGGAGCAGATAGCAACTGTGATGCTTTAATCAAGCAATCAGCTAAAGTACAATTTGGTGACTATCAAGCTAATGGTATTATGTCCACAGCTAAAAAATTGGGTATGCCACCAAGAGCGCTTGCTGAACAAGTACTACAACATTTAGATATCAATGATATTGCTGATAAAGTAGAAATTGCCGGTCCGGGTTTTATCAATATATTTCTTAAAGATAGTTGGATTGCGGAACAAAATGAAATCGCTTTAAATAGTGATAAACTAAATATTACCTTACCTGCTAAACCACAAACCATTGTTGTTGATTATTCAGCACCAAATGTCGCTAAAGAGATGCATGTCGGTCATTTACGTTCAACTATTATTGGTGACGCAAGTGTACGTGTACTAAGTTTTCTAGGTCATAATGTCATTCGTGCTAATCATGTTGGCGATTGGGGAACTCAATTTGGGATGTTGATTGCCTATCTTGAAAAAATGCAAAACGAGCATGCTAACGACATGGAGTTATCTGATCTCGAATCTTTTTATCGTGCCGCTAAAAAACATTACGATGAAGATGAAGCCTTTGCTGAAAAAGCCCGTAATTATGTGGTAAAACTACAAAGTGGCGATGAATATTGTCGTACAATGTGGCGCAAACTAGTTGATATTACCATGACGCAAAATATTGCGACCTATAAGCGTTTAAATGTCACTTTAACATTAGAAGATACAATGGGAGAAAGTATATATAACAGTATGCTTCCAGGTATCGTAGCCGATCTAAAACAAAAAAAGCTTGCTGTTGAAAGTGAAGGTGCCATTGTTGTCTTTTTAGATGAATATAAAAATAAAGAAGGCGAACCAATGGGCGTAATTATTCAAAAACGTGACGGCGGTTATCTTTACGCAACCACTGATATTGCTTGTGTTAAATATCGTTATGAACAATTACATGCTGAACGCATACTTTACTATACTGATTCACGTCAACATCAACATTTAGAACAAGTTTGGCTAATTGCCCATAAAGCGAAATATGTTCCGGAATCATTAAAACTTGAACACCATATGTTTGGAATGATGCTAGGTAAAGACGGCAAACCATTTAAAACTCGTTCCGGTGATACAGTTAAATTAAATGATTTACTTGATGAAGCAACTGAACGCGCAACATCACTAATACGCAATAAAAACCCAGAATTATCTAACGAAGAACTGGCGCAAATAGTTGATGCCGTGGCTATTGGTGCGGTTAAATATGCCGATCTATCCAAAAATCGAACTACTGATTATGTATTTGATTGGGACAATATGTTGTCATTTGAAGGTAATACCGCGCCTTACTTGCAATATGCTTATACCCGAGTATTATCAGTATTTAAAAAATCCAATATCGCTGAAGATAATTTAATTGGTACAGTTAGTTTAGCAACAGATAAAGAGCGAGCGTTAGCAACTCGATTAATTCAATTCGATGAAACGATTTCAACAGTGGCAACCGAAGGCACACCACATGTACTTTGTGCTTATCTGTATGATATTGCTACACTATTCTCAAGTTTTTATGAAAACTGCCCTATTTTAAATGCGGAAAATGAAAGTCTAAAAATGAGTCGTTTAAAACTAGCTTCTTTAACTGCTAAAACATTAAAAATTGGTTTAGATATGTTAGGGATCAAAACTGTTGAAAAAATGTAGTTTGAAATTCCACCGATAGCCATCCCTATCGGTGGATACTTTATATTAAAACGTATAGCGCTCCTGAAACATTTTAACAAGTTATGAAAAAGTTTATTATTCATCATCAAAATAAGCTCATGGCGATACTGCTCTTATTGATGGCGATCATAGCTGTTCGATTATACCCTCATCCCCCTCTATCCGAATCACTAACTTTTTCAAAACGCTATTATGATGATAATAACCATTTAATTCGCATGACCTTGGCGAGCGATGATCGCTATCGTCTATGGACACCTCTAGAAGAGATCTCTCCTGATATCATAAATGGCTTATTACTACATGAAGATCAATGGTTTTATTACCATTTGGGTATCAATCCCTTTAGTTTAACTCGAGCTTTCTGGGCGACCTATATTGGCGGGGGAAATCGTCAAGGAGCATCAACTATTACGATGCAACTTGCCCGCATGCATTGGCGATTAAATACCAAAACTATTATGGGTAAATTGCATCAAATCGTTAGAGCAATCCAATTAGAACTCATGTATTCCAAGCATGATATTTTAGAAGCCTATTTAAACTATGCGCCTTTTGGTCGAAATATTGAAAGTGTTGGAGCGGCATCATTAATCTACTTTAATAAACCCGCATCACAAGTGAATTTACCTGAGGCTTTGACACTTGTCGTCTTACCCCAATCCCCCACTTTTCGAATTGACCGTAAAACAGGGATCGCAAGCGATGCCTTGGTTAAAGCCAGAAATCAATTATTTGATCGTTGGCAAGAACAGTATGCCGTTGATAGTAATATCACGGCACTTTTTACCCAAAAACTGATCTTAAACCAACCCGAACGATTACCTTTTGCTGCGCCTCATTTTGTTAACCAAATAATCCAAGAAAATAATAACGATGCAGAAGAAATTAGAACAACACTTGATAGCAATCTGCAAAAAATTATTGAACAACAACTCAATACGTTTATCGAACGAAATCGCTTAAAAGGGATCCAAAATGCTTCTGTAATATTAGTTGACACGCAAACCATGAAAGTGAAGGCACTTATCGGTTCAGCCAACTATTTTGATAATATCATTCAAGGACAAGTTAATGGAACACTTGCAAAACGGTCACCCGGCTCTACATTAAAACCTTTTATTTATGCTCTCGGTATTGATCAAGGAATTTTACATCCCCGAACGATATTAAAAGATGTAGCTACCGATTTTGGCTCTTATACCCCCGAAAATTTCGACCACAATTTTCGTGGTCCTATTTCTGCTACTGATGCATTGATTCACAGTCGCAACATACCCGCAGTAACTATTGCCTCTAAATTACAACAACCAACATTTTATCAATTTTTAATCAATTCGCACATTCAAAAACTTGCTAACGAATCTCATTACGGTCTAGCATTAGTTTTGGGTGGAGGTGAAGTAACTTCGCAAGAATTGGTGGGATTATATGCGATGCTAGCTAATCAAGGTAATTGGCAACCGTTAAAGTTTGTGGAATCAACTGAACAAACAAAACCAGAAAAAATATTAAGTCCCCAAGCTGCCTTTATGACACTAGATATGTTAAAACAAAATACCCGACCACAAGATGTACTGAGTAAAATGCAAAAAAATACCCTTCCGGTTGCATGGAAGACTGGTACATCTTGGGGATTTAGAGATGCATGGACTGCCGGTATTTTTGCTAATTATGCGATGGTCGTTTGGCTTGGTAATTTTGATGGTAGTGGTAATAACGCCTTTGTAGGTGTTGATGCTGCAACCCCACTATTTTTTAATATCGTCGATAGTATTAACGCTTATTATCCTAATTTACGTGAACCTAAGCGCCCTCTTCCTAGTAATTTAAAACGTGTTGATATTTGCTTAACCAGCGGTAATTTAATGACAAAATGGTGCAAAGCGAAAGGCAAAACCTGGTTTATTCCGGGTGTATCGCCAATCAAGCCAGATACCATTTTCAGACCAATAATGGTTGATAATCTAACTGGTAAAGCAGTTTGTCCTCCTTATGATTTAACCACATCTCACCTCGAAGTTTTTGAATTTTGGCCATCTGATTTAGCTGCTATTTTTGCTAAAGCAGGTATACCTAAAAAAGCGCCACCAACCACCAGTCATTGTGCATCTTCACAAAGTTACCTAGGTGAACCACCAAAAATAACTTCGCCACTAAAAAATGTGATATATCAATTCAGACCAGCCAAACAAAAAAATGAGCAAATCAGTTTTACTGCTAATAGTGATGGTGATGTCAAATCGCTTTTTTGGTTTGTTAACGACAGTTTTATGGGACAGTCAGAACCAAGAAAATCAATAGATTGGATCCCAACTGAGAGCGGTACATTTAAAATTTTAGTGCTTGATGACATGGGCAGAAGTGATTCAAGAACGATTAAAGTCGAACTGCGTAACTAGATTAGTAAAATAAAGGTAGTGAACATAACTTTAGCCAAATTAATCAGTATCAGTGTTCTTTAATTAGTAATTTAGTCAACATCATTATTAAACAATATTCAATATAATAGGAATTGATAAATTTTAACTCTCTGTCATGTATTTCATATAGTTAACCCAAAAAACTCACTAAAATTTAATGGCAAACTAATTTAGCCATTAGTTTAATACAACAATTACCCTCATATATCGATAAAGAACTTACCCTTCCTAAAAAATAGCAACTATGACTAAACATCAAATGAAACACTACCACTAACTGCATTAATATTTATTAAAAGAGATCAATTGATTAACTAATGAGTGAAGATAAATCAAACACCCGAAGTCACTTAAAAAGTGACTCATTGTGAGCCATATAGGTTATTTTATCAATTTAAACAACTTGAAGATATTTCCCTCAATTAAATATCAAATTTAAGATATCGATATGATTTAACAGATACTTGTCTCGATTTTTGGACGATTAATTATCTATATTTAATAGATAGTTAACTATAGCAACAGTCTAATAAGCAAAACATATCATCTCTTAAATGATTATTTAACGCTTGAAAATCTCAAAAATAATACTTTAACTATTTCATTTATTTATATATTTATTATTTTTTAGCACTTGATATTAGAAATTAATTCGCTAAAATTCCCACAGTTTATCAAGCAAAAATGAGTATTAAATTATGGCAAATTATAAGTCAACAAATTCAAACAATGAAATTGTTGACATTACCTTTTATCCTCCGTTCAGGGGGATTTTTTTTAGCTATTATTTTCAATATTAACAATAAATTAGTATCAACCAATCGTAGAGGCACATTATGACAGATAATAAAAAAATGTTATTAACCAGTCGAGATCAAAGCTTAAAAGCTTATTTAATGAATAAGATTAGAGAAAATGGCGGTTGGGTTAATGCTCATATGCATGCTGATCGAGCTTTTACGATTACCGTAGATAGTTTTGATGTCTATCAAAAACAAACATTAATTGAAAAATGGGATACGCTCGACAAAGTTAAAGCTGCCATGACAGAAGATGATTATTACCGTCATTTCAGTATGGCGGTAGAAAGAATGATTGAACAAGGAGTCAGTGCTATGGGATCATTTGTGGATATTGACCCTATTGCGCAAGAAAGAGCAATCAAAGGTGCATTAAGAGCGAGAGAAACCTATAAAAAAGACATCATTATCAAATTAGTCAATCAAACCTTAAAAGGTGTTATCGACAAAGAAGCGCGTTACTGGTTTGATAAAGGTGCAGATCTTGTTGATATTATTGGTGGTTTACCTCGCCGAGATGAACGTGATCATGGTGAAGGAATGGGGCTTAAACATTTAGATGTATTAATGCAAACAGGAAAATCGCTTGGAAAAATGGTTCATGTTCATGTCGATCAGTTTAATTCTCAAGATGAAATAGAAACAGAACAACTCACCGACAAAACCCTTGAACACGGCATGCATGGCCGAGTAGTCGCCATTCACAGTATTTCAATTACAGCTCACAGCTTAGCATATCGACAAAAGCTCTACAAAAAAATGAAAGAAGCTCAAATGATGGTAATCGCTTGTCCTTTCGCTTGGATCGACAGCCCTCGTCGTGAAGAACAAGGCCCGACACGAAACTCATTAACGCCAGTAGATGAACTTGCCGCTGCCGGTATTCCGGTTGCTATTGGAACGGATAATGTCAGTGACTATATGTTACCATTTTCAACTGGCAATATGTGGGAAGAACTTAAACTATTGGTTACTGGTTGTCGTTATACTGATTTAGACAATGTCGTTAATGTAGCAACCAAAAATGGACGAATGGTACTTGGGTTAGATTAATAGAGACTAGCGCAAATTAAATTTTCAAGGATATAACTAATAATATGCATTTAATTAAATAGTTAATCATTTTTTAATGCAAAAAGAGTTTCATAAATAAATCAAGCTGCAAAATGATTAAACTTGAATTAGATTTTTAAAACTAACAAAACAACTGACAACTTCCAACAAGCTAGTAAGGTAATAGAGTATAGCGATAATCGCCATTATCGCTATATAAATTTATAAGCAAAGTGATATGTTTGAACATCAAAATATATTCATAAAAAAGCTATTGTCAAAGTGGCCTATGAATATCCCTCGTATAGTCAACATAGGAACCTTGCTAAACTATTAGACAATATTCAACGCTATACTTTTGCTTAATTTTCAAACGAACTTTCCCTTATCCGAATACTGTCGGTTATTCTTTGCCATATTTCCATTATGCTGGCACTACGGTAGTTATAATCATTAACACTAACTTGCTTGGGTTTGGTTCTGCTACTAAATTGTAAATTCCAAATGCTGTTTTGTTGACTGTCATTCATGCCACTTGGTGGCTTAAGGGCAATATTACCGACATTCTCATATCCCTGTTCATAATCACTTATCACTACAACATCACAATTGTGTTTAGGATGCGTTTCAAATCGGAACCAAATCCCTACATCGGCCAGTAATCTTTGAATAAAAGTAAGGTCACTCTCTTGCCATTGTGTGATAAATTCACGAATCGGGTAGGCATCTTTTAGCTCTAATCGATAGTCAATACCGGTGAAACCATGATTACGTAACACTTCTTCTACTACATCAATCACACTTTGGTTTTGGTAAATCGCACTCTGGTGATGATTTGCCAATAATGCTAAACGTGGTTCTAGTTTAACCTGATAACGAGCTTCATCTTTACTGATTGACAAAAGACTAAACTCAGTAATGACGCCATAGAGCGTTTTAGCTTTTTCAGTCAGTGCAAACTCGCTAAATTGAGAGAGTTGTTTAGGTAAACTATTATGTGGGAGGAAAGTGAGTGATGCAGGTTTAGTTAGGACTGAATTAATATCAATTTGTTTATTTTGACAGGTGAAACTAACAATATACTGCCAAGGTTGATTTAATGATTCTACACCATTAAGCGAAAAAACGGAAAGTTGCTCATTAATATCAAAACCATCAATAGTCAATGCATATTGGTTTTTCTGAGAATCATTGAATAATGACACGAAATCCATGAGTCCTTGATTTATTGTACTCATATCCGTTCCTTATAATTTAGATTACATTTTAAATACCATGACCTTCCTTATTGTTTTATTAATTCTGCTTACAAAATATAGCTCTGTATTCCCTAAAAGATACGCTGTTTTTTTGAGCAACTCAATGATATTTTTTTCGAAATGAGATAACTGATCAAAATAATCTAACATTCCTATTACAATTATTTAAATGAGTTATAACGAATTTGTTTATTCAATATTTCCTGATATTTTTAGATAAAATAGTAGGTTAAATGTTACGTCAAAAGAAAATGAAACGGTATAGACTCCTGAATAATTTTTACAAAATAGATAGCAAATTATATACAAACCAACCCTGCTATAACTCACTTGGTTGCTATTTGTTGCGTCAAAAGAGAAATAAAACGGTATAGACTCCTGAATATTTTTTACAAAATATGTAGCAAATTATATAAAAACCAACCTTGTTAGAACTCACTTAGTTGCTATTTGTTGCGTTAAAAAGAAAAATGAAACGGTATAGACTCCTGAATAATTTTTACAAAATATGCAGTAAATTCTATACAAATCAACCTTATTAGAAATCTCTTAGTTGCTATATGTTGTATCCTCGAATTCAAGCATATGGGCCTCTATTCTTCATAATCTGGCAAACACTTTTGATGAAAAAAATAATTACCTAAAACCAGAGATACAAAACAGGTTTAACAATACCTTTTCATATTTTAATAATGGTCTGAAAAAAAAATTAAGAAATAATAATGCACAACATATAATCGCTATTACTCCACAAAAAAATCCAATAGAATGTTACGTTTAGAGAAGCCACAAGAAAGGATTTGTGCTTTTTCAAATACACAGGAATATTAACCATACTTGACGTAAATGATTCTGCTTTTGCAGTTATTGATTGAAAATTGTTAGTAGGTGTATGGTGATATAAATAATACCACTTAAATTTCCGTTATATTCTTTGTAACTGAAACAGATACAAAAAAATGGCTATAAAAAAGTATTGCAGAAAAAACAATTTTTAGCACTAGATTATAATCTAGCAAAATAAATCCTATTTATATTAATGTCGTTATTTATTATATAAAAATAATTTGTATTAATTCCGACTCAATACGATAACGACTTGAAAAGAAGAATATTACTAGTTTTGATATTAGTAGCTAATAAAAACCCAATAACGCATAAATAACATTATTGGGTTATAATTCTGTTGTTTAATTACAGTTTTAGCATCTATAGCTTTATTTTGCTATAATCTTTCTATTTCTGAAAAGATCCTGGAAAATTCATTTCTTAGTTCAGATTCTTGTTCACTGCGCGCTTCATTAGAAAGTTGATATTGATCTTTCAGATTACCTTCACTGTGATCATAATAGCCACTCGGCACATCTCCAGAATAACTATAATTAATTTGTGAAGAAGTTTTTTCAATTTTAAAAGAATTACTATAGCTCATTAATCCACTGACTCTTATGTCTGTTGTAAGCGTTAATTTGTTTTTTAAAGTTTCTGTTTTAACATTGAATGTTTGATCTCTTTCGGTCTTACTGTCATTAGTGACAGATCCATCGCGATCTGAATAATCTACTGAAGAACTAACATCAATGTAAACATCAGCGTTTGAATCTAGCTCTGCATAGTTATATTGTCTAATAACACTGCTCAAAATACTTTCACATTCAGAAGAACGACAATAAACCCTAACTTTACCTTTACGCATATAATCGGAGGCTTTACTTTCTGCATCACGATATTGTCCATAAGGCCTATAAACCTTTGCGGCACTACTATATTCCTCTGCTGCTTTGCGATATTGAGAATGACTAGAGTTTGAACTAGCTATTTTTTCAGCATTAGAATACATTTCTTTAGCAGAATTAGTACGCTCTAATTTATTATAATATCTGGCTAGCTTTTCGCTGTCTTTATATTTTCCTAGTGGTTTATAAACTCGAATAACATTTTCAAAGAGAATTGCAGCTAACTGATAATCACCTTGTTTTGCATACAATTTACCTGCATCATAAAGTTCTCTGGCTGTTGTTTGCATATATTTGGTCTTGTACAATTTATATAACTTTTCAATATCTTTATAGTTATAAACCTCAAATCCTTTTCGGTAAAAAACAGCTTTACTTTTATAGCTTTCTCCATTATTACCTACGATTAAATTACCTTCTTCATAATAAATTTTAGCTATATTTTCCTGTAATTTTGAACTAGTATATTTATCTAAAAAGAAACTAACTTCTTGACTATAAAAACGATTACTTAAACGTCTACTCATTTCTAATAATTTACCGTACGCCTCGATACGATTATCATAATCGGTACTTTTATAATTAGATAAGTCTGTTTCGTACTTAAGCATGACTTTATTAACCAAATCGCGTAATTGGCTAGCGTCATTTTGCTTAAACCTTGCTGAACCTTTTTCTTCAATATCGGCTGCCAATAAATTTATACTCTCCATGTAAAAACCTTCTGCATAAGCCTCCTCAAAAGTTCGGGTATGGCTACAACTGGCGACAAATAACATCAGTAAAACGGCTATAACGATTCGCATATGATTTCCCTTCAATCAGTTATAAAAAATTCTCTATATATTATGCATAATATACAATTAATTAGAGTGTTACTATAGAAAAACATTTTATTCTTTTACTAAAAAATTAATGATAAATAAATAGTTAATTAGAAAAAGTAATTTGGCTAGCATTTTTTGTTTAAAATGAAGGGATAACACCCCAATTAATA
>NZ_LZGM01000041.1 GCF_001690195.1 Gilliamella sp. wkB108 | reverse complement strand
TGGCAATGATTTATTGAGTTATTTATTAGAAATAAAAAATTATTCTGGTGTTGTTTGGAGATACATATTTAAACGAAATCTATTTGAGAAAAAATTCATTGGTAAAATCCATGAAGATCACCTTGTGTCGCTTTCTCTGATATCAAAAGCAAAAAAATCATGTTACTGTTTGAATAAATATGCCTATTTTCATCGTATCGGCATTTCTTCATTATCAACACAACATAATGATCATTTTTATGTTGATACATTAAAAAATATTTTGATTGAATGCATAAAAATAATTAACGAGTTACCTTTATCGAATATCGCTAAGCGCAATTATATTCTAGTGATGAATGCGACTTATTTAGAATCATTATTAAAATCAAATAAATTAAATCAACAAGAAGCAAAAGAAAGTTTAATTAAAGAATTAGGATTACTGAGAATTTTAATTAGAATCTATATAAACCATAAATCGAATATTCTTAAAAATATTTGCTATATATTAAAATTCACCAAAAAATATAATTGTTCAATAAGCACAAAAAAAGCACTATTAGAATGTGCTTTTACAAAAAAATATCCAACTATAGATATTTTAAATAATTATTTTCAATATTCAGCATTAGATAAATTCTAACAAAAATATATTGAATAAGTTAAAATTTCCACTCATCAAGAAAAATACCAAATTTGATATCATTCTTTAAAATTGCTTTGATATAATTTGGTATATATACCATTAGCATGTAATAATTCAGAATGTGTACCTTTTTCGATAATTTGTCCATCATTTATAACTAATATCTCATCTGCTTTCTCAATAGTTGATAATCTATGGGCAATAACTATAGAAGTTCGCCCTTTTTGTAATTTATCTAAAGCTTTTTGTATCGTATGCTCAGATTCAGTGTCTAGCGCTGATGTTGCTTCATCTAAGATTAAAATGGGATTATCCCGTAAAAGAGCTCTGGCTATAGCAATACGTTGCCTTTGTCCACCAGATAGTAGTGCACCACTTTCTCCAACCAATGTATCAAATCCTTTATCAAATTGCATAATAAAGTTATAAGCATTGGCCTTTCTGGCTGCGTCTTCTATCTGCTGCTGGGAAAACTCACCAATTCTGCCATAAGCAATATTATTAGCAATAGTATCATTAAATAAATGAACATTCTGAGATACTAATCCAATTTGATTTCGCAATGAATATAATGTTAAATCCTGTATATTTAGACCATCAATTAAAATTTTCCCTTGAGAGACATCATAAAAACGAGCTATTAAACTGGCTATAGTTGTTTTCCCTGAACCTGATCGCCCAACTAAAGCCACTGTCTTACCAGCAGAAACAGCGAAACTAATATTTTTAAGAGCCAGATCTTGCCTTGTTTCATATCCAAAAGATACATTTTCAAAAACAACATTTCCATCAACTCTATCAATATCTAAACAACCTTTATCTTTCTCAATCGGCTGCTCTAAAATAGCAAATAACGTTTGACAAGCCGCCATACCTTTTTGAAAGCCCGCATTAACACTAGTTAAATTTTTTATAGGTTGCATCAATGCAACTAGCGAAGAAAAAACAACAGTAAATTCTCCAGGAGTAATGTCTAAATCAGGATTACTTGCAGTTAATAAAACAAATGCAATAGCAAATGAAATAACTAATTGAACAATTGGTGTTGATAATGCGGAAATCGAAACTAGACGCATGCCATCACGTCGAAACTTATTACTTACTTTTTCAAAGTTTTTTGATTCTTCCTCTTGTGCGTCAAATACAATAATTTCACGATGACCTTTTAACATCTGCTCAACCGACATGGTTACATCGCCCATTGAATTTTGCATAGTTTTAGCAAGTTTACGGAATTTTACTGATATAAAAGTAATTAAAGCTACTACAAGCGGTGTAATAATAATTAGAGATAGAGATAGTTGCCAGCTGTTATAGAACATTGTATAAAATAAACCACAAATGAAAGCTGATTCACGAATAATCGTGATTAAAGCATCAGATGAAGATGCAGCTACCTGTTCAGTGTCATATGTAATACGAGAAAGTAATCGTCCTGTGGAATTTTGATCAAAGTAACTAACCGGTGAATCGACAAAATGACCAAAAAGTTTTTGTCGAATTTTCATCACAATTTTACCCGAAATCAATGATAAAAAAACAGAATACCCATAGTTTGCAACTCCACGTAATAAGACTAAGCAAAAAATATAAATCGGAGCCATCAATAAAAATTCTCGATCATTCATAGAAAATCCAAGATCAAGTAACGGTCGCAATAATGCAATTAATGACGTATCTGCAAAAGCACTAACAATTAATAATATAATCGACAAACAAAGAATGAATTTATGTTCCAATATATATGGCCATAACTTACGAAAAGTAGCCCAAGTTGATGCATCTCGATCTATATTACTGGTGTCATTTATATTTGTTTTATTTATAATATTTTTCATAATTATCTTAAATCTGTTAAGAATTGAATTGCATAGTATACATATGAGCATAAATTCCATTTAAAGCGATGAGAGATTTATGATTACCATCTTCGACAACTTTTCCATCATCAATTACAAGTATTCGATCTGCCTTCTCAATGGTAGATAAGCGATGGGCTATAATAATGGACGTTCGATTTTTTTGTAAATTATCAATTGCTTCTTGTACCAAGAGTTCTGACTCATTATCCAGAGCAGATGTAGCTTCATCAAAAATTAAAATAGGATTATTACGCAAAAGTACTCTAGCTATTGCAATTCGTTGTCGTTGCCCACCGGAAAGAAGGATACCATTATCGCCTATTTCGGTATCAATACCTAATTCTAATTTTTCAATAAACTCCATTGCATTAGCAGCTTTTGCTGCTTTAATTATATCCTCTCGTCCATACCTATTTTTTGCACCGAAAATAATATTATCGGCAATAGTTCCATTAAATAAATGCACACGTTGTGATACATAACCAATTTGGCTTCGCAATGATCTTAAAGTATATTCTTTAATATTTACACTATCTATCAAAATTTCCCCATGTTCAATATCATAAAAACGAGGAAGCAAATTTGCAATTGTAGATTTTCCAGCTCCCGAACGCCCAACCAGCGCTATTGTTTGACCAGCATTTATTTTTAAAGAAATATCATTAAGAGCAGGTGTATTACGAGTTGGGTATGTATAAGTCACATTTTTTAACTCAATATCACCTTTCAACTTTTCAGCTATAATAGATCCATTATCCTTTTCTATAGGAGAGTTCAGAATACCAAATAATGATTCACAAGCTACTGCTCCTTTTTGTAATTCCACGTGCAGACTTGTTAATTCTCGTAATGGTCGCATTACTGCTATCATTGCAGAAAAAACCACAGTAAATGACCCAGGTGTTATATCTAAACTTTGACTTGCCACCAGATATAATATAATTCCTAATCCTAAAGTAGCAATCAATTGAATAATAGGTGTCGATAATCTAGAAACTATTTCAATTTTCATCATTCCTTTCCTAACGGAATTTGTTATTAAATTGAAATTATCTTTTTCATAACTTTTAGCATTGAAAATTAAAATTTCTTTATGTCCTCTTAACATTTCATCACTAGCTGTTGTGATTTCGCCCATCCCTTGTTGCAATGTAGCTATTGTTTGCCTAAATTTTTTGGCAATAAACTGAGCAGTAAGAATAATTAATGGTACAAGAATAATAAGTACTGAAGCTAATTTCCAACTACCATATAACATAACAATACATAAACCAATTGCATAAGTTATCTCGCGAATAAGTATAATTAAAGCATCAGATGAAGCTTTTGATAACATTTGGGTATTAAAAGTAATTATTGAAACAAGTTCTCCAACTGAATTTTGATCGTGAAAACTTACTGGACTTTTCATTAAATGATTAAAAATCATTTGTCTAAACTTAGTTATTACCTTTCCAGATAACCAAGCAAGACAGTAAGTAGATACATAATTAGACAATCCTCTCAGCAAAATTAAAACAATAATTGCAATCGCAATTGCAATTAAGAGAGAGTAATTTTTATCCATCAAACCATAATCAAGCAATGGTTTAGTAAGTGATATCAAAGTTGCATCTGTCGCTGCATTTAATAAAAGTCCAATTACAGCTACAATTAAGGCTTTTTTATAAGGTCTTAAAAATGGCAAAAGTTGTTTAAGTGTAGTATATGAATTATATTTATGAGACATAATAAAA
>NZ_LZGM01000040.1 GCF_001690195.1 Gilliamella sp. wkB108 | reverse complement strand
TCTTCATCGGTGTTTAAAACTGACAAGCTAAAAACTTGTTATCAAAACGAATATAGTAGTACTATGTGTATTTTGGATTCCTATCGTTATTACCACGATATTTTATCTCAAAAGCTAGTATCCCTTGCAGAAAAAAATCCAACGGTTAATGAGAATATAGACATAATTGATAAAGAGATAAATCAAATTTGCTTAACATTTCCGCCACCAGTTTATCTCGATGAACTGGCAGATTTCACTCATAAAATCACAGAATGCCTAGTGGACCAAATGAAACAAAAAATAGACAAATTAGATGAAGAATTAGATAAATAAAATAACGCTACATTATATATAAGTAATCTAT
>NZ_LZGM01000039.1 GCF_001690195.1 Gilliamella sp. wkB108 | reverse complement strand
TATTCTGATTAATTATTAAATTTAATCACTTCTAATAACTTTGTTTTTTTAAATTAAACAAATTTCACTAACATAACAAAGATTTCAACTTCTATAAAAATTACTAGTAACTTAATAATTAGGGAGAATTTTTTATTATTATGTTATCCAACTTCTAGATATTAAGGATTCGATTTTATTTCCACTCTTTCACTACTAGTAAGTATATAAGGTCCAGCACAAACCTGACCATAATTCGAAGATACTCCATCCTGTTTTAAAATCCTTCCATCACGGGAATCAACGTAATATCGATGATCTCCATCATAGGTTGATTGTGTAATATAAATATCTGCAACCCAACCACTACCAGGATAGTTTTGTTCAGAAAGCGAACCCCATTCACTAAATATACCGCCTACAGGTTTTCCAGAACGATTATAATTCAAACTACGACGATAATTATTTATTTGACGTCCACTTATACCATTATTCCATGTATAAGCATTAGCATTAGTCAACTGATCAACTTTTGCAATATTAAAACCTGTCCAACCATTTCCTTGCCTTAGACAAAACTTTTTAAATTCATCGATTGTATTAAACTGTTGATTTACAAACATATACCAACTCACTATAGAGAACTTATAAATTAAAGTATTTGTTTTTTTATACATAAGACTAAATTGTGTAGGTGCAAACATATTATTTCTTAATTTAGTAATTCCTGTATTAGGTCCTATTAAAGTCACTCTTAGTTGATTACTTAAATTAGCATCTTGACCTGGAGGTATACTAAGTTTAGCTGATGGAGGCTGTGGAACAGATCCCCCAGCCGTACTTGGGAAATCACCATCAGGATAACCATCTATCACCTCTTTCGCAGTTACCCCCGCTAATATTAGATCAAAATAAAGGTTATTTGCTCCCGTACTCGGAAAATTAACTATAGAAGTATTAGAATCGTCATCATCTATTACTGCCTTAAAACCTTTTCCTGCAACCCATTCTGGTCCGTCAACATCTTGCAAGCTCGGATTAGTTGCCGAATCATAATTAAAGCTAGGTTTAGCATAACAAGCATAAGGTTTTTCAACAGCAGGACGTAAGTAATAATCATGACTTTTAGCTACCATACTACTTTCTTTGGGTACCCCATATTGGGTCATGAGCTTAAAATCTGAGATAGATAGAGTTAATTTATATGGTGAAGCACATGGATCTAATTTTTCCCAAGGTGCATTTTTTACTTTCGATGTTACATCCTCGCCATAACTATCTACCCATTTTACAGTTAAGTTCCCTGTTGCAGAAAAATTTTTATCGTCATCATCATCTTTCCAAAAATTATTCGGGGCATCGAACACTGTATTCAATGGTACTGAAGGATAATTGCCAAAAGGTACTAAAGTATCAATTTGCGAAAATATAATATCCTTTGGCAATTCTATTGGTTTAGTGCTAGTCGATTTATCTACAATTGTATTGAGAATACTACCCTCTTCTGGCACATAGATTTTTCCATCTGGTAATTTGATGTTCAAAAAGTCGGATGATTTCGTCACTTTATATACACCATTTTTATCAAGCGCAAGGTAAGGTAGCGATCCTTCTATCGGTTTTACTGATTGATTGACAAAAATCGCTTCAGCTTTATTCAAACTTAACAAAATAATGAATAATAACGAAGAAGTTAATATAAAGTACTTAAACGGTAACGATTGATGCTTAGATGATATTACGGCTTTATTTATAGTTATTTTAGGACTTAAATTTTTAATAGGTGAACTTTTTACGAGTTTAGATAGTATATGAATAAAAATAAAAGGAGAAAAAACATATTGAAAGATATGTACTATTTTTACATATCGGTTTGTTATATGTTCATTTTGATAACTACTGTAATAACACAACCTTAAATAAATACCTTTCAGCATACCCTTATTGCCCTCTTACTATTTTTTCTTATACTTCTTGGGTAAATAAATTGAATACTTATTACTTTAACTTATTGTAATTATATATAAAACTGGTATATATGTGATAATATTATAAATTAATTGACTAAAAAAAGTCAGATTTTTTGTAAGGATTTGTAAAGGGTGTGAGATATTAACTCACTTAACTATGTGTATTTTTCTCAGTCAGTATAGTGAATAGTGTACGATTTAGTTACTTAAAAGTTAAAATCTAACTATTCATAATCATTAATATCGGGTGTGTTGTTAATTAATACATTTTATATAGATAGTTCAATATTGTTATCTCTTTTCCAAATAATAACAATATAGTATCCTAACATCACTATTAAAATTGACTTATTATCCGAAGAATCGTGCATCCATTTTTTTTAACATTACGCAAAGTTTTTTATAGTAGTAACCTACTTTTCAGTATCCGTATATTAATTAGCTTAACAGGTTCAACTCTAATACCGTGGTATTTTGGTTATACCTCTTATGTGATACCACTTACTCTTGGTGTAGTAGCTGCAGGATTAACTGAAATAGATACACGATTATTTAGTCGATGTATTAACTTAGTTTTTACCTTACTGTGTTTTGCCATTGCTACTTTTTCGGTCGAATTATTGTTTGATTTTCCGGTTTTGTTTATTCTGGGATTAGTAAGCTCAACCTTTATTTTTATTATGCTTGGCGCTTTGGGGCAACGTTATGGTGTCATAGCTTTTGGTTCGATACTCATCGCTGCTTATACGATGCTTGGACATAACTTATACAGCGATAATTACACTTTGCCATGCTTCTTATTATTAGGTGCGCTTTGGTATAACTTTGTTTCGCTGATTGAATCGATTATTCAACCCATTCGCACCACTCAACAAACATTATCCAATTGCTTTCTCAAATTGGCACAATATCTGGATGCTAAAGCTGCGATGTTTGATCCTGATGAAACTGATGGTTTTACAAAACAGACTTTGCAATTAACGGATAGTAATAATCAATTGATTAATACCTTTAATCAAACAAAAGGCTCCCTATTCAATCGATTAAAAGGTTATCGAGGTCAATCCTATATTAGGAAAATGCTCAGTTACTATTTTGTCGCCCAAGATATTCATGAACGAGCAAGTTCAGCGCATGGTGACTACCAAGCATTAAGTCAACATTTTAAACATAGTGATATTTTATTTCGTTTTGCCCGAATCATTAACTTGCAAGCCAAAGCATGTGCTAAATTAGCAATGTCTATAAAGTTAAATCAAACTTATCAACATGATCCTTTATTTACACGTTATTTTTCATATTTAGAAGAGGCCATTTCACAATATCAAAATACAGATAAAGCAACTACATTGCTAGTAAAATCATTACAAAATCTACATCAAAATCTATTATCTATCGATTTATTGCTAGCAAATATTGATACTGAGCAACATTTATCCCAGCAACAAGAAAATAATCAATTAATCGATGATGAGTTGACTAGTTTTTATGATGTTTTTGCCAAGATTAAACGAAATCTCACAATTAAATCGGCACTTTTTCGTCATGCTATTCGTATGAGCATAGTGTTGTTTGTGGGGTATATCGTTATCTATTTTTCACCACTTACCCATGGATATTGGATTATTTTAACGAGCCTTTTTGTCTGCCAGCCTAACTATTCAACAACTAAATATCGATTAAAACTACGGGTATTAGGTACCATATTAGGCATTATGATAGGAATTCCTTTAACGTATTTATTTCCAAGTGTTGAAGCACAATTGATACTTATTATTATCACTGGTTGGTTATTTTTTCTGTTTAAAAATTCGCAATATGCCTACGCAACAGCGTTTATTACCTTGTTAGTGTTTTTTAGTTTTAGTTTAATTGGCGAGAGTAGTATAGTGGTGGCTATTTCACGTCTTATAGCTACCCTAATTGGTTGCTTTATCGCTTGGTTTGCCGTCAGTTTTATTTGGCCTGATTGGAAATTTAGAAATTTGCCAAAATTAGTTGATCGTGTTTGCCATGATGATAGTCATTATCTTGCTTCAATCGGTCATCAATATTTGTCTGGCAAATCAAATGATCTACAATATCGACTAGCCAGACGAGCCGCGCATGATAGTAATGCTGATTTATCATCTTTAATTAGCCTGATGACTAAAGAGCCACATATGAATCCTGCTTTAATAGATCAAAGCTTCCGATTAATCACGCTTAATCATACACTCATTAGTTATCTCTCAACATTGGGATCGCATCGGGATAAGACTATTACTCCACAGACACTTGAATTATTTGATGATCTATCGGTTTATATTATCAATATATTAAGTGATAAAAAAATTAGTGCTGAATATCAACCTATAAAAAAATCTGTTACGGAGTATATTGAAACTTTACCCATTCTGGGTGATAAAGCGAATAATGATCTGTTAGTGATGCAACAATTGGCTTTGATTTTAGAAATTTTACCTGAAATCATTGAGCTTACCAGTATACTTTCAATAAAGGTTAACTAAGTAATCCAATATAAGCATAGATGTATCCAACTCTTTTGTTGGAATGGATCTCAATATCGCCTTTATTGATTTATAGATAAAATGAAGCTAAGCAAAATAATAAATGATAATTTTAAAAATATTATTTTAACTGTATGGGTAAATTATATTGAGATTCACGTATAAGATAACAGAGATAAACTGCCTGTAAAATATGTGTTACTTCAATTGGTGATAGGATGATTAATTTGTTTAATACTGAACTTAATAGTGTAAAACCTAAAGTATCACAATCATTTTTAAGTTGGATCAATTGCTGCTTTTCATCAATTAGTAACGTTGTTCGTCCCATACTAGCTACGTTTTCAAGTATGGACAAAATCGGTTGAATAAGCAAAGTGGATAAAGATTGATATATATAATTGGTTTTAACTAACTTCTTTTTAAGCGTAAAATAATTTTTTAAAGACTTAAACCTAATATGCAATCCTTTATACCGCTTAGACCATGAATCTTCAAAATCCAGACTTAATGTATTGAGATTTCCTGTTTTAAATTCTTCATAAAGTAAAGCAAAAGGTTCAAGCTCTAGCGCATCATCATTTTTTCTGCAATAAACTAATACGGTTAATGGTTTATGCTTGCTTTCAAGAAAACTGCTTAACACATCAATACGCTGGTTTTGGTATTCATCCCAAAAAACGCGTAAAAAGAGTAAATTCCCTTGACGATCTGCCACACTCCAAACTAACGTTTGTTGGATTTCATCTAAATAATGATCATGGGAATGATGAATATGAATAAACAAGATATTATCTGTTACTAACTCATTCTGATAGGAATTTTGAAGATAATTACTTAATACCTGCCAACTTTCAAACCCAATTTTAGATTTAAAAATATTATACTCATCCTTACCCCAACCTTTTTCCTGTAATGTAATAGTTGAACCATTACTCGCTAGTTTGTTATCTTCGGATAAGCGTGGATTATGTAGTTTTATCGCTTTTTTCATTAAAAGAATTGGCGGTGATTGCCAAATTGAGACTGAATTCCATATAGTTTGAGAATTAAAATCAGCGTCATATTTATAAGATCTAGCCAATGTAGTTTGTCGATATTGTTGTTGGTCGATATCCCAAAAATAAAATGTAGCTCCTAGCGCCCCTGTCTTATTTTGCCACCAATATCCACCTAATGGCAGAAGATTCATCGTTTGATTATCGGTCTGATATTGACGTTTACTATTGCCACGTAATTTTGATAACGCATCACCTTGCTGATGAAGTAACATTTCAAGATAAACTTTTAGACGAGCTAAAAAAAGCAGCAAATCTAGTTCATCAGTTGAAAAATGTCGATCAGCTAGTTGTTCGACTATTTGACAAAGGTGTCTAAGCATAGCTGCCAAACGAGGCAATCCTTGAGATCTTGCCGACATATTAAGCAAGTTAAGCTGTATTGCGATACTATGACTTACATGCGCTAAACCTTGATTGATTAAGCTATAAATATAGCCATCTATTTGCTCAATAAGTATAATTTCATCAGATGAAAGTCGATCGATTGCAGGATTTTCATTAATTATTTCATTCGACCATATCCATGGTTTATTATGTAACCTAAAAAGATAAGCAATAATCGCTAAATGTACTGCTTTTTTTTGTTGATCGGGTAATTGTGAAAGCATGCCAGCAAAACCAGTGCCAAACATATAGATAATAGGGTCAGTACTTTCAGGCACACGAATACGTATTTGAGATCCTTGATCTTCAATAGTCACTGAGTTATGTTCTTGCCATTGTGTAGCTAACTGATAAGCTAAACGAATATTTGCTTTACCTACACTTTTTAACAACTTATTTTCATCTAATGATAACAATTCACTTATTGCATCAGAAGATACTGTAACCGATTGATCGCCTTGTTTACCATTTTGTTTTTCTGTATTACTTTCATTATCTAAATGCCAAGTTTGAGATTGTAACCATAAAATGGCCGATATGATATGTTTGCAATGACTACGAGCAGAGCAACTACAACTTGCATTCAAAATACCTTTAGCTGGTAATGTGACTTCTTGTCCATCGGCATTAAAAAGGATGTATGTTTCGTTTTCTTCAATCAATTGAACTTTGTTAGCCTCAATATCTTTACGAGCGCGACGAACGATACCGATATTGGCATAAAGGACTAACGCTTCTTGATCATAATTTAAATAGATCTGTGAACAATTCATCGCATGACCTCAGCTAGCCAATCGGCGAAATGTTCCGGAGTTAGAGCCGCTATTTGCATACCACGATTCGCTAATTGTTGTGTAATTTGTATATCATAAACAGGTTCAGCATCATAATCTAACGCGGCTAATCCTAGCATTTTAATGCGATTTCCATTCATTCTAGATACCGTATGGTAGAGAGTAGCTAAACTCCCTCCTTCATAAAAATCACTCACAAGCACAACAACGCTTCGCTGGGGATTTTTAATTTTCTGTTCTGCATAAGTAAGCGCTTTTGCAATATCGGTGCCACCACCTAATTGAACAGTCATTAATATTTCTACAGGATCGTGAGCAAAATGCGTCAAATCAACAACTTGAGTATCAAAAACAATTAAGTGTAAATTAATGGTAGGTAATTTAGCCATAATACTTGCACAAACCGCAGAATAAAGAATTGAGCTATTCATAGAACAACTCTGATCGACACACAAAATAATATCCCATGTCAATTGTCTTGTTGTACGAGAATTAAAAATGACGTTTTCAATAATGATTTGCTGTTTTGTTTTATCAAAGTGTTTCAAATTAGCTTTAATCGTTGCACGCCAATCAAAATTCTGACTATATCTTATCTGTGAACGTCTAAAACGATTCCTTTTACCCGATAATGCATTAATAAAACTTGATTTAATTTTTTTTAAAATTTCATCCACAACTTTTCGGATCAGTTCTTTAACCGCTAAATAAACCTCATCTTTAATTTGTCCTCGAAAATTCATCAATAAACGCACTGAATCTATGTTGGGTTCAAGTGATTGAATCACATTTGGATCGTTTAAAATACCTTCCAGATGATAACGACTAATAGCTTGAATTTGCATGCGTTCAAAGGTACTTTTAGGAAAGAGTTTACGCGTTTGATTTAGCCAATTAACTGTATTAAAGACTGAATTATCATTCCCCCCATGTTTAGAATGTTTGGATTTATTTTCATCAAGTTTCAGACCTCGACGACGATATTCATATTGATAAAGATAATCTAAAGATTGTTCTATTTGTCGTTCATATTGAGTAAAATTATTTTTACAGAGTGATTCATTAGCATATTTCCCTAAAATTAACCGCCAGCGTTTAATCTGCTTTGCATTTTTGGTATTGATGAGATTATTATCGTCATTCATACTTAATCCTTACAATTTAAACCAATCTTGTAATTGCTGTTGTTTGATTCGTTGATTGATAGTTAACTCTAGTGATAATGCTTTTTGTAATTCAGCTTCACTGAATTTATTTTGCTGAAAAGTTAGATCAGATTGTTCAGCACTATATTTTTTTGCTATTTTTTCAGCCAGAAAGGCATTTTGTTTTGGTGTAAGCTGTGAAAAGACAAAACGTAAATCTGGAAGAAATGCAATAAATTTTTCCTGATCCCAATGAGCTAATAATTCATCAAGACTGTTTAATAAAAATGAGGATTGAATAATTAATTCTGGTGTACACTGCATCATACCTTTGAAATATTCGACGGCATATTGATTTTGTGCGCCAACTCCAAATGCACCTTTTATTTTACTTTCAAGTTGCTGTTGGTTAATTTGTGAATCTAAATAACTAATACTATCAATTGCGCCACGAAGCAAATGTGCATCTACTAATAAAGGCTTTAGACGACACAAGTTTTGATAAAAATCCTGTTTTAACTGCTTAACATTAAGTTGCTCTGGCAAATTATTTAATAAATCTCTTAGTGAGAGTAATATTTTTAAATTTTGTTGCTGAATCTCTTCATCAGATCGTTTGAATATATCCAATAAAAAGAATGCTTGTTGTGGAACTTTAGCTAATAAAGCTAATAATGTTTCTGTCGAATTAATTTCTAAAAAATTTCGTCCCTGCCATAAATAGAGTAAACGATGACCACAATCAACGATTGATGATAAATCACTGTCTACTTCAAGATAGCTTACAAGATTAATCAGCAATTGTTCAAAATCATTTCGCAAACCCATCAAAGCAGCTTGCATAACACAGTGTACAGTAAATACACTGGATCGGGCTTGTCCATTTTCGACTTGTTGCTGAATTTGTTGATGTAACTGCTGTATAGCAATTTGTTCCAATGATGTACCTTGTTGTGATAATTCTATTAATCTAGCTTCAACAAGTGGTGTCCATGCATACTGCCAATCTTCAAACATAATAGTCAAACGTTGACCATAGATATAATCAGGGCCATCAAGTCGTTTGGCCAATCCTACATTCAAAAAATCTAGCAAATGTAAAAAACGACTACGTTGTCGATGTTCTGGTTTACGATATATATCGATATGGGTCAGCTTTATTAGGGTATCACCTAATTTGAAACGATATTTTTTTAATAATGAATAAACTTGGTTTACTAAAGGTGGAGAAGCCATTCCTGTTGGGATTTGCCCCAATAAACTACCAGATAAACAGCGGTGTACTATTTGCCAAAAATCACCACGTGCATCATCAATACTACCTTTGATAAATGAGGATTGAATGCCATCAAGTAAATCATATCGACCTGGACCGTAATGCTCACGAAGTTTTGCTAATCGAGCAGCCTGTTCAACAGCCGACTGTAATTGTATAAAACTAATTATTTCACTATTACTCTGCCTCTCTCGTAGGTTCTTTGCAAGATTGGATACAAAATGTAAAGCCTGTTGTTGACGACAATTTTGTGTTGTCTGAAGAGAAATGGGTTCTTGCTCATAAGCTAACATTGATGTCCAAGAATCTTGATAATAAGCTGGTGACAACATGCCAGAAGCATAACCGTTTAATGCATCAAGACGATCAAAACTATAACGAATCAACCATGTATTATCTTTATTAGCATTAGCTTGCTGGCGATTATACCGAGTGATTGCCGATTTAGTTGGTGTAACAAATTTATTTTTCCATAAACCTTCTAACAAAGCAAAAGTGTGAAAACCACCAGTTACCACGACAATTTTAGCATCTGGCTGTTCGTTTTTTAATTGCCCAATCGCAGTTAACATATACTGCTCTCGTTGAGCAGAGCCTTCAGCTTTAAGTTCGGCTACTTGATAATCTAGTCTCGCCATAGCACACCAAATAAGAGTATCTTGGAAGAAGTTTTGCCAATTGGTTATATCCTTAAAATCCCTTAATTCAAAAAGATGTTCCCAAACTTCATTATGATCACGACAATGCAATTTTTGCATTAAATATTTGATGTATTGACTATGTTTTAGATAAGTTTCAGAAAGTAGTGATTCACCCTGTTGTGTTTTATTTTTTAGATTGGCTTGTTCATTCCATGGTAAATCAATAAATTGAATAGTTGCATTATGATCTTTTGCCAATTGCATTGCTTGCCATTCCGGAGAATAGTCACAAAAAGGATAAAATGATGAGCAGATCGATTGATCTTCTTGCGAATTATCGTTTTTCTGCTCGGTATTTGTCGAATTTAACTCAATATTAGTTTGACATAATATAGCAATCGGCGGACGTGTTTGTTTATTTAATAAATGATCTAAAATCCCAGCAAAACTGCTAGGAGCTTCAATCAGCACATGAGTTGGTTTAACTTGAGAAATCAATTGTCTTATCGCATAACTGCAAGCCGGACTATGATGTCGTATCGGGGCAAAATATATCTGCTCTTGTTGTAAAGCATCTCGACATTTCAAAATCCGCTTAAGTCGTGTTGGTAATAGAGATTTATGCATGATAACTGTCTAATTATTATTGCCAAAATACTTTTGATGCTTGATAAAAGTCTCGCCAGCTACTTGATTTTTTAGCTCTTTCACGAACAACGTTATCCATGTAAAATTGGATACGTTTGATATCATCACTATTATCTTTTAAAACTACCCCTATTAGTTGTTTGGCAATTTGCCCACCATTAAGTATACCATTACCTAAGTAATGGGCATCTAATGCTGAAGCATAAACAATATTAACCGCTTCTGCAGTTGACATCACTGAGTCAGGAGTTTTAAGTTTAGTTCCTTCATCCGTTTGACCTTGCCTTAGTTCTTGAAAAGTGGTAACTAACAATTCAATGACATCAATAGGAATGGTAACTTGTGATTTTAAATCACCTAACTCTTGATCGAGTTGCATTTGAATTAATTCAATTTCAAAATGCTTATCTGCAATAGGTTTAACTGTTTCAAAATTAAAACGACGCTTCAAAGCAGCTGACATTTCATGCACACCACGATCGCGTAAATTTGCTGTACCAATTAGATTAAAACCGGGTTTTGCACTGATTTTTGCATTTTGTCCCATTTCCGGGATCATCATTTGTTTTTCAGACATTAACGAGACAAGTACATCTTGAATTTCAGGTGGACAACGTGTTATTTCTTCAAAACGGACGATTTTTCCTAGCTTCATACCTTGATAAAGTGGCGAACCAATCAATGCCTTTTCAGTTGGACCTTCAGCAAGTAACAATGCATAGTTCCAAGAATAACAAATATGATCTTCACTCGTGCCTGCTGTTCCTTGAATCGTTAAATTTGAATCACCACTTATTGCTGCAGCTAATAGTTCAGATAACATCGATTTTGCAGTACCAGGTTCGCCTACTAGCATTAAACCTTGCTTACCAAGCAGAGAGACAATCGCTCTATCCACTAAGGGATCATCACCATAAAATTTACGACTAATACCTAATTCTTCATTACCTAAAATAAATTGACGTACTGATTTTGGTGATAAATTCCAACCTTGAGGTTTATTTTGATTGTTATCAGCTTCCTGTAATTTATTTAACTCATGGGCATAACGTTGTTCAGCGTTTAGCCGAATCACTTGAGTATCATTTAACATAATCCTTTTCTCTCCCATTCTGGATCAAAACCGGTACATGCATTCGCTACGGTAATATAGTTTGCATACCCTTCGGCTAACAACACTGGTGGCACATTTTTGACATCAATCGCGGTACCATTACCTCGCTGCTTTTTAGTAAAGTAAAGATTATAAAGTACCACAGGGATATTATCTTCCGGGACATAACTACCGCTAAAATCAATACAGATATACAAATTTGAGTCGCTAAAATATTTATAATACGCAAAAAAGCAACCTCCATCTTCAATATCTGCCCTTTTGTAACCCAATTTAGTTATAGTATTACGCAAAGTAAAGGAATCGGTTAACCAACCTAGACGATCGTTAATTAATCCTTCTTTAACTTGATGTAAATCAGGTAGATGATGAGCGAATTGCTCAAATAATGGTTTGATTTTGTAATCTTTTAAATGTGCTTGCCATTTTGTCGTGATTTCTTCCGGCAATAATGCACAGTGGGCTAACCTGACAAAATTCTTGTCACTAAGTGTAATTTCATCATCTTCTAAATTTATCAAACAACCATCTTCAGTTGGTCTAAAGCTGTTAATTATTTCATTTTGTGCATTAACCTCTAACCAGATTAAACGTTGAATTAGTAAATTCATAATCGGGTGTGCTTGCAAATATTTTTGCCAATCAGAAACGCTCCACTGGCGTTGATTACACATAGATTCATAGAGTCGAGAAACTTGTAAATCAATTAATTGTTTTAACTCTTTTTTACTGTTGCTAAACTGTTTTTTGGCTTCTTTTACCAAGGTTTCATCTTCTGTTTTTCGAGCTTCAGGTAGTGCTTTAATTTGTTCACCTTCTGGATTCCTTAACACCCATTTAAATTTATCATCCACAATTGCGGTAAATGTGCGTTCGCCATAATCAAGGGTCAATATTCCAGATTCATTTAATCCAGCAGTTGAAATAGTCCGATCTGCAAGCTCTTGTGCGCTCCAATGATTTCTTTCGGCGATTTTATTAATAAGTAATTTTGCTTTTTCTTGTACAGAATTAGTTTGATGACGACGTGCAATTGATAATAATAATTGAATGATAAGGGGATCCTCACTATTTGCCATCGATTCAAGCATAGCTTCAATCTGAGCTCGTCTTTTATAGTGATCTTTCATATAACTGCGTAAAATAGGCACAGCTACGTTTCCATCAATAACACTTGCTAAAGCTAATAAACCTTTAAATTTAATGGCAGAACCCAAATATCGAGAAAGTACCTCTTTTTTAATTTTTTGGAAAACATCTTCCAAAGTAATATTTTCGTAGCTTGGAAAATTCTTTGGATATTTTTTAAAAAAATTTAAACAGCTTTGCCAACGTTGATAAGCATTTTGATTAGCCTCTTTTTCTGCATCCTCAATTGTTGGTGAAAGGGTATCTTGCTTTATGAAGCTTTGTAAAATAAATTGCCCTAATTGGTGTTGGCTTGTCTCGCTTAGAAGATGTGTATAGATAAGTAATAACGAATTAGCTGGATCTTGCAATTTAACAGCAAGTAACGCCCACCAATAAATTATTTTAGGATCTACTTCTTCACCATTTTGCCAGGTTAATACTGGGATCAAGTTTATATCAAACCATTCAAACCCAACAGGCTTTTTACCTTTCAGACCTTTTTGGGCATCTGCCAATAACTTTTTAGCAGTTAAAGATTGGCTAATATCTTCACCTAAATTTTGCAGAGCAACTAATAATGCCGCTTGTACTGTTGGACGTTTTTCTTTCTTTAAAGCTACCTGTAATGGTTTAATGGAAGTTGTTTGTCCTAATTTAGCAAGCCATTGAGCAGCAATAATGCGTATTTCTTGTTTGTTAGATTGTAATGCTTCTTCTGCTCGATAATGAATATCGGGAAGTTGGTTTAATAGCGCTTGCGATTGATCGCGCAATGTTTTGTTTTCACCTAATGCAACTTCCAATAAATAAACCACATATTTAGTCGGTAATTGAGGGAAAAATTGTAATATTTTTATTGCACAACCTGTATTAAAAGCATCATTGCTATATTTTTCTGAAGGTGATAAGCCTAATGCCTCATCAAGAAATATAGAATGTTCAGCAAAAAATGGCCATAATTTATTCGGTTCGAATTCATAATCCTCAGAGGGATTACTATTTTTCATAAAAATTGAAGCAATAACACGATTAGGTTGTTTGAAATATTTTATATTGGTCAACACGTCAGATATTTGCCTTAAATCTGAGGTTAATAGCATTTCATTTTCATAAAAAAATGAGGTGAAATAGTGTTCATATTCGTCAGGATCATAAATTCTCCTGATTCTTAACAGATGATAAAGATTAAATTCAGGTAAGTTTTGTAACCGTCCTTTATCCAAAATAAAATCAAAATAAGAACGAAGATTTTTTTTCAAGATTGACTTCACCAATTGTGCATGACCATTTATATAATCAAAAAGATTATCCAAATCGTCAGAAGTTATACTTTTCAATTGGTTATAAGCGTACTGATTATAAGTTTGAGAATATCGCCTTTTCTTGTTTTCTTCAATTTCTTGTTGTGATAACTCATAAAATTTTGATAATTTTTCCTCATGATTTTGTTGTAAAATATCACGAGCTACTAACGGTAAATCAACTTGAGGGATAGGCTCAAAATTTGGAATATCCAATTCAAGAGATTGTTGCTCAGCCTGTTGGCTAACATTAAGATTAAATAAAGAAGTTTCAATACTTTTAATAACCGTCGTATTTGTTTCACTAGCTAGTGCATTTTCCAAAATAGAGCTATCTGATGTTAGTCTAGCCAGTAATATTGCTGATTTGCTTCGCTGGTTTGGTGTTCCCTGTGTTAATAAATATTGTAATTGTTCCTGAACTAATTTAACCGGTAAACTTGCCAGCATGGCTACAGCTAATTTACTTACTTGTTTAGAACTATTAAGTGTTTGCAGAGCAATAAAATCAATTAATTGTGATTTAAGTTCTGGTTGCTTATTAATGTAATTAAGTTGTTCTAATTGCCCAATAATAGAAAGCCCATCGGTTGGTAGTTTTTTGAATCGCTCAAGGTTTTGATTGATATAGGGGAGTAAATCACTAAAATCATAAACATAATCATAAGAACCATATTTATAATTCAATTGTTCTCGATCAAAAATAGCAAATAATAATTGTTGTCCTGATCCTTTTTCTTCTGTTTCAAGTAACTCATGTAATTGAGTTATCGACCAATTACTACGTTCTTTCATATTGGGTGTATTTTGTGAACTAAATTTTAACGTTGTAATTAGTCCATCGGTAAAAAGACATACAAACCACAATGGTAGTTTTGGAGGAATAACCGCAAAATCGTTAATTTTTAATGTTGCTAATACTTTTCCAAAACGGATAATCTGCTCAAATGAGTAAACATGAGTCCATTGCGTATAAAATACCTTTCTGGCTTTAAAACTATTAACTACCCCTTTATTATTTTGATAATGATAAATTGAACCGTCACCAATAGTAGAGATAAATGAACGAACATCTTCATTTGCAATATAATGATTAATATCAAGAAAAATATTCTCATCCTCTCCTCTTATAATATAATTTGATATACGATTTAGTAATGCTGTATCCAGAGCTTGTAAGGGAGAGAAAATAATTGATATTAATTTATCTGAAGCCAGGTAATTAGCAGAAAAAAAAGAGAGCAATTTATTTTTTAGTGAATTTAACATGTTCCATTCCTGTATAATACTTTACTGAGACATTTTCAATAAATAATACATAGTTACTTATAATTTTAATGATTATAATTATGCAACTGATACAAATTATTAGCTAGCTAAAATTACCCCAAAACTTATCTATCGGAAGCAAATTGCAAACTTTGTGCTGTGAAAAAAAGATATCAAAACTTAATTTTCTTTTTTAGATAAATATTACTTGAGAAGAAATAGAAACAGTTTATTAGTTAATTAAACATGGTTTACTTTTCCTGCAATTGGATAATTAAAATTCCATTAAGTTCATTTATCTTCTTTTCATTTCTTCACTAAATCGCGTTCGAAGTTTTTATTTAATAACAAAATCTAATTTATCCATTCAAGTTTTAAATTTAGTTATATGACTTTATTCATATTTAAAATAGATTATTTATTTTTTATTAATGAACAATAATCAGCATAGCACTCGGCTAAAATAATAGGTGGTACTTTATCAATTTGCATCGGTTTATCTATCATTGCCAACCTTTGGGTAAAATATAACTGATAGAGTTGGATAGTTTCGTTATCCGTAGATAGCTTATAAAAGTTACTTACCCTAATACAAGCGCGAATCCCTAGTGGTTTAAAGATTTTGAAAAAACCTTCTACTCTATCCCAATCATCAATGAACTGATAACCACGTTGAACGAGATTTCTTTGTAAAATAAAACGACCAATAAACTGTCCATAACAGTCTTCGAGTTGATTGTCTTTTACGTGGTTAATATCCGGTAGTGGACATGAAAATTGTGCAAATAATGGTAAGACCTTATAATCATCAAGATGTGCTAGCCACCTTGAGGTTTGTTCATCAGATAAATATATCCTATGAGCTAAACGAATATTATGACTAGGATTTAACACTATTTCTTCATCGTCTAAATTAATCAAACTTCCATCTTCAGTCGGTCTAAAGTTGTTGATAATTTGTTGCTGACTATCAATTTCCAACCACACTAAACGTTGTATCAAACGATTCATAATAGGATGTTGATAGAAATTGCTATACCATTGAGTATATGACCAATTTTGTTCGATACACATCTTTTCATATAATCTTGCTGTTTGAAAGCTAATCACTTTTTTTATCTCTTTTTTACTATTGCTCAGCTCTTTTTTACATAGATTAACTTGATTGATATCCTCGTTTTTATTTGCTGCAGGTAGTGATTTGATGATTTTTCCATCAGAGTTGGTTAACACTAATTGCAACGAATTAGTCAGTGTGGCTTTAAATGTACGTCCACCATAATCTAAAACCAATACACCTTGAGGATCTAAATTAGCGTTAGAAACCATAATGTCAGTCAATTCTTCAACAGTACAGTTTTGATTATCAGCAATTTGTTCAAGTAATGCGGTTGCTTTTTTGCGTACAATGTTTGAACTATAACGGTTGGCTACCGTCAAAAGTAATTGAATTATAGCTGGATGATAAATTGTTGCGATGGCTTCTAATACTGACGAAATTTGAGAACGTCTGGATGAGTGTCCTTTTAGATACATATTTACTATCTGTACAGCTTGATATACATCAATATATTTGCTTAATGCAAGCATGCCTTTTGCTTCTTTTGCTGTACCAATATATTCCCATTGAAAGTGGCTTTTAAGATTATTTATTACGTATTCTAAAGTCATATTTTTATCTTCAGGAAAAATTTCAGGAAATTGTTTACTTGTAATCTGATAATCCTGCAACTCCTGCGGTGCCAATATTTGGGCTTTTTTTTCTGCTTCATCCGATGATAATCTCTTGGTATCTTGATAAATAAACATTTGCAAAACAAATAGCCCTAGTTTTTTTTGGCTTTCAACATCTAATAATCCTAAATAGAGATCGAATAACTCATTGCCATCTGGACGTTTAAATTTAACAGCTAACACTATCCACCAATAAACAATATCGGGGTCGACATTATCGCCATTTTGCCAAGTTAAGTCCGGTAAACTATGTTTATGTAACCAATTAATGCTAACGGGTATTTTTGCTTTTAATGCTTTTTTCGCTTCATTTTTCAGATATTTGCGTGATAAATAGCGACTAATATCTTCTCCTAGTCTACTCAGCGCGTTGAGTATTGATACAATTACCGGTTCCTTCTTCTCAATTTGTAAGGCCTTTTTTAATACCCCAATAGATGTATTATGACCAAGTTTAGCTAACCAATTGGCAGCGACAATGCGTAACTCTTGTTTGCTTGATGCTAACGTTTTTTCAACTTCAAGATGAATATTTGGAATTTTATTTAGAATTTTTTGAGCCGCTAAACGCGATCTTCGATTTTCCCCTAATGCAAGTTCTAACAGATAAGAAATATACTTATTTGGTACCTTAGGAAACAATGAGAGAATAACTAATGCATTGGGAATTTTATAACCCCTATATACATCAGTACTATTTTCTGTTTTTATCCCCAATGCGTCATCAATGTAGGTCGGATTTTCGGCAAAGAACGGCCATAATTTATCTTCTTTACCGACAATATAAGTTACTAACATTGGCAGTGAAAAATCTAACAATAAAGCATCTGCTATATATCTACTTACATCATGATCACCAGTAATACTAACAAGTAAATCAGCTATCTGCCGAAGATCAGCTTGGTAAACTAATGGTTCAGATTCAAAAAGATTATAAAGATCTTCGGTAATTAAGATCGGTTCTTCCAAATAATAAGCTCGTAATAAATGCCATAAATTACACTCAGGTAACTGTTGCAATAGATCTTTATATAAAATGATGGTTAAATTATC
Source organism: Gilliamella sp. wkB108 (assembly GCF_001690195.1). Classification (GTDB taxonomy): domain Bacteria; phylum Pseudomonadota; class Gammaproteobacteria; order Enterobacterales; family Orbaceae; genus Gilliamella; species Gilliamella apicola_L. The sequence continues at coordinate 7,201 of NZ_LZGM01000039.1, read as the reverse complement.
ATCTCTAAACGATTCATATTTACCTAAATCTAAAATCGGTCGTTTTTGTGCGCCATTTAAATAAGCAAATACATCATCAAGTACATCAGGTGTCACCAATTTAAATTTTTCATAACGCGCCATGCTATGGGTATAGTTGGTGTTATGAGTTTGATTATAAACCGTTTCATCATGTGCTGCTTTTTCTAAAATGACTAACTGTTGTTGATAATTGTTGGTTAAGCAGTGACGAAAACTATCAGGCAGACTACACTTGGGGATTGCTGTATAAGAAGGAATATCGAGGGTTGTAAATCCTAATACAACTGATTGGTTCATCATTATTTCCTTATTTTAGATCTATATTTCTATTATTTCATGACACATAATTTTTGATTTATTACGGTATAATTTATAAAGTAACAATAATCTAACCAGATATTTCTGATAGTGACAATAACTAGCTAGATTAATATGATTAACAAGTTAAACATAGCGATAATGATTTATTCAAATATCGAATAAAAATCGAAATAAACATGTTAATACGTTTAGATATTTATTTACTTTGTTCCTTCAACCAGGCTATTTCTTGTGGCCAAATATCCGGATTGATCGTTTCAAGAATGAGTGGTATTTCATCAATCTCGGGATTTTGCATAATATATTTAAACGCAGTTTGACCTATATTACCTTTGCCCAAACTGTCATGACGATCTACATGGCTCGCTAGTTCGCTTTTGGCATCATTCAAATGCATACCACGTAAATATCGGTAGCCCACAATTTTGTCAAATTCTTTAAAGGTCTCCTGACATGCTTTTTCAGTACGTAAATCATACCCGGCAGCAAAAGCATGACAAGTATCGATACAAACGCCAACCCGACTTTTATCCTCTACGTGATCGATGATCGTCGCTAAATGTTCAAATTTATAACCTAAGTTTGAACCTTGTCCAGCAGTATTTTCAATAACCGCCACCACATTTTTGGTTTTATCTAACGTTATATTGATAGATTCGGCAATACGAGTTAAACATTCATCTACGGAAATTTGCTTTAAGTGACTACCCGGATGAAAATTAAGTAGAGTTAATCCTAATTGTTCACAACGTTGCATTTCATCTAAAAAAGCCATACGGGATTTTGTTAGTTGTTCACTATCCGGATGACCTAAATTTATTAGGTAACTATCGTGTGGTAGGATCTGCTTACTAGTAAAACCATATTTTTCACAACGTTTGTTAAAACTATCAATGATGGTTGACTCCAGTGGTTTAGCATGCCATTGTCGTTGATTTTTAGTAAATAAAGCAAATGCGGTTGCGCCAATTTGGTAGGCATTAATAGGAGCATTATCAACTCCACCTGATGCACTTACATGTGCGCCAATGTATTTCATTTTTAGCCCCTAATTATTAATTTGAACCACTATTTCGTTGTAGTTGATCACGTAAGTTTGGCGGTACACCTTTGATTACCAATGAATCGGTTTGCGGATCCCATTTAATGCGTTCTCCTAACAAATCTGAATTAAAACTTAATGTTAATCCCCCACCACTACCTGAGAATTTTTTAAGTTGACGTAATGCACTACGATCGACAGGAAAGGTCTCTTCAAGATCATAGTCATTATGTTTAACAAACTCTATAAAATTATTTTCATCGTTAGTAGGTAACTCAGTTGCCAGATTTCTTAATTCAATTTCTTCACCAGCTTGTAATTGAGTTTGGCAGTAATTATATACACTTTCACGCACATTAGTTTTATCTTGTTTATCAAATTGCATCTCTTGACAATACTCATCTACCGCTTTCACTAAGGTTTTATTTTGTGCTTTCGCATCCAGACCTTCACTCGCACCTAAATAGTCCATAAAAAAGTCAGAGACTTTTCGTCCAACACGGCCTTTTAAAAAAGTTAAATATCGTTTTGAGTTAGCATCAGTTTCCCATTCAGTAATATCAATTCGAGCAATAATATCGGCATGATCAATATCCAAATATTGTGTTTCGGTAATATCAAGTTGATCGTTAACTAGCATGCTCAAACAGCTATTTAAAACAGCTATGATTAAATACTCGACAGCTAAATATCGGTATTGGCAAAATATTACTGTTCCACCTTCAGCAAATGGATATTTAGCCAATTCATTACGTAATTGTTTGGTTGATTCCTGACTAAAATTTAAAAAATCTTGATTGCCTAATTTTAGCTCTTTAAGTGATTGTTCAAATAAACTATCATGCTTAAACAAGCCATATGCTTTACTTTTATTGTTGTATATTCGGTTAATATCTACAATTAGATTAACGACTGCTTGTTGATTATCTAACATTGAGTCACGAAGTTGTAATTCAATTTCTGTATCACTTTTTCTAATTAATTTATGTAAAACAACCTTCTCTATTTGTATACTCATTGGGTTTCCTATTGGTCATACAATAATAAATAATAAGCTATTTTATCAAAGCACTAAAAAAGTGCTATCAACAATTCGTAAGTCTGTTAGACTAGCAAGCAATTAATTGTCAATATACATACTAAAACGTATGCTTAACCTGAAACTTCTTTACAACATTTAACTGTGGGAATAAAAAAATGGCTAACTCTCACGATATTTATGACGATCTTAAAAATAAAAAAATTAGTGCATTATTTTGGCAATATGCACTGCCAGCTGTCATTGGTACTATTGTTAATACACTTTACAATATCATAGATGGTATATTCATTGGACATTGGATTGGACGTGAAGCATTAAGTGCAGCGGGTCTTATTTTACCAGTGATGAATTTAGCTGCGGCTATAGGTATGCTAGTTGGTATTGGTTCAGCGAGCCGAATTTCCATTTTTCTGGGACGAGGTGAAAATGATAATGCCGAAAAAGTAGCTGGAACTTCGTTCATGCTGACAGCACTATTAAGCGGTTTAACCTTGTTTTTACTACTGTATTTTGTTGATCCTGTTTTGCATTTTGTCGGATCTAGTCCAGTTAACCATGTTTATGCTAAAGAGTTCCTTGAGGTATTCTTGCCTGGAAGTATGTTTTTAACTTTAACCTTTAATTACAATAATATGATGCGGGCTAGTGGCTATCCGTTTAAAGCTATGATAACTATGTTCATTAGTGTTATTGCCAACATTATTTTAGCACCTATATTTATTATTAGCTTTGGTTGGGGTATGCGAGGAGCTGCTTTTGCTACAACTGTGTCAATGTTCATTAGTTTTTTATTTGTTATGCAACACTTTATAAGTAAAAACAGTAACATTAAATTATATCGACGTAACTTTAGACTTAACTTTACTTTTGTTAAGGCCATTTTATCCATTGGTATGTCTCCTTTTGCTATGCAAATTGCTGCATCAGTAGTAGTCGTATTTATTAACTGGCAACTTAATCATTATGCACCTCTTGCCAATGTTTCTGGTGATGATGCAATTGCAGCCTTTTCCAACGCCAATCGATTAATTACGTTAATAATTATGGTTGTTATTGGTATCAATCAAGGAATGCAACCTATTATTGGTTATAATTATGGTTCTAAAAATTATATTCGTGTAAAAGCAACATTTATTTATGCGGTTAAAATCGCAACCATCATAACAACTTTAGGTTTTATACTTGGATTTTTTATTCCAGATACATTAGTTCGTGCTTTTAGTTCAGAAGAGGATTTAGTTGCCATTTCAGCCATTGCTCTACGTTACACAACGCTAGCATTCGTTTTTGTTGGTTTTCAAATGGTAACCACAAGTTTTTTCCAATGTATTGGGATGGCAAAAGTATCAATTCTGTTAAGTCTTTCAAGACAAATTTTGATCTTATTACCGACACTTTATATTTTACCTCTCTTTTTTGGTTTTAATGGAGTATGGTTATCTTCACCAATTTCAGATTTAATCGCATCTGGCACTGCTTATGCAGTACTTTATTGGTATTTTAATTCGATTAAACATAGGCATTACCCTAAATAAATACTAGATAAATAAATTTTAATATTTCGCTAACACCCTAGTTGATAAGAAATTAGTTGATAAGAAAAATGAAAAAAGGAGCAACTTAGCTCCTTTTAATAAATTTAAATCTCTTTTAACTTGTCAATGTAGTTTTCGCTTTAATTAATTTGTATCTTACCTAATGACATTTTTCATGTTCTAGTCCATTTTCACAAGCTTTTTGATACCACTGTTCAGCCATAACTGTGTCTTTGGAAGTTCCATTGCCATTTTCATACATAATACCTAAATTATACTGAGCTTCTGGTTGATTCTGTTGTGCTGCTTTTTCATACCATTCTTTAGCTATGGTGTGATTTTGCGCTACACCATTTCCTTCTAAATACATTGAAGCGATATTCGATTGCGCTGGTGCGTAACCTTGTAGAGCTGCTTTTTCATACCATTCCTTAGCTTTATTATAATCTTGCTCGACACCCTCACCTTTACTGTACATTATTCCCAGATTAAATTGAGCTTCGGGATCACCTTGCATGGCAGCTTTTTCATACCACTGTTTGGCTTTGACAGAATCTTGTTCTACACCATTTCCTTCGTCATACAACATACCTAAATTAAATTGCGCATCAATATCACCTTGCAAAGCAGCCTTTTCATACCACTCTTTGGCTAATTTATAGTCTTGCTGTACACCTTCGCCTTTTTCATACAAAACACCTAAATTAAATTGAGCGGGAGCATAACCTTGTGAAGCGGATTTTATGTACCATTGAATTGCTTTGCTTGGATCTTTTTTGACGCTTTCACCTTCGTCATACATCAAGCCTAACAAGTATTGAGCTTTTGAATCATTTTTTTGGGTTGCGATTTTAGATAACTCATCAAAAGACAAATTTTTGAGATCGTTAGCTGTGACGGAACAAACCACAAATAATAACAACACTAATGCATATATTTTTTTCACGATTAATTCCTTCCTCAATCTAATTTTCAATAAATAATCAATTTTCAGAGAACAAAGAATAGCCGGGTCATTCTACCACAGAACTTATTTTTACCAAGTAGGCAGACTAGCCTTTTATAAAGAATTTTGTTCTCGATAAAAGACCGATAAAAAGTTATTTTGATAATTTAGTCATTAAAGTTACTATCCCTGTACATGTGATTAACGTTTCGATAAAGAGATTGACTAGAATAGGGAAAAGATAAAATGAGACAATTTTTATATAAACAATAAAAGCGTAAATTTTCCAATATCTATTTAAAAAAATTTAAGTATTAACTTCTTTTAGCGTGTCAAATTTAATTGATATTTTTCTTAATGACAACTTTCATCTTCAAGTCCATTTTTACACGCTTTTTCATACCACTGTTTAGCCTCAATAATATTTTGAGTTACGCCTTTACCTTCCTCATACATAACCCCTAGATTATATTGGGCTTCCGGTAGATTTTGACTGGCAGCTTTTTCATACCAATATTTTGCCGTAGTAAAATCCTGCGTAACTCCATTGCCATTATAATACAATACCCCTAAATTTAATTGGGCATCAGCATCACCTTGTAGGGCTGCTTTTTCATACCATTCCTTAGCTTTATTATAATCTTGTGCTGGATAATCATTTTTAATAAGCATGATATTTTGATTAGGTTGAGTTTCAGTTGGTTCATTCTGCATAGTAATTTGCTCATACCACTTAAAAGTATTAGTGACATTTTGTTGTAATTCAATATCGTTATAATAAGGTATGCTTATATTTTTATGATGCACGGTATCATTAGGTAAGGTGATCTTTTTTAACCACTTATTCACTTTAGAATAGTCTTGTTTAATATTATCATCAAGTGTATACAAAACAGCTAAATTAAATTGAGCATCTACATTACCTTGCGTAGCGGCTTTTTCATACCAATGCTTAGCTTTAATATAATTTTGTTCTATTCCTACACCTCGCTCATATAATACAGCCAGATTAAATTGGGCTTCAGCATCGCCTTGCAAAGCTGCTTTTTCATACCACTTTTCTGCTTGCAGATAATCTTGCTTTACTCCGTAACCTTGTTCATATAAAACACCTAAATTAAATTGAGCATCTGCATTACCTTGAATAGCTGCTTTTTCATACCACACTTTAGCTTTGGTGTAATCTTGCAAAGCACCCTTACCTTGAGCATATATTAAGCCTAAATTCAATTGAGCTTGGGCGTCACCTTGCTCGGCAGCTTTTTCATACGGTTGCTTGGAATCACTATAATCTTTCTTTATTCCTTTACTTTGAGCATTCAATAATTCTGAATTTGATTGAGATTTATCATTACCTTGCATAGTGATTTGTTTAGCTTCTTTCGGGACATTAGCCGGCTCTTGCTTTTTCTTAAACAACTCACCTGGTTGATATTGGATTTTAATATCACCTTGCACGGTCGATATTTCGTGCCATTGCTTGGTTTTGGAAGAGTCTGTGGTTATTCCATTACCTTGTGCATAAAATAATACTAAATTTGATTCGGTTTCATTGTCACTTTTCTTGGTAATTTGTTCATTAGTGTTGATAGTATTTTGCTCTATCTTGTGTTTTTCATTCTTTTGATATTGGGATTTATTGCCAGTTTGAGTAGTAATTTTTTCTGGTACTTTTTTTGTTTTGAGAGAATTTTGTTCCGCTTTATATAGCTCACTCATTTTATATTGAGCTTCAACATTACCTTGCAAAGCAGCCTTTTCATACCATTGTTCGGCTTGGGTTAGGTCTTTTTTTACTCCATGACCTTGTTCATATAAAATACCTAAATTGAACTGAGCCTTTGTATTACCTTGCTTAGCCGCTTTTTCAAACCACTTTTTGGCCTGAGTGTAATCTTGCAAAGTACCTCGACCTTTCGCGTACAATAACCCTAAACGTAATTGAGCATCTGTATTACCTAGCTTAGCTGCTTTTTCATACCATGCCTTTGCTTGAGTATAATCTTGTTTTACTCCATGTCCTTCATAGTACATAGTTCCTAATTGATATTGAGCTTTTGAACTATTTTTTTCCGTTGCCAGTTTAATCAACTCATCAAATTTTGATTTGCTCATTTCATTAGCACTTACAGGAATGACAAATAACAATAACCAAACTATAGTAAATAGCTTTCTCACGTTTAATTCCTTTATTCATCTTTTTTAGGTGAAACTTTATTATAATTATTATTAATAAACAGAATGGTTGTTTTTTAATTAAAATTTCACCATTATTTGGTTTAGTGGCTAAATCA
>NZ_LZGM01000038.1 GCF_001690195.1 Gilliamella sp. wkB108 | reverse complement strand
GGTTTAATCGGGTGACTCGGCAAGTCTATATTCAGCGCCCCAAATATTGTGGCGGTACGGTCGTGTTTAAGTGGGAACATATTATGCCCGCTAATTTTAGCAACTCAGACTCAGATATGGGTGGTACCAATATGGTAAATCTGATGAGCTTTCACCCATATAAAACAGGCTTTCCGGTTGCTCAATCGGTGGGGATTGGTAAAAACACCTATAATTCGCAAGATTATAAAGATGAATGGGAATTTATTCGCCGTTATATGGAGGAAGGCCCGGATAACCTACCCAAACCTTGGCTTAGTACGCATCTACCGATGCCTTTACATGGTTTAAGTGGACATATAAAACCGATGATCCATGCTGCAAAAAATGCCCCAACATTCTGGATGTACATTTTATTGATACCGGTATTTTTAATATTATTACCGTTTTACACGATAGGGTACTTTATTTCGGAATGTTTATGCTGGCAACCACGCTGGCCAAAAGTCATTCGTCAAGCTGGTCAAAAAGGGAAAACCGTACCGAAAGAAACCACCTTATCAGACTATCCACCCAGTGTACAACAAGCGATTTTAGATAGTCGTTTGGAATGGGGCGTGCGAGATGATAAAACCGGCAAACTAATTGATTATGGTAACTCTTAATATGGTAGCAAAAAGATGAACCATCCGGAGCAAATTATTAAGGACAGCTTGAAATGTATATCGGTGAATTTTTATTGTGGTTTGGCAGTTCAATTAAAGCATCAACGCGCAAAAAGTTAGGAAAAGATTATTTTGATGGCGATATGAAGCTTAGCGAAGTGCAAAAAGACTATACCAAAGAATCAGTTAGTAATAACCCACGCCCAATTGGCCCTTATTATGCCTATAACGATCGTTATTTAGAGATACGTGGTGGTATGTTTGAAAATTTCCGTGGGATTGTCACTTGGATAAGCTTAGTTATATTTTTTATTCCTTATTCTAGTGGAAATTTAGGATTAACTATTCTGCTTAAATTGTATAATCATGAAAGAGACAATATTGCTTCCGGTATATTTGCAATAACATTTTTTTCAACTATATTTTTAGTTTCATTATATTTATGTATTCGTTACTTCCGTTATGTTTATCGACTAGAGTTATTCACTATTCGCCATATTCGGGTGCGGTTTAATCGGGTGACTCGGCAAGTCTATATTCAGCGCCCCAAATATTGTGGCGGTACGGTTGTGTTTAAGTGGGAACATATTATGCCCGCTAATTTTAGCAACTCAGACTCAGATATGGGCGGTACCAATATGGTAAATCTGATGAGCTTTCACCCATATAAAACAGGCTTTCCGGTTGCTCAATCGGTGGGGATTGGTAAAAACACCTATAATTCGCAAGATTATAAAGATGAATGGGAATTTATTCGCCGTTATATGGAGGAAGGCCCGGATAACCTATCCAAACCTTGGCTCAGTACGCATCTACCGATGCCTTTACATGGTTTAAGTGGACATATAAAACCGATGATCCATGCTGCAAAAAATGCCCCAACATTCTGGATGTACATTTTATTGATACCGGTATTTTTAATATTATTACCGTTTTACACGATAGGTTACTTTATTTCGGAATGTTTATGCTGGCAACCACGCTGGCCAAAAGTCATTCGTCAAGCTGGTCGAAAAGGGAAAACCGTACCGAAAGAAACCACCTTATCAGACTATCCACCCAGAGTACAACAAGCGATTTTAGATAATCGTATCGAATGGGGCGTGCGAGATGATAAAACCGGCAAATTGATTGATTATGGTAATTCTTAATATGATAGCAAAAAGGTGAACAATCCGGAGCAAATTATTAAGGACAGTTTGAAATGTATATCGGTGAATTTTTATTGTGGTTTGGCAGTTCAATTAAAGCATCAACGCGCAAAAAGTTAGGAAAAGATTATTTTGATGGCGATATGAAGCTTAGCGAAGTGCAAAAAGACTATACCAAAGAATCAGTTAGTAATAACCCGCGCCCAATTGGTCCTTATTATGCCTATAACGATCGTTATTTAGAAATACGTGGTGGTATGTTTGAAAATTTTCGTGGGATTGTTACTTGGATTAGTTTGTTGCTTTTTTTAGTAACTGGATATACTAACTTCTCATTCTTACGAATTTTATATTTTCTTTTATATCCACAATTTTATCCTTTTGATATTGGATTTAGTTTTTATTTGGGATTGATCTTTTTTCTTATTATATCAATTTCCATGAATTATTTATTAATTCGCTATTTCCGTTATGTTTACCGACTAGAGTTATTCACTATTCGCCATATTCGGGTGCGGTTTAATCGGGTGACTCGGCAAGTCTATATTCAGCGCCCCAAATATTGTGGCGGTACGGTCGTGTTTAAGTGGGAACATATTATGCCCGCTAATTTTATCAACTCAGACTCAAATATGGGTGGTACCAATATGGTAAATCTGATGAGCTTTCACCCATATAAAACAGGCTTTCCGGTTGCTCAATCGGTGGGG
>NZ_LZGM01000037.1 GCF_001690195.1 Gilliamella sp. wkB108 | reverse complement strand
ATCACGATATATTATTACAAAAATTATCATCTTTATCAGAAAAAAATCCAGATACTCAAGAGTCTATGGAAATAATAGACAAACAAATCAATCAAATTTGTTTGATAACACCAACACCAGATTATGATGAGACAAGAGATTTTACTCATAAAATCACAGAATGTCTGGTGGACCAAATGAAACAAAAAATAGACAAATTAGATGAAGAATTAGATAAATAAAATAACGCTACATTATATATAAGTAATCTATTCAAAAATAGATAATTACCTATTGGGGGTCAAAGAAAAGGGAAGGGGTAAAGAAAGTCAGTGCTTGGGATTGGTTTGATTTTTCACAGTTAACTGAAAATGCTAGCTTAGTGGAGTTTTATAAGGATGTGAAATTATCAGAAAAGCGCAATAAGGATAATCCGTCATTAGATAAATACAAACCGACCTTAAAAACAACATTGTCAATATTAGACAGACAATATCTAACTGATTCGCCAGAAAACAAGAAATATGCCTATATAAAGAGTGAATGTTTAGAGGAATAATTGAAAAGCCGATATTATTTGAGGCGTTAGGGCGTTTATTAATTAACTATCAAAGCGAATGGTATAGTGAAGTAGGTACAGACGGTAAGATGCCGGAATGGGAAGCGTTAAATAGTGAGATGACGGATGATGCTGAAAATGCCTTAGATTATTTAAAAGATGGAGATGAAGTAAAACGCGATGCCTATTTAAAGAATATAGGAAAAACGGCGGACTCAGAAGAAGCAATAGGATTAAATCAGCGACGAGAGAGAATAAGCCGATTTCCGGAAAATTATGAAGAAAACCCAAAAGAAAAGCTCAATCAAGAACAGTTTAAAGACTATAATTATATGCATGAGTTAGAAGTAAAAGTTGAGATGTGGGAAAAAGAGAAAGAGAAAATCAAAAAATGCTTATGGTGGAAAGATGTGGTTAATGGATTAGCCAATCAAAATCAACCAACGGCAGAGGATAATGCGGGTAATGTGAGTGGAGCAAATACCCAAACAGCACAAACCGATACCTCACCCCCAGCCACACTAAATCAAGACGGTAAAGCTTGGTATATCCATCCTATATCAATAATTAATTATTTTTCTGCTAAAACTTACCTCTT
>NZ_LZGM01000036.1 GCF_001690195.1 Gilliamella sp. wkB108 | reverse complement strand
TATGATATCTATGGTCCAGATGCTGAAATAGGTAATTATATTTTTATGCCAATTCTCTGGATATTTCATGGAAGCTTAGTATATTTTATTGGCGTTAAACTCAATATCAAAAAAGAAGTTGTACAATCAGGTATAATTGATGTAAGAAAAACATATAAAAAGATTAAAATTAATAAGTATCGATTTTTGTTTTTCCCTATTCAATATTTAGGCGCATTGACTTTCTTTATAGGATTACTATTTTTGCTTATTCAGTTTATATATAGATTCAATTACTTATAAATTGTTTAGCATAAAATTAACTCAATTCAAACCTATAATATAGACGTTTAATATTAAGATGCTTGAATAAGCTACAAATAGTTTATCCAAGCTGATATTACAACTATTATTAGAAATATAAATTTAAGTAAAATAGACCGCGATATCAAAATTAATGATGAATAGTAGATTAGAGAATTTTAAATATCATAATTGATATGATTAAACAGACAACATCAAATCTAGAAACTATCATTGCCAAGTTAAAAGCTTTTGATATTTAACACTAATTATACACAAACTCTATCAGCCATTATTGATAGAGTTTTTTATTATTAATAATATAAAAATATGTACTTATAAATGAGCATACTGTCGGTTACTATATTTTAGCCTATACGAAGGGAAATGATTATCAGTAACTAATTTATATTTAGATCATAAAGTGTTTTTTAGAATAGAACAATAATCGTTAATATTCTTGTATAAAAAATGTTGCCATAGTAAGTAAACTTGGTTAACAATAGTATGATAGTAAAACGGAAGACTACTTTTTGTTGCTCAAAAATAATATTTATTAAAAATGAGATTAATTAAGGAATTAAATATGAAAAAATTATTTGCAATTGTCTGGTTATGTTTATTTTTTGTAAGTCCTGTGAATGCTGATGATTTAAAAGATTTGGGATTTGATGAACTATCTAAATTGGCAACAGAAAAAAATGATCCAAAAGCGCAATATGAATTAGGTTTAATGTATGAAAGTGGTAATGGTGTAGATCAAAATTATACCAATGCAGCAAAGTGGTATGAAAAGGCTGCATTACAAGGTGATGCAAAAGCGCAATTAAATTTGGGATGGTTGTTCGAAAAAGGTTATGGTGTAGAGAGGAACACTTTTGAAGCTAAAGATTGGTATGAAAAAGCAGCATTGCAAGGTGATGCAAGAGCCCAATTGAATTTAGGTACGTTGTATGCGTTAGGTGATGGCGTACCATTGGATAATGTAAAAGCCAAAGAATGGTATGAAAAATCCGCTATGCAAGGCAATGAACGAGCCCAATCTTACTTAGGGGTTATGTATTATCTTGGTGAAGGCGTACCACAAAATTATGCAAAGGCCAAAGAATGGTTTGAAAAATCAGCTATGCAAGGTCATGCCAAAGCTCAATTTAATTTAGCTGTGATGTATGATGAAGGAAAAGGCGTAGATCAAGATTATGCTAAAGCGTTAGAGTGGTACGAGAAAGCGGCTAATCAAGGAGACGTTGACGCGCAATATAATTTAGGCATTAAGTACGAAGATGGTAAAGGGGTTGAGCAAAATTATGCTAAAGCGTTAGAATGGTATGAAAAAGCAGCAGAGCAAGATGACGTAGATGCCCAAAATAATATTGCATTAATGTATTCTGAAGGTAAAGGTGTTGAGGTAGATTTAAATAAAGCGAAAGAATGGTTTGAAAGAGCAGCTAATTTAAATCATCCAGAAGCTCAATATAACTTAGGCATAATGTATGAAGATGGAAATGGTGTCCCTCAAAATATTGATGAAGCCAAAAAGTGGTATCAGAAGGCTTGTGATAATGGACTTGACAATGAAATCTGTAATTCATTCAGTAAAGATGAAAACTAATCTTGAATTAGCCCAAAGACGAGATAAAATTTAAATTTTTAACTTTTCTCAGATTAAGACTATTTTCCCATTAAAGGTGATAGTTAATTCTGTCACCTAATTTGTAGTAACTCATTTATTCTCTATTAAAACTTAATATGTAGCATTTTCTGGAGTATAATAAATCTGTTAACTTATCTTTAAAAGCCATTGTGTCTGGATGTTTATTAACTGATAACCGACACTAATTCATTTTCAATAAAATTGTATCCCTATTTTTTATAAAGATTTTAAATTGTTCTAATTAAATGATTTTTCAATACGATATTGTACTAGCCGTTAAATATAAAATGTTAACTTGGAGGTAGTAAATGTATTTGTTACAAATCGCACCGAAATTTTTATTAGCATTAGTCATTTTACTGGTATATGTGAAATTGTCAGGTAAAAGTCAAATAGCACCAATGTCTCAGTTAGATCAAGTAGGGAGTATGGTAATCGGTGCGCTTGTAGGGGGAGCATTACTCAGTCCTTCAGTTTCAGCATGGGAAGCAGCTGGTTTAGTAGCAATTTGGGCAGGATTATTAATTTTGATTAGATTTATCAAATCTAAGAATTCACGTTTACGTGATGCCATAGATGGTGAACCTATTTTACTTGTCAAAAATGGTAATTTAATCACAGATAATTTTATTAAGGCAAATTTACCCGTTAGAGATTTTGAAACTTTAGTTAATATTCAAGGTATTTCTTCATTTGACCAGTTAAAACATGTTTGGTATGAATTAAATGGTTCATTAACTATTATCAAAAAAGGTGAAAAAGATATAGCTGTATTAGTTATTGAGAATGGAGGAATAAGTCATGATAATATTGAACAGATTCATAAAGATGAAGATTGGGTAATGCAAGAAATTAAAAAACAAGGATATGAAGATATTAAAGATATATTTTGTGCTGAATGGTTTGACAATAAATTTATTATTTATCCATATGATGCTATCCGTAAGGCTAAAAAAGAGAATTAATTAAAGATGCTCAGTGTAATATTAATTTGGTGGGTTGAACTTTAGCCCACCATGAAAGTAATGGCAGATTAACGTAGTTGACTATCTTTACTGCCTCGGCGATTATATAGCACTGCTGTTTTAGCTAATTGCTTATCGATTTCTTGTTGACAAGATAAACAATATTGAACGCCTGGTAAGGCTAATTTCCGTGCTTCGGGAATAGCTTCTCCACATTCAATGCAAATATTAGCACTTAATGAACCTTGCTTTAGTTGACGTCGAGCATTTTCGATAGCATCAGCAATTGTACCTTCAATTTGTTGATTAACGGCATCGTCAGATGCCCATCCACTAGCCATAAGGAGCCTCCGAATATTGAAATAGATATTATCTATATGACGATGTTTTTCGTTTTTTCAATAAAGAAATTTAATTAATTATCCCATTAACTAATTATTTTTATAGTGATTTTATGTGAAGAAAACATGTTTTTAGTAAACATCCTTTAAGTGGAGGTTATATGCAACAATATGAACAAGCAACTTTTGCCGGCGGTTGTTTTTGGTGTATGGTAAAACCTTTTGATCGTTACGAAGGTGTGATTAGTGTGATTTCAGGTTATACCGGAGGGCATGTTATAAACCCAACCTATCAGCAAGTATGTCAAGGTGATACAGGACATACCGAAGCGGTTCAAATAACCTTTGATCCAAACCAAATAAGCTATAGCACATTATTAGATATTTTTTGGCAACAAATTGATCCGACAGATGCCAATGGTCAATTTGCTGATCGTGGTGATTCTTATCGTCCAGTTATTTTTTATCACAATGAATTACAACATAAAGAAGCGTTAGCAACTAAGCAAGCACTACAAAGTAGTAAGCGATTTACTCAACCGATTAACGTAGCTATTGAACCTGCAACCGAATTTTATCCAGCAGAAGAGTATCATCAAAATTACTACCAAAAGCAACCTCAGCATTATAATCGTTATTACCAATTATCAGGTCGTTCTGATTTTGTTTCTCAACATTGGCAAGATAAAAACAAGTTTAAAGAGGAATAAATGATGCAAAATTATCCACAATATAATTCTAAGCAAAAATGGAATCATTGGTTATCAGCCATAATAACATTGATTGTCACAATAATATTATTTATCAAAGTCCCTGCATCTTATGTTTTGGGTAGCATGAGTCATGTTTATTTACTGCATAAATCTTTAGGAGTGGTGATCTTTATATTAACGATTTTGCGAATTTATAGCATAATCAAAGATAAAGTACCGGATGTAATACCTAAACGTCAAAAATTGCAAAGGATTTTATCAAAATCAGTGCAAGGACTGATCTATATTTTATTATTTATTTTGCCACTATCTGGGTACTTGATGAGTAGTCGCCCACTTGAAGTCTTTGGTATAATTTCGATTCCAGCTATTGATATGCATAATGACTTCTATACCTTTTTTCATGCTTTGCATAAATGTTGTTCACATTTATTGGTTTTGTTACTAATTATACATATTGCAGGAGCGTTATATCATTTCTTCTGGTATAAAGATAAAGTATTACAATCCATGTTAGCAAGTAAATAATTGATAACAAATTATTAATTTTAACGTGATTAAGTGAATTAGGTGAATTATGAAAAATTTCAACAAAGAAGAAGCTATTTCAGTTTTAACACCAATGCAATATCATGTTACACAACATAATGGGACTGAACCACCCTTTGAAAACGAGTTTTATGCGAATCACCGAGAAGGGCTTTATGTAGATATAGTTTCAGGTGAACCATTATTCACTTCATTAGATAAATTTGATTCAGGGTGTGGTTGGCCTAGTTTTGCTAAACCTTTGCATGAAAACAATATTATTGAAAAAGAGGATAATAGTTTTGGAATGCATCGAACGGAAGTTCGCTCTGTCAATGCCGACTCTCATTTGGGGCATGTATTTAACGATGGTCCAAAAGCCTTAGGAGGTTTGCGTTATTGTATTAATTCAGCCTCGTTACGTTTTATTCCTAAAGAACAGTTGGAAGCAAAAGGATATGGAGAATATTTAAAACTTTTTGAGAAAAATTAATATTGAAATTAATCCTATCATCTCAAAGCGTGATGATAGGATTTATATTAATAACTTCTAACAAGTCCCTTCCAAAATAATATTAATTTTTTCTTTTAAATAATGCATAACTGATTAATAAAAAGACTATGCTGGTTAATAATGATCCTACTATTGGGTAAATACCAATCACAATACTTGCCTGTGCAAAAAGATTATCCGCAATGTAGAAAAGAAAACCAAAACTAATCCCAATAATCACTCTTATTCCCATAGAGACACTACGGAGTGGGCCAAAAATAAACGATAAGGCTAATAACATCATTACAGCTACTGAAATAGGTTTAATGATTTTTTTCCAGAATAGCAAATCGTAATATTTATTATCTTGACCAGAATTTTTTAAGTATTGTGAATATTGATATAAGCCAGAGGCTGAAAGTGAATCGGGATCGAAAGCTACAATACTGAGCTTATCAGGTGTGATATTGGTTTTCCATTGCATAGAGACCATATTTACTCCCAAAACTTTATTTGGTTGGCTTAATTCATTTTTGGCAATCTGTGATAATGTCCACTCACCATCTTTAAATACACCACTTACGGCATGGGTTATAGAAATTAATTTGTTTTGATCAACTGAATAGATATCAATGTCCGAAATTGAGTTGTCATTATTAACATGTCCAATATAGACATAATCATTACCATCTTTAGCCCATAAGCCGCCTTGTTCAGCCATTAACGAATTACCGTAAATTTTTTCCGAACGCATATTGCGTGCAGTTTGTTCACTTACAGGTGCAACCCATTCACCGATTGCCATTGTAATAATTACTAATGGTAAAGCAGTTTTCATTACTGCTTGAGCTATTTTAAATCGACTAAAACCGGAAGTTTCCATTACAATTAATTCACTACGAGAAGCTAATAATCCCAAACCAATTAGCGAACCTAATAGTGCAGCCATAGGAAAAAAAACTTCCAAGTCTTTAGGTACCATTAAGAGGGAAAAAATACCGACTGAAAATGCATCATAATCAACTTTTATCTTTCGAAGTTGATCAATAAAACGGATGATTCCAGATAAACTAATCAATAAAAAAAGACAAATACCAATTGTACTTAAAATGGTTTTTCCAATATAACGATCTAAAATAGAAAACATCCCTTTCTCCTTTTACGATGCAATATATTTTAAACGAAGTTTACGCATAAATAAGCTATCCCAGTAGTTTAAGATAAGGGCAATAAGAAAATAACCTGTATTAATAATATAAAACCATAAAACTGGATCTAAACGACCTTTACCAGCATTAGCTTTAATTGAACTAGCTAATAAAAAATAGATCAAGTAAAGCAATAGTGCTGGTAATATTTGCGCTAATCGTCCTTGTCTTGGATTTGATACGCTAAGTGGAATAACAAGAAAAGCCATTAATGGTACCGAAATGATTAACGTGATCCGCCAATATATTTCCGCTATTGCTTTCGGTGTTTGGATATTATTAAGTTCTGATAATCCCAGTTGTTGCATATCCAATTTTTCTTCATCTTCATTTTTGCTTAATTCTTTAGGTTTGATTATGCCTAAATAATTATGAAAATTAGAAATGCGGAAATCTTTTTGTTGTACAGTTCCTTCATAACGGTTAGCGTCTTCTAATGTGATAATTTGATTGCCTTCCTCATCATTTCCAGTTTTGCCTTTGTTTGCAATAATTATAGAGGGACGTTGATTATTTTTAGGATTGATTTGAGCGATAAATACGTGTTCTAAATTATTATTATTAACATTACTAATATAAATTACCGAATTACCATCGGGCGTTTGTTGAAATTGTCCAGCTAGTAATCCTGCCAAACTAGGATTTAATTTGGCATTTTCTACTAATTGATCTTGTTTGACAGTTGACCATGGACCAAACCATAAAGAATTTATTGCAGTTAAAATACAAGTTAAAATACATAGAAAAAAAACAACCTGATAGGTTAAGCTTTTTTTCACGCCACAAGCATGCATGGCTACCATTTCACTGTCTGAATATAAACGCCCAAATGTTACTAAAACACCTAAAAAAAGGCTTAAAGGTAAAATAAGATCAGCCATACTAGAGATACCTAAAATCAATAATGGCATAATTAAGTCATGAGGGATATTTCCATCAATAGCACTGGATAAAATTCTTATTAATTTTTGAGAGAAGAATATTAACAATAAAATAAACAATATTGCACTTTGTGTTTTTAATGTCTCTTTAATTAAATATCGACGAATTATCACATCTAACCTATCTTCAAGTTTATTAAAATCGGACTATTATAATCTGATTTGTGTCGTTTAGTTATCTTTTTGTTGCTATCCCTTATTGAACGGATAGAATATCATTATTCATATCAATTTTATAAAAGAGATATCCAATGGAATTTTTAATTAAAAACGACGCTATTATCACCAAACAAAAATCAGAATGTATAGTTGTTTCAATTGATTCAGGCAAAAATCAATCTGATTTGATCAAAGATTTAGATCAATGTACACAAGGATTGGTTAGTCAATTGATTAAATCGGGGGATGTCAGTGGTGAATTAGGTAAAATTACGTTTTTATACCCGTTTACTAATGTTTTAAAACAAAAAATCGTGTTTGTTGGTTGTGGTAAAGCCAAAGAGTTTGATTTAATAAAATCTAAAAAAGTCATTCAGGCTGTCACCAAAGAATTGCTATCTAAACAAGTCAAAAATATCACTTGGGATCTGTTAACTTTTAATCCAGCTTTATCAACTGATTTAGCTAAACAAATTCCTCAAATTATTGGAGAGATGACCTACCGTTTTGATGTATTCAAATCACAAAAAGCACCGACGCTACATTTAAGCAAAGTAACATTATTGTGTGCTGATAGAAAATTGGTTGAAAAAATAACCAATAATTTACTGCAAGGAAAAATTATTGCAGATGCGATTACATCGACTAAAACTTTAGCTGATATGCCAGCTAACATATGCAATGCACAATATTTAGCTGAACAAGCTATGATATATCTAGATAAAACTTATCCTTTATTAAAAGTGACCTGTTTAGGGGAAAAAGAGTTAGCTAAGCTAAATATGAATGCTTATTTAGCTGTGGGGCGTGGATCGAAAAACGAATCAATAATGACTGTCATTGAGTATCAAGGTGCCAAAGATAAAAAAGCGCAACCCTATGTTTTAGTGGGTAAAGGTCTAACTTTTGATTCAGGAGGAATTTCGATCAAACCTTCTGCAGGCATGGATGAAATGAAGTATGATATGTGCGGTGCAGCAACGGTTTATGGTGTAATGCAAGCAGTCGCTGAATTAAAACTACCTATTAACGTTATAGGGGTTATGGCTGGTTGTGAAAATATGCCAGATGGTAATGCCTATCGTCCAGGAGATATATTGACCACAATGTCTGGAACGACTGTTGAGATAATCAACACTGATGCAGAAGGTCGCTTAGTTTTATGTGATGCCTTAACTTATGTTGGTCGTTATAATCCTAAAGTCGTTATAGACATAGCAACTTTAACAGGTGCTTGTATTGTTGCACTTGGACACCATTATACAGGTGTGATGGGCAATAATGATAGTTTAGTAACACAGTTAGTTGCTTCATCTAACAAAATAGGTGATAAAGCTTGGGCTTTACCGATTGATAAGGATTTTCAAGAACAGATAAAATCAACTTGCGCAGATATTGTAAATGCCGGAGGCCGAGACGGGGGAACTATTACTGCTGCTTGTTTCTTATCGCGTTTTACTGAAAAATATCAGTGGGCGCATTTAGATATAGCGGGTACGGCTTGGAAATCAGGTGCAAAAAAAGGCGCGACAGGACGCCCTGTTGCGATGTTAATTCAATATCTACTTGATCAAAAAGTTTAACTTAGTACAGATATGAAAAAAGTGATTTTTTATCTTCTTGAAAACCAAGATGAAGCGAGTGGATCAGGCATGTTATTCCATGAGAAACTCGCTTGTGAAAAAATTGCTCAAGCATGGCAAAACCAGCAACGTGTATTAGTTGCCTGCCAAGATCAGACCCAAGCTGAAAGGATAGATGAGTATCTCTGGCAACTAAATACTGAGAATTTCGTACCACATAATTTGGCTGGAGAAGGTATGAAAGGTGGATCGCCTGTAGAAATTTGCTGGCCTCAAAGACGTAGTAGTGGCAATCGGCAACTTCTGATTAATTTACAAGAGCAATTTCCTGAATTTTCTATTGTTTATCATGACATTATCGATTTTGTTCCTGTAAATGAACATTTAAAATCCTTAGCGCGAACAAGATATAAATTATATAAAGAAGCTGGTTTTAATATTAAAACTAACTTTGTTTTATGCCAGTAAATATAAATTAACCAAAGTTTCAATAGTCGCATACTATTTTGAGTATATTGATGTAAGCTGTACAATCTAAAATAAAGCAAATTTATCATTGATTTACATTACTCTATTTTGTTTACATTATATTTCGCTAAGAAAAGTTAGAAATAATTTAAATATATAACACGCCGATTAAATTAATATTTTTTTAATCTGTCGCTCGGTTACTCTTTTGTTAATGAATAAATTTATTAATTGACAAATCTTAACAAATTTCTTATTTGCTGATTTGTTATTAGTTATTTATACTTAATATATATCAACTAAATACAAAAATCGAAAATAAAATAAGTAGATAGCAGGACAAAAGGTTATTTTTATGTTAAAATACAGTTGTTTAAGGCCAGCCAGCCAGCCAGCCAGCCAGCCAGCCAGCCAGCCAGCCAGCCAGCCAGCCAGCCAATAAATTAACTTTATATTTTTTTTCATCATTTAGAAGAATATTTAAATTATTTCTATTATTAAATCTTCCATTTTTCGCAAATCATGTATCGGCTTTATCAACAGTAACCAGTAAAACTATTCAAGGTAATAGCCCTTTCCTAACATTTGATAATGGTGTAACCATAGCTGATTCAGTAGAAACACTTTTATCAATTACTTTGCCTGGTGGTAAAGTGGTTGCTTCATCAACAGATAATTCCAGTGCGACTGATCCTATAAATTTAACAACTGAGTTTGTTAAATTTTCTGATATAACCACTTTTGTACCTTTTACTTCTTATCCAGAAATAGCGTTAAGTGACATTATTATAAAATCTAATTATTGGTTAGATATAGATGGTGATGCAAATCCAAATGTAACAGGAGGACTAAAAATTAAGTGGCAGGATTCGGAAGGAAATGACATTACAGAAACAGTCAAAAATAATGCAAATAGTGAATTGAAAGGGTGCAGCGCGCCTTATCAATTAACAATTGAAGCCGCTAATGGGGTTTTATCTACCCAATATGGCGATCCAAGGACGAGTAATTTTACTGGTGGAAAACATACTTATTATATAAATCCTAAAATAGTACAACCAGAGGTTTGTAATATAAGACCTAATTTGTCACTAGAATTTCCCGACGCGAGTGTTAGTAACGGTCCAGACTGGAAAGCACATAAAGGTTTTTATGTTATGGATTTAAATAAACCGGAGGTAAATTTCCCGACGACGGGTTCAAATAATTTATTTTTCGATATCGTTTTTGTAGGAGAAGTACCCGCAACTTCTCTTGTTCAGTATAACGGAAGTAATGTTTACCCAATATCAGGTAGTGGAGTGCATTTAGAGTTATCAGCGCCAAGTAAAGGTGTTTTAAGGTTGTACGTAAAAGGACCAACGGCAAGTAACAGCAGTGGATTTTCACCTTCGATATTTAGATTGTATAAAGACCAGGCAAAGAACGACTTACTTTATGCTTTCAATATCCAGCGATGGTATGTAGCTAAACTGAATGGAAATGGGAATTATGATAGTGCTGTAGATTTTTGTAATAGCCTTAGTGGCTATAGAGTACCTCTTGTTACCGATTTTACTAATTCAAATCGAATGAATTGGCATGGAGGTATTCCTGGTGTGAATGGAGACTATCAAAGAAGGATTAGTTATAAGCAAAATGATGGAAGTTGGATGGGTGGTTTGTTTAACGAATGGGGTGCTGTTGCTAACGAAAGTACAAACTATCCAGGAACAGATTGGGGCGTTTTTGATGCAGGACATCAAGGATGGTCCTATGGTAGTTATTTTTGGACATCAAATAAAGAAAATGATACCTATAATTTTGTAGTTGAATCCCATTTAGGTGCGACAGGTGATCAACTTCTTACGGATAATACTTATGGGGTTGCTTGTGTAACTCCTTAAATAGAATTAGGTACATTGAATATAATGTGATGTTAGATTTTTATATTATGAAAGTGTTGTTGAAAATAAATTGCAAACCTTATTGTGCCTAGCACAGTAAGGTTTGCAAATTTTCTGTATAAAATATGATCACAATGTTTAATTGTGAATATTTTTATTTCTTAATTGTTTAAGAAATGAACTAGGTAGTTAGCAGTACAAAAGGTAGTTTTTATGTTAAAACACAGTCAGTTAGGGTTTACTCAGCCAGTTAATAAATTAACTTTATATTTTTTTTCATCATTTAGAAGAATATTTAAATTATTTCTACTCTTAAATCTTCCATTTTTCGCGAATCATGTATCGGCATTATCAACAGTAACCAGCAAAACCATTCAAGGTAATAGCCCTTTCCTAACATTTGATAATGGTGTAACCATAGCTGATTCAGTAGAAACATTTTTATCAATTACTTTGCCTGATGGTAAAGTAGTTACTTCATCGACAGATAATTCCAGTATGGCTAATCCTATAAATCTAACAGCTGAGTTTGTTAAATTTTCTGATATAACTACTTTAGTTCCTTTTACCTCTTATCCAGAAATAGCGTTAAGTGACATTATTATAAAATCTAATTATTGGTTAGATATAGATGGTGATGCAAATCCAAATGTAACAGGAGGACTAAAAATTAAGTGGCAGGATTCGGAAGGAAATGACATTACAGAAACAGTCAAAAATAATGCAAATAGTGAATTGAAAGGGTGCAGCGCGCCTTATCAATTAACAATTGAAGCCGCTAATGGGGTTTTATCTACCCAATATGGCGATCCAAGGACGAGTAATTTTACTGGCGGAAAACATACTTATTATATAAATCCTAAAATTGTACAACCAGAGGTTTGTAATATAAGACCTAATTTGTCACTAGAATTTCCCGAAGCGAATGTTAGTAACGGTCCAGACTGGAAAGCACATAAAGGTTTTTATGTTATGGATTTAAATAAACCGGAGGTGAATTTTCCGACGACGGGGTCAAATAATCTATTTTTCGATATCGTTTTTGTAGGAGAAGTACCCGCAACTTCTCTTGTTCAGTATAACGGAAGTAATGTTTACCCAATATCAGGTAGTGGAGTGCATTTAGAGTTATCAGCGCCAAGTAAAGGTGTTTTAAGGATGTACGTAAAAGGACCAACGGCAAGTAACAGTAGTGGATTTTCCCCTTCGATATTTAGATTGTATAAAGACCAGGCAAAGAACGACTTACTTTATGCTTTCAATATCCAGCGATGGTATGTAGCTAAACTGAATGGAAATGGGAATTATGATAGTGCTGTAGATTTTTGTAATAGCCTTAGTGGCTATAGAGTACCTCTTGTTACCGATTTTACTAATTCAAATCGAATGAATTGGCATGGAGGTATTCCTGGTGTGAATGGAGACTATCAACGAAGGATTAGTTATAAGCAAAATGATGGAAGTTGGATGGGGGGGTTGTTTAACGAATGGGGTGCTGTTAGTAATGAAAATACAAACTATCCAGGAACAGATTGGGACGTTTTTGATGCGGGAAATCGAGGATGGTTCTATGGTAGTTATTTTTGGACATCAAATAAAGAAAATGATACCTATAATTTTGTAGTTGAATCCCATTTAGGTGCGACGGGTGATCAACTTCTTACGGATATTACTTATGGTGTTGCTTGTGTAACTCCTTAAATCGAATAAATCATATTCAATATAATGCTAAATAGTAATAAATCGAAAGTCTAAACGATATTAATTAACAAATTATTTTGTAAAAAAGTTTCAGGTTAGCTATACGTTTTAGTATAAGATCCAAATTAAGTGAGATATTAATGGTTTCATTTATAGCAGTAAAGTAAGTTTATGAACCAGTTAATTTAAAAAGCGATAACCTATTTTATCTTTATTGAATTAAATAGATTAATTTGAAATTATTTATATAGCTAGCTATTTTGGTTCTTAATTAAAAGTGTTTATTGAAGTAGATCGCGAAACTTAGATCATTTATTAAATAAAATAATAAACTATATGTATTTTTAATAACCTCACTTTTAATCGTAAATTACTGGTGATTTTAAATAGTTTTTTTAAAACTCTGTATAAGCTGTAAAGTGTTATCGCTTCAATCTTGCCATAAGTGATAGTACTAATTGAATCTAAAGTAGATTAGGCTATAATGCGATAATTTGAAAAAAATATATAGTAACAATGATTATAGGTTTTATCGGTGCAGGTAAAGTAGGTTGCACGTTAGCTAAATATTTTACCTTGTGTGGTATGGAGATAGCTGGATTTTATAGTCGATCTTATCAGCATACAAAAGAGGCTTGTGAATTTACACACAGTCGAGCTTACTCATCACTTGAAAATTTAGTAAATGATTGCGATTGTTTATTTATTACTGTTCCGGATAGCCAAATTGAAATGATTTGGTTGGAACTATGTCAGTTACCTGTTACTAATAAATGGATTGGGCATTGTAGCGGGTTATTGACCTCACAGCTATTTGTTTATAACAAAACTATTCATCCCTTTGCTTTTTCTTTACACCCCTTATATGCCATTTATGATCGGTTTGATTGTTATCAAGTCATGTCAAAGATATCTTTTACACTTGAAGCTGATAAGAAGATTATTTCTGAGTTACAAACTTTATTTTCTCCAATAAAAAATCCTATTGCGATATTGTCTGCTAATAATAAACCACTGTATCATGCAGCTTGTGTGATGTTGAGTAATCAAGTTATAGCATTAGCACAGATTGGAATTGAACTGTTTACGCAATGTGGACTTGATTCTGATTTTAGTCAGCGAGCTTGGCAACCTTTATTTTTAGACAATGCTAACACAGTTTGCCAAGTAGGTGTGATTAATGCATTAACAGGACCAATAGAACGAGGCGATATTGAAACGATAAGAGAACATTTAGCTATAATACCAACTCAATTCAAACCTATTTATCAACAATTATCATCTATTTTACTTGATATTAGTCGTAAAAAACACCCAAATAAGGATTATCGACAATTACAACTGGAGTTGTTACTTTGAAAAATACTATTATTACATTACAAAAACGTAAACAAAATCGACAAAAAATAACCATGTTAACCGCATATGATTATACAACTGCCAAATTAATGGATGAAAGTGGCGTTGATTGTCTTTTAGTCGGTGACTCTTTAGGTATGGTAATGCTAGGTTATGACAGCACTATTTCGGTCACTATGGAAGATATGATTCATCATTCTAAAGCGGTGGCAAAAGGAGCTAAGTCTGCGTTGGTGGTGACTGATTTACCTTTTATGTCATACCATACTTCTGTTTATGATGCAGTTTATAATGCCGGACGTTTAATTAAAGAAGGTCAGGCTCAGGTGGTTAAACTTGAAGGAGGGCAAGCTTTTTGCGAACATATTAAGATGATCACTCAAGCTTCTATTCCTGTCATTGCTCATATAGGATTGATGCCACAATCGGTGCTAGCCTTAGGTGGATTTAAAGTTCAAGGTAAAGATTATCAAAACGCTAAAAATATTGTCCTTGATGCATTAGCAGTAGAGCATGCTGGCGCAGTTGCTATCTTACTTGAATGTGTGCCTGCTGCTTTGGCAAAACTGATCTCTGAACTGGTTAATATCCCGACTATAGGTATTGGTGCTGGAGTTGGATGTGACGGTCAGGTACTGGTTTATCAAGATATGTTATCTATGTACGATGGTGTATCTTCAAAATTTGCTAAATCGTTTGCACCGATTGGTGAGCAAATGAAACAAGGTTTTAGACAATATTGTCAAGAAGTTACTGAACAGCAGTTTCCCGCTCCAATTCATGAGTTTGCCATTGATGATGAAATTATGAATAAGCTCAAAAAGGAGTTTTCAGCTAATAATAGGAGTATTGGCAAGTGAAAGTTGTTACAACAATCAAGCAAGTTCGCGAACAGGTTAAATCTTGGCATCAATCAGGTGCGAGTATCGGTTTAGTACCAACAATGGGATTTTTACATGAAGGTCATCAAAGTTTAATGGCTGCGGCTAAAAAAGATAACCAAAAAGTGATAGTTACTATTTTTGTTAATCCTATCCAATTTGGACCTTCTGAAGATTTAGCTAGTTATCCTAGAGATCTTCAACGAGATAAGATAGCTTGTGAAAAGATGGGCGTAGATCTCATTTTTTGTCCGTCAACCGATGAAATGTATGATACTCATTTTAGTAGTTATGTTGATGTAAATGGTTTAACCGATGCTTTATGTGGTAAAAGGCGACCGGGGCATTTTAAAGGTGTCTGTACGGTTGTCACAAAATTATTCAATATAACGCAACCTGATCGCGCATATTTTGGACAAAAAGATGCCCAACAATTAGCTGTGATAAAACGTATGGTAAAAGACTTAAACTTCAATATTGAAATCATTGGTTGTCCTATTGTGCGAGAACAAGACGGATTAGCTAAAAGTTCTCGCAATAGTTATTTATCAGAAAGTGAAAGGTTAGCAGCAGTCTGTCTTTATCAGGCTATTGAATCTGCAAATTCAATGATAAAGCAAGGTGAAAAATCGGTTGCTACGATTCGTACTGCCATGCAAGACATCATTGCTAAACAGTCTTTAGCTAAAATTGATTATATTGAGTTTGTTGATCTGCAAACTTTGACATCAGTTGAATTGCTTGAGCAAGATAGTTTATGTGCTTTAGCTGTATACATTGGTAAAACAAGATTGATAGATAATTTTATTTATTATCATTATTATTCGTAAATATCATTCATTGTTATGAAATAATGAAATTTTTTATTACTAACCGCTTTAAACCTAAAGCGGTTGCATCCTTTATTGACATCTCAATAATAGTAATACTAATTTAAGTATTTTATGGCGACTCTAAATGTAGATTAATTCTCTTTCGATTATTGCCCTGCTAATTTATTGTTTTACGAAATTACTGTAGAATAGAGGCATTTTTTACGCCTTGAATTAGGATTTATGCTTAAATTATGAAAAATACTACTTATAATCCACAAGAAATTGAACAACCTATATATCAACATTGGGAAGAGAGGGGTTATTTTAAACCGAATGGCGATAAATCACAGCCAAGTTATTGTATTGCCATTCCACCACCTAATGTCACAGGTAGTTTACATATGGGGCATGCTTTCCAACAGACAATTATGGATGCTTTGATTCGCTATCACCGTATGCAAGGTCAAAATACTTTATGGCAATCAGGAACAGATCATGCAGGTATAGCAACCCAAATGGTGGTGGAGCGCAAAATTGCTGCTGAAGAGAATAAAACTCGCCATGATTATGGACGTGAAGCATTTATAGAAAAGATCTGGCAGTGGAAAGCTGAATCTGGTGGCAGTATTACTCAGCAGATGCGGCGCTTGGGTGATTCTGTTGATTGGGATCGTGAACGCTTTACCATGGATGAAGGTTTGTCCAATGCGGTTAAAGAAGTCTTTGTTAGATTATATCAAGAGGACTTAATTTATCGTGGTAAACGATTAGTAAATTGGGATCCAAAATTACGTACCGCCATTTCTGATCTTGAAGTTGAAAATCGTGAAGTAAAAGGTTCAATGTGGCATTTACGCTATCCATTAGCGGATGGTTTTAAAACATCAGAAGGTAAGGAGTATCTTGTTGTTGCGACTACACGTCCCGAAACGTTATTTGGAGATACTGGGGTTGCGGTAAACCCTGAAGATCCACGTTATAAAGATCTAATTGGCAAATATGTAATTTTGCCTTTTGTTAATCGTCGTATTCCTATCATTGGTGATGAACATGCCGATATGACTAAAGGCACTGGTTGTGTAAAAATCACGCCTGCTCATGATTTTAATGACTATGAAGTAGGGCGACGTCATCAATTACCAATGATTAACATTTTTACTTTCGATGGTGAGATTCGTCAACAAGCCGAGGTTTTTGATACTAATGGAGAGCCAAGTGATGTTTATTCATCCGAACTGCCTGCACAGTTCCAAAAATTGGAACGATTTGCTGCTCGTAAAGCTATGGTTGCGGAATGTGAATCAATGGGGATTTTGGAAAAAATAGAGCCTCATGATTTAACTATTCCGTATGGTGATCGTGGTGGCGTAGTCATTGAACCAATGCTTACCGATCAATGGTATGTAAGAGCCAAAGTATTAGCTGAACCAGCCATTAATGCAGTAAAAAATGGCTATATTCAATTTGTTCCTAAACAGTATGAAAATATGTATTTTTCTTGGATGAATGACATTCAGGATTGGTGTATTTCACGTCAATTATGGTGGGGACATCGCATCCCTGCTTGGTATGATAAACAAGGTAATGTTTACGTTGGTCGTGATGAAACCGAAGTCCGTCACAACCATAATCTTGCGAGTAATATTGAATTAACACAAGATGAAGATGTACTTGATACTTGGTTCTCATCTGCACTTTGGACATTTTCAACATTAGGTTGGCCAGAAAATACTGACGATTTAGCTACTTTTCACCCAACCAATGTATTAGTGACGGGTTTTGATATCATCTTTTTCTGGGTTGCCAGAATGATTATGATGACAATGCATTTTATTAAAGATGAGCATGGTAATCCTCAAGTTCCATTTAAAACCGTATATGTTACAGGTCTAATTCGGGATGAAGAGGGTCAAAAAATGTCAAAATCTAAAGGAAATGTAATTGATCCTTTAGATATGATTGACGGTATCTCATTAGCCGATCTTTTAGAAAAACGTACTGGTAATATGATGCAACCAAAACTTGCAGAAAAAATTGCTAAACGTACTGAAAAACAGTTCCCAAATGGTATTGAAGCTCATGGTACTGATGCTTTAAGATTTACTTTAGCTGCGCTTGCCTCAACAGGACGTGATATCAACTGGGATTTAAAACGTTTAGAGGGATATCGCAATTTCTGTAATAAACTCTGGAATGCTAGCCGTTATGTATTGATGAATACTCAAGAACATGATTGCGGATTTAATGGTGGTGAATTTGAGTATTCTCTGGCAGATAAGTGGATTTTGGCGGAATTTAACCAAACAGTTAAAGCCTACCGTGAAGCTTTTGACACATATCGTTTCGATTTAGCAGCTAATCTGCTCTATGAGTTTACATGGAATCAATTCTGTGACTGGTATTTAGAACTGACTAAATCCATACTAAATAATGGATCGGTAAATCAGCAAAGAGCTGCACGTCATACATTAGTGACTGTTTTAGAAGCTTTATTACGTCTGGCACATCCGATAATTCCGTTTATTACTGAAGCTATTTGGCAAAATGTAAAAGGTTTGATGAAAATAACTGCTGATACAATTATGTTACAGCCAATGCCAGTTTTTGATAAACAATACCTAAATGATGAAGCTGTAGCTGATATCAATTGGATAAAAGAAGTGATAATAGCAGTACGAAATATTCGAGCAGAGATGAATATTGCACCGGGCAAACCATTACAATTATTAATTCGTAAAGCATCGCCGGTTGTTCATCGCATCATCAGTGATAATATCAATTTTATTGAATCTTTAGCAAGATTATCTGAAATTGTATTACTTGATGAAGGTGAAACAGGACCACTATCAGTCACTAAATTAGTAGAAGGTGCTGAATTACTCATGCCGATGGCTGGGTTGATCAACAAAAATGATGAATTGGCACGGTTAGAGAAAGAGATGATCCGAATTGATAACGAAATTGAGCGCATTGAAACTAAACTATCTAATCCAAGTTTTGTTGATAAAGCCCCACCTGCTGTGGTTGCGAAAGAAAAAGAAAAACAACAAGGTTATATGGATGATAAAGAGAAATTGCAAGAACAGTACCAGGCAATTAAAAATCTCTAACTCACAAAAATCTCTCGTTATTATAACGAGAGATTTTTTATTTTCTTTGCAAATTAAAACTTATAACCCACACCAATCATTGCAACCCATGGATCTAATTTATAATTAGCTGTTACTTTAGTATTTCCTAAATGAGTCGTTGCTTTAGTCTCAATATCAATATAACGAATTTGAGCATTAACAAGCCAATTATCATAGAACGTATAATCAGTTCCCACTTGTGCAGCCCAACCCCAAGAGCTATCGAGATCAAGTCCATGGAAACCTGCATTTTTGGCTTCGCTACTTAGTTTTTCATCAAAGAAGAAAGTATAGTTAATACCAAGACCAACATAAGGTTGTAATTCATAATTTGAATCAAGCGGATACCAAACTGCACTTAATGTTGGTGGTAAATGTTTTATTTTACCTAAATGAGCGCCAGATAAACCAGTTGAATTACCGCCACCTAATTTTACTTGATGACTAAAAGGCGTAGCACCTAACAATTCGACACCGATATTATCAGTTATCATATATTGAAAATTTAAACCTAACTGAGTATCGTTATCCGCCTTAGCCTTAAGATCACTTTTAGCTCCGCCAACTTTAACATGATCACTTTTATCTTTAGGATGAACATAAACAGGACCACCACGTACGATAATTTCATTAGCACTGTGTGCATAAGCTATTGAACTGGCTAATCCCATTGAGATTAACACTGCAACTGACGATATTTTCATTGTATGCCTCCTCGTTTTATTTCTGACTCACAACCTAAAATTTATTTTATTTTGGTACACGCAAGCTTGATTTAGCTTCCCGACAATTATATCAAATCTAACAATATTAATTATATAAAAATATCACGTAAAAATTGATAAATCTGATAATCAGATCAAATTATTTAATAAATGAATTAAAATTGATAATTTGCATTAGCCATTAATTTTGTATAAAATACGCGAATTATTTAAGTGGGTTGTTAGCTCAGTCGGTAGAGCAGTTGACTCTTAATCAATTTGTCGTGGGTTCGATCCCCCCACAACCCACCATTTAATGTCTTCCTTTTCATAACATTCAAAAGCCAATGGTTATTTTGTTTATCTGGTTGTAGCGGATTGTGCAGTAATTGTGGCATAACTTACAAAATTAACTACCTAGTTTTGTTTTTTTGATGTTTCATTCGATTAATGATTTATTTAATCAAGGTGTTAACTTTAACTTTTTAAATTTAAGTGGTATCTCTTATTGATATTATAAAATAACTATGGGTATCCAGATGAATTCATATTTACTTCTTTTTTTTGCTATTATTTGTGAAGTTATTGCCACATCTTCATTGAAATTATCCAATGGTTTTACCAATCTAGTTTTTTCTCTTATCACTATCATTGGTTATAGTGCTTCATTTTATATATTATCATTAGCATTAAAGACGATTCCTGTTGGTATCGCTTATGCAATATGGTCTGGAATTGGTATAGTCCTAATTAGTCTGATAGCTTGGCTATTTTTAAAGCAAACTTTAGATTTAGCTGCATTAATTGGTATGGGATTTATTATGTTCGGCGTGGTAATTATTAATCTATTTTCAAAAGTCTCTGGTCACTAATTATTAGATAGAAACAGTTTATATAAATCAGTTATTAGTTTAGCTAAAATGTCAGTTTAAAATTTATGTTATTATGGTTCACTTGCAAATATAATATATTATTTACTTTTCATTTTCTAAACTAACTGATTTTAACATTTTAATAGAAATATTCTTTAGATTGCAGTAATTAATATCAACTCAATAACTATCAATATGTCACTATTGAGAATTGTTTGTATTCACTAAACAAAACAACAAATAAATACGGTTAACGATTAGCTCATTTTTTATGAATAATTTTGTATTCTTTGTTAGATTTTTTTGAATAGGTTTGATTTTCAGCTCAATGTGATTTTTGGCAATACCCTTTGTATAAGTTATAAAACTAAGCGAGATGTAGTGTTAAGTATAAGATAGGTTAGGAGCGATTGTTTTTTGTACTAGATTTTTGAATTAACGTTATAACTTATAAAAATGTGAGATTTTTACTTAGGAACATTTTTGTTAAGGTGATTATTGTTTTGTTGTATTATTATCTTTATCTACCTCAATTATTGATTCCTTTAGTGAAGAGATAATCGACAATATCTAACTTTAAATTAACGATATTGTCGATAGTTTTAAATATAAAGCAAATAACAATTCATTTAGTATTTGTACGGTGTAATTTAAGCTAAGACAGTTTGATTTGTTTTAGATTATTACATTTCAACACTAATTTATTACTCAAGTAAATCAACGTGTCCGATATAAGGTAAATGGCGATAATGCTGTGCATAATCAATTCCATAACCAACAACGAATTCATCAGGAATAGAAAAACCAATATATTTCACTGGTACTGATACTTCCCGTCGAGAAGGTTTATCTAAAAGTGTACAAATTTCGATACTACGAGGATGACGTAATTTTAAAATCGCCATTACTTTACTAAGCGTATTACCAGTATCAATAATATCTTCGACGATTAATACATCCTTATCACGAATATCTTCATCCAAATCTTTTAAGATTTTTACATCGCGATTACTAATAACCGCATTGCCATAACTTGATGCCGTCATGAAATCAACTTCATGACCAACAGTGATTGCTCGGCTTAAATCAGCCATAAAAATAAATGAACCACGTAACAATCCAACTAAAATTAATTCATTTTGACTATGTTTGTAATCTTGACTAATTTGTTGACCAAGTTCAGTTACGCGTTTTTGGATATCTTCCGCTGATATCATCATTTCTAATGTGTGTTTTTTCATTAATTATTGCTCAAACTCTAAATTTTTACATTGACCTAAATTCTAACAATTTTCCCAGATAAAAAGAATAATTAAGTTAATTATATTACCATAAGACAAAGAAAATTGATTTTAAAGATTTATACTGAAACATATAGTTAACCTGAAACATCTTTACAGAATGTTTGAGATGCATATTTCTTTTCTAAACGACGTTTTTTAAAAAAATCGCTTAACAAAACACTGCACTCATCTGCAAGTATACCTCGAGTAACTTCAGCATAATGATTAATGCCTTGATAGGCTAGAATATTAATAAAAGAACCCGCTGCTCCCGTTTTATAATCACTAGCTCCATACACAACACGTTTTATGCGGCTATGTATAATTGCACCTGCACACATTACACACGGCTCAAGTGTAACGTAAAGAGTCGTGTTTACTAAGCGATAATTGTGTAAAGATTCACCTGCTTGTTTAATAGCAATCATTTCGGCATGAGCGGTTGGATTGTGCTTTAATATCGATTGATTAAAGCCTTCACCAATGATTTGATTATTTTCATTGATAATAACTGCGCCGACAGGGATCTCTCCTAATGATTCAGCGCGTTTAGCTAGCATTAATGCATATTGCATCCAAGTTTCATCTGACATGACAATTTAACTATAAATTATTCAGATTTAACACATCTCGCATGTCATATAGACCGACTGGCTGTTTGGCAAGCCATAAAGCTGCTCGGACAGCTCCATTGGCAAACGTCATTCGGCTTGAGGCTTTGTGTGTGATTTCAACTCGTTCACCAATATCTGCGAAAATTGCTGTATGTTCTCCAACAATATCACCTGCGCGTATCGTTGCAAATCCTATGGCGCCTTTAGGTCGTTCACCTGTGTGACCTTCACGGCAAAATACGGCATGATCTTTTAAATTGCAATTTAGTGCTTCTGCAATTGATTCTCCCATTGCTAGAGCCGTGCCTGAAGGAGCATCTACCTTATGACGATGATGTGCTTCAATGATTTCAATATCGGCATAATCCCCCATAATAGTGGCTGCTTTTTCCAGTAGTTTCAATACTAAATTAACACCAACGCTAAAGTTTGCAGCAAAGACTATTGAGATCTTTTGGGATGCATCTGCAATAGCTTGTTTGCCTGCATCATCAAAACCAGTAGTACCAATGATCATCATTTTTTTATTTTCGACACAAAATTTTAAATGAGAAAGAGTACCTTCTGGACGGGTGAAATCAATTAAGATATCAAACTGTTCTTTTACTTTTTCAAGATTGTCAGTCACTTTAATACCACAAACTCCAATGCCTGCCAGTTCACCAGCATCGCTACCAATTAGTGTAGATCCTTCTCGTTCAAATGCAGCGCCTAAAGTAGCACCATCAATTTGAGATACAGATTGAATGAGTTGCCGTCCCATTTTCCCACCTGCACCAGCTATAGCGATACGAATCAAGTCAGTTGACATATATCTTTCCTTATTCTCATTAAATTAGTCATAACTTAATATTATAGCGAAAAATAAGGGTCTTATATACAACATAATTTTTAAAATGTTATAGTTATAATCATTTCATGCATAATAATTACTAATTAGGTGTGATTATGCGTTGTCCTTGGTATTTCGGTTGGAATATAGTCATAGCAGCAGCCTTGTTAACATTACTCTCTAGTGGTTTACGCATGAGTATGGGAACGTTTTTTTTGCCGATTGCTAGCGATCTTCATTTTAGTCGTAGTGTTCTTTCCGGTATTATTGCTATTGGCATGCTTTTTTCCGGTATTGCTATGCCGATTGCTGGTTATTTAGTTGGTAAATATGGTACTCGTATCGTTTTATTATTAGGTGCAGTTATCATTTTTATTGCAACTGTTTGGGCATCAATGTTTCGGGATTATTGGAATTTCTTATTTTCTTTTGGTATTGCCTTGTCATTTGGTACTTCTTTTGTCGGTTCAGTTAGTTTTACCCCTATTGTGGCGAGTTGGTTTATTAAAAGAAGGGGATTAGCATTATTTATTTTATCAACAGGTAGTATGGCTGGTATTGCGGTAATGTTGCCTGTTTTTGCCTATTTTATTCCAATTTATGGATGGCAAACAACCTTAATTGCATTTGCTGCTCTGCTTTTGATTGTTGCCTTGCCTATTGCAATTTTTATTATGAAAGATAATACAGCCCAGATAACCAATTTAGGTTTTAATAATCAAGAAGTGTCATCAATAACCATGGCGCCGAAAATCAACCTTAGTTATGTTTTGCAAACTCGCCCATTTTGGCTGTTAAGTTTTGGATTGTTCACTTGTGGATTTAGTATGAATTTATTAGGAACGCATGGCGTACCTATGCTGATAGATCATGGCTTTGATCCGGTAACAAGTTCTTCAGGGATTGGTTTAATTGGTTTAGTAGCTATTTTTAGTACTCTGGCATTAGGTTATCTTTCGGATATTGTTGAGCGTAAAAACCTTTTGTCATTAATTTATTTGGTTCGAGGATTCGGATTTATTGCATTAGTTCTGGTAGTGACTAAATGGCAATTATTTACTATTGCTGTTTTAGGTGGTTTGGTTTGGGCTGGCACTTTGTCATTATCCAGCGCAATCACAGCAGATATTTATGGTGTTAAAATTGTGGGATTACTTTCAGGGTTAACTTACCTTGGTCACCAAATTGGTGCTATGACAGGATCTTGGTTAGGTGGGTGGTTGTATGATAATTTTCATACTCATTTTATTGCCTTTGGAACAGCTAGTGTTTTATTATTCATTGCTGCAAGTATTTCTTTTTTGCTACCTAAAAATCTAAAATCTGGACGCTAATTAGCGTCCATAGAACTTATAACACTTTTAATAATTCAACATCAAAAATTAAAGCACTATAAGGTGGAATTGCCGCGCCTGCTCCTTGAGCACCGTAAGCGAGTTCTTGAGGAATATAAAGTCTCCATTTAGAACCTTCAGGCATTAACTGTAGAGCTTCAACCCATCCACGAATGACACCATTTACAGGAAACTCAGCCGGTTCCCCACGTTGCACTGAGCTATCAAAAACGGTTCCATCAATTAACTGACCAGTGTAATGCACTTGAACCTGATCGGTTGCTTTTGGTATGGCACCATTACCTTGTTTAATTACTTCATACTGCAGCCCAGATTCTGTTGATTTGATACCTTCTTTTTTAATATTATTAGCTAAAAAATCTTTACCTGCTTGGGCAATTTTTTCTGCTTGTTTGGCTTTTTCAAGATTTGCTTGTTCATG
Source organism: Gilliamella sp. wkB108 (assembly GCF_001690195.1). Taxonomy (GTDB): domain Bacteria; phylum Pseudomonadota; class Gammaproteobacteria; order Enterobacterales; family Orbaceae; genus Gilliamella; species Gilliamella apicola_L. The sequence continues at coordinate 6,897 of NZ_LZGM01000036.1, read as the reverse complement.
TACATGGCGAAGCGCATCATGTAACTCTTGTAATGGTAGAGCAGGCTGATTACCCGCTAATACATCTTCCATTGCAAGTTTTAATGCATTAAGTTCTAAATTTGTTAAACCTGACTCTTTCAATTGTTGCCCAATTTGTAATCCAATAGCATAACTTGCTTTTTGATCTATCGTCTCTAATTTCATTTTTTACCTTTTGTTGTTATTGAATAGTCTCTATTATGACTGTGCTTAGTTTGTCGATAAGCAAATAAATGTCAAGAAGTAATTTAAATATGTCGGTGTGTACACTGTTTTATAACATAATTCTGGAAGAATTTATCAATTGGGCTAGCACTTAGTTAAAATATCAGCGATAATATCCCACATTGTATTTTTTAAATGGATTAAGTTAGATGCAGTTTCGTAAATTTACCTCGCTTGCAATTGTAACTAGTATTTTATTAAGTGGTTGTTCAGTCGTTGATCGTTGGGTATATAGGCCTGATATCAATCAAGGTAATTATGTAACACAAGAAGCTATTGATATGTTACAAGTTGGTCAAAGCAAAGATCAGGTTGTATTTATCATGGGTTCACCAATGTTAACATCAGCTTTTGGCGATAATGTTTGGTATTATGTTTTCCGTCAGCAGCCACAACATGATGTTTTAAGTCAAAGAACTTATGCTGTTTATTTTAATGAAATGGGTATTGTTACAGATATTAAAGCTTCTGCATTAGAAAATTCTAAGTCTCTGGAAGAGATGAATAAACAAAGTATTTCCGATCCGATTAATACCAAATCAGATGAGGAAAAAACAGAACAACCTTCTGCACCAGCTGCACCAGCGGAATCTAAAACAGACGGAGATAGTAGCGAACAGCCTGCTGATTCAGAATAAAAAGAAAACCTCGTATTTAACGAGGTTTTAAGTATCGTATAATAATATTAATTATGCATGATTTATCTTTATGAATACGTTTGCGTTGTATTGGTGACAAAAACAACATTACTACTAATAACTAAAGTTATAGCTAAAGGATGATTAAAAATATTGTCATTTTCCAGCAATAATATAAATTATTCAGAGTATCAACTAAATCTTCCCCCTTATTTGGTGTCGGTGGTAAGGTTAAATGCTCCACCCGATTCAAAAAGTTTAATTTCGGCAATGATTATGGGTATGCCAATTATCGCAAGAAGAATACCTAAACTACTATTGCACCAAATATCGCTATAATAATGTCAAAAACCTTTTACATGATGCCAATAAATCAGACACGTTTTTGAAGTAGTGCTGTAACTTCGAAAGAAATTATATCTGTTTCATTTAAAATCATTTTCATTCCTTATACGGTTACTAGTTGCTAGGTTTAGAAGTGGCGGATAGAATAACAGCTTTATTATTGTTATCGAGGTGTTTTTTTGTTTGCTAAATCCATATTGAACCGTTTTTCCGTAGCCCCTATGCTTGACTGGACTGATAAACATTGCCGCTATTTTCATCGAATTTTAACCAAGCAAACTTTACTCTATACTGAAATGGTTACCACTGGAGCGATTTTATTTGGTAAAGGTGACTATTTATCATTTAACACTGAAGAACATCCGATTAGTTTGCAGCTTGGGGGGAGTGATCCAAGTGCATTAGCGCAATGTGCTAAGTTAGCACAAGAGCAGGGTTATGATGAAATTAATTTAAATGTTGGATGTCCCTCAGACCGAGTACAAAATGGTATGTTTGGAGCTTGTTTAATGGGTAATGCTGAGCTTGTTGCCAATTGTATCGCTCAAATGCAAGATCAGGTTGATATTCCAGTGACAGTTAAAACGCGTATTGGTATTGATGAACATGATAGTTATTCTTTTTTATGCCAGTTTATCGAAAAAATCATGCCTTATACTGATACTTTTATTGTTCATGCACGTAAAGCATGGCTTTCAGGACTGAGTCCCAAAGAAAACCGAGAGGTTCCACCACTTAATTATGAGCGTGTTTATCAACTTAAACAAGATTACCCCCATTTAACCATCGCCATTAATGGTGGTATTAAAACTATTGATGAGATTAAGCATCATTTAAAATTTGTTGACGGTGTAATGGTCGGGCGAGAAGCCTATCAAAATCCGATGTTACTCACTCAGATTGATTCGCAAATCTTTGGTATACAAGATTCAATTATTGATCCAGTATCAGCAATTAAAGCGCTTTACCCTTACATTGAACAGCAACTAACTCAAGGTGTTCAACTTAATCATATCATGCGCCATACATTGGGTATATTTAATGGATGCAAAGGAGCCAGACAATGGCGACGCTATTTAAGCGAAAATGCTCATAAGAAGGGATCAGGTATAGAGGTGGTTGAACAAGCTTTAACTTTTATCAATTAAGATATTTAAATATACAACTACCGAGATAGCAAATAGATTGCCTTAATTGCACCATAATAGCTAATCGGTATATACTAGCCAACAAATTTCCCAATGGTCTTTATTTTGTGCGTCTAAATACTAGTCAAAAACAAGCTGTTGAATATGTTTCAGGTCCGTGCCTAGTCTTAGCTGGTGCAGGATCTGGCAAAACGCGGGTTATCATTAATAAAATTGCTTATTTAATTCGAGTAAAAGAGTATTTACCTCGTCATATTGTAGCGGTCACATTTACCAATAAAGCAGCTCGTGAAATGAAAGAGCGAATTGCCCAATCGCTCACAAAATCAGAGACTAGAGGACTTAAAATATCAACCTTTCATACTTTAGGACTTGATATTGTTCGCCGAGAGTATAAACACCTTGGCATTAAAGCTAATTTTTCACTTTTTGATGATCATGATCAAATTGCATTACTTAAAGAACTTACTTTGCAATGGTTAGATGGTGACAAAGATCTTATCAATCAATTACGAGCAACTATTTCAAATTGGAAAAATGATATTATTGATTCAACTATCGCTATGGCAAGGGCGCAAACCAATAAAGAAAAATTATTTGCTCATTGTTACCAGTTATATGAAAAACAATTAAAAGCTTGTAGTATTTTAGATTTTGATGATCTTATTTTATTGCCGACGCTGTTATTAAAAACTAACGAAGAAGTTCGGGAAAAATGGCAAAATCGAGTTCGTTATTTATTGGTTGATGAATATCAAGACACCAATACCAGTCAATACGAATTTATTAAATTGCTAGTTGGTAGTCGAGCTAAATTTACCGTAGTTGGTGATGATGATCAGTCTATTTATTCATGGCGAGGTGCGCGTCCACAAAATTTGGTATTACTGCAACAAGATTTTCCTGCGTTAGAGGTCATCAAGTTAGAACAAAACTATCGATCTTCTGGTCGGATTTTAAAAGTAGCTAATATTTTAATTGAGAATAATCCACATATTTTTGAAAAAAAACTCTTCTCAGAGCTAGGTTATGGTGAAGAAATAAAGGTGATTACTGCCGATAATGAAGATCACGAAGCAGAAAAAGTGGTCAATGATTTAATTGGTCACCGATTTGCTAATAATAGTCAGTATGGTCAATATGCTATTTTATATCGTGGTAATCATCAATCACGTTTAATCGAAAAAATGTTAATGCAGTATCGAATACCCTATCGAATCTCTGGTGGAACATCATTTTTTGCTCGTTCTGAAATTAAAGATTTAATGGCATATTTACGTCTATTAACCAATCCAGATGATGACAATGCTTTTATACGTATTATTAACACACCAAAACGTGAAATTGGACCAGTTACCACACAAAAACTAGGTGAGTGGGCAAATCATCGAGGTGTTAGTTTATTCCAGGCTAGCCACGATATGGGATTAACAGAATTACTATCTGGCAAACGAATGGAATCGTTACAGTTATTTATCCATTGGTTTGATTCATTGATTCAAAAATCCCATAGCGAACCAATGGAAGCCATTCATGAGTTGTTACATGGTATTCATTATGAAAGTTGGATATATGAAACTTCGCCATCTCCAACTGCTGGACAAATGCGGATGCGTAATGTTGAACAGTTGATCAGTTGGTTAAATGATATGTTACAAGGTGATGATCTTGACGAAGCAATGACCCTTGAACAGGCTGTTGCCAGATTTACCTTACGCGATATGTTAGAACGTAATGAATCAGAGGAAGAACTCGATCAAGTTCAATTAATGACATTGCATGCTTCAAAAGGACTTGAATTTCCTTATGTGTATTTAGTTGGTATGTCTGAAGGGGTATTACCTCATCAGACCAGTATTGACGAAGATAATATTGAAGAAGAACGCAGACTAGCTTATGTAGGTATTACTCGAGCGCAACGCGAATTGACATTTTCTTTTAGTCGTCAACGTAAACAGTTTGGCGAAACCGTACATGTTGAACCAAGCCGTTTTTTACTAGAACTTCCGCAAGACGATTTAGAATGGCAAGATCAACGAATCGAATTATCGTCTGAAAAGAAAATGCAACAAGGGCAAAGTCGGCTAGCTATGCTAAAGGCCCAAATCGCCAATGCGAAATAATTAGATATTATAATACCAATCAATATACTTAATGAATTAACCGAACCAATTTTATTTTGCTAAATATTCAAAAATAAATTGATGATATTTTGACAATTTAGGCATCTCATCCTTTAAAAATCATTGACGGATCGAAATAGCTTTATATAATACACAACGTCAATCTTTAAAACATATCTTCGTCTCCTTAGCTCAGCTGGATAGAGCAACGGCCTTCTAAGCCGTAGGTCACAGGTTCGAATCCTGTAGGGGACGCCATTAAAATCCTGTATTCTTAAAAATTTAACTGGTTAAGTTGGGTTTGAGTGGTTTTTTTCTACTCTTTGCGTTTTTATTTAAAAAGACAAAGCGCAAAATTGCGCACTGTGAAGATTTGTCATATAAAGGTAGAGAAGGGCTATTTCTGTTGTAGGACTTCGTCTATTCTATAGTAATTTTTAACCATGTGACAATCAAACTCTGTTATTAGCCGATCGGCTTTTCCGCATTTGGATTTTGTAAAAGCATTCTTTATACATTACTCTATAGTATGCTTTGCTTTATTCATAATTTCGCAAATTTCATTTCGGTTTATATTGGTGTTCATTGATGTCCAGGCTTTCTCTTTTTTACTATTAACACTAACATAATGCATTTAAACTATATTGATGTTTATTGTGTCATATGACTATGTTTCCTTTCAACTATCACCTCACTTTTTTGGGTATTAATTGTTTATTAATCAAATAATTATTCACCGCATAGTGCTATACGTTCGTTCTTATATTGAATTTTTTAGTGTTATTTGGTTTGTGATAACAATTTATTTCATTTTTTAAATGGAAAAATAGCTATTTTTTGATGATAAACACAGGATGAGATTTTATGATAAAAATATCTGTTGAAGGTGTATCATTTAGCCTATTAAAAATTTGTATGTTATTTTAGGTATCAATGAAATAATTGTAATTGAAAATAGGTATTTGTTGAGGATTTTATGTATAGCGTTTCCAATTCTGAATTAATATTTTTGGTCTTGATTCTGGCTCCATTTATTTGGTGGAAATTTTATCTTTTTGTTTTTACTGTAGGGGTGATTTTACTATGCATAAATAGGAAAAAAACAAATGATAAATTTTATTATAATTTAGGAAAATTATTAACCATTTTTGTAATAATACATAGCTTGTGCGCCATTATGCTCATATTTTTTTATAAATAAATTCTGTTTTTAGTATTGCTTTATATAATAAATTAGTTGTTATACAGTTTTGTATATAAAAAAATCATTTTTATGATTTAGAAAACACAAAATTCTCTATACGCAAAGATGAAATATAATACATCAAGAGACGGATATACCAATCTTGGTTACTTTACTTGTAAAGCCTTTTTTCAAAAGTGCTCTATAAATAAGGGGGAAACGACTAAACTTGATTATATAGCTTTTTATAATTAATGAAGATTGATAATCTAGTAGGGTGTGATGCTATTGAAGGAATAAATAAACCTAAATAGCCGGTAGGAGTCGGCTTTTATTGGTTAAACGTCATAAATGGTGTCCATTTCTTAAAATTATTTATAGGAGAATGGCATAAAGGAAATTGCACTAATAGGTTTACATAGCCTCGCGTCGTTCTGTTATGGTGAATAAAAAGTGACCGATAAAATATTACCAGATGATTAATTATGTACATTCACAGAAGATAGAAATAGAAAAACTCAAACGCCTATGTATGTCTGATGAGCAGTACAATCTTTATAATAAAAAGAAAATAAAAAGATAACTTAAATAAAAAAATAATAACTATTAAAGTAAGAGGGAATTTAGTTGTGAACATTTAAATAATAGCGCAAGCCATTAAATTTAAGTATTAACCTATGTACACTCTTTTTTATCTTTTAAAAAGTGGATTTAAGCTACGATATAAGATAAAACAAACAATAATCAAAATTGATAATTCTTTTGATTTGCATAGTATCCAAATACCGGTTTAGGTTTAAGGATCGAACCAGATCCAAAATAACTGAATAAAATCAACATTAGATTATAAATAATTTGTAGTTGCTAAAGTGCATTAACTTAACATGGAAAGAACATTATCCATTTGGGGTTAAATCGTACAGAAACTGGCAAAATTGATAATTCTTATTTAGATCAATTAAAAAATTCAAAACTAAAAAAACTACGTTTGCAGATATTAAAATCTATTTTTTATGCTTTTAATATAAGAGATTATTTTTTCTATTTGAGATCTTGCATTACGCTCAATTTCTGTGGTCAGTTTGTCGATATTATCGAAATCAGGATCTTCAACTAGGATAGTTTCAAGAACTGCATATTTAGGTTTGTTGAGTAGATTTTTATTCCATATGCTTGATTTTAAAATATTCCAGTATTGCTTTTGAATATTCTTA
>NZ_LZGM01000035.1 GCF_001690195.1 Gilliamella sp. wkB108 | reverse complement strand
AAATATAAAAAAAATACTATTCCTCTCTTATCATATTGGAAATCAACCGAAACAACTAATTTATATAAAAAATTTTTTTTAGAACAAGGTGTTTCTTTAGGTAAAAATATTAATGTTATTATTCCATTAGACTCAGATAACTCCTGCCCTTCAGATCTCTCTGATTTTATTAAAACAAATGATTATTTAATCTCTTTAACAAAAAAAGGATACCTTATTTTATTTTCAAAAAAGCCAGAAAACAGAGAATTATCTAGTCACTATATAGGATTAACACAAAAATTAAATTTTTTAGGAAACTCAATACTGAGTGATAAAAAAATCGTTCATAATATAAATAAAGAATGTGATTTCCCTGCTGATGGTACTTATGGTGTAAACTATTATAAATGTGATTTAACAGGATTAGAGGTATATTTTGGTCGGATAAAAGAAAGTATGAATCAAGAAAAAACTGATATATATCAACGTGATGGTTTCAAATTCTTTTTCACTAACAAGCAGATCAAAGAATTTAATAATGAAATGTATCTGAATATTGAAAAAAACAACAAATTAATAGATCAGCTAACAATTTATAAGCAAGAAATTTTTGAATCATACGCAGATGTACAGTATTACTATATTGATAATAACGTCAACAATATTTGGCTCTTAAATTATACTGGCGATACCGATACTCATTATGTTGAAAAATGGAGACATTATAAGGTTGATAATACAGGACATTTTAAATTATCAGAATCTATCTCTTGTAAATATAGAGACAAAAAGGGAATTGTAAAATGCAAAAACGATTAACCATATCTTTATTGATAATACATTTATTACAATAACTATTTGATGTTGGGAATATATTGATTCTAACTCCATCTAATTTAGTGAATAATGATGGCTTATTTCACCTACGCTTATATGTTGAAAACAAACATTACTGGATTAAATCAGTTGATGTTGTACACCTACAAGGCGAGTCAGGACAACTCAATACAAAGATAGATTATTGGGATAACTTTCCATTATCACTGGGCAACTTACCAGAAGCTACCGAAAAAGATACCGTATACTTTCCGCGAACATTATCAATAGACTCATTAAGTCATGATTATTCTACTATAGCCATTGATGAAAATAATGCAATTTGGGTATTTGTCACAGCAGGCAATAAGCAAGGTTCGCCAATAAAAGGGTGGGTTAATACAGCAACTGATGCCCAAGAACATATTAAACGTGTCACCCCTTGGCATTGGTCAGGGTTTAATACAATAGAAGATAAAGCTTCAGTGGGTGAAGTATCAAAGAAACTGGCTGCTATATTAGACGTAGGTGATTGTACTGAAACTATGTTGGCATTACTCCGTATTTTTAAGCAGAGTTCTATTAATATTCTTCCGCCAGAACAATTTCCTGAAGGTACAAAAAATGATATAGAAATATTGTCGTTATTATTACAAAACAAACTTAGACACCCTTTTTCCATTGAACAATATAAAGATGCTTTACGAACCAGTTGGACGGCAGAGCAAATAGGACATTTATTATTAAAATATGAAAGTGAATGGTATGCCGATGATGCTTTAAGCAAATGGAATGAGATAGATAATTTATTTGAAGATGAAAAACAACAAAAAAAGAAAGCGTTAGAAGAAGATTTACAGAAAGCAGGCATAATCAAACCTCATGAGCGTAATTATGCATTAGAAAAAATGGAAGAATCACACGAAATTGTCAAGTCAAATTGGCAAATTGAAAAAGAGCAACGCATTAAACCGTCACTCTGGTGGAAAAAAGTTGCTGAACTACAAGCACAAGAGGCACAAACCACAAATGATAACCAAACCAACAGCACAAATACACCACAACTAACCAATCTATCAACTGATGGCAAAGCATGGTTTATTCATCCAGTGGCGATGGTGAATTGTTTATTCGCAGAAGAGATAGATATTATTGTGTTTTATATTTATTGGGATGGTCGAATACAAAAATATATCCCCTCATTTATTAAAGATGAAAACAAAAATAAATATCGCTATGTGATTGTTGATGCACAAGGTGCCAAGCATAAGATTTGTGATTTGGAGTTCTTTAAAATTAAAGAAAAAGTTAAAAAAACATTTATTCCTAATGAAACCAAATATTATTTTACAACTAATGAGTCTGGTGATATTGCTTCAGATGTAAATGATGGCGACACTAAATATCGAATTATTTATGCTAATGGTGACATTGCAGAATGGGGGTTACATAGTGGATATTCCGGAAATAATAAGAATAAGCCAAACTCCTGGCGAGTTGTCAGTTCAACAAATAATGAAGTAGATTTGTTAAGAATGCCTGATTCAATAAATGAACAATATGGCAATTTCCATATTGAATATAGTTTTCATAATTCACAGCGTCGTTATGCCAATCCCAGCTTATTTGCTGCCATGTTAGGCAGTCTGGCGGTTTATAGTAAATCCGTCATCACCACTGGTAGCGCCTTTCAATGGGGCAGTTGCTTTCCAAGTGCATTACATATTAATGGTATGGCGATTGACTTTGAATACCGTTCAAGAAGTAGCCCTGGCGTTTATTGTCCGCATTCGTCTCAACAATATCAAGATGATTCAGAATTTTTAAATGCAATGCTACTCTTTTTTGATAAAGTTCGGGTTGGACAGGATGCGCATTTTGCCGAATTTAGACAACGATCCAGAGTTGTAAATGGTGGTACTTTACATGACTCCCACTTTCATGCTGACTTTTCACTATCAAAAATTGAAGAGATTAAGGAATAACTTATGAAATATTCATTTTATATTGGCATTATTTTTTCTTTGTTTAGTGCATGCTGCTATAGTCAATCCTTTGATATAGATGAAAAATATCGGGGAGATCCATTTTTTAGTAAACTAGATATGCAAAAATTAGAACAAGATTGTACTTTTCCCTTAAACTACCCAGAACTGGATTACTCAAAGCAAGTTGAAGTAAATAAACGTTGTCCGTTATATTATAATTTTAGTTCTTATTTTAGTAATGTGAATCACTTGATTGATAAAAAAACGGTGATATATCAGAAAGATGATTTAAAACTAGAATTAAATAAAGAGAGTTATCGCTATAAAGAAGATGTGAATGAATATTCAAATGGCGATGAGTATACTGGTGAAAAATTAATTTTATCCCTAATCAAAAATAATGAAGTTAAAGATAAAATAACCCTTGCTAATAAGTTTACTAATGAAACTACTTTACTTTCAGTTGGTTATCGATATTACTACTTCGCACCAAGTGGCGATATTTATACTTTATCCTTAATCGAAATGGATGATGGGATCTTCCCTCAAATATGGATGCATTATAAAATTGATGAAAAAAATTCAAAATTTAATCTAGTGCAAATATATCATCGCGGTTATCAAATTACTTATCCTGATAATTTAACGATATTACCCAATCCCTATAGAGACGAACATTATAAAAAAAGTGAATTTGACAGATGCTTAAAAGACCCATACAAAGAAGATTGTTCTTTAAAATATGTAGAAGATGTTTATCGTTATTATCTCCAGCAATTAAAACAGAAAACCGGACAACTAGCCCAAAAAGCTAATACAACTAAAAATTTATTTACTCCACTCAAAAAGAAACGGGATAAATTATGTTTAGATAAAAATACTTTGATAGGTAACGGTTACTTATTTCCATATCTTGATTATAGTGAGCTTACTTTATGTGAGATAAAACAATTAAAGCAAGATATAAATAGTGTCAAAAAAGAGTTAGCTAAATAGTACAGGAGGGAATAGATACAAATAATGTGCTATATAAAATTAATTAAATTTGTATTTTGAAGGGATTAAGGAATAACTTATGAAATATTCATTTTATATTGGCATTTTTTTTTATTTATTTAGTACATATTGTTATAGCCAATCCTTTGATATAGATGAAAAATATCGGG
>NZ_LZGM01000034.1 GCF_001690195.1 Gilliamella sp. wkB108 | reverse complement strand
CTAATGATAACCATGTAAGTAAATATATTGATACAGGTATAATAAAAATTAATAAAATTGATGCAATTAAACTAATACATAAATAAAAAATCTGATCTGATTTTATTTTCCGAATAAAAGCACAATAGTTATCATTGGCATAAAGTAAGCGATCATCGGCACCCGTTATATATTGAGTTCCTTTATCTAAATCACCAATCCAACCTAGAACCTGTGGACGATATTTTGATGGCATGGTTTTCCCTTACTCCTTATTATTTTACTTAGTATCCAAGCTACTCATTATGGTTTAACATTATACTTTTGTTTGATTTCTGCTAACTCTTCTTGTGACGTTGCATTAAAGGCTTCTACCATCCATTCTGGCCAACCTTGACCTTTGATGATCTCTTTTTTAAATTGGATTTCTTGCTCTGATTTGTATTTACCGGCATTTAAATTGATTAAATCATTACAACACATAAAATTATTCACCCAACCCCAGACCATATAACTCCCTACACCGATGCGTAATGGATCAAGCAGTATATGGTCAATTGTTTTATGGGTATGGGGTTTACAAACCATTAATATGGTCGTATTCAGCGAATAATTGGAAAAATTATGTACCACTACCCCTTGTAAATATGCCCAATCATACTCTTTGATTCGCTTTTTGTTTGGGTGTAAAAAGGTAAGCGGATTTCGTAAAGATTTAAAATTAAAAAAATAACTTTCATTCACATACACTTTACCAGTTTTACGGTTAAAAATGATTGGACTACCTCTGCGTGTAAATAGATTTTGATAGCATTCAGGAATCATAAGATACAAAGCAAAAAAACAAGTGATAGTTCCCAATAATAATACAATATCTATAATTTTTTCATCATTATCAACCCCAGGTTCTAAATTAACAACAAAGTAAAAATAAAAGAATATATAGAAAGTAAGACCAATTATTGATATCAACGAAATAAATAAATAAAAAATCTGGTCTGATTTTATTTTCCGAATAAAAGCACAATAGTTATCATTGGCATAAAGTAAGCGATCATCGGCACCGGTTATATATTGAGTTCCTTTATCTAAATCACCAATCCAACCTAGAATCTGCGGACGATATTTTGATGGCATGGTTTTCCCTTACTCCTTATTATTTTACTTAGTATCCAAGCTACTCATTATGGTTTAACATTATACTTTTGTTTGATTTCTGCTAACTCTTCTTGTGATGTTGCATTAAAGGCTTCAATCATACATTTTGGTCAACATTGCGCTTTAATAATTTTCTTTTTAAATTCACCTTTTTGCTACCATATTAAGAATTACCATAATCAATCAATTTTCCGGTTTTATCATCTCGCACGCCCCATTCGATACGATTATCTAAAATCGCTTGTTGTACTCTTGGTGGATAGTCTGATAAGGTGGTTTCTTTCGGTACGGTTTTCCCTTTTTGACCAGCTTGACGAATGACTTTTGACCAGCGTGGTTGCCAGCATAAACATTCCGAAATAAAGTAACCTATCGTGTAAAACGGTAATAATATAAAAAATACCGGTATCAATAAAATGTACATCCAGAATGTTGGGGCATTTTTTGCAGCATGGATCATCGGTTTTATATGTCCACTTAAACCATGTAAAGGCATCGGTAGATGCGTACTGAGCCAAGGT
>NZ_LZGM01000033.1 GCF_001690195.1 Gilliamella sp. wkB108 | reverse complement strand
TGAGTTCCCTTAACAATGCAACAATAATCATTTTTAATATTGTTTTATTTATGTACTAACATGATTAGTTAAGATAGGATAATAAAATATTATTTGCGTAAGGTAGGTGAAAATGGATAAAAAACTCAGTTATTATATTTCAGCCTATAAAACTCAGCTGATTAGTGGTGATATCCAAATAGCTTATGAAAAATTACTCAGATATTTGATGTTCCTAAAAACCCATTGTGAAAAAGTGTTTATTAATGAATATTCTTTTGGGCATATCTCTCCGGGCTATATGGATTTTAGTTATTTCCCATTTTTTAATGATTTTTTAAAAACTGAAAAACTCCGTTTCGGAATTGTATTGAATCACAAAAAACTGAGATTTGAGTTATGGTTATTTG
>NZ_LZGM01000032.1 GCF_001690195.1 Gilliamella sp. wkB108 | reverse complement strand
CATAATATACATTATTGTAACTTTAACTAATTGATATTTAATAGATTATTTTTAAAGATGTATTATTCAATGATCTAAACTAAGTGATAGTATACAAAAACTGATAATGCAATGAGTAAACCCAATAAATTTATTGGTTATAGTCAGCTTTAAACTAAAGTGCTTTAAGGATAATTATTGAAAGATAATTATAAACAACTTACTTAAAAAGATGAAAAGAGCATTACCAGTTTTAAGTAAGTATAGAATTTATCATCAAAACCACTATAGGTAATACACAGCTTCATATTAATAATCAAATCATAGATGCAATAATGAAGAGTTACGTCAGAAGGAATTAAATTCAATAACAACCTAACTGCTAACTAGGGAAAAATGGCAATTTTTCATTTTGGTAATCTTAGCTCATAAGATACATTTTAAGTTGACGGCTTAAAAGATACTCAAACACATTTATCAACAAACACAAACAGACGTTGATACGAATCCTAAGGTTAACTCATAGTAAATTATGTGTCACAAAAACAGTAATTGTTGCCGTATATTTATTGCATGATAAAAAGTTCTATCATTTTATCATGCTCATCATTAACCAATAGTAAATCTGAATTTTTGAAGTTATTAAAAAACAGAAGTGTCAACTTCAGTTAATTTACCTTGTGATAATAATATTGCTCTCACATAAAAGTATTGTAAAACCAACACGAATGAAAATTTAAAAAATGAGATGAATTATCCTGATTAAAATTGATTAACGCATCTAAATTCTTTATAAGTGCGCATAATGTATATTATGTTAAATTGGATAATTATTGTTAATATATTGAATATTTTTAAATTAGTTACCACTTCTACTCTCACTTATTATTACAAATAATTTTTATATAATTCGTTTCATTAAATGACTTCGATAGATCACTAATACGAATAGTTTTATAAAAATTGTATTGATATGAAAAAAAACATTTTCAAATTATCTTAGATAAATCCTATATTTTTATAACTAAGCAATTTGTATAAATCGTAAAAACAAAAAGGATCTATTAGATCATTTATAAAAAATAATCATTCGGAATAATTGTTGTTTTAACCCAAAAATGGTAATCTTAACACATAAAATTAGAATTAAAGATATATCATCATGCAAAGCATTCATAAGCCATTACGATCGAACAGCTACTCTGTTCCTTGCGAATTATGTAGTATTGGCTCGTTATGTATTCCTCTATTGTTAAATGACAAATTAGGAACAGTTTTAGATCGCAAAAAGTCTTACTTGAAAGACGAAATTTTAGTATCAAAAAATACCGAATTTACTCGATTTTATATTATCCACTCTGGAGCAGTAAAAACCTACATCACAACCGCAGATAACAATGAACAAATCAATGGATTCTATTTACCAGGTGATATTGTTGGATTAGATTGTATTTCTACTAAAAAATATAATAATAATATAAAAGCGTTAACCGATACGTCTGTGTGTGAACTTAAATATGAAGAACTAATGTCTTTGATTGAGATAAATAAGAATGTTAGAGACTTGGTTTTTAAATTATTAAGTAATGATATTTATAATTATCAAAAATTAGTGTTATGTTATTCGCAATACAAAGCCGATGAGCGTTTGGCTATTTTTATTCACTCTCTTTATTTACGTTATGAACAGCGTGGTCATTCGTCGCTAAATATAAAATTAGCAATGAGTAGAGCTGATATTGCTAATTATTTAGGATTAACTATTGAAACAGTTAGTCGTAGTTTATCCAAATTTCAAGAGAAAAATATATTATCTGCAAGAGGTAAATATATTGTTATCAAAAATTTGAATGCCTTAATCGATTTAGGTAATTGAATTTATTATGTGTTAAAATAACTAAAATTTTACTGTAAGGTCTATTAAATATGACAAGTATAAAGAAAACTCTTATTGCAACGACTATTGCAATCATTCCTATGTATTCTTTTGCTGCACAACAATTAAATGAAGAACAAGCTAGTAGCTTACAATCTTTTAAACAAATTTCTGTTCGTGGGGCATTTTATACTGACACTGATTATGTAATGGCAATGTCTAGAGCTGCAGATAAAGAAGGTGCTGCTGCTTTTTATATAACAACGACAAATATTAGCCCATCTAATGATACCCTACGCATTGTTTATGCTAATTTATATAAAGCCGATGCACCTAAGGCCGTAGAAAAACCAGAGAATCTTCGCCGTTTCGAAGGTGTTTATGAATATCCTAAATCAAAAGCAATTCGACTTGAACCTTTTGATATTGTTCGTATTCGTGGTTACTTCCCAAGTGAAGTTGACATAAACCAAGCCATAGCAAAAGAAGCTTCTGCTAAAGGTGCTTACGGATTTTATATTGATAGTCGTTCTGAATTAGGCAGTAATTTACAAGTTGCAGCTTATTTATTTAAGAAAGATGCACCTGAACGTAAAATCCAACCTGAAAATGCCATACCGTATGACTCAGAGGCAGGACAACTTGCCTTAGCTAAAGGTGGCGAAGCAGCTATGCAAGTAGAACGTCCGGGGTATTATTCCCCTTCGGCATTTAATGAAAAATTTTATGCTGAGAAATTCAATAATAAAGTTATTGATAAAACCTCAAAAAATAATGTAACAACACAGTCTAGTGCTGAAGCAACATCAACACCTGCTGTTGCAACGGAGCCGCAACGAGTATCACGTTACACTGTAACACTTCCTGATGGACGTAAGATTCAAGAATTAAATGATGCCACTGCAGCTAAAATGGTCGCATTTGATACAGTAAAATTCAGAGGTTACTATGTAACAGATCAAGAAATTTCTTATCAAGCAGGTAAACGAGCAATTGATAAAGGTGCTAAATATTATCATATAGCTCGCATAGCTCAAGATACCAATGGTCCAAATATTACTGTTTTTGTTGATCTCTATCGATAATTTTAAAAAATTGGGCGCATTTGCGCCCCTCTTTTATTCCTATGTATCTATGTAAATCTTCCCAATCGATTTATTAGATCATAATTCAGATTTTACAGAATCAATTTGTTGCTTAATTCGTTTAGCTGATACTGGATAAGGCGTTCCAATTTGTTGGGCAAATAAATTGACTCTAAGCTCTTCAATCATCCAGCGTATATTAGTTACCTTTTCTTGTATTCTTTGAATTTCCGGCAAAGTATTCATCCAACTTTCGTATTGTTTTTCAACATCTTCAATTATAGCCATTGATTGTCTATCTTTAGCGATATTGGCTGAAAGTTTTTCAATCCGTTTTTCGATGGCCAATAAATATCGATAAATATCATTAAGTCTTTTGTACCCCGTTTGTGACACAAAACCTTTATATACTAAACAGCTAAGTTGTTTTTTTATATCTGATAAAGCAAAGGCCAAAGATAAATCAACACGTCCTTTTAATTTTTTATTAATGGCAAAATGCAACGTCAAAATTGCCTCAACTTGTTTAGCAATGTCAACGACAGTTTCATTTATGTGTACTTTGGTATAATTAAGTAGTTCATGATATTGATTTTCATTGTGTATGATTTGATTATTTGTTTCAATCAGATGATCAACACCACATGCAATACAATCATCGATAAGTGTTAAAACCGTACCAAATGAGTTAAAATAGAGTCCTAGTTTAGATTTATTAGGTAGCTTTTCGTGTAAATACTTAATAGGCGAAGGAATATTTAGCATAAGTAATCGCCTGATCCCCAATTTGGTTAATCGCTGTTGTTCCTGTTGATTATCAATTAATTTTATACTTACTGAATGTTGATTATCAATAATAGTGGGATAAGCTTTTACTGTATAATTTTTTTGTTTTTCTTCATAAATGGCTGGTAATGATCCAAAATTCCAGTCAGTCAGATTGTTTTGTTCTAATTGAACACTTTTTTTGCTTGTTAATGATGACAATGCTTGTTGAACTTGTTGCTTAAGTTGCTCTTTAAGTATAGTCAAATCTTTGCCAGAGGCTATTTCTTTATTATCGTTATCAACAATGACAAATGTCATCTTTAAATAATCAGGAATTTGATCTAACTGCCAATCCTCTTCGGTAATTTTCACACCGGTCATTTTTCTAAATTCATTTGCCAAGGTAGCTAACAAAGGCTGATCTGTTGTGCTTATTCTTGCTAAAAATGCGTCAGCGTAATTTGGTGCCGGTACCAGATTACGACGAAGTGATTTAGGAAGTGATTTAATTAATGATACGATAAGATCATGTCTAAATCCTGGTACTTGCCAATCAAAACTACTATTTTTTATTTGATTTAACACATTGATTGGTATTTTAATTGTGACACCGTCACGATTATGACCTATATCAAAATGGTAAATTAATGGTAATTTTAAATTATCTTGATACCAAAAATCAGGGAAGTCATTTAAATTAAACAGTTGTGCCGACTGTCTGATCAACATATTTTTTTCAATATCAAGAAAATTAGGATCAGACTTTTGCTTTTTACGCCACCAAGTATCAAAATGTTTAGCGGATATCACTGTCTTATCTACTCGTTGCTCATAAAAATTAAACAAATCTTCATCATCAATTAAAATATCTTGTCGGCGAGATTTATGTTCAAGATCTTCAACTTCTTCAATCAATTTTTGATTTTGTTTATAAAATTTATGATTTGTGACCCAGTCACCTTCAACAAGCGCATGACGAATAAAAAGCGTACGACTCAATACTGGATCAATTTTACTATAATTTACCAATCGGCTAGCTACAATTGGTAAACCAAATAATGTTACTTTTTCATTGGCTATCGTAGTCCCCTGCTTTTTAGACCACCTAGGTTCACTATAACTATATTTAACCAATTGCTTGGCTATCGGTTCAATCCAATCAGCTTCTATTTTAGCAACTGTCCTTCCCCATAATCGACTGGTTTCAACTAATTCACTCGCAATACACCATTTAGGTTGATTTTTAAAAAGTGCTGAATTTGGGAAAATTGCAAATTTAATATTTCGTGCGCCGATGTATTCATGTCTTTCGAGTTCTTTCATACCGACATGTGATAACAAACCACTAAGTAAAGCAACATGTAATGAACGATAATCAGCTACTTGACTATTAATTGGAAAAGCTAATTGTTTAATAGTTTGTCGGATTTGTGTA
Source organism: Gilliamella sp. wkB108 (assembly GCF_001690195.1). Taxonomy (GTDB): domain Bacteria; phylum Pseudomonadota; class Gammaproteobacteria; order Enterobacterales; family Orbaceae; genus Gilliamella; species Gilliamella apicola_L. Next base: position 44,530 of record NZ_LZGM01000032.1, on the reverse strand, counting down.
TAGACATCTTGCCACTCTCGAATACGCAGGTAATTTAAAAATTCTTTTTGACATAAGCGTCTAAATTGATTGCCTGACAGCGTATTTTGTTGTTCCTTAATATAATTCCATAAGTTAATAAGTGATATAAAATCAGATTCTTTATCAGCAAAACGACGATGTTTTTCATCAGAGGCTTGTTGTTTATCAAATGGACGTTCTCTCGGATCTTGAATTGATAGAGCCGCGGTAATAATCATGATCTCTTTAGTACAAGCTAACCGTCTTGCTTCAACTAGCATTCTAGCTAAACGAGGATCTATAGGTAACTGAGATAAAATCTGTCCAATTTCAGTCAAATGATATTGCTGATGTTTGGTATATATTGCTCCTAATTCCTCAAGTAAGCGAATCCCATCACGAATGTATTTCGAATCAGGAGACTCAACAAATGGGAAAGCAGCTATATCCCCCAAACCTAATGAGGTCATTTGTAATATAACTGAAGCAAGATTAGTTCGTAAGATTTCTGGCTCAGTAAATTCAGGGCGAGATAAAAAATCTTGTTCATCATATAAACGAATACAGACACCATCTGATGTTCGACCACAACGACCTTTACGCTGATTAGCCGAAGCTTGCGAAATAGGTTCAATAGGTAAACGTTGTACTTTTGTTCGATAACTATATCGACTAATTCTAGCCAAACCCGGATCGATTACATATTTAATTCCGGGTACAGTCAACGAAGTTTCTGCCACATTAGTCGCAAGAATGATACGTCGATGAGTATGAGATTGAAAAATACGATTTTGCTCAGATACAGATAATCTGGCATATAAAGGTAAAATATCAGTATGACGAAGTTCTAATTTATTTAAGCTATCAGCCAGATCCCGAATCTCCCGCTCACCGGTTAAAAAAATCAGTATATCTCCATGACTTTCATTAGAGAGTTCATCAATTGCATCAATGATAGGCTGAAAATTGCTATTTTTTTCACTTTCATTATCGTTTTCGTCATAATACGGAGGGCGATATCTGACTTCAACAGGAAAAGTTCGACCGGAAACTTCAATAATCGGAGCTTGATTGAAGTGTTTAGAAAAACGTTCAACATCAATAGTTGCAGATGTAATGATTACTTTTAGATCGGGTCGTTTTGGTAATAATTGTTTTAAGTAACCTAATATGAAGTCAATATTTAAACTACGTTCATGCGCTTCATCAATAATAATAGTGTCATATTGCAATAACAGTTTATCTTGTTGAATTTCTGCAAGCAAAATTCCATCTGTCATTAATTTAATTAAAGTTGTCTCATTAACATGATCGGAAAATCTGACTTTATAACCAACGATCTGCCCTATTTCTGTTCCCAACTCTTGAGCGATACGAGTAGCAACTGAACGTGCTGCAAGTCTACGAGGTTGAGTATGACCTATATAGCCCTTAAGACCTAATCCTAACTCTAGACAAATTTTCGGAATTTGCGTGGTTTTTCCAGAACCTGTTTCACCAGCGATAATGACGACTTGATGATTTTTGATAGCTTCATAAATATCAGCTTTTTTTTCTACTACCGGTAAATTATCCGGAAAATCAATTTGCTTTGGAAAGGATAATAATCTAGATTGATAATGGTTAACAGCTTGCTGAATAAACGAATCAATCTCGCTAAGATTGCGACTTTTTCGCGCTAACTTTATTATTCTATGGTTATCGTAATAAGTTGTTGATTCTAAGAGTTTTGAGTGTTGTTGAGATAACATAAGGAGTCTAGTATATTTTTTTATTTGTATTGGGATTAATTATAGCAAATTTTACTTATCTTAGGAGTTTATATGAAAAAAACGATTTCCCTAATTATTTTATTTGCTGTTACATTTTTTATAACAGGATGTAATGACTCTACCTCTACCAAGATAATGGAAAAAGATCTTATGCATCATCGTTTTGTTCTCATTAAAGCGAATGGAGAAGATATTTCACCGGATAAACAAATTGAATTACAATTTGGTGAGAATATGAACATTTCCGGTAAAATATGTAATGATTTTGCAGCTAGTGTTGAGTTAAATAACAATATAATTAAAAGTTCCGAAATGACAATGACTAAAACACTTTGCAATGATGATCAACTAGATAAATTAGATTCTATAATAGAACAACTTATTACCAAAGGCGCAGAAGTTAGCTTAGATAAAGATCTATTGACTTTAAAAAATAAAGATAATGAGCTTATTTATAAACTTAAAGATCTGATGTGATTAAAACGTAGTTTATTCCTGAAAATACCTTGACAAACTAGTGTTTAGATTAAGGTATTTCAATTGTCACTTATTTGCTCAAACATGAATCATATTTATGCATAAAAAACTTTATTTAAAAAAAGGTTAAGACTATAATACGTCTAAATTTTATGGCTCCATATTATTGATGAAATTAGCTTATTCCTCAAACATTTTATGTGATTTCAGTAACTATTCTTCAGTTACTATTGCCCATTTATTTACCAATCATACCAATACTCTAACCTTGGTTTTATATAACCTTGGTTTAATTAAAATTTAAACATTAACCTTAACAACTAGTATAGTAGATAATATTATGAAAAAGACAAAAATTGTTTGTACCATTGGACCAAAATCCGAATCAAAAGAGATGCTAGCTAAGCTATTAAATGCCGGCATGAATGTAATGCGTCTAAATTTTTCACATGGTGATTATGAAGAACATGGTAACCGCATTAAAAATTTACGTGAAGTGATGCAAGAAACAGGCTTAAAAGCGGCTATCATGTTAGATACCAAAGGCCCTGAAATTCGTACTATCAAATTAGAAGGTGGTAATGATGTTTCACTTGTTGCCGGCCAAACATTTATTTTCACAACAGATAAAACTGTTGTTGGTAACTCTCAACGAGTTGCTGTTACTTATGAAGGTTTTGCCCATGATCTTAAACCAGGCAATCGAGTATTAGTTGATGATGGTTTAATTGCTATGGAAGTTAAAGAAATTAAAGGTAACGAAGTTATCTGTACCGTTTTAAATAATGGTGATTTAGGTGAAAACAAAGGTATTAATTTACCAGGCGTTTCAATCAAACTACCTGCATTAGCAGAAAAAGATAAAAATGACCTTATTTTTGGTTGTGAACAAGGCGTTGACTTTATTGCTGCTTCATTCATACGTAAGCGTTCTGATGTTGAAGATATCCGCGCACATTTAAAAACACATGGTGGCGAAGATATCAAAATTATCTCTAAAATTGAAAACCAAGAAGGTTTAGATAATTTCGATGAAATTCTAGATGCTTCTGATGGTATTATGGTCGCACGTGGTGATTTAGGTGTTGAAATTGCTGTTGAAGAAGTCATTTTCGCACAAAAAATGATGATTAAAAAATGTAATAAGGCTTCAAAACCTGTTATTACTGCGACACAAATGCTTGACTCTATGATCAAAAATCCACGCCCTACCCGTGCTGAAGCTGGCGATGTTGCTAATGCGATTATTGACGGTACTGATGCAGTTATGCTTTCAGGTGAAAGTGCTAAAGGTAAATATCCACTTGAAACAGTAAACGTCATGGCAACAATTTGTCAACGTACAGACAAAACAATTCCTGCTTCACTAGAGTTAAATGCAAAAGAAGGTACTTTAAGCATTACCTCAGCAGTATGTTGTGGTGCAGTTGAAATCGCTGAACGTTTAAATGCACCACTAATCGTTGTAGCAACTCGTAGTGGTAAATCTGCTCGTGAAGTTCGTCACTACTTCCCTAAAGCACGTATCTTAGCACTTTCATCTAGTCAAAAAACGGTTAATCAATTAGCAGTTTCAAAAGGTGTTGAACCGATTTTGATTGACTCAATTAACTCTACTGATGATTTTTATCGTTTAGGTAAAGAGATGGCAGTTAAAAACTGTGGTCTTAAACAAGGTGATATTATTGTAATGGTTTCTGGTGCATTAGTACCTAGTGGAACAACTAATACAACATCGGTTCATCGCATTTAACTATTATAATGCCATACTTATTGTGTATTAAATTATACTTAAGTATTCAAAAAATAAAAAGCTAGCTATATGCTAGCTTTTTTTTTAACTTAAGTTATCCTGTTATAAAAAAATATTATAAAGATTGTAAGAGATAAAAATGATTGAAGAAAAAGTGTATTTACCAAAAGAACTTAGTTGGCTGGCATTTAATCAACGTGTTTTACAAGAAGCAGCAGACAAAAGTAATCCACTTATCGAACGAATTCGTTTTTTAGGGATCTATTCCAGCAATCTTGACGAATTTTATAAAGTTCAATTTGCCAATTTAAAAAAATATGTACTGATTGAACAAGAACAATCGCACTCCTCTACATCAAACGCAAAACATCAATTATTGCGACAAGTTAATCAGAAAGTTATTCAACTTGAGTTACAGTTTGACCAGCTTTATAACGAATTGCTACTTGAAATGGCTAGGAACCAGATTTTTTTAATCAATGAGAGACAATTATCATCATATCAAGAGAATTGGATAAAAAATTATTATAAACAAAATTTGAGACAATATATTACCCCTATTCTCCTTGATAGCCATACTGAACTCATTCAATTTTTGAAAGATGACCATGCTTATTTAGCTGTTGAAATCATCTGTGAAGATAGCATTAGTTATGCTCTAATTGAACTTCCGACAGATCATGTTCCAAGGTTTGTTTTGCTGCCTTCAGAAACATCAACTAAAAATAAATCTATCATCTTTTTAGATAACATACTGCGCTATTGTTTATCTGATATTTTTAAAGTCTTTTTTGATGCTAAAGAGTTAAATGCCTATTCAATCAATATCAATCGGGATGCTGAATACGAATTAAATACTGAATTAGATAGTCTACTTGAATTAATGTCACAAGGTTTAAAACAACGTTTAACAGCACAACCGGTACGTTTTATTTACCAAAAAGATATGCCTAAGGCTTTATTTGAATTGTTAATTAATAAATTAAGATTAACTGAACAAGATGCTATGCCTGGTGGCCGTTATCCTAATTTTAAAGATTTAGTTCGCTTTCCCGACTTAGGTGGTAAAAATCTATTAAACAAACGATTACATAGCTTGGCATATAATCGATTCAAACAGTTTAGAAATGCCTTTGCCACCATTAAAGATCGTGATGTATTGCTCTATTACCCTTACTATTCATTTGGTCATGTTTTAGAAATCATGCGACAAGCTTCTTTTGATCCAACGGTGACACATATTCGTATGAATATTTACCGAGTAGCAAAAGATTCGCGTTTTATTCATGCTGCTATCAACGCGGCAAACAATGGTAAAAAAGTTACCGTTGTCGTTGAACTACAAGCACGTTTTGACGAAGAAGCTAATATCAAATGGGCTAAAAGATTGATTAGTAGTGGCATTAAGGTAATTTATTCCCAACCTAAATTGAAAATTCATGCCAAACTATTTTTAATAGATCGTAAAGAAAATGATAAAATTGTGCGCTATGCTCATATAGGTTCAGGTAATTTTAACGAAAAAACCGCACGGATCTATACTGACTTTTCACTACTAACGGCAGATCCAGCTATTACTAATGAAGTTATAAAGGTATTCAATTTTATTGAAAATCCCTTTAAACCAGTATCATTTAATTATCTGCTTGTTTCTCCCCAAAATACACGTTTACGATTTTACGAATTTATTGAACGGGAAATAGCCAATGCCAAAGCAGGAAAAACCTCAGGTATATACTTAAAACTTAATGCAATTACCGATAAAGAGATGATAGATCAACTCTATCGTGCATCATGTGCCGGCGTAAAAATAAGAATGATAGTACGAGGTACCTGTGTCTTAGTTCCACAAATTCCTAATTTAAGTGAAAACATCTATGTCACAAGTATTGTAGATCAGTATTTAGAACATGCGCGGGTTTATATCTTTGAAAATGATGGCCAAAAAGATACTTACATCTCTTCGGCAGACTGGATGCCCCGTAATTTAGATAACCGTATTGAAGTTGGTGTAAGAATTTTTGATCCAACGATAAAATCAACTATCCATGATATTTTTAACATTCAATGCAATGATAATGTCAAAGCACGCATTATTGATAAAGATAATATGAATAACTATGTACAAAGAGGTAATAAGAAAAAAATAAGAGCGCAACGTGTCATTTATGATTATTTAAAACAATTAGAAACCTTTAATAAGGATGTTTGAAAGTGAATGAATTTAATGAATATGCTGTGATTGATCTCGGTTCAAATAGTTTTCATATGGTTATTGTACGCAGTATTAATGGTGCTACACAAATTATTTATAAAAATAAGCAAAATATCCATTTAGCGACTGGATTAAATGCTGATTTAGAATTAAGTGAATCAAGTATCAAACGAGGAATTGAATGTCTTAATTTATTTGCAGAGAGATTAATTGGTTTTCCAATTGAAAACGTAAGAATTGTAGCCACTCATACATTACGTGTTGCAAAAAATCGACTGCAATTTTTAAATGAAGCAACCAAAGTACTACCCTATCCAATTGAGATTATTTCAGGACAAGAAGAAGCTCGTCTTATTTACTTAGGTACCATGACAACCGAATCCACTTCGGCAACGGATACGAAATTTGTCATGGATATTGGAGGAGGTTCAACTGAAATTGCGATAGGAAAAGGTAATGATTTAAAACCCGTGATTGTAGGTAGTCGGCCTATGGGATGTGTAACTTATACCAAACAATTTTTTCCTGAGCAACGCATCGACAAAGCATCATTTCAACGAGCAAAGCTAGCTGCAGAACAGCAAATAGAAGGCATGGTTAATACCATAAAAAAACAAAATATAACAATTGCTTTTGGTACATCAGGAACATTTAAAAGTATCTACAATATCTTATTAGATCTCGGTGTGAGTGACGGTATTATCACCTCGCAACGATTAAATGACCTGATTAGTTATGTTCTAGAGTTTAAATCTTTTCATGATATTGATTACCCTTCTCTTTCTAAAGAAAGAAAAAACGTCTTTGTCGGCGGATTAGCAATATTTAGTGGCGTTTTTAATGCATTAGGTTTAGAAGCTGTACATTACAGTCCAAGTGCATTACGTGAAGGTGTTTTATATGAACTAATTGATGGTCCTAATTACCGTGATGTCAGACAAAATACGGCTGAATCACTTTCTCAACACTATAATATTGATGAAAGCCATGCCAAACAAGTGGTTAAAACTGCAAAATATCTATTCAATCAATGGAAAAATCAAGCATCAATTTCTATCCCTCCTAATTTAGAAGCCATATTATATTGGGCGGCACAATTACATGAAGTAGGATTAAAAATAAACTTCTCTTCTATTCATAAACATTCCAGCTATATTTTGAAAAATAGTAATTTACCCGGGTTTAATGAAGAGCAACAATTATTGTTATCGACATTGGTACGTTATCATAGAAAATCAATAAATATGAGTGATTTTCCTTATTTTAGCTTATTTGAATACAAACACATTATTCCGTTATTACAAATTCTTAGACTTTCTATTTTAATTAATAACCAACGCAATGCTGATCTCAACATTGAAGCTTTTGAACTAAAAATAGCAAATAAGGAATTAAGCAAAATCACATTGAAAATCAATAAAAGATTTGTTGAAAGTAATAAATTGATTTTACTTGATTTAGAGCAAGAACAAAAATATTGGAAATCGGTTAATGACTGGAAATTATCGATTGAAACCTGCTAATTTAATAACAATATGAATTCACTATATAAACAATAAAAATACCGCCAATGACAGTTGGCGGTATAAAAACAGATATATTGCAAAATAGATTTTTAGCAGTAATTATCAACCTAGTCCGATAATCTTCCACCACAAAATACCTACAGTAAACACAATTAATAAATTAACTACACTACAGATAAAACCTACTTTCCACCATGTTTTTACTGGAACAAAACCTTCGGCAAAAAGTAAAGGATTTCTGGCATTAGCAAATTGGGTAATTGAGCCAAAATAGTTAGTACAGATAACTAATGCAAAAATAGCTATGAATGTAGGCACACCAAGTGCAATTGCCACAGATAAAAATACAGGGAATAATGCGGCAATATGTGCATTACCACTAGCAAAGAAGTAATGTAAATAGACATAAGCTACACATAAAATAATCAAAACAACAACCCAACTACTTTCACCTAAATGACCTTGGACGGCTTTACCAATTGTGTCACCTAACCATCTAGTTACATTTAGTTTATTCACTTGACCTGCCATCATTAATAAAGCGGCAAACCAAATCAGTGTATCCCATGCTGCCTTCTCACCTTTTATATCATCCCAGCTTAATACGCCAGTTAATATTAGTATAGTTAAACCAATAAAAGCTGTGGTTGTTCCTTCAATGCCAAAGTTATTACCGAAAATCCATAATACCAGTAATAAGATAACAGTTAGTCCCATAATAGTTTCTTTAAGACTTATTCTGCCCATTTTTTTTAACTCATCAGCCGCTAATTTAGGTGCTTGAGGGGTTTTTTTAAGTTCTGGATTGGTTAATAAATAAATGACAATAGGAATAACAATAAATGAAACTAAGCAAGGAACTATAGCCGCAATAAACCATTGTCCCCAACCTAAAGTGATACCAAGTGACGTTGTCACTAGTTTGGCTGCCAATAAATTCCCGGTAAAAGCAGTTAAAAACATAGCCGAAGTAATATCATTGACATGACTAATCGTTAACATCAAAAAAGTACCAATTCGATTTCTTGACTCATCTTTAGGATTAGAATTAAAGTTAATCGATAAGGCCTCAGCAATAGGATAAATAACTCCCCCGGCACGAGCTGTAGTACTTGGAATTGCAGGCGCCAAAGCAATATCGGTGACTGATAAACCATAAGCTAATCCCAACGTATTTTTGCCTAAAATCTTAACCAAATAATAAGCAATACGTTTGCTTAATCCTGTTTTTATAAAACCTCGAGCGATCATAAATGCAATAACGATTAGCCAAATAAGGCTACTATTTAATTCACTCAAAGCGATTTTTATCGAATCAGTTGCATTCGTCGCACCTGAAGGTCTTAGTACTGCAAACACAGTGATCGCCAATAGACCGATAGCCCCAATAGGCATTATTTCAGCCACAATACAAGCAATAGTTGCTACAAAAATGATACTTGTATGCCAACCTTCAATACTTATGCCTTCCGGAGGAGGAACAAATAACCATAATACTGCCGAAATAGCAGCAATAATGATTAGTGGTAACCATTTTACTGGTGGTTTTTTCACTATATTCATAGTAGTTTCCTTTTAATTTAATTCACTGAATTTTATTCATAATCAAATATAGACACTGTTAATAAAAGTGATAAAAGAGTTATATTGATTGATTAGCTAAAGCTCATTGCATATTGCTTATCAAGTAACAGGAAAGAGAAATTTTCAGAATTTATTAGTACTATTGTTTTATTTTTCAACAAAAAAACGGCTGATAAATGTTGATGTTTTTTCAAAAAATCTCGCCCTCTTTCCAAACCTAATCCATATAAAAAAGTAGAATAAATATCCCCTTCTAATGAAGAGTTCGAAATAACGGTGACACTTTCAAATTCATTATCTAATGGGTAGCCAGTCAAAGGATCAAAAATATGATGATAGAGGCGATCATTCTGGATAAAAAAACGTTCATAAATACCCGATGTCACCACAGACTTATTTTTAACTTTAATAATTCCAGCTAATTCATTAGTTACGGAAAATGGTTTTCTCAATCCTACATGCCAATATCCATCATCATTTAAAGGTGATTGACCTAATGTCAGAACATTTCCCCCTAAATTGATGATGGCTTGATCTATATTATGTTGATGTAAAATTAATCTTACGACATCTGCTATATAGCCTTTGGCTATTGCTCCCAAATCAATTTCCATTCCTCTTTTTGTTAAAAAAATGGAATGATCTTCAGGGTTAAGCACTATATCCTTTGGATCTGTTAATAATAACTGTTGTTTTATTTGCTCCTCGGTGGGGACTCGATCTCCTTTAAACCCAATCTTCCAAAGTTTAACCAACGGCCCAATGGCAAAATTAAAACAACTATCAGGATATAGACTCACTTTTTGAGCTTGTTCTATTAAAGAGAAAACTGATCGACTCACTACAACCGAATGTTCTCCAGCAGCTAAATTTATTAACATAACTTCTGAAATCGGCCGATTAACGGTCAGTCTATTTTCAAGTTGTGTTATGGTATCAAAAACAACTTGAGCTACCGTTTCATTGGGTTCTATAAGTATCAAAGAAACGGTAGTTCCCAGCAAAGTTTGGGTATATTGGTAAGTTGAATTCACCATATCAAACAAACTCAAATAACAACAGTTAATTAATTTTTAATGTAATCTGATGCTTTTTTACCGGCTTGCATACCAAAGATAATAATATCAGCAACCGCATTTCCACCTATACGGTTTGCACCATGTACCCCACCTACAACTTCACCGGCGGCAAAAACTCCCTGAATCACATGTTTATCAGTATCTAAAACTTGTGTTTGGGTATTAATAGTTACTCCCCCCATAGTATGATGAATACCAGGTGCAATTTTAATTGCATAAAAAGGTGACTTACAAATTTGATGTCGCATACCAGTAGTTCGACCAAAATCTTGATCCTGTTTTTTATCAACAAATTGATTATAACGTTCAACTGTTTTTGTTAAGCTTTGAGCATCAATAGATAATTTTTGTGCCAATTCACTAATCGTTGCACCTTGGATAACTAAATCATGTGATACGTATTCCTCAACTGATTTATTTTCTACTCGAATTTGCTGATCAAACAAAATATAGGCATAGTGTTCAGGTAATTTAATAATTTCAGCAGAAACTTTATCGCGTGTATCAAGTTCATTTACAAAACGCTTACCCGCTTGGGAAACCAAAATAGCACCACCACCTCGAATCGATTCTGAAATTAAATATGAAGTAGTTTGTTCAACTGTTGGATGGATTTGTATTTCACTCATATCTACAGTTCCAGCACCAAGTTTTTCTAAAATCATAATGCCTGAACCCGTCGCTCCTTTATGATTGGTGGTAACAAATCCTTTAAGGTCTGGACGATATTTCTCAACCATTTGTTTATTAGCGCTAAAACCACCTGTTGCAATAATAACGGCCTTTGCTTTTATTGTCTGGATAGTGCCGTCTTCATCAACAGCTTTAACACCAATAACTTTATGATTTTCAGTCAAAATTTCAGTAACAGAGGTATCTAACATCACTTCAATACCTCGTTTATTAATATTCTTCACTAATCCACTGATTAGAAAACCACCTACCGCCGTCCCACTTTCCGGACGATGAGTTCGATCAATACTCATCCCACCGGTCGTAGTAATACCACTTAATTCAATACCATTATTATCTAACCAATCAATTGCATCAGGAGCATGTTCAACAAAATAACGTAATAAATCAGGATTATTTTTATTTTTACCACCAATCATGGTTTCTTTATAAAAAAGATCCTTACTATCGACAATACCTTTTAATTTTTGGAATTTTGTTTCGGCTGCATTCATACCAGCTGAAGCCTTATTGGTGTTACCACCAATTATAGACATTTTTTCAACAATAACGACATTGGAACCTAAATCATGGGCTTGAATAGCTGCCGCAAGTCCTGCTCCACCGCTACCAACCACAACAATGTCATAGGTTTTATCATTAGGATCACCACCTTCAGCCAAAATAGCTTCTTTATTGGATTTAGCCATTGCTTTAGTGACTGCTTTTTTGAAGGCCTCACATTGAGTCGTTGCACCTGATATAGCATCAACATGAGGACTGTTTGATTCAATAATTTTATTTTTAATAACCGAAAAATTATCACTTATTTCATGATTAAACTCTTTGGCGTTAACTAATTGCATATCCTTAATAAAGTCTTTACCTAGCTCAACATTAATCAAAAATTCATAAGACTCATCATTAACTTTCTCTTGAAAATTTCCAGGTTTAAATTTTTTAACAGTGAGATTGACATCCCGAATTAAGCTCTCAACAAGAGGAAAATGCCATAAAGGCATTGGAATATTGAGTTCCTCACGTTTATCACTGTTAATCGCTAACTCTAATTTTTCACCTTGTTTAATCCGATCAAGCCAATCAGGATAAGCTATACATGCTCGTCCTACAGCTACTAAATCATAACCATTTTCAAATGCAGCCTCTACATCACTTTGATTAACAACATTTCCAACGCCAACAACGGGAATTTTAGCCAAAGTCGCTGAGCGCATAGCGACATATTTATTTATCAAAGGTGTTGGATCTTGAGTATCAACAATCGATGGACGAAGAATCGCTCCCATAGAAAAATGGACATAATCAAGTCCTTTTTCAGCGAGCTTTTCTAATAAATACATTGAATCATCAAAACGAATACCCGGCACTTCTAATTCTTCTGGTGAGAATCGATAACCGACGATAAAATCTTTGTTTGCATATTGCTTAACCATATCATGAGTAAGCTCTAATACAGCTAATGGAAATCTTGCTCGATTATCACGGTTTCCACCCCACTTATCCTTTCTTTGATTAGAATTAGGTGAATAAAATTGTTGAATTAAATAGGTATTTGCTCCATGAAGCTCTACTCCATCAAATCCGGCTTGAATAGCTCGACGAACTGCATGCCCAAACTTATTAAGCATATCATCAACTTCATCGGCGGTTAATTCTGTTGGGGTTGGAGCATTAGGGCGGGGTGCGGCAATAGCGCTAGGTCCTACTGGTGTTTGTCCGCCAATTAATTTCGGCTCAACCATACGCCCTCCGTGATAAACTTGGATAATGGCTTTTGAACCTTTTTCCTTTATAGCATGGGCGATTTTAGCTAAACCTTCAATTTTATCATCACTATCTAAACCGATAGCACCAGGAAAGGCTAATCCTTTATCATCAACAAAACCACATTCAACAATAATTGTACCTATTTCCCCAGCTCTGGCTCGGTAATACTCAATTAAATCATTTGTAACAGATCCTTCATAAAATCCTGAACATGTCGTCATCGGCGCCATCATAATCCGATTTTTTAATTCAACTCCATTTGGTAACGTTAACGATTTAAAAATATTTTTATTTTGCATTGTTATATACCTAATTATTTTATTTGGAATTCTGTGTTACCGGTAATAATAACATTACTTATTATCATTCTCTACTTACATTACTTACATTAAACCTATTAATCCTTAACGAGTATCATTTTTTCGACAGCAAATTTTATCTATTTATTAATGTTTTAGCTAATTATTCAATATTTGAATAATAAAGTATTGACTATTTATTACCTAAACTGATGATTATTTAAACTGGAGAGTAATTAAAAATCTAAAAAAAAACATTATAACTATTTCATTTACTTATATATTTTTAAACAATTTAGGCTTGAACTTTATTTTTATTAAGCTACAATGCCTGTCAGCTCACTTTAAAGAGAAGACGGTTATGATAGTTATGCACAACTCAAAATCAAAACAACGATATCATTCTCTTTTAATCTTATTATTTATTGATCCTCCTATATGGAGGATTTTTTTTGCTTTAAAAAAATGCCCATTTCATTTCCAGCTCATCTTTTTAATCAAAACCATTTCTATACCATTTAGCAACAGGAGACAATATGAAACCTTTGATTCCGTTTTATAACCCAAGTATCAGTTATGAAGATAATTATGCCCAAGGACCTTTTGGACTGTTCGCTCAATTAGATAAAGCAGAACAAAATACCACTAAACCGACCAAATTTTTAAATCTTGATGTAAATTTACCATTTGGTCAGCCTGCGGGTCCGTTATTAAACGCCAAGTATATTAAAGCTGCTTTTGCGTATGGATTTGATTTATGCGTCTATAAAACAGTAAGAACACAATTTCAAAAATGTCACCCATTACCGAATGTTTTATCTGTTCATCCTAAAGGTAAGCTAACGTGCAACCTTGATACCGTATTAGCCGATACAAATTATAATCAACCATTATCTATCACTAACTCTTTTGGTGTACCCTCCTTTGCACCAGATATATGGCAACCAGACATGGCTGATGCGGTAAAATCAGCAGGACATGGACAATATGTCATTGGAAGCTTCCAAGGAACAAAAGGTAACGGCGAAATCGAAAAAGATTATGCATTAGCCGCAAAATTAGTCAGAGAAACCAATGCTCCGATTTTAGAGGCAAATTTAAGTTGTCCTAACGAAGGTGCAAGTAAACTACTCTGTTTTGATGTAGGTAGAGTTGAGCGTATTGTTAATGAGATCAAAAATGCTGTTCCAGATAGACCACTTATTTTAAAACTGGCTTACTTCCCTGATGATGAAAGAATCATTTCATTACTTACCCGAGTTGGTTCAATCATCGATGGATTAAGTGCAATAAATACACTTTCAGCAAAACCTATTGACGCTAATGGTCATCCTGCATTAGGAGAAAAAAGACCTGAAGGTGGAATTTGTGGAGATGCTATTCGCTGGGCAGGTTTAGATATGGTTGCTCGTTTAGCTAAATATCGCCGGGAAATGGACTTAAAATTTGCTATTATTGGTGTTGGTGGCGTGAGTAATAGTGAACATTATCATCAATTTATAAAAAATGGGGCGAATGCAGTGATGAGTGCTACAGGCGCAATGTGGAACCCATTACTCGCTATTGAAATAAAGAAAAGTCTGCAAAAATAGCACAACATACTTCAATCTATATAATTAACTACTCTTGATATCGATACAGGGCTTGCCCTGTATTTGTTTATTCTATTGAATAATCAAACAGTTCTTGATTAAAATGCTATTTTTTTGTTTTGCGAAAATAAAGATAACCAAAAATAAGGTGTGCTAAAAAAACAACGATTAACATAATTCTGACATGTAAAGAATTAAACAGTATAAAAGGGATTAACAAAACGATGAAAACCATGATAAGCATTTTAAGTAAATTAGATTTTGTTGCTTTCTTTTCAAGGATCATCTGTTGGATATAAGTTTGATAATAACGGCTATGCGTAAAATAATTATAAAGACGATTTGAACTATTGAGCCAAAAATAAGCGGTTAATAAATAAAATGGCACGGTAGGTAAAAGAGGAACAAAAATGCCAACCGTTCCAAGGACAAAAGTTACACCACCTAAAATAATATATAACCATTTCTTTAACATTATAAGAATAACCCTTCGATCATTGGGATCTAAACTAAAAAAGAACAGTATAACAAACAAAGACAAAAAACGAATAAAGAATGAAGAAAGCAGTGGTAAGACGTACAGAACTTGAACTCGCTATTCCCAACGTGACTGGCTGAACGCTAAAGCGTAATTTTTAGGTAAAATAACATGTACTAGTTCCGACTAAATAGGACAAAGGTCTTACAAAATAACGCTTTATCCGTTTTAATATTAGGTGTTAAATCTACAATCAAAACAGCAAGAGGTAACGCTCATTCTTCATACTAACGATATTATTATATGACCATTGATGTAAGCTGTACTATAGATTAACGCTCAGCCTACAATTGTTGTTAATTCCTTTGCTATGGAGCTAACATTAATTTAAATTGCCTGTGTATATTATTTGTATTGATTTTTTACGCGCAATTTTATTACTTCTTTGTAAGAACACAGCTTACTCTATCAATTTTTTTCAAATCTTTACGACTGAGTTGATGTTTGTCATTTGAATACCACTCAGAGGCCTTTTTTTTCAAATTGCGCTTTATATTAGGTTCTAATTTAAATGGATCTTTTGTTGTTTCGGAAAAATCAATAAGAAATAAATCAGTACCTGATGAATCGGGTATGATTACATCACACTTAAAAAATGAAATATAATTACCGTTTTTATTCATAGCTAAAATAATACTGCCTTGTGGATAATTTTTAGCGTACTTTTTATTGATCCATAAACATTGTTTATCCGGATCAAACTTTTGATTAGGACTTATTTGTTCAACTTCTGTCGTGATATAGTCTACCTGATCCTCAGTTAAATAAGAGTCCCAAATGAATAGAGGTAAATCATAGCAATGCTCCGAACTCAACCACTTTTTTAAGGATAGTTCTGGAGGATTATATATATATGGCATGAAGCTGTTTTTTTGTGGGCTTCTTTATATTCATTTAATTTATCAGAAAAATCTGATGATTTTGAGTTTATGACTTCAGGTATTTTTTTCAAATAATCGTTATAAAGAACTTGGTTTTTTACAGAAATACACGTATCACGTGAAAGAGACAGCCCTTTGATAGTTAAGTTCGCACTACCAATAATAATTAAATTTGGTGATACTGTATATAGTTTCCAATGAACACTGTTTTCATATCTAAAATCGACATAAAAATCAAATTTTTCATTGTTTTTTGCTTTTTTAACACAAGACTTAATAAAGTCAACAGATGAAAATGCATTGATAGTACCAATAATAAGTTCCACATGTTTATTTTGGTCAATTAGTTTTTTTATTATATCCTCTGTGCCATTTGCAAACGCAGAGACTATGTAGATATTTTGGTCTTTTACTTCTGATAAATATTGAGATAATGTCTTATCATTATTAAGAATATGCATATTATTGACTGATTAATAATCATTTTTAGATAAATTACTATATCACGATACAATTAATGATGTAATTAAAGAAGCGATTAATATTGTCAGTATTGGGAATTGCTTTATAAAAATAAAATAGACAGTGATTAAAAGTAAGCAATTAGGTAATTTGGTATCCTCGATAAATAGTACATATCCTTCATATCATAAAAGATTTATAAACCTAGAACCAAACGGTTAGAATATATAATATATGGGCATATATATTCTATTAAGGTATTTATGCATAGCATCGGAAAACACATTATCAAAATGTACTACAAACTTGACACAAAGCGTTTTTCTAATAAAAGAAAGTTCTCACGAATTGATTGATATACTGTTAAGAATTGGCGGAACGGACGGGGCTCGAACCCGCGACCCCCTGCGTGACAGGCAGGTATTCTAACCAACTGAACTACCGCTCCGCTTTATTGATAGTTTTAATGTTAGAACATTAAAGTAGGCGTGATGTTAAAGATTATTTTTATTTTCGTCAATAAAATTTTTCACAAATGCGATCAATTGAATATTAAATCATCATTAAGACGAACGCCAGAGCGCCCCACCACTTTTTTTATCAATTTTCTGTAAAATAGTTTCATGCTCAGATAGCTCATCTTCTGACGCTTTAATCACTTTTAATTGCACACCATTTCGCTCTATTCTCTTTACACTACTATTTTCCATTAAAGAAGGATTATTTTCATCAGCACTGAAAGATAGCGTGGTTTGACCACCTGTCATAGCAAGATAAACTTCTGCTAATATCTCAGCATCAAGTAAAGCACCATGCAGTGTACGATGAGAATTATCGATTTGATAGCGTTCACACAAGACATCTAAGTTATTGCGTTTACCGGGAAATAGTCGTCTGGCCATCGCCAATGTATCGGTAATAAGACAGTGATCGGCTGTTTTAAACCCTAAACCACAAAGACGAAACTCATAATCCATAAACCCCACATCGAACGACGCATTGTGAATGATAAGTTCAGCACCATCGATAAATTTAATAAAATCGTGCGCAATATTTTTAAAAATTGGTTGGTCTTTTACAAACTCATCACTAATGCCATGAACTTTATATGCGTCTTCATCTATATGGCGTTCAGGATTAATATAAACATGGAAATGATTGCCGGTTAAACGGCGATTAATCACCTCAACAGCACCAATCTCAATAATCTTATGTCCTTCATAATGATTATTACCGTCTTGATTCATACCTGTTGTTTCTGTATCTAATACAATTTGGCGAGTAGCATTACTTATCACTTGATTCTCTTTTTTCAGTATTGGGAAAATAATAATTTAGTGTTATAGTCTAGCACCAAAATTCTGTAATGTTGATACCTACTACAAATGAAGATATTGTACGGTTTACTAAAATTATTTATGAAAACAGCCTGTACATTTCACCTTTAAACGTTATTTTCTAATGAAAATCAAGTGAGTATTTAACTCAATAAGTTAACAAGATAATTAAATATGCAAAAAAAAGTAGAAATATATACAGATGGTTCCTGCCTTGGTAATCCTGGACCGGGTGGCTATGCTGCAATATTAAAATACAAACAAAATGAAAAAATACTTTCACAAGGTTTTTTTAAAACCACTAACAATCGAATGGAGTTATTAGCCGCTATCGTTGCTTTGCAACAACTAAAACAACCTTGCCAAATTGATTTATATTCAGATAGTCAATATTTACGTAATGGCATTTCAAATTGGATCAATGGTTGGAAAAAAAATGGCTGGATGACAGCTAATAAAAAACCTGTCAAAAATGTCGATTTATGGATAAAACTTGACGAACTTGCTCAAATGCATACAATTAAATGGTTTTGGGTTAAAGGCCATGCTGGACATGAAGAAAATGAACGTTGTGATCTTCTTGCAAAAGCTGAGGCCGAATCGCCAACATTGTCAGATACTGTGTTTGAACAAACTCAGATCTGACCAAAAACGTAACCTAAAAACAGTCCTTTTAAATCGCAAATTTAGATTTTTGTGCTAAATTTTAATCAATTTGCTCTCTGAATTGTAAAAAAGTGTGTATTTCAACTTATTTTTGCGATTTGAGTAGTCTATATTCAAAAATTAATCAATAATTAACAATGAGTTAGATTTAATTGTTTTTTTTTGAAGCCAAAAGGACAACTTTTAGGTATAATACTCAACTTATGTTTTTAATAAATAATCACAGACTAATGAAAAAGTTATTAATATTCACAGTGTTAAGTTTGCTTTTGGGTGGATGCCAAAATCATAGTTCCCGACATAATAGTGTCTATAAATTGCATAACTCAAAATCAATAGTTAATGGTGGTAGCATTAAAATGACTTCTATGACTCAAAATCCATGGAAGTATATGCTAAGTCAAATTAATGTAAGTGTACCTGAAAATAGTCGGGTTAAGGCTGAAAGAGAACGTTTATTACGTAATCCGCAAGGATTTGAAAATATCGCATTACGTTCTGAGCCTTACGTCTACTATATCATTAATCAGCTTCGTAGAAATGATTTACCGGTTGAGTTAGCTTTGGTTCCATTAATTGAAAGTGCCTATGACCCACTCGCTACTTCACCAGCTCAAGCTGCTGGATTATGGCAATTTGTACCTGTTACAGCTAAAGAATACGGATTAAATCGAAGCAGTTCATTTGATGCTCGTCGTGATCTTATTGCGTCAACAACTTCAGCTATTTCACTATTACAAAATTTGAACAACCGTTTTAATGGTGACTGGTTATTAACCTTAGCTGCTTACAATGCTGGTGAAGGCAGAGTAAGAAGAGCGATGGAAAAAAATAAAGCTAATGGCTTACCAGTAAACTATTGGTCGCTAGATCTACCGAAAGAAACGATGCATTATGTACCAAAAATTTTAGCTATTATCGACATTGTTAGAAATAATCAAAAATATGGTATCAAACTACCTGATTGTAGTTATGAAAATTCACTTGTAAGAATTGATATATCTAAAAATATCTCACTAGCTAAAATCGCCAAATACGCAGGTATTCCTCTTAGTGACTTAAAAAGTTTTAATGCAGGATATGTTCAGCAAACAGTAAATGGTCCTTTCCATCTACTTGTTCCTTATGTATATGCAGAAGACTTATATCAAAAGTTACTAGCTGAAAATCTGGTTACGACACAAATAACTGAACTTCTACAAGATGTTCCACATACCACTATGCCATTTGAAGTTAAATCAACAACTATTCAATATAGCGGTATTAGAAATAATAGTTATGGTACACCACTTGTACAAGGAAATAATTCCAAAAAACAGATTACTTATTTGGTTAAAGAAGGGGATAATCTCTATTCTATTGCTCAAAATTATCGGGTAAAAATAACTGATATTTTAGAGTGGAATAAATTGAAAAATCCAAGAATCAAAGAAGGTGATGTTTTAACAATAAACCTTGTAAGTACTAATCCAATCTAAAATTTACCAATAACGGATTATGATCAGATGAAGTAGTGCTAATTATTTTTGCTTCATCTAATTGTAATCCGCGGTAAAACACAAAATCTAACGGCCTTCCCATAAAAGTCTTACGAATATCAATACTAAAATTGACAGGCTTAAGCTCTATTGACCGAATCAAATGATATAACAAATTCAAACGTTGCCGACTCCAGGCATTAAAATCCCCTGCTAAAATCACCGGTCCATTATGTTCTTTTATACGATTTAATAACATATACATTTGTTGTCGATAAATTTTAACACCTATACTGAAATTAATAGCGTGAATATTAGCAATTAACAATTGTTGAGTTGAGTTTTTAATTGGATAAACAGTAATTAAAGCTGATTTTGGTACTCGAATAAGTGGTTCTTTCTCTTTAAAAGATAAAAGTGCAGTTGGCAGCGTATCGGACATAGTCATTACACCGGCATAAATATCTTTAAAAGCATAGGCCGGCACATGATCAGCGATTTTGTTATTTAAATTAATGAAGTTTAGTAATTGTACAGATGTTTGAGCTTCTTGTAATAGAATCAACTTAGTTAAAGGTGCATATTCTTCTAAAATGTGAATACAATCTGCCCTTTTTTGTTTAAAGATATTCCAAACCAGAACGGCAAAAGAGGTGTGATCGATTAATGGCTGATTAACCATAACATGATGATTTGGCAAGATCACCTCAACATCACAATTTGCCTTATATCGTAATGTATAATCTCGTTGCTTAAACATTTTTATATTTCATTTTTTTGTTTTAAATATTCATCAAATGATAAAGTATCACTCTGCTCTTTCTTGATTTGCTTTTCTATTGATAAATCACGTTGTTGTAAAAAATCACTATCGGTCAATAATGTGAGAGGTTCTGTTATTAATTGTTGTTTATATTGATTAGCTAATGCTAAACCAAATTTTGCAGTACCCAAATCACTAATAGCTTGTAACGTTCTGGCTGACAGTGTTAATTCTGGCTGATCAAACATCAAATCAAGTCTTTCACACACTTTACGATATTGCTTTAGATCATCATGATGATCTAAAACATCGGCAACACGTAATAAATCTTTAAACAGATCATGCCCTACTTTTGCTAAAGGTTCACGGTAACTATCACACCCGATACCAATTTCAAGACCAGGTTTGCGCCCTTCCATAATAACTCGGTTCCAGTTTAGTTTTGTACATTCTAACTCTTCACTACTCATTTCAGGGGCTGGTGCAAGCGCACACCAAATTAAAAAGAGATCAATAAAGCGAATTTGCTCTTCAGTAATACCAACCGGCGAAAAAGGGTTCACATCTAAAGCTCGCACTTCGATATACTCAATTCCCCCTCGTAACAGTGCGTCAGAAGGTGATTCGTTAGCTCTAGGAACACGTTTAGGACGAATCGGAGCATAAAACTCATTTTCAATCTGTAATATATTATCATTTAACTGACGATACTGACCGTTTACTTTTATACCCAAACGACTAAACTCAGCTGATTTGGTATGTGTTGCTCGTTTTAATCCTTCCACATAGGTATCTAAATGATTAAAGGTTATACCTAACTCTTTTTGTGCATTATTGGTATAACCAATATCACTTAATCGTAATGAAGTCGCATAAGGTAGATAACAGTTGCCATTCGTTTGCTCAATAAAGGCTTTGGCTTTTTGCGGATCTTGGATAAAGGAAGAACACATTGAAGGTGATGCACCAAACAAATATGGTATAACCCAACCGAAGCGATAATAGTTGCGAATTAGCGTAAAATAACCTTCAGAAATAACGGCTTTACCTTCTTCGGTATTTTTAACGCCATCTCTCGCTTGCCAAAAAGCCATTGGTAATGAAAAATTATAATGAACACCAGAAATGGTTTGCATCATGGCACCATAGCGATTTTTCAGCCCTTCTCGGTAAGTCGTTTTAAAACGCCCCTCATTTGAATTACCATATTGGGCTAAAATAATATCAGCTTCGTTGGCCACAAAACATGGCATACTTAATGGCCACATCATCTCTTCACCAATATTGACACTGGCATAACGATGTAAATCACGTAAAAATGTCAACATATAATCTATATTGGTATTGACAGGCGTAATAAATTCTAATAAAGATTCAGCAAAATCAGTTGTGATCCATGGATGTGTAAGTGCAGCACCTATTTTGGTAGGAAAAGGCGTTTTTGATAATGAACCATCAGGTAAAATACGTAAGGTTTCTCGCTCAATTCCACGTTGAATACCCTGTAAAATGGTATAGTGTTTTTCTAACCAATTGAGTGCTTTAGATAGATCAGGAATCATAATTTCACGTTCTCTACGTTGAATTTTAATTGGTGTATATTAACATAATTTATACCTAACTATAGGCAATTTTAATACGATCTGAGAAGGAAAAAATTAATTTTGTACCTTCATTGTTCGATAGCTATACACATCAATATTTTTGAATTAATAACCTTGGAAATTTCTCAGAATAAGTAACCGATTAGTTGCTCAAAAAATGAATTGTATGAAAGGGTAATTTTTTATAAACAAAAAATACTCATATATAATCATTCAATTAGAAGTTTCACCAAGACTCATTGCATTAAGTCTCAGTGAATATAAATAAAAATGATAGAGAGCTGTGTATTAGTGAGCTATCTCTTTTTGTTTAGCAATATAATCCTTATCAACATGAGTGATCACGTTAGTTTGATGGTTGATCAAATAAGCCTTACCAAAACCTAGTACTAGTCTACCTTGCGTTGGTGTGATTTTATATAAATTGAAATCAGCTATAGAGACTAATAAATCGACTGTTCTGCCTGTACGCTCTTTTAATGCGGCAATCACTTGATTAAACTCTTTCGATTCTCTATCTATCATCTCTACGGTAGCACGATAAGATAAACGCAAACGAGCATGCATATTGGTGGTATTTGCTTCATCCTCAATTATTAAAAAAGAGATATTAGGATTATTTTTCATATTATTACTATGTGGCGCTAAGTCAGAAGTTAATATGTAATAATGACCATCTTTAAATACGTAAGGAGAATAACTCGTCTCCAACGTACCATCTTCATTTATGGTGGATAATATCACCGACAATACGGTATCATGCAGTTTATCGATTGTCCTTTGAACGGTTTCATTTTTTGGCTCTGCCATTAATATCTCCTTATTATTTATTTACTTTTATTCATATAAAGTTATTTAAAATTAAATAACCTATTTAAATCACGTTTTACAATTGTTGTTAATGTAACTTTTATCTAACCAATCACGCATCTTAACTCACTAAATTATAAATTTATTTGATGGCAATTTTTAAAATAAGATGCCACATTGGAGTGAGAAATGATAATAAAACTCGTCGTTGTTAATCGAGTTTGTAAAAGTTGCAATAATTGATATTCTGACTCTTTATCAAGGGCGTTAGTTGTTTCATCCATAAACACCCAAGCTGGTTTATGCATTAATACACGTGCAATGATTAAACGCTGTTTTTCACCACCAGAAAGTTGCGTTAAATCATAATCAAGTAATTTCTGCTCAATAAATTCCTTGTTAAAACCCACCTCACCCAAAATTTGCTTAATTTCAGGCAAATCTTTTTCTACTAAAGGTAAGGGATAAGCAACCGCATGCGCTAACCCTCCTATCGGGAAATAAGCGGATTGAGATAAAAATAATTTACTGGTATTGGGTAATTGAACCTTACCTTCAAAATAGGGATAAATGCCAGCTAATATTTTTAATAATGTTGATTTACCAATTCCTGAAACACCTGATAAAACAACTGACTCACCGTGATTAAGCTCAATTTTATCTAATTTAAACAATACCTTACCTTGCGGATTTTTAATCACTAAGTGGTTAATAATTAATTGATCTTGTTGAGTTACAGGTATAGCACATCGACAATGTGCTTGAGTGAGAAACTCTGCTTGATGAATAAATTGATTCAAACGATGACTACATGCAATAAGTTCAGCAAGTTGATTATATTTAAAAATAAACCATGATAAATTAATAGCAACATTACTAAAAGCTTTACTAATTTGCATCAATGTTCCTAAACTAACCTTGCCAACTAAATAGATAGGTAAAGCCAAAAAAGTAGGAATATAAAAAACACTTAAATTATAAGGTCTGGTAAAACAACCTAACCAAAATTCCCGTTTAATCAAATAATGCCAATTTTTAATCACTTCTTGAAAATATTGTCGTAAAATCGCCTTTTCTACTTGTTCACCATTTAATAAAGCAATGGGTTCTTTAGATTCTCGAAAACGCGTTAAAGTAAAACGATAGTTAGCTTCTTTATGTTGTTGCTGTATCAATAATTTCTTTAATGGTTTACCTAACCAATGTGTGATAAAAGAACTAATTAATACATATAAAGGTGCTAGCCAAATCAGGTAATGAGGTATACTAATGTTAATATCAAATAAATTAAATGATAAAACGAAAGTATTGGTAATTTGCCAAAGTACGGAAAAATAAGAAAACAGACCTATAATTTTTATAATCAGTAAAAAACCGTCGTCTGTTAATTTTTCAAAAAACAATCGACAATCTTCTGCGATACGTTGATCAGGATTATCAATACTATTTTTATTATTATTCAAATACCAATGAACTTTATTGTTAAGCCAATGATCCAAAATGGTATCGTTAAGAACTTTACGCCAAGTAATGACAAGTACTTTACGAATATATTCTGCGGCTAAATACATTATTGCTCCTAAAAAAGTGAGTAAAATAAACACACCAATTTGGGTCAAAGCGCCATGTAAATCATATTTTTCAAGAGAATTATAAAAATCCTTATTCCAAGTTATCATTGCCAAATTGATCTGAATCAGACCAATATTTAAACCGATCACTAAAAATGCGTAAATAAACCCTTTTTTTCCTTGTTTTGAATTAAAACAAATTTTAATTAGTGAAAATATATTTTTTAACGTCTGCACAACCTATGCTCTCATTAATAATACCAATCTATTAGAAGTTAACTTGAACATCTAAACCAAATGTTCTACCCGGTGCAGTTTGTAATTCCAATGGGTTAGTTGCTCTTGTATTGCTTTGTGGATTTTTGTAATAAGTAGTAAACATAGGCCATTTAAAATAACGACGATCGAAGATATTTAATACCGATGCTCTGAACGTAATATTCTTATTCGCATGCCAATTAAAATATGCATCGTAAACAGCATAACCACCCG
This sequence comes from Gilliamella sp. wkB108, assembly GCF_001690195.1. Lineage (GTDB taxonomy): Bacteria > Pseudomonadota > Gammaproteobacteria > Enterobacterales > Orbaceae > Gilliamella > Gilliamella apicola_L. The sequence goes on along the minus strand of NZ_LZGM01000032.1, from coordinate 19,171 downwards.
GTTTAAATACTTCACCAGAAGAAGTATCACTTTTTGAGGTTCTGGTTACTGCTTTTGAAAACGTACTAACTAATTCAGTTTCAATATTTAGATCAGGTTGATGCCATTTTATACCCACAGTACCTTGTAAAGGCATTGCATCATTAAAATAAGATTTTTTCTCGCCCGGTGATTCCTGTTTTTTACCATATTGATAAGATGCAGAACCATTCAAAGTCCAATTACTTAAAAAACGCCATTCAGCCGAAGATTCAAGCCCCCATATATTTACTTTTGATAAATTTTTATAGGTATAATCTTTCGGTCCAACTTGAATAAAGTTTTTAATATAATTGTTATAATCGGCTTTGAAGCCACCAAAAGTAAACCAACCGTCAGTAAACTCACCTCGAACACCTGTTTCATAAGATTTTACTTTTTCAGGTTTCAAATTTGGATTAGGGATCAAATTCATTGACGAAGAAGGTAAAGAAGTATAAAGCTGTTGTGCGGTTGGCATTTTAAAACCTTCAGCATACCGAGCATAAATAGAATACTGTTCAGTTAAACTAAATATCATCCCTAATTGTGGGATCAATCTTTTAGAAGTTAACTTACGCGGCTCTTTACCCGGTATAACGGCATAATGGCTGTCAATATCCGGTTTAATTTGGTAAGTGGCATAACGCAGTCCGGGTTTAATTTTCAAACGGTCAGAAGCTAAACTGATTTCATCTTGAAGATAGATATCAGCTCGTTGCGTTTTAGCATTAGCAAAATTAAATCCACCGCCAATAGTTTTTTTACCATTTTTAGAACTCATATTACGGTAATCAGCATGAGTAATATCTCCTTGAAAACCATATATTAATTCGTGAGCTGTTTGCAAAAAATCGAAGCTAGACGTTAATTGCAAATCAAGTTGCCAAAAATTTTCCTTATATTTATTCGTGGTATAGGTATAAGTATGCTTACCATTTTTATCGATTTGTTGTCGATGTGATTTCAAATAACGTTGTTGTGGCGAGAAGGAGATCATGGTTTTGATTTGATCGACAAAAGATAGTTGTGGTGTCCAAGCATCATCAATAGCGATGCGCGATCTAGTTTGAATTTGCGTACGCAAATAATCGCCATTAAAAGCACCGGATGACTGTAATCCATAATCATACATCTGCCTAACATAAGAATTAGAACGAAACTTCTCTAAAGTTAATTTCGTTTCACGATAATCATTATGATAGACTAACTTAGCTAGCATATTTTCAGCTTTAGCATCTAATGGGTTAAGTTTATTACAACGAATCGAGTCAACACCTCTTGGACATCCCCAAATACCGCCGTTGGCTTTGGCTTTACTTAACTTAGCTTCTTCATAATCACGACGACTTAAAGCAACTAACCCTTCTAAGTTTGGCATAAATTCGATGGCGAACATCCCTGTTTTCGACTTTTGCTTGTTTAAGCTATCATATCCCCCATCCATTTGTACTGCATAGGATTTACCTTTTAACAAATCGCTAGGATCTAGGGTTTTAAATGCAACCACACCGCCTAACGCATCCGCCCCCCATAATACTGAACCAGGTCCGCGTACAATTTCAACAGCTTTAATGGTTGATAGATCAATAAAATTACGATTTCCATCTTGTAGACTCTCGATAACTCTTGCACCATCAACTTGCATCTGAACACGATTGCCTGCAACACCACGAATTCTTATTCCACCTAAATTACCAAAAGGATCTGTACCTGATGTTTGCCTATCAACCGAGATCCCTGGTAAATATCGCACTAAATCTTGCATTGTTGACATATGATGATCATCGATCGTTTTTTTAGAAACTACGTCAACCGTTTCAGGCACAGCTAATTTATCTTTCTGTTGTCTACTGGCGGTAACGGTGATTGTTTCTAAGTCATTATCTTTTTTTTCAGCATCAGCAAATACAGGCGTAGTAACAGAAGCAATTAGCATTGAAAATAACAATTTATTTAACTTCACTTTTTCATCCTTCAAGATTCTTCAATATTGAATTATTTAATTAATTTTCTCAACAATTGATAATTGTTATTATTTTTATTTAATCTAACAAAATATATTTAGATGATCAACGATAATGATAATTATTAACGCATGATAATGGTTATCATTTAACTGTATTATAATTTAATTCAATAAATAACCAAATAAATCAGATAATTAAAAAAATTGATTAATGACAAAAAAATTTATGAGGCCGAAATAAAATAAATTTTATTCAATCACTATTTAGCGGTATTAAAATAAGTGCGATACAATAATATCAATAACTATCAATTAGTTATTAATATTATTAATGCGACTAATAGCAATGAGATTGATATGGGTATGCAAAAATTCGAATGGATAAATAACCAATAATTAACAAAATGAGATAACAACAGATGATAATCACTTAATCTAAAATAGGTAGATCAATCATCTGTTGCCATTTTAAAATTTATTTACTTCTTCAGTGTCAATAATACTAGCACTTCCATATGTGCAGTATGAGGAAACATATCAAAAAGTTGAACTTTAGTGAGTTGATAATTTGGTAATATCTTTAAATCCTCAACCAGTGAATTGAGATTGCAACTAGAATACAAAATATAGTTTGGTTTGACCTGTTCTAAATATTGCATTAAAAGAGTTCCTGCTCCTCTTCTTGGTGGATTAAGTAACACAAGATCAGGGATTTTTTGTTGAGCGATTGCATATTGAGTAGCATCTAAAGATTTAAATGATAATTGCTCAAAACCAAGTTTATGAGCAGATTTCGACGCGCACTCAATCGCATCAGGACTAATCTCTATGCCCGTTAATTCAATACTATGATTATGTAAATGATTCACACAATGCAAACCAAATCCACCAACGCCACAAAATAAATCCCAAATAGAATGAATAGGCAAATTTGTGACCCAGTCACTTGCTGTTTTATAAAGATTTTCAGCTACATAAGTATTAGTTTGGAAAAAACTTTGGGATTTTATATAAAGAGGGATCTGATTTAAAGTAATCGGTAAGAATGGGGTATTTGTTAAAACAATCTCTTCATCCCCTTCTAAAATGGCAGCATGGTTCGGTTGAATATTGATAGATACAACGTCTAAATTACCTATTTTATCCTGCAAAGATTTAAATGAATTTTTGATTTTTTCCACAAATTTATGTGACTTTAATACAAATCTAAGCATAAAACCATTTGTTTGTGAAGAGGCGCTTTCTGTAATAATCACAAACTTTAATTCACCCTTGCGCTTATTAATATTATAAGGTACTAAACCTTGTTTACGAATATAACTACGCACAATTTTAAGAATATTTCGCATAGGAGTTGAATAAAGCGGACAGTCACATAAATCCACAACCCATTCACCAGTTTGAATACCTAATACAGGTTTTTCAACTGTACCAAGTACCGCCATTTTAGCCTTATTACGAAAAGCTGACTGATGACTAGCAAAAGGATCTTTAACTTCCTGAGGGTTAAAATCAATTAATTGTTGTAATAATTTATGCTGTTTTTGTTCAAGTTGCTTTTGATAGGGATGCTCAATCCAGTGACAAGATAAACACTTTTGTTGCTCATAATAGCGACATTGCATTGTAATAAAACCTCTTTTTATAATAAATTATTATATACTTAAACTGCTTAAACAGGCAGTAGTTTTAAATCATATACTCAAACGTATAGCTAACCTGAAACATCTTTACAACCTAACCAAACGAATCAGTCTTATTCGTTAATATCTAGCTATGATTTGACGAAATAGCGGTATATGATAGGATATTGCGATTAACATTACAGGAACAATTTAATGTCTATTAAGTTAAAAACCCCAGCTGAAATTGAAAAAATGCGCATTGCAGGCAAATTAGCAGCCGAAGTATTAGAAATAGTTGAACCCTATGTAAAACCGGGAATAAGTACGGGTGAATTAGATAAAATTTGCCACGACCATATTATTAATGTTCAAAAAGCGATTCCTGCCAATATTGGTTATCATGGTTATCAACATACTAGTTGTATCTCGATTAATGATGTAGTTTGTCACGGTATCCCTAGTTTTGACAAAAAACTAAAAGATGGTGATATATTAAATATCGATGTAACAGTGATTAAAGATGGCTATCATGGCGATACATCCAGAATGTACATTGCAGGGAAACCAACTGTAGCTGGTGAAAAATTATGTCAAGTTACTCAAGAAAGTCTATACGAAGCGATTAAAATTATTAAACCAGGAATTCGTTTAAGAGAGATTGGCAAAGCTATTCAAAGATATGTAGATAAATTTGGCTTTTCTTCGGTACGTGAATATTGTGGTCATGGTATTGGTGAAGTTTATCATGATGAACCGCAGGTATTACATTATGATGCCGATGACGGTGGTGTAATTTTAAAATCAGGCATGACATTTACTATTGAACCTATGGTTAATACTGGTGATTGGCGTACTCGTACTATGAAAGATGGTTGGACGGTGAAAACTAAAGATCATGGTCTTTCTGCGCAATATGAACACACCGTTTTAGTCACTGACCATGGCGTCGAAGTATTAACACTAAGAAATAATGAAGATTTTCCTAGAATCATTGAACACTAAATAAAAAAAGATTCAACAATACGAGATTTTGTTGAATCTTTTTCAGTTTAAAGCGCTTTATTTTATCGATAATCCTATACTCAAAAACTATTGTTCTAATTTTTATTAAATAAACAATTCAACTTTTATCATGATCTCTGTTAATAATGCATATTAAAATCAGCTATCATTACTCATTTAGTGTTTGTATAGTCAAATAATGAGTATATATACAAATAGTTGCACTTATTAAGATCTGCTCAGCCTCTTAATATAATAGTGAATAAAGTTTACGACGATAGGTACTTGCTAATGGATTGCTCGTACCCAAAGCGGCAAGCAAATCAAGTAATGTTTTTTTCACTAGCCCATCACCGGCATTAAGATCTTTAGTTAAAGGTTGATAAAGTAATGCTAATGCTTCCTCGTGTCGCCCTACTTGCATTAATTGAGATGATAATTGGATCATTAGTTCAATATTATCAGGTTGTTTAGCGAATTCTGCTTGTAAAAGCTGTAATTCAGGTGAATTTGCTGCTTGTTCAAGTAACTCGATTTCAGCCTGTAAACCATGGTAAGTCGAATCTTGATCTTGTAAAGGGATTGTAGCTAAGACATCTTTAGCTTCACTAAGTTGCTTCAATTCAATCTGCGCTTTAACCAGCATTAAAGCAATATCTGATCTAGGTTTACCTAAGTGATCTGTCAACGTTTTCCATGAATGTCTCAACAAAGGTAAAGCTTGTTCATAGTTGGCATCATCAAATAGCTTTTGTGCTTCAATTAATTTTAGTTCATCTTCATTAGGTAAAACCTTAGTTAAAAACTCTTTAATAGTCTCTTCTGGTTGAGGGCCTTGAAAACCATCTACCGGTTGTCCATTTTGAAATAAATAGACCGTTGGGATTGCTCGTAAACCGAATTGAGCGGCGAGCATTTGCTGCTCGTCACAATTTACACTGGCTAAAATAAATTGGCCATGATGCTCATTAGCAAGCTTGCTTAAGATTTGGGTCATTGCTTCATGATTTGGACTTCTTGGAGACCAAAAATAGAACAATACGGGTTGTTTAAAAGATCCTTCGATGATCTCTTTAATATTTTGTTCATTAACATCGATAATAAATTGGTTTTGCATAGAGTTTCCTAAAAATTTCGATTAGTTATTTAATTCGTTATTTGTTGACTAAAATTTTATCCATTAATCTATCCGGAAGCAAACGTTTACCAAGATTGGCTATTTTGGTAATTTTTGTTACCCTGTAACGTATCTTAGGTGAAGAATTTTCTAATGCATCAAATAATGCTGGTAAAACCGCTTCTGGCGGTAAGGTAAATCTTTTGGCTATAGGTGGATTTTTAACGATATTTGCCTTTTCGGTTTGATTAACATTGTTAGAAAAATAAGTTGTTAACGGTCCGGGTTCAATTAAACAGACCTTGATATTAGTATGAGCCAATTCAAGTCTTAATACATCCGACCAAGCTTCTAAAGCATATTTACTTGCTGAATAAGCACCTCGCCCAGGTGTTGCCACAATCCCAACAATTGAACTGGTTTGAATAATACGCCCTTCATTTTGTTCAAGCATGGCTGGAAGTAATAATTGGGTTAATTGATGAACTCCAAAAAAATTCGTTGAAAACTGTGATTCTAATTGTTCTCGACTTATGGAGGATAATCGACCATATACACCAAATCCGGCATTATTAAATAACCCATACAATTTACCTTCAGTTAACGTTAATACCGTTTGTGCAGCACGATTGACTGAATCAGGATGATCAAGATCGAGCAAAACCGTTTCAAAACCTTGCTCGGTAAGTTTTTGTTGGTCTGATTCTTTGCGACAAGATACTATGACTCGATAACCACGTTTTTTTAAAGCAATGGCCGAAATAAGCCCTATTCCACTTGAACAGCCTGTAATAAAAATCGTTCGCAAATTTAAGCTCCGTTATATTCATATATTGTCAAGTTTATTCACAGCAATTATGATATCACATCTAAATTGAAGATACTTAAACAAGCCAAGAGGAACATATGAAAATCGCCATTATTGCGGCAATGGAAGAAGAAGTTGCTATATTAAAAAGTAAAATTACCAATTATCATGTTGAACGTTATTTAGGTTGTGATTTTCATGTAGGGCAAATTGCCGGTTGTGAAATTGTATTACTACAATCAGGCATTGGCAAAGTGGCTGCCGCATCAGGAACGACACTACTGCTAAATAATTACCAGGTAGATGCAGTTATCAATACTGGTTCAGCAGGCGGACTCTCCACGTCACTCAATATTGGCGATATTATCGTTTCAAAGGATGTTTTTTATCATGATGTTGATTTGACAGCATTTGGTTATCAACCGGGACAAATGTCAGGTTGCCCGGCTACTTTTCCTGCTGACCAGCATTATCAAACATTAGCTAAAGCGTGCATTGAAAAGCACGGTGTCAATGCTGTCGAAGGCTCTATCGGTAGTGGTGATGCGTTTATTAATGGCAAAGCTAAGCTGGAAAATATCAAACAAACCTATCCTAATGCCATTGCCGTGGAAATGGAAGCGGCTGCAATTGGTCATGTTTGCTGGTTATTTAAAGTGCCATTTGTGGTTGTACGAGCTATTTCTGATAATGGTGATAATGAATCAGCCATTGATTTTCAATCTTTTTTAAAATTAGCCGCAACCCAATCATCACTCATTGTCGAATCGATGCTAAGTGATCTTGCCAAACAAGAATTTAGTTAACAAAACAAACTAAAAGCACATAAGGCAGTGATAATAAATAAGGATTTAGCGGTAGTAAATCATGCAACGACATTAAACCTTAACCCCATATCACAGCCTTATTGATGAGTGATTATCAGGATCTCTCATCACTCATCTTTAAATTTCACTATACAAATCTAATCATCACTCTGTTTTAATAACTACCCTAATTAAATAGCTATTAAGATTAACACGCAGTTTATATAACAGCATTATTTGCAATGGCCAACATTTAATGGCGATAATTGCGTTAAATACTTTTCAAATAACGGTTTTCGCCAACTGGTTAAAATTTCAGGTAGTTGACTCTCCTGCTTTTCTTGCCATTTAACATAGTGATTTATTAATCTGCGAGAAAGTAGCAGATCTGGATTAAGCCCTGTTTGCTCGGCAATCTTATTTGCCGCTTGCTTTAATGTCTCTGCAATTTTTTTATAATCCGGATAGCAATTTACTCGGCGAATGGGAGGAACATCAGGTACTGGTTCTGCTAAGATAGCAAGTATCTTCTGCCCATATAACCGGATCTCTTTACCCTTCATGCCTAACTTTTCCAGCTCGGCTAACGAAGTGGGTGAATAACGAGCGATCTTCCATAAAACCTCCTCATGTATAACAAAATTCAGTGCAATATCTTGAGATTTAGCTAGGTTATATCGCCATTTCGCTAATTTTTGTAAGTTACCTAAACTTTTACCTTTTAACTGCCAACTATTTTTAATATTTAAATAGGCATCTTCTGGATCCATTACTTCACATTTACGACTAACAATTAATTGACACTCTGAATAAGCTGCTTCTAACCAATTAGATATAGTCAATTGTGATTTTAACTTCTCGATTAATGGAAAAAGATATAACACATCATTAATCGCATATTGTCTCTGTCTATCGGTTAATGGTCGTTTTAACCAGTCAGTACGTGTTTCACTTTTATCTAGGTCAACATTTAAGTATTTTTTAACTAAGGATGCATAACCACAACTTATTGAATTATCTAAAAAGGAAGCAAGAATTTGACTATCAACAACTGGGTTGGGAACATAATTAAAGAAATATTGGAAAACCTCTATATCTTCACTACAAGAATGGAAATATTTTTCAATGGTCGGATTTTCTAATATAGCAATAAAATTTCGCCAATCAGTTATCGCTAATGGATCGATTAACGCAGCAAAATGACCATCAAAAATTTGTAATAATCCTAAATGAGGATAAAACGTCCGCGTTCGGACAAACTCAGTATCTAGCGCAATAGCCTTACTATTTCCAATTTTTAGACAATAATCGGCTAACTGTTCATTATTAGTTATATATTGATAAGACAAAGTCAATTTCCTATTTTAAAAATCTTATTATTGATCTTCTTTTTTATCAAAAGTGACATCAATTACCACAATTTCAGAACGCGTCATTAAACGAATCGGTGGTCCCCACAAACCATAACCGCTACTGACAATACTGGTAAAATGTTTTTCAATATTTTGATACATTCCTCGTGCATTTTTATACATAGCACTGACAAGCAGATTGATCGGAAAGACTTGCCCTGCATGTGTATGACCGGAAATCATCAAATCAACGCCTAAGTTAGCGGGTTCATCGAGATCTTGGGGCTGATGATCCAGCAAAATAATCGGCATACTGGTATCGGTAAACATAACTAAATCTGAAAGTAATGCTCGGGTAACATCATAATGAGAGGAAGAAAGGTCATCACGACCAATTAATGTAATGCCTAAATTATCCATAGTCACAACATCATCTTTTAATACCTTCATATTGGCTTGTTTAAAGGCTTTAATGATATCTTCTTCGCGATTATTCGCTTCTCTAGTCCCATAATATTCATGATTTCCAAAAATAATATAGGTACCATATTTAGACCTAAGTTGCTGAAATTGCTTATCAAAACCTTGTTCTGTAAATGGTTTTAATCGTTTATCAAGCGTATCACCTGTGATCACAATAAAATCAGCATTAAATTTATTCACATCATTAACCATTTGTTGAATAAATTTATGAGTTGTTAATTCATTAACATGAATATCAGTTAATTGAACAAAACGTAAATGATCTACATTTGCCGGTTTATTGATCTTAACTTGATAATAAACAATTCTTGGGCTTATTGCCATTTCATGACCAAAAATAAACAGCGATACCACACAAACAATATAAAAGATCTTAAGCCATAAATTTGCTTTAAATCGACCTCTACTTATCCATCGTATAGCATCAAAAACCAATGTAACATAAACAGTACATATGATTAAACCAAAGATCACAACACCAAGCAACGGTATCCAATAATTTGAAAAACGACTTAACCCACTACTAAGAATCAGTGATAATCCTGCGATTATGACTATGATCCAGTATGCAATTTGATAACCACCAGTCACATTAAAATTAAACCAGTATTGCCAACGTTTTCCTAAGTAGACTGCCAATAAAATACTTACAGCAATAGCGATAAGAACAACAAAACTCATAATAATCCGATCAATTGAGTCCAAAAAATGGTATCATAACAGAATTATTCTCTCTTAGTACCAATAACTTTTATGGATTTGAAAAAAGACCAATTGTTTTCGGCACCTATTGATAAATTAGGTGATTGGACTTTTGATGAAAAAGTCGCTGAAGTTTTCCCTGATATGGTTCAGCGTTCAGTTCCCGGCTATTCTAATATTATTTCGATGATTGGCATGTTAGCAGAAAGGTTTGTACAACCTAATTCCATGATTTATGATTTAGGTTGTTCTTTAGGTGCAGCGACGCTATCAATACGCCGTCATGTTAAACAAGACAACTGTCAGATTATTGCTGTCGATAATTCCCAACCCATGATTGAACGTTGTCAACGTCATATTGACGCATATAAAGCAGTGACGCCTGTTAAAGTGATTTGTGAAGATATCTGTAATATAAAAATGCACAATGCATCTATGATAGTACTTAATTTCACCTTACAATTTTTAACCCCAGAAAATCGGCAATATGTGTTAAATAATATTTATCAGGCATTAAATCCTAACGGTATATTGGTATTGTCAGAAAAATTCAGTTTTACTGATACAACCATAAATGAATTACTATTTAATATGCATCATGATTTCAAACGAGCCAATGGTTATAGTGAATTAGAAATTAGTCAAAAGCGCAACATGCTAGAAAACGTCATGTTAACTGACACTATCGAAACGCATAAACAACGCCTATCCGATGCTGGCTTTAAACACATTGATACTTGGTTTCAATGTTTTAATTTCGGCTCTATTATTGCAATAAAATAGTAAATTAAATAATAAGGATTAACACAATGATCGATTTTAGTGATTTTTACCAGATTATCGCAAAAAATAGACTGAGTAGTTGGCTTGAAGTATTGCCTGCACAATTAGCAAATTGGCAAAAACAAAATATAGATAACCGCTTTAATCAATGGCTAAATAGCATAAAACATTTACCCTCTATTACGCCTTATCAGATCGACTTATTACACAGTGTAACAGCTAAAACAGAAACACCACTCTCTACTGGTGAACAACAAAGAATTACTCAATTATTAAAAAATATGATGCCATGGCGCAAAGGACCTTATCATTTTTATGGTGTAGATATTGATACTGAATGGCGTTCGGATTGGAAATGGGAACGCTTAATTAACCATATCGATAACTTAGAAGGTAAAATCGTTTTAGATGTTGGCTGTAATAGTGGTTATCATCTCTGGAGAATGGTAGGTGCTGGAGCAAAAATCGCCGTCGGTATTGATCCTATGGCACTTTATTTATGTCAATTTGAAGCGATTCGCAAATTACTCGGGCATGATAAAAGAGCCTATTTTTTACCACTTGGGATTGAAGAACTTCCTAAACTAAACGCTTTTGATACTGTATTTTCAATGGGGGTATTGTATCATCGTCGCTCCCCGCTTGATCATCTATTTCAATTAAAAGATCAGCTCGTTAATGGTGGGCAATTGATCCTTGAAACATTGGTTATTGACGGTGAAGAACATCAAGCCTTAATGCCGGGCGAACGTTATGCCCAAATGCGCAATGTCTATTTTATTCCGTCGGTTCCAACTATGATTAACTGGTTGCATAAGTGTGGTTTTTCCGAAGTAAAAATGGTCGATATTTCACAAACTAGCTTAGATGAACAACGTAAAACCGAATGGATGACATCTGAATCACTCGCTGATTTTTTAGATCCGAATGATATAACTAAAACAATTGAAGGTTATCCCGCTCCTATGCGAGCTGTTTTTACGGCAAAAAAATAACTGAACAAAATAGCTAATTTAAGATTAGCAATAACTACTCAACCTTTAACAGATAAATTCTATTACAGATTAATAAAATCATGGTTTACGTTAACTTCACTTCATAAAAAATGATGAAGTGAAGTTAAGCCATCTATTTGCACAGTGAAATTAAAATATTTTGATCTAAAATTTATCAATTATATTCATCATTTAAATAGTTACTGACATGAAGCTATCTGTAACTATGTGCGGTACTCTTTTACTTAATCATAACCATATATTTATTACCATCTCTTGAAACTTTTTCATTTTGATCTACCAAATTTAAGATTAAGTTATATAATTTTAATTCACTCAGTAAATTCGGTAACAAACTATGTTAGCTAAATATCAGTGGTTAGAGGATGAGGCAAAAAAACTAAAAGGTGCGAAAATTGTCTATAAATCGGAATGGCAAGCTTGGCAATTTTTGGTGGCCGATAAAATGTTTGCTTATGCCAGCAAAAATAACCATAGCCAAGATATCATAACCCTCAAAGGCGATCCAGCCACTAATCGTTTAATGATTGAAATGTATGATTGTATTACTGAAGGTTATTATGCTAATAAAGTACACTGGATTTCGATTATCCTAGATTCACCAACTCCTTTAGATCAAACTATGGTTATTGATCTTTTAAAAAAATCTTACCAATTAGTACTGGCAAAACTACCTAAAAAATTGCAACAGCAATTTATACATTAATCTAACTAAATTACCAGTATAATAACAATGATTCTTCATTATTCCGGTGATTTCTTATCAAATTTTGTTCATTTATTTTCCGTTTTAAATATTGTTCTTATCAGCTTTCATGCATTTTACTTATGGTATTGCAAAACAAAAAACTTACTAAATTCAATACGTTTAATATGGTATTTTCACTAGACGTGTTATATCATCTTACAATAGCTGAGTATCTTTTTAATTAGAATTTATTAAGCTAAAGAACGCTCGCCAATTGGCTAAGACTTATATGATTTTTTGTTTAGCTAGCTATATAAGTTATCAATCCTTTAATGTGAAAATGATAAAAATAGCCCATGTTATAGCACAAAAAAGACGTATAATTGATTAACAGATTTAATCGAATAGGATATTCGAATAAAATATAAAAGATCAGTTGGTATCAATTTACTACAATTGATTGTTTACGACCAATAATAAAATAGTAACCAAAACAAGCGTAAAGATGTTTCAGGTTAAGCATACGTTTAAGTATAAGTATAAATATAACTATAATTGATATTAAATCAAATGGCGAAATTAGGGATCAGGGAATAGGAAAATAAGGAATTAATAATGGGATTACTCAAATTTATCTTGCAATTACCTTTTTATATTTTGCAAAAGGCAGTGGAAATAATAACCTATTTCCTTATTTTTTTAATTGCATTAGTAAAAGGAATTCTTTGGTTATTTGCTCCAATTGTTGGTGATATAAAATGGTCAACACCACAATGGTTACCACAGATTAAAGCAATTTATTACTCGATTGGCTCGGTACTAAACAAAGCCAAAACATTCATCGGTTCGGCTATTATCTTTGGTTTTATTGCATATTCCAGCGCAAATTATGCTTATCATTGGTATCTAAATCGTCCCAAACCTATTGAACCCGCACCTGTGATCAACAAAACTTATTTTGGAAAAATGACTTATCCTCGTAGCAGTGAAAATAAACTATTCATTAATTTTTCAGGTGAAATTGGATCACCCGCGCCTCTTGAATTAATAAATAAAGAGATCACCGAAGGGATTACTATTACTCCTGCCATTGAAGGTAAATGGGTATGGTCTAGTGATAAAACAATTGCGTTTACACCAAAGGATAAAAAATGGCCTCTTGGGGTAGAATATGAAGTAACTTTGGATAGTTCTAAATTATTTGCCGAAAATAATTTTTTAACTGTGGCATCCTCTCATTATTCATTCACTTCACCAGACTTCGAATACCATTACGTAGGTGATGGTGAACTCTATTCTGATCCAACCGAAGTCAATATAAGAAATGTTATTAATACAATCTCGTTCTCTCATCCTGTCGATAAAAAAAGTTTCGAAAAAAATATAAATTTGGCACTTTATGAAAGCGCTACTAATAAAGACGATGACGATAAATTTATCAGTAATATCGACTTCACTATTACCTATATTGATAACGACACTACAGCTTATATAAAAAGTAGCCCTATTCCATTACTTGAAAACCCGGGTTATTTAAAGACAACGATTGAGGAAGGCGTTCTATCGACAGTTGGAGGTCATCCGTCAAGTAGTACTATAACTAATAAGGTAAGTGTACCTGATAAATATAATTTAAGTGTAACTAATGCTAAGCTAACACTTGTTGATCAAAGTAATGATAAGATACAACAAGTTCTAATTTTATCATTATCTCATTCGGTTAAAGCAGAAGATGTGGCTAAAGCGATTAAAGTATGGCAATTACCTAAAAACATACCAAAGGATAAATTGGAAAAGTTCTCTTATTATGATGAATTATCTCGTAGTTATAAAACCGGTTACGATATTTCCTCAGAAATATTAGCCACCGCTAAATCAATTCCACTGAAACCAATTGATACTGAACTTCCTTACCAAACTCAGATCAGTTTTGAATTTAAAGCCGAGCAAAATTCTGAACTCTATATTGAAGTAAATGAACCACTACAATCACAAAATGGTTATTTCTTAAAATATAATTACCAAAATGTGATGAAAGTACCTAGCTATCCAACCTATTTAGACTTCGCTGCAAAAGGTTCACTACTTTCATTATCAGGTGAGAAAAAACTACCTATCGTTTCACGTAACATCACTGATATGAAACTTGAAATTGATCGTGTGATCCCTTCACAACTTCAACATTTAGTATCATTTAACCAAAGTTACGAGTATGCAGATATGGATTTCGGTGACTTCGATAACGATCATTTTGTTGAAAAATATACTTATACCAAACAATTTAAAGAGCCACTTGAAGAAGTCAAATATAACGATGTTGATCTTACCCGTTATTTAACTGCCAACACCAATGGTAACAAAAATCGTGGAGTCTTTTTATTAAGACTATATGGTCAAAAAGCCAATAGTAGCAAATATGACTTTATGAGTTCACGCTTCATTGTCGTAACAGATTTAGGTATCATCACTAAAAAATCACTCGATCAATCCACTGATCTATTTATTCAATCAATTACCACAGGGCAACCAATCAGTAATGCAAAAGTGTCGGTGTTAGGCATGAATGGTATTGCCATTATTTCTAAGAATACAGATGCAACCGGGCATGTACATTTTGATCCACTATCTGAATATTACCAAGGTATAAAACCACTTCTTTATGTTGTTGAAAAAGATAAAGATATGTCATTTTTACCGATTTACAGTTATGATCGACATTTAAACCTATCACGTTTCGATATTGGAGGGATCCGAGAAACAATTGAAGGTGGAGAATTACGCTCACATATCTTCTCCGATCGTGGAATATACCGACCTGGAGACACATTCCATATCGGAACTATTGTCAGAGCGCAAAACTGGGCGCGTTCGTTAGCCGGTATTACCTTAGAGCTTGAAATATACGATCCTAAATCAAATTTAGTTCTCAAAAAACCAATTACTCTTGATAAATCTGGTTTTAATGAAATAAGCTATAAAACCAATTACACTTCTCCAACCGGTGAGTGGTATATCAACCTCTATATAAAACATGATAATAAAGAAGATGAAGACTCTCGAACCTTATTAGGAACCAGCTCTGTAGTTATTCGTGAGTTTGAACCTGATAAGACTACTGTCGCATTAAAAATACTTCCAGAAATAAAAGATGGTTGGTTAAAACCTGAACAGGTTAGAGCTGAAATTCAAGCTAAAAATTTAATTGGTACAGTCGCGGCGGATCGTAACGTTACCAATACACTGATACTTGAACCTTCAGCACCTTATTTCCCAAAATATGAAGATTACAATTTTTATCAAAAAATTACAGGTTCACGTAACCGTTTCAAAGTAGAATTAGATGAAGCAACCACTGATGAAAACGGCAAGCTAAATCTAAATCTCTACGAAAACATGGAAAGTTTCGAAGGTAACTATACACTGAAAATGTTAACCGAAGTCTTTGAACCTGATAGTGGACGAAGTGTTGCTGCAACCGCAACTACATTTGTATCGCCTGATGATTATCTCATTGGTGCAAAAGCAGACGGCTATTTAGATTATATTAACCGTGACTCTGTTCGTCATTTAGATTTCATTGCTATTAATCCATCACTGGAAAAAATTGCCTTAAATGATTTAAAACTAGTCATATTGGAAGAAAAATACCTATCAGTATTAGTTAAACAACCATCAGATGTATATAAATATGAATCTCGTCGCAAAGAATTATTAGTATCCGAGCAACCATTTGCCATCAATCAAGATATTACTTCTTATCAATTAGATAGCAAAACTCCGGGGAACTATATTCTTCAAATCAAAAACAAAAATGATGAGCTTCTTTATAAACGATCATACTCTATTGTAGGTACAGCCAACGTCACACGAGATCTTGATCGTAACGCTGAATTAGAACTCAAGATCAAGGAACGTCAATACAATCCTGGTGATGAAATTGAATTGTCTATCAATGCACCTTATGTAGGAAGTGGTCTGATTACTATTGAAAGAGATAAAGTCTACTCATGGCAATGGTTCCATACCACAACCACCAGTTCAATACAAAAAATAAAGCTACCTGAAAATATCAGTGGCAATGGTTATATCAATGTACAATTTATCCGCGATCCAAATTCAGATGAAATTTTCATGAGTCCATTAAGTTATGGTGTGATTCCATTTAAAATTTCTAATGAACAATTTAATGACAAAATTGTACTACAAGCACAATCCTTAATTAAACCTGGGGATACGTTACCAATTACCCTGCACACCAACACACCACAAAAAGCCGTTATTTTTGCGGTCGATGAAGGCATTTTACAAGTTTCAAACTATAAACTTAGAGATCCTTTAACAAGCTTTTTACGCAAAAAAGCACTATCAGTAAATACATCACAAATTCTGGATCTCATCTTGCCTGAATATCGACATATTCTTACACTTTCTGCGCCAGGTGGTGACGGTGACGCGGATGATTCACTATCAAGTCACTTAAACCCGTTCAAACGTAAAGTTGATGAACCTGTTGCATATTGGTCAGGCATTATTGATATCGACGGTGATAAAACCGTTGAATATAAAGTGCCGGATTATTTCAATGGGAAAATTCGCATCATGGCAGTTTCCGTCGGTGATAAAACTATGGGACACACTCAGATGACAACCACAGTCCATAATGACATTGTGTTACATCCGAATGCTCCTTATTTTGCTGCACCAAATGATGAATTTGAAATTCCGGTTAGTGTAACTAATCTGATTGAAAACATTGGTGAAAATCCTGTGCCAATCGATATTACCGTTTCAACAACGCCTCAGCTTACCATTATTGGCGAGAACCAAAAGAGTATTGAATTATCTAAGGGTAAAGATGGTGTAGTAAAATTTAATTTTAAAGCTAACGATAACCTTGGAAGTGCTACAATTAACTTTACTGCTCATTATAAAGATATAAATATAACTCGTAATATAGGTATCTCGGTGCGACCAGCAACCGAATATCGCATACAAACGCAAATGGGTCGAATGGATGGGCATAAACAAACATTGAGCGATCTAAGAGATATGTACTCCTCTCTCAGTAAACGAGAAGTAGGTGCATCTTACTCACCATTCATACTAAGCAAAGGATTAGCAACTTATTTAGAAAATTATCCGCATTATTGCTCAGAACAAATAGTTAGTCGTGCGATACCTATTTTAGTTGCCAATAAATACAGTGAGTTTAATTTGGCTTCGAAACAAGGCATAACACCATTATCAGATCTTTATCAAGTATTGCAATCACGTCAAAATAGTGAAGGAGCAATTGGTTTGTGGTATTCAACCTATAGTGTTAATCCTTTCATTACTTTGTATGTAACTAACTTCTTACTTGAAGCTAAAGATGCTGGGCAACCTATTCCGCAAAAATTGCTAACCAATGCCAATAAATATCTAAAAACTATTGCAGAATCACAACGTGATGATCTCTATGGTTTTCGTGTACGAGCCTATGCAATCTATTTATTGACACGTCAAAATGAGGTAACAACGAATTATTTGGCGACCTTATTAAATACCCTTAATAAAAGTCGTTATAATGATTGGAAAACAGATATCACAGCTATGTATATCGCTTCATCATATCAAATGCTCAAAATGAATAAAGAAGCGAATAAAATATTAAAACCAATCTGGCAACAACTCGAAAAAGCTTATGACAAAGCGTGGTGGACTAATTACTACTACGATCCATTAGTAGTTGATGCAGGTAAAATTTACTTAATCAGTAAACACTTCCCTGAAAAAGTGAAAGAAATCCCTGCTCAAGCGCTAGAAAATATGGTTATTATGTTGAATAAACAAAGATACACTACGCAATCAGCGGCAATGACCATTTTAGCTTTAGACAGTTACTCTACTAGCATTAAGAAATCAGATCTCAACGAAGATTCATTGCAAATTAAAGCAGTGGAAAAAGATGGAGAAAAAGAAAAAATTATTGCTAAATTGAAAGGTATTTTGGCTAAAGGCCAATTTGCCACACAATACTCAAGTTTAAATTTCGTCAATACAACTGATTTACCAGCTTGGTACATGTTATCTGAACAAGGTTTTGATACTAAAATACCAGAAAAACCAATTAAACGTGGTCTTGAAGTTTATCGTGAATTTACCGATGAAGACGGCAAACCTGTCGATCATGTTAAATTAGGTGATAAAATCAATGTGACTGTACAAATTCGCACAATCTCTGAAGAAGGTGCCGATAATATTGCCATTGTTGATCTATTACCGGGTGGTTTTGAAGCTGTACAACAACCAGTTAATCCTCAACAAGATCCTAATGATGAATATATTCAAGGTGATGAAGATTATGAAGAAGAAGAGTATGATGCGGACGATTATGGTTACCAATATTGGAACTCACCTATAGCTATTCGAACGGGGGCTAACACTTGGTATCCAGAATATACTGACGTACGTGAAGATCGGGTCATCATTTATGGTTCTACCCAAAATAATGAAATTCAGAAATTTACATATCAAATTAAAGCGACCAATGTTGGAACTTTCATTATTCCGCCTGCATACGGTGAAGCTATGTATGACAGAGAAATTCATGCGGTTTCAACTGGCGGTCAAAAAATCGTAGTAGAAGCAAAACAATGATAGATATCATCATTTACCATTAACAACAAAAAACGGGCTTTAAGCCCGTTTTTCTTTTATTTGTTTAGTTGATTCTTACAAATAATTTCAAAAAAACAATGCTTTATCTGTGATTGTGTATTCTTACTTATTTATATTTAAATTTGATAATTTTTCATATATT
>NZ_LZGM01000031.1 GCF_001690195.1 Gilliamella sp. wkB108 | reverse complement strand
TTCACAATCACCATTTAAAAAACCGTTACCTTTTAAAAAATTACTTAATCCGGATCCGAAGAGTACAGCATCATCTGGATACCAACCATAACTTTCACGAAAACCATTGGCTTTTTTACATATTCCATTTAACTTAGGCAGATCCTTTTCGGCTAATCGGTCTTTTCTTGCCTTTTCCATAAATTCATCGGTTTCGTCCTCATCTTGATGAATAATTTCAATCCAATAATGTCCAGGATCTATTTGAGTAATTGATTTAACTGTAATAAAGATTCTGCTTAATACAATATTGTCTAATTTTCTGGCACCGTCTTTAACTTTTGTGTAGATACCATAATCATAATGATCATTTGGATTATTATAAGTTTTACCCATAATATCTATTATTACATTTTGGCCATCGAAAGCTCCCATCTTTAATTCCTTTTATACCTAAATGTTACTTCAGCCTCTTCATATCCAGATGACACCATTTGAGTTTTCCCTTGCGCATCGGTTTTGCCTTCAGCTATGATTTGTTTATCTTTATTTAATATCTGATATTCTCGGTTGATAATTGGTTTGTCGGTACCTTCCTCGACTAAAATAAATTGTTTAAGATAAGGAGACTCGGGTTGCTGTTTAGGAAAAGAATAAAGCGTTGGTAGCATCTTTTGTGGCCCTGAATACGGAAAAGATTGTGCGCCATGTTTAATAATACCAGGTGCATAAAGTTCAATATTGCCGTTAGCAAGACGAATATAAGCGCCACCACAAGCTATGGTTATCTCTTTTTTAGCATTAATATCAATTTTATCGTCATTACTCACTATTTTGAGTGATTTATCGGCGATCACTTCAATATCACTATTATGTGCCTGTAATTGGACTTTAGCTTCACCACTAAATAACTTGATATCTTGTTTAGCAAAAACTGAGTAATCTTTACCTGTGCTAACATGGACTGAGTTATTAGCTGCAATATTAGTATCATGTTTACTGGTAAGTAGGATATTTTTTTCAGCATATTGATAAATACTGTCAGGCGTTGCTAAAGCTATGCCTTTAGGACTTGACAAAACCATACTTGGCTCTGTAAATGAGAGGTTATCATCGATTTCTGTTACTGTGTAGCTTACAAACAGATTATAACTATCAGAGCCTTCTAATTTTCCTGAACGGTGGCTTTCAGAACGTTTAGATAATCTTTTGGATACACTTAAACCAGTTTTTAATAATCTTGCTGTTTCATCACCATCTAAACTGGCTTTTTTTACACCTTGATTACCTTCTCGTTTATATGATGTTACATAAATTCCTTTACCAGCTCGTATTGCTCCCCATTGATCGGTACGCAATTCAAAACCTTCACCTCGTTGCGTTTTACTATTATCAACTAAGTGACCTAGATTAAGTTGCGTTTTACCATATTCAGTGGCGAGTTTAATATGTTCTTCCCCACGCTTGTCATCCATACGTAACTTATTATTAGCGGGAGTACGAATTACATTGCGATGTTTATTTATTGTTGTTACATGGTCGGGATGAGAGCTATCATGCATAGCATGTGAAATATAAGGTCTATCAGGATCACCATTGGTGAATGCTACCGCAACTTCCGTAGAATCCAAAAGTGGAAAATGGAAACCATAGGTATTGCCGGCATAAGGTTTTGCTAGCCTTACCCACAAACTTTCCTCTCCTTTTTTCCAATTTTTTAGGTCAAAATTGAATTTGATACGATAACGACCTTGGGTGTCTATATAACCATAAGTATCATTATTCGGACTGGTCACTCTAGCGGGTAATGTTCCACTTATTTGTGGCCATGGTAATGTTGCCGGGCGATAAGGTTTTAGAATGTCAAATGGTATCGCGGTGAAATGTGTATGATAAGCTTCGGTTCGGTCGGCTCGACAGTGGGTCGAAATAATGATAATGCCATCTTTAATATCTTTAATTGGACACTCTTCAATAATAAGATGTTGCCCTGGTGCTAATTGAAAATCATTACACTCCCCATAAATAAACAGCTGTTCAGCAATGTGCCTTTGGTGGCGAATATGTGCATACCATTTACCACTTTCAACAGTTTCGATATCACCGAGTGTTTTATGGTGTTCTTCATAGAGATAATCATTACCGCGTGTCGTGATGTCTTTTTGTTGGCTATTATTGGTGGTAAAAAGATTGCTATCAGCCATGCGGTAGTTGTAATCGTTAATACTTACCTGATTAGGTTTAGTTCTACTATTAAATTGTAAATCCCATACACTATGGCGATGATTATCATTTAAACCGCTAGGTTGCTTAATAATTATACTGCCTGCTTTTTCAAATCCTTGCTCATAATCACTTATCACCATAACGTCACAATGATGTTTGGGGTGGGTTTCAAAATAAAACCAGATACCAACGTCGGCAAGTAATCGTTTAATAAATGTTAAATCGCTTTCTTGCCATTGAGTAATAAATTCTCGTATGGGATAAGTGTTGTTTAACTCAAACCTGAAATCTATACCGGTTAACTCATGATTGCGCAGGACTTCTTCAACAACGTCAACAACACTTTTATTTTGGAAAATTGCGCTTTGATGATTATTGGCTAGTAGCCCAACACGAGGTTCAAGCAAAATTTGATAATGGGCTTCATCTTCACTTATTGAAAGTAAACTAAACTCTGTAATTACACCATAAATGGTTCTGGGTTTGTCTAGTACATCAAGTGAACTTATTTGCGTTAAATGTAATGGTAAACTACGTGGATGAAAGGTGATTGAGGCGGATTGGCTTAATACTGAATCAATTGAAATTTGTTTATTCTGACTCGTAAAGTTAACAAGATATCGCCACGGATAATTTAACTCTTCTTTGCCTTCAAGTGATAATACTGATATATCTGATGTGGAGTTAAGTTTATCAATTGAAAGGGAATAATTATTGAGTGGTGAGTTATCTGCAAGTGCAGAAAGGTTATTGGTTAGTTGCTCTATTATACTCATAACTTAGTCCTTTTACATGTATAACTTGTCCCATAGGTTTTAACAAAATTAATAATACATAACTAACTGACTATACTTTAAAGATAACCTAATTTATATAAATAAAATACGTGGCTTTTTTAAGTAGTCAATATTTTTTTAATTAGTTATCTCTTTTTTTTGTGTAATTACTAAAACTAATAACTTCAATTAATTATTTATTTTTTAACAATTTATTATGAAGATAAAGGTAATGTTAAAGTTCCTTTAATTGAGTGAGTGAATTATATATTTCATTGAATTTTAGAGATTTATATCTCATTCTTTTAAATAATATTTTTTGAATTTTAAAAAAACTTATTGATAACAACAGAATCTTAATTTAAAAGCGCTATAGCATAACTATTTTAGTGGTTTATGACGATGTGTCGAGTAAACCAAACGGTATACACTCCTGAATATTTTTTACAGTCGGTTTATATCTATATGAATAGCAAAACAGAGCTAAAAGCCGGTTTATATCGTTAACTCATTGCGGTTTATGCCGATGTGTCGAGTAAACCAAACGGTATATACTCCTGAATATTTTTTACAGTCGGTTTATGTCTATTTTTCTCTTAGTAATAAAAAACCCGCCAAGGCGGGTTAGGGTCGAAAGAAGATTTTTAAAGATGTAATTTTTGGATAAATAACGGATTGTATATTTATAATTTAAACCTTATTAAAGTGAATTTTTATTAAGCATAACGTTATGATTATGTTTTGATTTTAGTTGATTACCGATTTATTATGGTTTCGGTATTATTAACTTTTTGCTTCTATCAAACGTTTTGCTTTCCGCTATGTTTACTATTTCATTAAAAGCAGATGTGTTTTTTGACAATTCAAAAACAGTTTCATATTTATCTAATGTGCCGGGATGTTTAATATCGAACTCCCAAAAACCTAAATATAACGCTTCAAAACCGTTATGAGGTTTATCGTTCTTTTTTAATTTATTGATGTCTGTCATCATTGCTTTAAAGAATTTTTGGAAGTACTTATCAGTAGTTAGGCAATTTTTCAATGTTGGAAACTTAACATTATTTTTTGTACCAACGCAGATCATTTCAATTGTATTACCCTTATTGATAGTTATCGCATCGTCTTTATTTTTTAGCTCAAGAGAGACATATTCATCTTGATTATTACCATTTGCCACAATGTAGGCATTATCACTTGAATCCGTTTTTACGTCCGAAGCGACGGTTATAATATAAACCACTTCATTATCATAGGTTTTTTCGTATTGATACTGATCGTTACTATATTCATTGATTAGTTGTGATGCTGAAACCGTAGGAATTTCTTTATCAAGTGCTGCATCTCCACCGTCAAGAAAGGCTGATATATCATCTTTAATCAATGATTCTGTTAATCTTTTTGCATTATTATTAGCTGATACATTAAACCCAATCAACGATAATACTAATACAACAATTATTTTTTTCATCTGTTATTTCCTAGCCATTAAAAATGACAAAATAGCAAAATAATTTAACCTTTTCAAACATTCCACCAATACAAATTCATTTGCTCTGTCAATGAATGAGGTACAGGTTTTGTTATGCTCAAGGTTATATGATAGACGTTGTTATACTCGGTTATTTTGTATTTAATACCAATGAGTGAATCAATTCTATAATGGCGATTGCATAAAGTGGTAACCTCTAATCACGCATTAAATTTTGGGGGAGTAGCAACCATATTAGTCGTGTAAAAAATAATCCAACTTTTATTATTTGCCAGCGCCTTATCTTTAGGTATTACGACAAGCTGATCATCTGGTATTGATCCGTCAGTATTATGGTAAATGGCAATTTTATGCAAAGCTTCACGCCTATCACCTATCTTGGTGTTACCGCGTGGCAAAGCTCTATCTTAGGTAGGGTATATCAATAGTCCCTTGCAAAAAAGCGAAGCTATTCAATGCTTGATTTAAAAAAGTTACTATCCTTCAGCCCCTCTAGCATTGTTTTAATCATTGTTTTTACAGTATAGGGTTTATCCCTACGCATATAGGGAACAGTCTAATTTTTATATCATCACCGATAGTGATCACGGTTTATCCCTACATATATAGGGAACAGTTTATTGACATTTGAGGGGCATTTTATTGACACGGTTTATCCCTACGTATATAGGGAACAGGATAACGTTTTAATTAATGATTTTTCGGTTAACGGTTTATCCCTACGTATATAGGGAACAGAATGAGGGCGACATCGATTTATTAAAAAATATCGGTTTATCCCTACGTATATAGGGAACAGACCAATTATAACCTATTGTTTTATAATTAAAATAGCTAGCACTAAAATTCTACCAAATTCTTAGCTTATTTTTTAAGCATAAATATCGGATTGGTGTGGTATTAAAAAAGGCAAATTAATTGGCATAAAATCCTAGCTCTTTTGAGTAAAATGGTGTTGCTTTGTCTTTTTCGATTAAGATGATAATGGCATTAGGGCGGTGAATCTGTTTTCTGAGCTTTTCTAAACGGTTTTCGTCAAGTTGTGGAATGTTGTCTTCGACTTTTAACCATTTTCGTTTATTTAATGTAAAACGACTTTGTTCCCAAGCATAATCACTACTTGTTGAATATGGCATAATCGTATCTTGTTCAAGATATGCGAGATAAATATCAACATTATCATTGGTTAAACGAGTTGATGTCTCAATATTATTTTGCCATATATCATGTACTCCTCGGCAATAGCCGTTTTCAAAGCTTAATGTATTCTGTTCAGCTATAGATGCTTGACTGAGTTTTTTTCCTTCTGCATCATAAAAACTATATTGTAAGCCACTTGGCGGTTCAATCTCTTGATTATAGACCGATTCAATCAATAACCGCGCATCTTCTGGCATTTTAATATAACCTAGTTGCTTAAGTGTTTGTTGCGTTAACCATAGCAGTGCATGATTGGAGTAAACATAACTGGTATTACGAAAGATAGGGCTGTGTAGCCAATCTTCATTCGGATTATCTTGCCAGTTTGGGGCTAAAATAGTCAGCACGGGTTGACCACGATCATCTTTAGGTGGAGCCTGTTTATTAGAAGGTTTGATATTTCCCTGCTGATCGCGAACATGTCTTTGTAAGCGTCCGGCTCGTTGGATCAGTAAATCAATAGGGGCTATATCACTAATCATTTCGTCAAAATCAAGATCTAATGATTGTTCAATCACCTGTGTTGCAATGATAACTTTTCCGTGACGAATGTCATAATTCGAGGTTTTTCCTGCCCACTGTAAGGTTTTTTCTTCAATCGCTAAGCGATCGCAAAATGCAAAACGACTATGAAACAGTAAAATACTATCAGTATCTAAATTTAATTTCAGTCGTAGTTGCTGATATAAATCAATAGCATCTTGGACACTATTTTTGATCCAACAAATG
Source organism: Gilliamella sp. wkB108 (assembly GCF_001690195.1). Classification (GTDB taxonomy): domain Bacteria; phylum Pseudomonadota; class Gammaproteobacteria; order Enterobacterales; family Orbaceae; genus Gilliamella; species Gilliamella apicola_L. The sequence continues at coordinate 31,629 of NZ_LZGM01000031.1, read as the reverse complement.
ATTTTGCCTTGTTGGATCGCTTGTTTAATTTTATCGATGCCTGAATCAATATCGGCAATCCAATCAATTTTTACTTGTCGTTTGACTTCTTCCCGGGTTGGTAAAGCTTGTTCAATCAGCCCATTATGATTAAGCTGTGTCATTAATGGAAAAGGCGCTTGTTGATTGATTGTTAAACTATCATTACTTGCTGTTAATCCTTGATAAAAGGCATTAAGTAATTTTTCACGTAAGAAAATAGGTAATGTTGCGGTGAGAATAATAGCGCTACCACCTTGCATGGCATGATAATTTAATAGAATTTCTAGCAATTTGATCATGTAACTATCATAAGCATGGATCTCATCTAAAATGAGTAATTTATGTTGTAAACCTAATAAGCGTAACGATTGATGTTTAACCGGTAAAACGGCGATAAGCGCCTGATCAAGCGTTCCAACACCCACTTCAGCCAGTAGCGATTTTTTTCGACTATCAACAAACCACTCATTACACTCGGCAATAATACTGGGTTCATCATTTTTATATTGTTGTTGGCTATTATTATCTTTGTTTAGTATCGATTGATTAAAGCGTGGATTCATATAGCTTGCACCATGTGCTAATACTAATGAAGGATGACTATCTGCTTGATATAACTGCCCATAAACACTTGCCATGCGTTGATAAATCGCATTAGCTGTTGCCATAGTTGGTAAAGCAATATAAATACCGCGCGCTTTTTGCGCGGACATGAGGCGGTGAGCTAAAATCATGGATGCTTCGGTTTTACCCGCGCCGGTGACATCTTCTAAAATAAATAGCTCGGCGCCTTTATCGGTAATCGGACAAGATAAGGCATGTTGTTGTAATGGTGTTGGTTTTTCAATAAAGGGAAATAAGGTTGCGATATCTTTAAATGGGATCACCGGTGATGTTTTGGGTAGCGTTGCTATGGCTTTTTCAGCCTGAGGTATGGCGTGTTTATGCCAATATTCCGATAATGGCATGACTTGAGAGCAAAATGGGAAGTATTGTTCATTCGAGCCAAGCCAGTCACTCATTACCGTTATTGCCGCGATTAACCAACTCACTTGTTTGAATTTTTTGCGCGGAGTTTTATCAAAAAAGAAAGGTGGATATTGTGCTAATTTATGTTCAACTACAAAAAGTTGATTTATAGCTTTAAGGTAGGCTAATGATGCTTGTTTATCTTGTTGAGTAAAAGCGGATTTACCGTAAACATTTTGTAATTCTGGTGGTTTGCCATGATGTCCGGTCATAATTAATAACCAAGTATCGAGTGTGGAGTCAATTTTTTCATCATAATTATCAAGTAAGATTTCCCTTTGTTCAATCAGGAAACTTCTCCATAACCAAAAACCAAGTGAATCATGTCTGGAAAGGTATTGCTTGCTAGGATCAGCGGCGACTAATTGTGGCAAGTTATGTTTGAAAAGTTGCTGAAAAGCGTTGGCAAATTTACCTATATCATGCCAAGCTAAGAAATAGGCAAACCATAATGCCGCTTTTTCCTGTTCATCGGGTTGAAAGCCGATTTGTTGAAAAAGTTCTACAGAATTAAAGTAGTTATGCTTAACTAATTGATAACCACATGCAGCGACATCTAAATTATGATAAGCAAGTAGGTGATAACTATCTGCCTGCTCACCTTGACGACATTTCCCCCAATATTGATAAAACGGCTCTATCAGCAAAATTTAACTCCCTTACTTTTTTAGGATCAATTTTTTTCAGGTAAATCGTTTTTACAAAATACACTCCATTTGTATATCACATCGTTGATAAGGAGATGAATACCCGGTAATTTCTTGAAACCCTAGTTTCCGATAAAGAGCGATTGCCGGTTTTAATTTAGTGTTACTTTCTAAATAAATTTTTTGGGCGCCAAGCTCTTTTGCTTTGTCTAATGCAGTTTTTCCAAGAAGAAAACCGATTTTTTTCCCTTGTGCCGAAGGGGAGACCGCCATTTTAGCGAGTTCATAATCATAGCTATCATGATCCATTTTAATTAACGCACAGCTACCGACAGCAATATTATCTAATAGCGCAATAAAGATATGACCACCAGTATTTAAGATATACGCTTGTGGATTATCTAATGCTTTATAATCAGATTCTTCCATTTCAAAATAAGTTTTAATCCACTGTTCATTTATTGATTTAAAGGCGGATTGATATTGAGTTTCATAAGGAACAATTTCAAGCATTTTTATTTCTCTTTTTTAAAGCTACTCAGATCGGGAATTTTTTGATTTTTAAGATTATAATGGCGTTAATATAATCTGTTTAGTAAAAAAAGAAAGATAAATTTTGTCCTGATATTGTAGTATTTATGCATGATATTTGCTGTGGTTTTATACTTAAACGTTAGTTTAACCTGAAACATCTTTACAGAAAATAAGTTCATTTTTTATAAAAAAATAGTGAAATATTGAAGGGTGAATCGAGATATTAATTTGATTTGCTTAAATTTTACTAAATAAATATAAGTAGTGATGTTATCATCACCGTTTAAAAATGAGTTTATCAATTAGGTTTTGCTCATTGGGTTGAAGTTTGGCAAAATATGCAAGATTATGTTCGCCCTCAAGGATTATTGGGAATTTGAGTAGCAAAATAACTAGAAAATACATCATATTTTTTGATTAAAATAGGAATTTACTTTGGATGATTAGTCAAATCAAACAAAAAATACACACATTACTCATATTAAGTTGTCTTAGTGGCTTAATTGTTTTTCCTGCGTTTGCTGATGAAAATGTGCAATCACCAACTGCACAAGGCGAAAAAATAGATGCGACTTCACCTATTCAATCAAGCGAAAATACGCCTAATCAAAGCGAACCAAAGTCACCCAACGAAAAGATTTTTCATAAAACCATTTTTTCACTATTAGATAAACCCAAATATCCGGATAATTTTCAGCACCTTGAATATGTTAATCCTAATGCTCCTAAAGGAGGGATTATTAAATTGGCTGAAATTGGTACTTTTGACAATTTTAATCGTTATGCTAGTCGTGGTGCGCCGGAGAAGAACTCGGCATCACTGTATGACACACTATTTACTAATTCCGCTGATGATATTACCAGTTTTTATCCGCTGATTGCTGCTTCGGTGACTTATTCAGACTCTTATCGTTGGGCTGAAGTCCTTATCAATCCCAATGCCCGTTTTCAGGATGATAAACCGATTACGGCTGAGGATGTCGCTTTTACTTTTCATAAATTAATGACAGAAGGAGTACCTCAATATCGAGTCTTTAATCAAGGTATAACGGTTAAAGCGTTAGATACACATCGAGTGATGATTGAGTTACCAGCGTCAGATCGCGAAAAACTACTCTCCTTTGTCGGTAGTTTGCCGGTTATTCCGAAACATTTTTGGCAAGATCATGATTTTTCAGAGCCACTAAGTACACCGCCGATTGGTAGTGGTCCTTACTTTATTAGTGATTACAAAATGGGGCAGTATGTGGTTTACAAACGAAACCCCAATTATTGGGCAGCTGATTTACCAATTAATAAAGGGCTATATAATTTCGATGAAAAACGGATTGAATATTATATGGATACCAGTATTTCATTAGAAGCGTTCAAAGCAGGTGAATATGATTTTCGTGGCGAAAGTCAACCCAAAAACTGGTTTACACAATATCAAGGTTACTCTTTTGATTCAAATGATATTATCAAACAGGAAAAACCAATCGAAACGGCGACAGATAGTAAATGGTTAGCTTTCAATTTACAAAGAGATCTATTTAAAGATATTAAAGTGCGTGAAGCATTAACGTTAGCCTTTGATTTTGATTGGTTAAATCATGCTTTTTACTATAACAGTTATAAAAGACCTTATAGTTTTTTTGAAAATACCATTTATGCAGCAATTGATGAACCGAGTGAGCAAGAACTAAAATGGCTTATTCCTTTCAGAGATATTATTCCGGAAAGTGCTTTTGGCGATGCTTACCATTTACCTAAAAGTGATGCACAAGGTTTTAATCGTGACAATCTATTAAAAGCGGCGGCATTGTTAGAACAAGCAGGGTGGATTATTAAAGACGGTGTGCTTATTAATGCTAAAACCGAAAAACCGTTTGAATTTGAATTACTCACTTATGTTGGTGATGATATTAAATATGCAATCCCTTTTCAGCAAAATCTAGCACGATTAGGGATCACAATGAAGATAACTTCACTTGATTACGCACAAATTACCCGCCGTCTACGTGAGCGTGATTATGATATGATGCCACGTAATTATGGTGCGGTGAATTATCCGTCATCTGATCTGATGATCCTTTGGGGCAGTGAATATCTTAATTCTACGTGGAATGGATCTGGATTACATAATCAGGCGATTGATTCTATCATTGCCGAAATTGCTAAGAATGTAGATAATCAACAAGAGTTAATTTCACTTGGGCGAGCATTAGATCGAATTTTAACCCATGAATACCCAATGATACCAATGTGGTATAACAGTAAAACCTACTATGCTTACTGGAATAAATTTGGGCAACCAACTATAAAACCAACTTACGCTATTGGCGTGGATAGTTGGTGGTACGATGCAGATAAAGCTGCAGGCTTATCAAAGAATCGGAAACATTAATATGCTAAATTACATTATTCGTCGATTATTGCTCATTATTCCAACACTGCTGGTGATTTTAACGATCAACTTTTTTATTGTGCAAATTGCGCCCGGCGGTCCGGTGGATCAAGCGCTAGCCATGATAGAAAATGGTCCGCAAGCTGGGCAAGCATTGTTACCGGGTGGGGATAATGCCACCGCTCAATTGCAAGCATATAAAAATGAATCAAAATATCGTGGTTCACGAGGACTCGATCCGCAACTAGTGGCCATGATTGAAAAACAATACGGATTTGATAAACCGATTTTTGAACGTTATTTAGACACATTAAAACAGTTTATCCTATTTGATTTTGGAAGTAGTTTTTTTAAGAGTGAATCGGTTCTTGGTTTAATTGCCAAATGTCTACCTGTTTCCATTTCGTTAGGGCTTTGGAGTACCTTAATTGTCTATTTAATTTCGATCCCATTAGGTATTCGCAAAGCGGTTAAAGATGGCTCTGCTTTCGATTTTTGGTCAAGCACTCTTATTATTATTGGTTATGCAATACCCGCTTTTTTATTAGCCGTACTGTTGATCGTATTATTTGCTGGTGGTAGTTATTGGGATATCTTCCCATTGCGCGGATTGATTTCCAATAATTTTGATCAGCTTGATTTTTGGGGTAAGGTAAAAGATTATGCCTGGCATATCTGCTTACCGACAATCGCCATGATTGTGAGTGGTTTTGCTTCACTGACGATGTTAACTAAGAACTCATTTTTAGATGAAGTTCGTAAACAATATGTTACCACTGCAAGAGCTAAAGGGTTAAGCGAACGGCAGATCTTATATAAACATGTGTTTCGTAATGCGACTTTATTAATTATCTCAAGTTTTCCGGCTACTTTTATTGGTATTTTATTTACTGGTTCACTGCTTATTGAAATTATCTTTTCGCTCAATGGCATAGGGTTACTCGGTTATGAAGCCATTATTCAACGGGACTATCCGGTGATTTTTGGTTCACTTTATATATTTACCCTCATTGGACTTATTACCAAACTGTTATCTGATTTATCTTATATGTTAATTGATCCGCGTATTGATTTTGAGGCACGCAACTGATGACCACAAACTACTCTATTAATCAGCAACGTTGGCAACGATTTAAGCATAATCGTCGTGGTTATTACTCGTTATGGCTTTTCTCAATCTTTTTTGTGATTAGCTTATTTTCTGATTTTATCGTTAATGATCGGCCGATATTTATTAAATATCAAAATAACTATTATTCGCCGATTTTCCATTTTTATCCGGAAACGGAATTTGGTGGGCAACTTGAAACACAAACTAATTACTTAGATCCTACCGTACAAAATAGAATAGAGGCCAATGGTTGGATTTTATGGGCGCCATTTCGTTATAGTTATAATACCTTGATTTATGACACTGAAAACACGTTTCCCACACCACCGTCAAAAGCACACTGGTTAGGTACAACCGATGCTGGTTTTGATGTATTAGCCAACATTTTATATGGCTTTCGTATCTCAATGTTCTTCGCCATTTTTCTCACTATTATTACCTCAATTATTGGCGTAATAGTTGGAGCGATTCAGGGGTATTATGGTGGCAAAGTCGATTTAATCGGGCAACGATTTATAGAAATTTGGAGCGGTCTTCCGGTATTATTTATTATCATTTTACTGGCGAGTATTTTACCGCTTAATTTTTGGTGGTTACTTGGGATCACTGTTTTATTTGGTTGGATGGCATTAGTCGGGATTGTTCGTGCCGAATTTTTGCGTACTCGGAACTTTGACTATATTCGCGCAGCAAGAGCGATGGGTGTGAGCGATAGCAAAATAATGTTTCATCACATGTTGCCTAATGCAATGGTTGCAACATTAACCTTTTTACCATTTATCTTATGTGGTTCGATTACCACACTGACTTCACTGGACTTTTTAGGTTATGGATTGCCAATTGATTCACCTTCTCTCGGTCGTCTGCTATTGCAAGGTAAAAATAATTTACAAGCACCATGGCTTGGTATCAGTTCATTTTTAATTATTGCAACTTTACTATCACTTCTGATTTTTATTGGTGAAGCAGTAAGAGATGCGTTTGATCCTAACAAAGGAGTGTATCGATGAGTTCTCCTTTATTGTCCGTGCAGGATTTAAGTATAGCTTTTATAAACAGTAACCAAACACAATCACAAGTAGTGAGCAATATCAGCTTTGATATTCATGAACAAGAAACCCTTGCTTTGGTTGGTGAGTCAGGTTCAGGCAAAAGTGTGACCGCTCTTTCTATTTTGCGCTTATTGAGAAAAGAACAGGTTATTTATCCAACCGGTGATATTCTTTTTGAAGAAAAATCATTGCTACACGCTTCGGAAAAAGAGCTGCGTGAAGTGCGAGGCAATCAAATTAGCATGATTTTTCAAGAGCCAATGGTATCACTTAACCCGTTACATACCGTTGAAAAGCAACTTTATGAGGTTTTATCACTCCATAGAGGAATGCGACGAAATGCTGCTCGTAGTGAAATTTTGCAATATCTTGACCGTGTGGGAATTAAACAACCCGAAAATAAATTATCCGCTTATCCGCATCAACTTTCAGGGGGTGAAAGGCAACGAGTTATGATAGCGATGGCTATTTTGACTCACCCTAAATTATTGATAGCTGATGAACCAACAACCGCTTTAGATGTTTCAGTGCAAGCGCAAATAATTCAACTTCTCAAAGAGTTAAAAAATGAACTTAATATGAGTATGTTATTTATTTCGCATAACTTAGGGATTGTTAAAAAACTGGCGGATAAAGTGGCTGTTATGCAACAAGGTCAAATCGTTGAGTGTAATAATAAACAACGTATCTTTTTGCGTCCTGAAAATGAATATACCCAGACATTATTAAATTCAGAACCTAATGGAGAACCGGTGCCTCTTCCTGAAAATCCGGGAATATTACTCAATGTTAATCATCTTGAAGTTGAGGTAACCACCAAAAAACGACTTTTTAGCAGCCTGAAAAAGAAGATTGTCGATAATATTGGTTTTGCAGTACATCAAGGCGAAACCGTTGGTATTGTCGGTGAATCAGGTTCCGGTAAAAGTACCACAGCATTAGCTATATTGCGTTTAATTAAGTCACAAGGTGATATTTTATTTGATAGCTATTCTATACAAGATTTAAAAGGTAAAGCGTTATTACCATTTCGAAGTTATATGCAGGTGGTCTTTCAAGATCCATTTTCTTCGCTCAATCCTCGTTTCAATATTGAGCAGATCATTAGTGAAGGGCTAAGTGTACATAATAAGATGAATAAATCTGATCGCGAACAAGCGGTTATCGATATTATGTTAGAAGTCGGACTCGATCCGGATATGCGTTTTCGTTATCCTAGTGAGTTTTCTGGCGGGCAACGCCAACGTATAGCTATTGCCAGAGCATTAATTTTACAACCTGAATTACTTATATTAGATGAGCCAACTTCATCACTTGATCACACTATTCAACGACAAATAATTAATTTGCTTAAATCATTGCAAGAAAAGCATCAACTAAGCTATCTTTTTATTAGTCATGATTTGTCGGTGATTTACTCCATGTGTCACAAAGTTGTGGTGATGAAAGATGGTAAAATTATAGAGCAAGGTTCGCGAGAGCAGATCTTTTATTCACCTGAAAATGAATATACCAGAACGCTACTTTCATTTTTGGATAAACCTCCTCGACCAAAGGTTACCACTAAGACGTTGGTCTATCAGGATAAGATAGATCAAATGGATGCAAAAGAGGATCATAAAGAGGTGAAAAAGGTCAATTGGGAAGATGCTTTGTTAATGCGCAAGGAATAAAAACACTATCGTTATAATTTTATTAATTTATTAACACACTAGCACAGTAAATGAGTTATTTTTTACAAGTATATATATCAATCTACTTAGCAGGTCAATTATGCAAAAACGAATATTATCGATAATATTAGCGCCATGTTTGTCATTGTTATCATGCAATGTTATGGCGTTAAACTGTGGTGGGGATGCAAGCCAAAATATTGTTTCATCCAATAATTATATCTTTCAAATACTCAACTATATTGACTCACCGGTCGATAATATTAAAAAAGAGACCCGAACGGCAATCACCAAAGATGATAATAATACGCCAATAGTATCAACTACGCATGTTATTGAGTATGATCAAAACGGACAAATCACACAAAGCAAATATGATTTTTATTTTGAGCAAAATAAACGCGTTTATTCTGAATATCTTCATAAAACCAAATTAGGTTGGGAGAATATCATTGAAGATGCAGAAGATAAAACCACCAGCGTAATAGAATTTAATGCCGATGAACAAGGCAGAATTATCAAATCTCAACAACTTAAAAAGGCGTTAGATTTCATCTTTATTGAAACGGATAATTATCAATATGATGATAATAATTGTCTAATCAGTAAAAATGTAAAATGGAAACTTAAAGAAACCGATGAAAAAGGTAAATTGACCGGCGTTAACCAAGAAGGCTCCTCAGTACATACTTTCGAATATAAAGATGAGCAATTAGCTCATGTCTTGTATGATTTTAGTAATAAGACTAAAAGTGATACTCGTTTTTCCTACCAATATGATGATAACAAACATTTAAGTACTATCTATACGACTAATCTATTTGGTGATAAAGATAAAACTGAATATATCACGCAGTTTTTAAGCTTTAATGATAAGCAAGATTGGCTTACAGCGAGTAAAATTAGAAAGGATCAGCCGAATAAACATACCGATATTGTCAGAGAGCTAACCTACTATTAATCTTCTTATAAAAATAGCGTTATAACCGTTATAACGCTATTGATGATATTTATTAGCGATGTTCAATTTAGACCCGAACAAACAAGATATAGATAGTATGTGCTGTCCAAGCTAAAGCCAATCCGTAAGTAAGTAACTTTTCACGTTTAGGATAGATGTTAAATTCATGTAAGATAACTAAAATCTGTTTTAAGCCATACCAGATAGGCAATGAGATCATCAAAAATAAGAAGATCCGACCAAAGTCGCTACTCATTAATTTAAGAATGTATGAACGGGTTGAAGCATTTCCAAATGGAATGATATAGGCCATAATCACAATGACGACCGGTGAAAAAATAGCTGCCCACGTTGCACTTAAACTAAATAATCCCTTGGCAACCAGGCTATTTTTTTGTTTATTGGGTGTTGGTTTATTTTTCATTATGCAAATATCACTTATTTTAAGACAAATAAAACTAAAAAAATCGAAATGGCTAGGGTCACAACCCACAAACAAAGCGTAAATAAATAGCTGAATACGCTTTTATGACCTGACGTTAAAGACAATTTTTGTGGAAGCAAGTTAAACCATATCATGCTGTGTAATAGGGCAGCGAATAACGCTAAGACATTTAATGCCACCACAACGGGATGACGTAAAAAGAAGATAAAACGGTAAAACTCATCTTGCCCCATGGCATTGGTATACATACAAACCACCCCATACATTAATACCAAACTTACCCACAGCATTGAAAAAGGGACTAATTTATGGATGATTGAATACAGCAATGGACGCTTTGTTTCTGATTGAAGAGGACTAACATCATTACCGCTATCCTGATGATGATTGACTAAATAGTTATCGTTATTTTCTCGATTCATAAATCTCTCAATGTTGCCTATAAACTATGTGCAATTAAATCTACTTTTAATGATTTATCTTAAGCTCGTAATTATAGTGGTAAACCAGCTTGATGTCGCTAAATTAAAGTGGCTAATCATATCGAGTTTTAATCGCTTAAGGCTTCGCATTATGTGCGTCATAGGGGGAATTCAATTTTTCTAAAGTAAAAAATCATATAAATAGATGACGATAAGCTATTTGTAAGGAAGTGTAAAAAATACAACAGAGATCTCAATTTTGCCAATAAATTATAGCCAGAATTAAAAAAATTTGCTTAACTAGTTTGATTCTTAAGGAAAAACCCCACTAGTGTGGGGAACAATTATTAATTTTATCTATATATGGTTTATCCCTATTAAAATAGGGAACAATTAAGTATATTGAAATATCATATTATAATATTATCTATATACTTCATATTTTTCTTGCGTTGTATAATTAAGTCATGATACATTATTTCGTAGTTAGAACACACTAACTAAATGTATTAGCTTTGCATGTTATAACCACGGCGTGACAACCTAAGTATACCTGCATTGCTAATATTTTCAATAAATAATTTACGTACTATACCTTAGGAGGTTAATAGTGAATATTGTTAAATATTTGTTAAAACCAAAAATGGTGATGCAGGATTCAAATCACTATCAATCCAAAAAATGGAGTTTTGAAATAAAACATAAAATAGACGAAAAAGAAATTCGATCTGTTCTGCTAAGTTTCGAAGTCAATAAACAGATATTATAAAAATCTATTTTTATAATTGAATCGATAAGCGGAACTAAGTATGCTTCCGCTTAGATATTATAAGGAGGGTTATGTTGTCTTCTTTATCTCTTTTAGATGAAAAATGGATCCCCGTTATTCATTTTGATGGTCACCACAGCAAGATTAAACCCAGTGAGCTTATTGATGAAACGATTTCTGATATCGCTTACTTTCGCTCAGATTTTCAAGGCGCCGCCTACCAGTTTCTTATCGGTTTATTGCAAACCACCTTTTCTCCGGAAGATCTCGACCAATGGCAGGAGTATTGGCGAGAAGGCATTGAACAATCTGAATTAGATAAGGCATTTACTCAAGCCCAAGTAGCAATGCAATTTGGTGCAACTAAACCGGCTTTTATGCAAGATTTTGCTAAATTAAACGGTAATACCGTTGCCATATCCGCCTTATTGGTAGAAGCACCGGGGGAAAATGCCATAAAGAAAAATACCGATCACTTTATCAAACGTGATTTTGTTAAAGCTATCTGTCCCCATTGTGCGGTAATTAGCTTATTTACCTTACAAACAAATGCTCCCTCTGGTGGGCAAGGGCATCGTGTGAGTTTGCGTGGTGGTGGACCTATCACGACCTTAATTATGCCAGCATTAAATACCGCAACACCATTATGGAAAAAGCTCTGGTTAAATGTTATGCCACTCGACAAAAAAGAGAGACCGTCTAAATTTGATGAATCGGTTTTCCCGTGGTTAGCACCGACCCAAACCAGTGAACCGCCTAAAAATCTGAGCGTTTTTCCTTTGCAGGCAAATTATTGCCAAGCTTTTTGGGGTATGCCACGTCGAATTGAGCTTGATTTTGAGCATACCGAGCAAGGAGCGTGTGATTTATGTGGTGAAACCTCATCGCAACTTATCAAGCAGTATCAAACTAAAAATTATGGTATTCAATATCAAAACTGGATACACCCCTTAACCCCTTATCGAAAAGATAATAAAACAGGGGCATCAATACCCATTAAAGGGCAACCGGGAGGGTTAGCCTACCGCGATTGGTTGGGTATGGTAATAAACACTAATGATACTCAATCGGCAGAAATTGTTAGCGCACATTATCATCGTAGGTTTAAATCAACCGAAAAATATGGATTATGGTGTTTTGGTTACGATTTTGACAATATGAAGGCTCGTTGCTGGTATGAACACGCTTTTCCTGTTATTCCTGCTTTAGCTGAGCCTGACAGTGATTTAGAAGATCTCATTTCACTGTCGTTAGCACTGGCTAAAGAAGCCTTAACGCTATTACGCGAAGCCATGAGTGCAATAAATCGACAATCAAGCGCGGTGGATATGGCCTACTGGCAAGAGACAGAACCCGCATTCTATCAATTTGTAAATCAACTTATTGAGGAAAAAGATAATGCTAATGGTCGGTTAACTTGTTTATCTGCTTGGGCTAATAGTTTACGTAATTATATTACGCAAACTTTTGATAAAAACGCTTTTGCTAATCCAGATGAGCGAATAATTGCAGAAATTAAAATTAGCGCTAGGGAGAAGTTACACACTGATTTTAATAAACTTAAACAAGTTAAAAAGATAAAAAATTACCCAGTAGTATTGCTTGCAAATATGGAGAATAACATGTCAGATGATTTTATCAAAAAGCAGATCATTTTAAATGAGAGCCATAAAAAGTGCATTAATGAATGGTTTGCATTGTTACAAGAACGGTCATGCATATTTAACGGCAAAATCTACAATGGTTTAAAGTTACGGGCAGAGTTCCGCCGTGCATCATCACTGGATGAGGTAAGGTGTCAGGAAGGTTACTGGATTTTAGCTGATGCCTTTTTCGCGAAAGATAATGGTTTAGCGGAAAACACCGTTCATCATCAGGCTTTAACTCTGTTTGTGGCGGTAGCAATTTATGCCAAAGCCAATAATAGCAATGCTTCCTTTGCTTCTCAACTGAGTGAAAAAGTGCGAGGTGGTGAACATAACTTTTTATCTAAGCCCAATTTTGAGCAACTTCAAGCTAGTGAAACAGATGAAGAGTTTTGTCGTCGTTTAATTCGTGCCATTAAATTACGCGGAGCCAATGGCGTAAACCTTTTTTCGTTAGCTGATAGTATTTTTTTATGGGTACAAGATGAGCATGATCGACTGCAAAATCTACCTGCTAATCCCGATCCGTTTAAACGTAATTCTGTTCGCTGGGCAATGGATTACTACTCGACTAAAAAAACTTCTAAGGAATAATGACTATGACAACATTTATTCAATTACATTTGTTAACTGCTTATGCGCCGTCTAATTTAAATCGCGATGAGTTTGGATGCCCCAAAACCGCCATAATGGGGAATAGTGGCCGCTTACGTATTTCTTCACAGAGTTTAAAAAGAGCGTGGCGAACATCAGACATTTTTTATCAAGCATTAAGTGACCATATTGGCACTCGTTCACGGCGTTTTGCCAGAGACTGGGTGTATACACCAATGCATAATCAAGGCATTCCCGATAAAATTGCTATGGCAAGTGCGGCAAAAATAGCTAGCCAGTTTGGTAAAGTTAAAAATGAAAAAAAACCTAAAGATCCGTTAGCCAATTTGGAGATCGAACAACTGGTACATATTAGTAATACTGAACAACAAGCGATTGATAAATTAGTTAAACAGTTGATTAGTGATAAACGTGAGCCAACCGATGCCGAAGTTAAGTTATTACGTAAAGAAAATAGTAGTATTGATATTGCGCTATTTGGGCGTATGTTAGCAGATAATCCAGCATTTAATGTTGAAGCCGCTTGTCAAGTATCTCATGCTTTAGGCGTGAGTACCGTAACTATTGAGGATGATTTTTTCACCGCAGTTGATGATTTAAATACCAAAAAGAAAGATGCCGGCTCGGGTCACTTAGGTGATCGACGATTTGCTTCGGCACTGTTTTATACTTACATCTGCATTAGTCGCGATTTACTACTGGATAATTTAAACGGTGATGAAGCACTGGTTGAAAAAACGCTCAAAGCGTTAACCGAAGCGGCGAGTAAAGTTGCACCAAGCGGAATGCAAAACAGTTTTGCTTCGCGTGCTTATACCTCTTATTTATTGATTGAAAAAGGATCTGCTCAACCACGTTCTTTAGCGGTTGCTTACTTTAAATCGATTCGCAGTGAAGATCTGGTGAAAGATGCAATTGAACGCATAGAGCAACAACTTGATAAGTTTGACCAAGTCTATGGTCAATGCGCCGATAGCCGTTATAAACTTAATACAGAAACTGGAGAAGGAACTTTCACTGCAGCATTAGATTTTGTTGCACAAAAATAGGGAGTTTTAAAGATGACCAAACATCTTATTTTTCAGATTTATGCGCCATTTACTTCATGGGGAGAGCATGCTGTCGGTGAGGTTAGGCATAGCAACGTTATTCCTTCGCGTTCGGCATTATTAGGGTTAGTTGCAGCAGCGCTAGGCATTCATAGAGATGATAGTCAACTTGATAACTTTAATTGCCATTATCACTTTGCTATTCGCCCCTTTATTAGTCAATGTAGCTGGTTTAGCGATTTTCAAACTAATCAAGTGCCAAAAGCTAATAAAAAACAGTATTTGGCAACCCGATTTGATGAACTACGGCGTGATCCACAAGAGTTAGAAACCTTACTTTCTTGGCGTGAGTATTACAACGATGTTTATTATCAAATTGTAATGACCGAAACTGAAAATGCGCCTTATCGGGTTATGGACATAAAGCAGGCGTTATTAACCCCTGTCTTCCCGTTATACATTGGTCGCAAAAATTCACCATTAGCCTTACCTCTATCACCAGTTATCTTTGAAGGCTCTCTCTCTGAGGCATTTATTTTTGCTGATCAATACTATCAGCAATATCATCAGCAAGATCCTTCAATTAGTCTTTTATTGCATGAAAAAGCTAATGAATATTATTGGGAAAATGCCAGTCAAGATGCCACATTGGCAGTGAAAAAAATCCAACGTCGCCACGATCAGCCAATAAACCGTACACGTTGGCAATTTGAATCGCGGTTGCAATATTCAGGATATTTAACAGGGAGCGAATAGATGTATTTTTCTCGAATTACACTTAAATTAGAGCGTATTCCTTACGTCATGCAACAAAAAATCCACAGTATGAAACAATACGCCATTCATCAATGGTTATGGCAACTGTTTCCTAATGAGGAGAAAAGACCATTTCTTTTTCGTGAACTTCAATCAGGTAGAAATCAGCAATATTACCTATTATCTGAGGTTGCACCGCTTACTCAGCATGAACTATTCTTGATTGAGAGTAAACCCTACTCACCACAATTAACAGAAGGTATGGAGTTAACTTTTTCGTTAAGGGCAAATCCGGTTATTTGCAAACAAGGTAAACGTTATGATGTGATGATGAATGCCAAACATTTAGCAAAAAAACAGGGCTTATCTAAGGCGGAAGTCAAAATTAATCAAGACCAAGCTGCAATTGATTGGTTAGTTAAACAAGGTAAACAAAGAGGATTCTCCCTATTACAAGATGTTAATGGGCAAATTAGTTGTCAAGTTATGGATTATTTTCAACATCAATTTATCAAGAAAAAAGAACTAAAACCTATCAATTACAGCAGCGTTGATTTTGAGGGTATTTTAAAGGTTACCGAACCTAATCTTTTTTTAGAAACGATCTATCATGGCATTGGTAAAAGTAGAGGGTTTGGTTGTGGTCTATTCTTAATTAAACGCCTGCAATAGGTAAGTGATATGGTTTATATTCCTTTAAACCCGATCCCGTTAAAAGATAGAACATCAATGATATTTTTACAGTATGGTCAAATTGATGTTATCGATGGTGCGTTTGTTTTAGTCGATAAAAATGGCATTAGAACTCATATTCCTGTCGGCTCTATTGCCTGTATTATGCTAGAGCCGGGTACCCGAGTTTCCCATGCGGCGATAAAATTAGCCGCTACTGTCGGCACTTTACTTGTTTGGGTCGGTGAAGCAGGCGTTAGAATGTACTCATCGGGGCAACCGGGAGGGGCAAGATCCGATAAACTCCTCTATCAAGCAAAGTTGGCGTTGGATGATGATTTGCGTTTAAAGGTAGTGAAAAAGATGTTTGAACTACGTTTTGGCGAACCCGCCCCAAGTCGCCGTTCTATTGAGCAGTTACGAGGAATAGAGGGTTCACGAGTACGCGAAATCTACTCATTACTCGCCAAACGTCATCATGTTAAATGGCATGGACGACGATATGATCCCAAAGATTGGCAAAAAGGCGATACAGTAAATCAGTGTATCAGTGCTGCAACATCTTGCTTATATGGCATAACGGAAGCGGCTATTTTAGCAGCCGGTTACGCGCCGGCGATTGGTTTTGTTCATAGTGGCAAACCTCTTTCTTTTGTTTATGATATTGCAGACATTATCAAATTTGATACTGTGGTTCCTAAAGCTTTTGAAATCGCCACTAAAAAGACCGATGATCATGAACGAGAAGTTCGTATCGCTTGCCGAGAAATTTTTAGAAGTCAAAAAACGCTAGCCAAGCTAATACCATTAATTGAAGATGTTTTATCTGCTGGTGGAATTGAACCACCACCACCGCCAAAAGATATCCAACCTCCGGCAATACCAGAGCCACAATCACTTGCGGATTGTGGTTTTAGGAGTCACTAACATGAGTATGGCCGTTGTGGTAACCGAAAATGTCCCAGCAAGGTTAAGAGGGCGTCTAGCTATTTGGCTATTAGAGATCAGATCTGGTGTCTATATAGGTGATATATCCCGACCAATTAGAGAAATGATTTGGCAACAAATCCTTGAATTGGCCGAAGAAGGCAATGTCGTCCTTGCTTGGGCAACCAATACCGAATCAGGTTTTGACTTTCAAACTTACGGTACTAACAGAAGAGTTCCGGTAGATCTAGATGGTCTACGATTAGTCTCATTTTTACCTGTTGAAAATCAATAGGTTAAAGTTCTTTAAAAATAAGAAAAAGTTGGTAGAATTGGAGTGTTGCTATAACTTTAAATAAATCAAGTGACTATAATTAGAGTGTTCCCTGTATCCACAGGGATAAACCGTATTTTGTCAACATATCGTATAACGCAATAATGTGTTCCCTGTATCCACAGGGATAAACCGCTAGTTAACCATTGCCCACAGGGACGCTATCAGTGTTCCCTGTATCCACAGGGATAAACCGTTGATTTATTAGGTATGTGATCAGCTAAATTTGTGTTCCCTGTATCCACAGGGATAAACCGATAGTTTTGGAATATAAATAATATAGAATATTGTGTTCCCTGTATCCACAGGGATAAACCGCTGCTAGCCGTCAGTATGAGCAAAACCGTATCGTGTTCCCTGTATCCACAGGGATAAACCGGCACCCCGTGGGCCATTCGCAACATCATTCGAGTGTTCCCTGTATCCACAGGGATAAACCGTATTTATCGCTAATAGTACATTTAAATAGCTTGTGTTCCCTGTATCCACAGGGATAAACCGTCAATAATGGTCTTTAATGGTCGATAAGGGGCGTGTTCCCTGTATCCACAGGGATAAACCGCTCCAGCTTCATTGCCTTTATCTTTTTTTCCTGTGTTCCCTGTATCCACAGGGATAAACCGAGGTTTCACATTCATGGTCTGTTTCGGCAGGTGTGTTCCCTGTACCCACAGGGATAAACCGAAATAATTTCGTTTATAAAAAATCCTATTGTTGTGTTCCCTGTACCCACAGGGATAAACCGCAGCCATTGCCGAAGATAACGATGAGAATGTTGTGTTCCCTGTACCCACAGGGATAAACCGGTTTACAAAATAATAGAGACGCCATTTGTTACGTGTTCCTTGTACCCACAGGGATAAACCGTGACCATTTAGGGTATAAATGAGCACACTATCGTGTTCCCTGTACCCACAGGGATAAACCGAACGTAACAAAACAGGGAAACCAGAGTCCATTAGTGTTCCCTGTACCCACAGGGATAAACCGGAGATTCAATCGAGGTTAGGACATAAAAAATTGTGTTCCCTGTATCCACAGGGATAAACCGAACATAGCCGGCTAGGGTGGCGGGTTATTACAGTGTTCCCTGTACCCACAGGGATAAACCGATATATGTGAAATAGCAGAACGTGCTGAAAAACGTGTTCCCTGTACCTACAGGGCTAAAAATAGCGATTAAATATTAGTTTTGAATAAACAATTTATAATCAGATAAATACGAACCAAATGGTGTGGTTTTTATCGTTACTAATGCCTTGTTACTATACTGGATGCTCTCATTTTTTGTAAAACAGAGAAAAAAGCTTGTTGTGGTATATTCATCAAATATTCTAATCCCTGTTTTACAGTGATGATGTTTAAATGCTCTTGGACCCGGGGTGGTGATTTTATATTCGCCCTGCATAAAATAGACTACATTATAAGGAAACAAGCATATTGTGAAAAAACAGATTAAAAAAATACTTATAAGTCTTATAAGATATTTTTTTATCCGTACATAAATGCGTTCACATAGTAATGTTTTTGGGGTAAAGGCAAAGATTAAACTGATAACAAAAGTAATGATGTAGGTATAAGATTCAATCGCTTTGAAAACAATTATGTTTGAATTGATTTTGATTATGAACATAATGTTAATAATGACTATTGTCATCAATACAATAGTTAGTATTAATTTGATTTTTTGTTTTAAGTTAATTGATTTTAAAAGATTGTTCTTATAATTTTTAAAATGTTGAACCATTTACACTACCTGATATAAATAAAGCGATAAATTGTCATTCCTAACTGATTATTCTATTTTTGATAGGTAGATTAAAATTAAATAATCAGATTTATCTGCAAAACTATAACAGCGATCTTATTTATAGGCTAAGTCAATTTGCGGTTCATCATTAAAATATACGAATTTTCATTGAAAATAATGATTATTTTTAAGGATTTTACAGCTAAATAATAAATTACACTCTTTTCAATATACTTCTAACCGTAGACGCTAAAAAAATGCGGAAAAATAGCGTACAATAGCAACATTTTTGATGTTCATCTCATTCTATCAGTTTAACAAGATCAGGAAATTAACATGACAGGTAAATTTATTGTCATTGAGGGGCTTGAAGGAGCAGGTAAAACAACAGCTATTAATACCGTTGCTTCTATCTTAACACAACATAATATTTGTGATTTGCAATTTACCCGTGAACCAGGTGGAACACCTATTGCCGAAGCGTTACGTAACATTATTAAAAATGGTCTTGATGATGAGCCGTTAACCGATAAAGCAGAACTATTGATGTTATATGCCGCTCGTATTCAACTCATTGATAATGTAATTAAACCTGCTTTGAAATCCGGTAAATGGGTAATAGGTGATCGTCACGATTTATCGACGCAAGCCTATCAAGGCGGTGGTCGTCAGCTTGATAATGTGTTTATTAAGACGCTAAAAGAACAAGTTTTAGGTGATTTCAAACCAGACCTGACTTTATATTTGGATATTGACCCTGAGATTGGTTTAATGCGTGCAGCATCACGCGGTAAACTTGATCGTATTGAACAGCAGTCTTTATTATTTTTTAAGCGCATTCGCCAGCGTTATCAAGAACTTGCTAAACAAGATGAAACAATTATCACTATTGATGCTGCAAAACCACTCAATAATGTAATAGAGCAGATTGAACAGATTTTAACAACATGGTTACCAAAACAGGTTAATAATAGATGAAATTAGATGATTATCCTTGGCTTACTTTACCTTATCAACAATTAGCATTAAACATATTACAACAACGCGCTCACCATGCGTTATTGATTAGTTATGTTCAAGGTAGTGGTGAGGATGAACTGATTAAACAGTTAGCTAATCGTTTATTATGTCAATCAACAGAACAGCTAGCACCCTGTTTAACCTGTCATAGCTGTCAGTTATTTTTATCTAATAATCACCCTGATTATTATGTGATCACCAATGAACAAGGCAAACAATCAATAGGTATTGACCAGATCCGCAGTCTGTCGAGTAAAGTTTACGAAAAATCACAGCAAGGTGGTAATAAAGTGATTTGGATCAAGCGAGCGGCATTAATGACCGAAGCGGCATCCAATGCATTATTAAAAACATTAGAAGAACCACCTGAAAATACTTATTTCATTTTGAGTGATGAACATAATAGTCAACTTCTTCCGACAATTCACAGTCGTTGTTTTAGTTATTTTTTGAAAGTCCCTGAATTGGCACAATCTATTGAATGGTTAAAAAAGAATCATAATTTAGCCTATAGTGATAATGAACTTGCCTCAGCGCTGTTATTGAGCGAAAATGCGCCATTAACAGCGCTTGCTTTATTAGCGCCAGAAAAGTGGCAGCAACGAAAGAATTTTTGTGAGAATTTATTAACAGCTTTACCCCAAAATGATTATTGGCAACTGGCTAAGACATTTGAGCATGAACAGTTTATAGAACGAATTGTTTGGTTTTGTGCTTTATTAAGTGATGCTCTAAAAGCTAAGCAAAAAGTCGGGCGTTTTATTGTTAATCGCGATCAAGTTCCATTAGTAAGATTGCTAGCAACCAATAGTCATGAGAAAATTACCGCGCTATATGATTTATGGATGCAAGCCAGACAACAGTTACTTTCTGTGACTGGATTAAATAAGGAATTGATTGTTTATAATGTACTTGCTCAATCAGAAGTGATTGATTAGTGATTGTGCATTAAATTATTTTGTAAAAAAGTTTCAGGTTAACTATATGTTTATGTAAAAAAGGATTGTAGTGAGTTATTTATCTATTGAATTTGGTTTACTTTTCATAGCTTTCTTTGCCTTGTATTGGGCATGTAATCTATTACCCAAATTACAAAATAGATTATTAATCATTGTCAGTTATTTGGTTGTAATAAGTTATAGTTGGCAATTTGCACTGATCCTTTTTGTCTACACCTGTGCGATTTACCTTTTTTCGGTCATGATAGCGACCTCAGAACGTCACGCAAAATCTTGGCTAATTGTTGGTTTAATTGCGTCGATAACGAATCTAGCCTTGTTTAAATATTTCGATTTTTTCAGGTATGAATTACAATCTCTATTTAATTTCCTGCATTTGCCCATTACTTTACCTGTTGTGGCGGTATTAATTCCAATTGGGATCTCATTTTATACTTTCCATTCAGTCAGTTACTTAGTTTCAGTAAAGAAAAAAGAAATAGCGGTAGCTAAATTTGAGGATTTTGTTCTCTTTTTATCCTTCTTTCCAAGTATTATTGCTGGCCCAATAAATCGAGCAAAAGAGTTTTTACCGCAAATAGCCATTACCCAACCACGTGCAGTGTTACAACCCTTTCGTGCTTTTACTTTGATCACCTTATCAGTGATTAAGGTTTATTGTTTAGGTGGGATAATTAGTGAAAATTGGGTTAATCCGATTTTTGCTAATCCTCTGGAATTTAATGTTATCGATCTATTGGTTGGGCTATATGCTTATGCTATGCAGATCTATTTGAACTTTTCCGGTTATACCGATTTAGTAACAGGTATGGCTTTGTTGTTAGGTTTCCGCTTGCCGATTAACTTTAATTTTCCTTATTTATCATTAAATTTACGTGAGTTTTGGGATCGTTGGCATATTAGTTTGTCTCACTGGATACGTGATTATATCTATATCCCATTAGGTGGTAGTCGTCGGGGTTTTAGTCGTACGCAAGTCAATGTGATGTTAGCTATGTTACTTTCTGGTTTGTGGCATGGTGCTGGCGTTAATTTTATCATTTGGGGCGCTTGTCACGGTATCGGCATTGTCGCTTTGAATGTGGGCGATCGCTATTTAGGAAGAGGGTGGATCAGTAAACGTTCGCCTTTTGTTGCACGGCTATTAACTTGGCATTATGTCTGTTTTACTTGGTTATTTTTCAATTGTGAAAGTTTACCTGATGCGGTAGATTATCTGACAGCATTAACCCATAACTTTTTGATAGAGCCTCATTTTGCAGGAGCATTTTTAGTTATATGTTTTATCTACCTAGCTTATCCAATATGTAAAGATGTACCTGATTGGTTTATTTCGCAAATAACCAAAATAAATCAAAGCTATTTGCCTTTTATTTTTATTTTGATATTGTGGCTGGCTATATACATTGCTCCATCTGGCGTGCCGAACTTTATTTATGCTAATTTTTAACTATGATGTTTAATAATTATGATACATAGAAAATCGTTTTCAAAAAATAAAAGAAAAACTCAATATCATTTGAAACGGAGACGTCATAATTCCTTGAATAAAGGTGTAAAGCAATCTGATAATCAAAGTACACAATTACCTGAACTAACTCAAAAAACGCTATCTGTTCGCTATATATTGATTCTGTTATGTATGACAGCTACGGTCTTAATGGTTATTTATTACAAATCAATATTAATTTATTGGCAACAGACTTATCATTTTGATCTTATTCATGCCAATGTTAATTCTGATTCTGATGCTGATTCTGATCCTGATGCTGACTTTGATTCAGATTCGAACTCCGACTCTGATACTATGGCTAATATACAATCTGATACCTTAATTGTTGATGACACTTCTTTACAAAAGTTAGAACAGGAGACCAATCAAGAACAAGATAATCAAGAAACGGTCGCTATGTCTGAAAATAGTGATCTTACTAAGTCAGAAAAACAAGTTGTACATACGATTAAGCAAAGTAAATCAAAACCCGCTAAATTATATTTCAAAAATAAAACGGTTGAAAAAGACAAAGATAATCAGACTCAAACAAATACGCAGCAACAAATAGCGGTAAATCAACCATTAATAATTGATTCAAAAGCATTAACTCAAAGAGCTAAACATGATAAGAATAAAGTGGTTTCCACAGAAAAAACAGAATCATTGCCAACTAAAACAACCGATATTTTGTTAAGTTATCACCCTTTCCCAATTCAATTAACTGATAATGATAAAGTCTTTTTTGCCGGTGATTCTTTAATGCAGGGTGTTGCACCATATGTCAAAAAAATGTTATTTAAACAGTATAAAATTGAGAGCCTTGATTTAAGTAAACAAAGCACAGGGCTTGCTTATCCTAGTGCTTTTGATTGGCCAAAAACAATTAATGATAATTTAGTTGCTGATCCTTCAATTAAATTGCTTGTTGTTTTTTTAGGTCCTAATGATCCTTGGGACTTTCCGGTAAAAGGATATTCTAAATACGCAAGATTTAAGTCTGAACTATGGGAACAGCAGTATCGTATGCGAATTGCTACGATACTAAATAATGCTAAAGAGCATCATGTTCAAGTACTTTGGCTTGCCGCCCCTTGTATGCGTAAACCGAAATTAAATGAAGGTATGGTTTACTTAAATTTTTTGTATAAATCAGAATTAGAAAAAGCTCAGCAACATTTTTTAACAACCAATGATTTGTTAGGTTGTAGCTATGAGAAATTCAGTAATTTTGTTGAAACTGGGAAGGAAAAAACAAAAGTAAGGGTTGATGATGGGATTCATTTTACTCCAACTGGCCAAAAGATTTTGGCAAAGGCCATTATGGAAAAAATCACTTATAAAAAATTAGAGGATACCCATAGTGATTAGATTTTTAAAGTATATTATTGCTGTTTTAACAGTGACGATGACTGTTGGGTGTAGTGTCGCAGAGAGCAAGACCACGACTAATATTTCGGGTGTGGTTGATTTTGGTGATCCTAATGCAAAGCAGTTTGCTAACCGTTTAAAATCATTAGCAAGTAATAAAAATTCCGATCAAGTTGTTAATATTACGCAATTTGGTGATTCACACACAGCAGCGGACTTTTTTACGGGTGAATTTCGAACTTTAATGCAGCAAAAGTATGGTAATGCAGGTATTGGATGGATAACACCAACTGCAATAAAAGGGCAGAACCATACCGCGGTGAGTTGGAAAAGCTCCAATTGGAATATTTTAAGTAGTCGAACTTTAAGTGATTTAGATTTTCCTATGGGAGGTTTTATTGCTAAACCAAGTCGAACACCAGCTATAATCGAAATCGTTCCTAATGCTCTAAGAAATAAAGATTGGCAAATTAAATTGACTTTTAAAACGTTAAAAGATTCGCCTAAATCATTAGGGCTGTATGATAACAATAATCGAAAAATTAATTTTAACTATATACCTAAAAATAATGTATGGCAGACAATTTCTGTTGTTTCACAAATGCCTTTAGTGATTAAGAGTCAAAGTGATATTGAATTAGGTGGTATTTGGTTAACTCGTTATAACAAATCAGGCGTAATTGTCTCGGCTATTGCTACTAATGGCGCTAAACAGACAATATGGCAAAAATGGAGTCCTAATTGGTTTAGAGAGTTAGCTTCTTCACAAAGCGATCTGGTGATACTTGAATATGGGACAAATGAAAGTTTTGATGAAACGTTAGATGCTAATGTTTATCGAAAAAATTTAGTGAGCAATATTCGTCAAATCCGTAAGACATTACCAAAAGCTGCTATTTTATTGATTTCGCCTCCAGATACGATGGCTAATGAAAAAGAAGCACCGAAATCGTTTTCTCGGATAAAAAATATTCAAAGACAAGTCGCTAAAACCGAAAGAACATTATTCTGGGATTGGCAACAGGCCATGGGGGGCAACTTTGCAATTAAACAATGGAAGCAACGAGGTCTTGCTCGAGCAGATTTAGTCCATCAAACTTTGCAAGGTTATAAGGAAAGTGCCAGAATTTTTTATACTGATTTAAATGAGTTTGTTAGAAAAAAATAAGTAGTAATTTATTATTAAGAAGGAACACATCTGTTATGTCATCACCAATTATTGTTGCTGTTGATTTTGCTGACGTTAAGTCAGCATGGAATTTTATTGATAAGGTCGAACCGAAAGATTGTCGCCTTAAAATTGGTAAAGAGTTGTTTACTCATGCCGGCCCCGATTTTATTAAACAGATTATGCAAAAGGGATTTGATGTATTTTTAGATCTCAAATTTCATGATATTCCTAATACCGTTAAAAAAGCGGTAACAGCAGCGGCTGACTTAGGCGTTTGGATGCTAAATGTACATGCCAGTGGTGGTTCACGCATGATGAAGGCGGCTAAAGATGCTCTTTATGTATATGGTAAAGATGCACCCCTACTTATTGCTGTAACAGTATTAACAAGTATGGAGTCAAGTGATCTTAATGAAATTGGGATTAATGTCTCTCCTCTTGAACAAGCAACAAGGTTAGCAATTTTAGCTAAGAATTGTGGTTTAGATGGTGTCGTTTGTTCCGCTAAAGAAGTTCAGAGTTTTAGAACTCGCTTAGGTGGTGATTTTAAATTGGTTACACCAGGCATTAGGCCGGTTGGTTCAAATCCTGATGATCAACGTCGTATTATGACCCCGCAACGCGCTCAAGCGGCTGGCTCTGATTACTTAGTTATCGGACGGCCAATTACCCAAGCCGAAGATCCGACTAAAGCGTTAAAAACAATTTTATCAACACTTGATTTAAATAAGAGTTAATTGAATTATGTCTGATAATCCAGTTGTTTATTCGACCGAGCAAGGTCGAATAAAACCCACTCAAGCGACAATAACTCGTCCAAAAGGTGATGGGATAGTTCGTATTCAACGGCAAACTTCGGGACGAAAAGGTAAAGGTGTTTGCGTTATCTCCGGTTTTGATTTGGATGATAGCCAATTACTTCAATTAGCAGCAGAACTTAAAAAACGTTGTGGTTGTGGTGGTTCAGTTAAAGAAGGCTCAATTGAGATTCAAGGTGATAAACGTGAGTTATTAAAATCATTACTTGAAGATAAAGGGTTTAAAGTTAAATTAGCTGGCGGGTGATTTTATAATTTATGATAACGCCCATTTATCGGGCGTTATTTATACGTAGTATATTAATTAGATCGATAGGTACGCATTTTTTTGCTGATTTCACGACGCTCTTTTGAGATCTCAGCATTTTTAATAATATAATCATCAACACGATCATCATAATCGCTTTTCATATTAGCTATAATCGCTTGTAATTCATCATAACTCATATCAGGTTTGATATAATCACTTAAATTTTCAAGCAATAACACGCGTTTTTGATTGTCACGGATTTTTTTCTCATTATCCGAGATTTCACGTTTAAGTTTATTTAACCGGCGTGATAAACGAATGTATTCTAGTACATCTTGAAATGATGGTGCGGCTGTTTTTTCCTTGTCCATCTATAACCCCTTATTTCTAAAAATGGAAAAATGAATGTTAATAATTATATACTAATAATTTTTTAAGATCATATTAATTATGTAGTAATAATTAAAACAGATTGCTACATGATTAATTAAGCTAAAAGGCTTTTTTATTGGTAATTGGCTGATTTATTTTTATATTGAAACATAGTGTTTTCCTGAAACTTTTTTACATAAACAAAGAAAATAACTATTAAGAATTAGTGCAAATTATTATACAATAGCCCGATATTCGTAATTGATGAATACCTGAATGAGAGAACTGTAATGAGCTGGATAGAAAAAATTCTAAGTAAAAATAATATATCGTCTGACCATAAAAAGGCGAATATTCCAGGTGGTGTTTGGACAAAATGTAGTAATTGTGAACAAATAATTTACCAAGCCGAACTTGATCGTAACTTAGAGGTATGCCCTAAATGTGATCATCATATGCATATTCCGGCGCGTGTTCGACTGTATCGCTTTTTAGATGAAGGTTCCGATGTTGAATTAGGTACAGATCTAGCGCCAACAGATATCCTTAAATTTAAAGATACTAAAAAATATAAAGATCGTTTAACTGCCGCGCAAAAAGAGACTCACGAAAAAGAAGCGATGGTGGTAATGAAAGGAACACTACTGGGTATTCCGGTTGTTGTTGCTTCGTTTGAGTTTGCATTTATTGGTGGTTCAATGTCTTCGGTTGTTGGGGCATTGTTTGTTCGGGCAGCTGAACAAGCTATAGCTGATAAATGTCCGCTAATCTGTTTTTCAACTAGTGGCGGAGCTAGGATGCAAGAAGCACTCTTTTCATTGATGCAAATGGCAAAAACCAGTGCTATTTTGGCTAAAATGCAAGATGAAGGTCTTCCTTATATTTCTGTGATGACCGATCCAACTATGGGTGGGGTATCTGCTAGTTTGGCAATGCTTGGTGATATCAATATTGCTGAGCCAAAAGCCTTAATTGGTTTTGCCGGTCCTCGAGTTATTCAACAAACCGTTCGGGAAACGTTGCCAGAAGGTTTCCAACGCAGTGAGTTTTTACTTGAAAAAGGTGCAATTGATATGATTATTCATCGTAGAGATATGCGCGTTAAAATTGCTGGTTTGCTGGCTAAATTGATGAAACTCCCTAATCCTTTTAATGAAATGGTTGTTGATGAGACGGTCTAATTGACAATGCAAAATAAAAAACCAGATGCCATGTCTGATTTAAAGACATGGCTTTGTTATTTAGAGCAACTACATCCCACTACAATAGAGTTGGGACTAGAGCGCGTAAAAACGGTTGCACAGAGACTAAATCTGTTACAACCCGCACCTTATATCTTTACTGTCGCTGGAACTAACGGTAAAGGTACCACGTGTCGAACGCTTGAAATGATTCTGCTCGCTGCTAAAAAACGTGTTGGGGTGTACAGTTCACCTCATCTACTACGCTTTACTGAACGTGTTCGTATTAATAATCAAGAATCAAGTGAATTAGAAACGGTAAAGGCATTTACCGAAATTGAAAAGTCACGAGGTGATATATCATTAACCTATTTCGAATATGCCACATTAGCCGCCCTTTATCAGTTCAAACAAGCTAAATTAGATGTTGTTATTTTGGAAGTCGGTCTTGGTGGTAGGCTTGATGCTACCAATATTGTGGATGCAGATATAGCTGTTATAACAACTATTGCTATCGATCATGTTGATTATTTAGGTAATACTCGTGAAAGTATTGGACGAGAAAAGGCCGGTATATTTAAAACAAAGAGTATCGCTATTGTTGGTGAGCCGGATATTCCTACCACGATTTGGGATGTGGCAAAAACAGTAAATTGTCCACTTTATGCACTCAATCGTGATTGGGCTTATCAAAAATTGAATGAAACTCAGTGGCAATTTCATTCAACTAATGACCTATATCAGCCTCTTCCTTTGCCAAATGTACCATTAGCCAATGCGGCTACAGCGCTTGCTGCTTTAAGTTATTCCTCACTTAGTGTTTCTCAAGATGCAATTAGTCAAGGTTTAAAGCAATCAAGTTTAATTGGTCGATTTCAAATAATACAAACCTCGCCACTTGTCGTTATTGATGTTGCTCATAATCCGCATGCTGCAACTTATTTAGTTCAGCAATTAGAACAATTAAAAGCGCAACAATCTTTTAGCGGAAAAGTACGATTTGTTATAGGTATGTTAAAAGATAAAGATATTAAAACGACGTTATCTATTTTAACCGGTGATGTCTGGTACTGTGCTTCACTGTATGGTGAAAGAGGATGTAATGCTCAAGTATTAAGGCAGTATTTATTAGATAATGGCATTATAAATGTGACTACTTTTGATACCGTTACAGATGCTTATCAAAGAGCCAAACAAGAAGCAAAACACGATGATATTATCGTTGTATGTGGTTCGTTCCATACCGTATCAGAAGTGTTGCAAAATCGGAGTATTGAGCAAAAGCAATTATGACCAAGGAACAAAAAAAAATTACCAATAACCAAAATAATAGAATAAGGAATAGATTGGTTGGATTAGCAACGCTATTACTTATTTTAGCGTTAATAGCACCATGGGTACTTACAGATAAATCAAATTTACGGTCATCAACTACACCTATTTTACAGCCCAATATTACTGAAGTAGAACCTTATACTGATCCTTTGACACCTATTGATATTCCTGTTGATCCTACACCGACAGAACCTGAGTCTAAACCATACATGATTCAGCTAACCGCTTTAAAAAATAGACAAAAAATAGAAGAGCTAGTTGCGTTATTGAGATTAAATAATTATAACGTCATTGTTATACCTGAAAATCCAGAGCCTAATCAGTTAATTAAATTACAAGTAGGTCCGTATGCAAAAAAAGAACAAGCTGAACAAGTCATTATTAATTTGAACAATTTAACAAAATTAAAAGGCTTCATTGTTGCCAATTAGAAATCGATTCTATCCAAATGGTAGAAACAAGATATTACGGCATAGATGAAAGTTATATAAAACCACTCTTCCTGTTTATTTAGGCTTGTGGAAAAAACTTAAATGATCAGGATGAGTATATGATTAACATAATTGGTGAGTTATTATGAATTGGGTTGATTTTACTATTATCGCTGTCATTGTTTTTTCTGCACTGATCAGTATTGTCAGAGGTTTTGTCAGAGAAGCATTATCACTTATTAGTTGGATACTTGCTTTTTTTATAGCAAGTCGGTTTTATTTTTATGTTACAGGTTATTTAACCTATTTTGATAGCGATTTAGTCCGTACCGCCGTTGCAATTGTTATTCTTTTTATCGCAACTTTACTGGTTTGTGCAGTGGTTTCTTACATCATTGGTGAGCTAGTTCAAAAAACTGGATTATCCGGTACCGATCGTGTATTAGGTATCTGTTTTGGTGTATTACGTGGGATTTTAATCGTAGCTGCAGTGCTGTTTTTTGTCGATACCTTCACACCGTTATCACAATCTCCGTACTGGACTCAATCAGAACTTATCCCTCATTTTCATTTTATCATTCGTTGGTTTTTTGATTATATACAAAATTCATCTTCATTTTTAGCACAATAAGCATGAGGTAACCATTGTATGTGTGGTGTTGTTGGTATTGTAGGAAAAAGTACTGTTAATCAATCTATTTATGATGCTTTAACTGTTTTACAGCATCGAGGGCAAGATGCAGCAGGCATTGTAACCATTGATGAACAAAACCGTTTTCGTTTACGTAAAGCAAATGGTTTAGTGAAAGATGTTTTTCAAGAACAGCATATGCAACGCTTACAAGGCAATTTAGGAATAGGGCATGTCCGATATCCAACCGCTGGAAGCTCAAGCCCTTCTGAAGCACAACCTTTTTATGTTAACTCTCCTTATGGAATTGCTCTTGCTCATAATGGCAACTTAACCAATGCTAATGAACTACGTAACAAAGTCTTTGAGCTGGCAAGGCGTCATATCAATACTAACTCTGACTCAGAAGTATTACTGAATATTTTTGCCAGTGAACTTGATAAATTTCCAACTTACCCACTCTCTGCCGATAATATTTTTACCGCAATACATCAGGTACATAAAATTATTAAAGGCGCCTATGCTTGTGTAGCAATGATTATAGGACATGGACTTGTTGCTTTTCGTGATCCTTATGGTATTCGTCCTTTAGTGATAGGTAAGCGTATACTTGAAGATCAACAAGTAGAATATATGGTAGCCTCAGAAAGTGTAGCATTAGATATTCTTGATTTTGAATTTATGCGCGATGTTATGCCAGGTGAAGCGATCTACATAACCCAAGATGGTCAGCTATATTCTCAACAGTGTGCAGATAATCCTCAATATTATCCTTGTATTTTTGAATATGTTTATTTTGCAAGACCTGACTCAATGATGAATGGCGTATCTGTTTACCAATCTCGAATCTTAATGGGGCAAAAACTAGGTAAGAAAATAGCCAGAGAATGGTCTGATACAGACATTGATGTTGTTATTCCCATTCCCGAAACATCATGTGATGCAGCACTTGAAATTGCACGCATCTTAAATAAGCCTTACAGGCAAGGCTTTGTTAAAAATCGCTATATTGGCCGGACATTTATTATGCCAGGACAAATGACTCGAAAATTATCTGTCAGACGCAAACTTAACGCAAATCGCATAGAGTTTGAGGGGAAAAATGTTCTGTTAGTCGATGATTCGATTGTACGAGGAACCACATCACAAAAAATTCTGGAAATGGTACGCTCAGTAGGTGCAAAAAAAGTTTATTTGGCATCAGCCGCCCCAGAAATTAGACATCCGAATGTATATGGCATAGATATGCCTGTTGCTAGTGAGTTAATTGCTTATAACCGTACCGTAGCAGAAATAGCTAAAGACATAGGCGCTGACAAGGTTATTTTTCAAGATCTAACCGACTTAATCGATTCGATCACAGAACAAAATCCAAATATTAAACATTTAGAATGCTCAGTCTTCGACGGTAAATATATCACTGAAGATGTGGATGATACTTATCTGTCTATATTAAAACAGCAACGAAGCGATAATAAAAGATCACTATTTAATAAAGAGTCTGAAAACCTGGAGATTTACAATGAAGGTCAGTGATAAGGCAAAACTGTAAAATGACAGAAATTTTAAAAAAAGATCTAAATTTGTAACTTACTCATTTCATTGTATCTTTTTATAAACAAATAGAGTAGTATTTCACCAGCTTAACAATTAAACACTTAATAAAAATAATAATGTATTTCAATAAGTTATTTTGTATGAGCGATAACGATTATCATTTAAATTATTAAAAATAACTAATTGAATAATATAATAAAATTATTTTTTGATAAAAAATATCAAAAAAAAACAATAAAACA
>NZ_LZGM01000030.1 GCF_001690195.1 Gilliamella sp. wkB108 | reverse complement strand
CCAAAATAATTTTAATCTACATGCTAACGATTATCTAACTCATTTGACGTTTTAAATTCAATAACCAAGTAAAACATGCCAGTTGATAGACGTTAGTGTTTTATATTTCTTAACTTATTTTGCTGGTTTAGCGTTATTCCTTGCATACGAAACGTATCAAATCTTAAAAAATAAATTTATTGCTAAACCAAAATAGACTTTAGTTTCTATGATATCGATTGCTATATCAACCTTTATGAAATTAATAACCTATTGAAGAAAATAATTTTTTAATTTTATTATTAATTTTTTACTTTATCAATAGAAGGGGTAAATAGTATGTAAATTAGAAAGCACTTAGAAAAGTAGAAAGTTGCCAAAAGACTAATAAAGTATAGTTCTATTTGTGTGCTATTATTGATTTATAAGGACGTAAAATGATATCTCTTATTAGGGCGAAAGAAATAGCATGGTTAAAGGAACAGATAAACAAGTGAAAAACAAAATAGTATGTTTTTTATTTATAATTTTTGCTTTAGTATCAAACTGTTTTGAAAGTTATGCGGCATCGCTTGGCGGTAATAAACTACGAGAATGGGAAGATGGTCATTATCGGGAAGATATTCGCATATATTCACTTACCACTGTTGACTATATTAAAGGCGAACCTGAATTTGATTTTATATCATTATCTGATGATCTTTATTTATATAATGACAAAAATCAAGAGAGCATCTTTTTAATTCCAAGCGGTGAAAGAAATAATTATAAAAAGGAACAATATTTACTGACGGGTTCATACCGAGCTAAGTTACTTGAACTAATAGGCATATCTGAAGATGATACGGTATTTATCTATGATTATATAAAAAATGATCTCAAGTCATTTCCTATTAGTTGGCTAAATACCTTTGCTGTCGTAAATACTTATTATCATGGATATGAACCTTATGAATTGGCCGCTTATATGTTTGGTTTTAAGTTGGAAACAAATTTATTTGAAAATTACTCAACAGCTATTGTGTACATTGGTAAAGAAAATCCTTTTGCACAACAACCCTTAACACCATTATTTTGGCATAAAATTAATAAGAAAGAGTTTCCCGTTCTTGAAAGTGACGATGAGATCACCTCACTTATGCCCGTGTGGAACCCTGAAAAATTACTAAAAGGTGATAATTATATGGCTGAGGCGAATGGGCTACGATTTTTTATACAAAACTATCAAAATCCATCCAATAATGAAACATATATAAGACATTTAATTATTTTAGATGCCAACTCAAATATATTGACTAACGTGGTTCATGGCTATGGTGAAGGAGGGATGCTGCTACCGTTGACTACTTCAGCAGACGATGAGGAAATATACCAATGGACAGGAAGAATTTTAAAAAACGAACCTTCAGTAATCTTTGATTTTAGTAGCGAAGCATTTAGTTGTCGACCTCTGTTTCAATTTATTCATCCACAACACCAATTTTTTGTACCGCGATGTGACTGTCGGCACTAAAGTTTTAATTAATTATGGTTAAACACAATTGAGCTATTTTAAGATTGAACATTCTGGAATTTGAAATTAAAAAATAGAAAATAGTAATACATTGTTTTTATTATAACGTTAACTTAGCAACCCTTTATCCAGTTGATTCATTACACTGTCTACGGAAAATATATCTGATTGTAATAATATATCTCAAATATCAAGACAGGTATTAATTGCATGGTTATTTTCGTCATGTAAATACCCCATTCTTAGTACACAATTTATGTAGAAAATTACTCTGAGTTTTTTAGTGTTTTATATTCAATCGGCATCATATGATTTAATACCTCATAAGGTCTTTCGGTATTATTAATGGTTAACCACTCCTCAGTTATTTTCCTTACCTGTTTCAGGTGGTTAAAAAAATATAAATCCAATACTTCTGTTCGATAAGTACGATTAAATCATTTGATATAGCCATTTTAAAATAGAAATTAGCTAGTTTGTAAAAATTATTCAGGAGTCTATACCGTGATAAAAAGTGAAAAGTCTCTTTTATGATATAAATAAAGAGCATTAGTCTAAGTTATTTCAATAAAAACAATCTATTTTACTTACGATATCAATAGTCTATAATTCAACCTTTTAGTGAAGGAGCGATAGGCATGTTCAAGATAGGTGAGTTTTCTAAACTGACACAAGTCTCTATTCGTATGCTTCGCTATTATGATGAAACAGGTTTATTAAAACCAATAGCAATTGATCCGTTTACCCACTATAGAAAATATTCTGCTGAACAAATTACCACATTAAATAAAATCATATTTCTAAGGGATTTAGGATTTAGTATCTCGGATATTGCGCTTGCGCTTAATCAATGGTCGGATGAGTTTATTATCAATCAACTTAATCATAAACAAGCAGAAATTCTCAATACCATTAAACGTGAACAGAATAAATTAGCCAAAATTGAACTAGCAAAACGCGATATTAAACAAGAAAAAATGACGATACATTATAATGTTGCTATTAAAGCTATTCCAAGCTATCCCGTACTTTCTTTACGCCGAGTTGTGTCTGACTATTACGCCGAAGGTTTATTGTGGAAGGAAATGTTAGATTTTACCGGAAAAAATAATCTACCCACGCCAACTAACAGTTTTACTATTTATCATGATATGGATTATAGAGAAAAAGACATTGATATTGAAATTTGTGTATCAGTTGCACAAATGAGAGAAAATACTGATGATTTTACTTACCGTAACACCGAGGCTGTCCCCATTATGGGCTACACCATGGTATATGGTGCTTTTGAAAATATAGCCAACGCATTTATCGCTTTTGCCAATTGGTTAGAAACACATAATCAATACCAAATGGCAGGCAAAAATAGACAAATTGTTCATCGTGGTCCATGGAATGAAAAGACACCCGATCACTACTTAACTGAAATACAAATTCCACTCAAAAAAATCAAATCGAACTAAAACTAAAGACTATTCAATCAAAAATGGCTTTCTCTAAAGAAAATGGTTTTAACGCTTGACTCTCACACTATGTAAGATTCTAAACTGAGTAAAAAGTGAAACAAAATTATCTGAAAGGAGATAGCCAATGCAAAAATTTACAGTAAACACGATTGGTAAAATCAGTATAAACAATGAGGAAATGCTGATTAAACTTGAGCCAGAATATATTCCAGCCTTACAAGCACTAAACGGTTTTAGTCATATCAATGTTATCTGGTGGTTTAATCACTTAGATAATGAAAAAGCACGAAAAATCCTTGAATTACTCAAACCCTATAAAAAATCACCAGAGATAATGGGAACTTTTGCTATAAGGTCGCCTATGCGTCCTAACCCAATAGCGCTAACCGCGGTACAAGTACTCAATATTGATTTCAATGCAGGGATTATTCAAATCAATTATATTGATGCAGAAAATGATTCACCGGTACTTGATATCAAACCTTATACGCCAAGCCTAGATCGCATAGAAAAGCCTAAAGTACCAGAATGGTGTAGCCACTGGCCTAAAAGTTTAGAAGAATCAGCAGATTTTGATTGGCAGAATGAGTTTAATTTTTAATCTCTTTGATAAATTATATATATGATATCAATCTACGTTTTGTTTTTTATTCTAAGTATCATTCAAGGCGTAGATAGCTCACCCAATAAATATTAGTTTTTATTAAACTGTGATTTGCTTGAATATAGCTAATTAATAAAAGTTAACAATGCCAAATCAAAATCTTGAAAAGTATTAGCATGATTACATCCTCTTATTTTACTTAATACCCTTTACTTACAATACATTATATTCTGTGTTATATTTTCCATAATTCCCTCTAACTGTTAATGTTCAATGGATATCAAACTAGCTAAAAATGATAAACGTTATATTGAAGGCGCTGATGATGTATATAGTATCATGCAACGTGTTCTATTACGTGATAATAAAATTGACCAAGAAAAAGAGCATTTCTGGATGATTGGCATGAACGAAGCCGGATATATTCTTTATATTGAGTTAATTGCTCTAGGTACTTATAGATCAGTTGATATTGAACCTATGAATGTATTTCGTGTGGCGGTTATGAAAAATGCTTCCCGCGTTATTGCTGTTCATAATCATCCTACTGGACGACTAGAGCCTTCTGATGCCGATAAAGAAGTAACGGATCGTTTAATTCAAGTAGGACGTATTTTAAATATTACCTTTGTTGATCATCTAATTATTTCACCTGTTAATTATTCTAGTTTTAGAGCAACTGGTTTAATGGACGAGTTAGAAAAAAGCCTTAAATATGTGCCTACTTATCAGGTGGTTGAGCAGATTAGAAAGGAAGAAAAGCGAATTGCTAAAGAGAAGTTAGCGATTGAACGCGATAAGACGAAGACCGCTAAGGAAAAAGTTAGGTTAGAAAAAGATAAAACCAAAACCGCGCAAGAAAAGGCTAGAGAAGCCAGAGAGCAAGCAAAAGCCGAACGTGAAGCAAAACAAATCGAAAAGCAACGCCGAGAAAAGCTAGAGCAAACAATGGTCAACACGCTGCTTGAAAAAGGCGTTGGAATTGAAAGTATCGCGAAGATTATGGAAATTACTCCAAAACAGGTGGAGAAAATTATAAATAAAACTAGATAATCGGAGAACATCAAAAGTGTATTTATCAGAAATTACAGTTAAGAATTTCCGTTTACTAAAAGATGTATCTATAAAGTTAGAAAAAGATATCACTTTAATAGTAGGCAGAAATAATAGTGGAAAAACTTCCCTAACTCACTTATTGGGGTATGTTTTTTCTGATAAAACACCCAAAAAGTTAGCTTTATGTGACTTTTCTCTTCGTTGTATTGATTTATTCAAAAAAATAGCTCTTTGTAAAAAAAAATTATCATCTAACAGAATTATTTCATTATCAAAAAAATTCCCTAAAATTATTATTGATATAGTAATTGATTATTCTGAAAATCATGATAACTATCCAGTTTCTTTGTTACCTTTTATCTTAGATATAGAAACAGAGGAAACAATAGCTAAAATCAGAGCAGTCTATCAAATTTCAGACTCAGACAAATTATTAGAATTCATAGAGATATTACAAACAGTTGCCAATCAACATATAATAAAAAATGAAGATAATAATATATTTTTTAACTTAGTATCTGAACTACTTCCTAAGTATTATTCTTGGAGTGTTGTCGCAATTAACCCAAATGATAAATCTGACGTAAGAGTTTTAGATTATACCATACTATCAAATTTAATGCGTGGTTATTTCATTTCCGCACAACGTTCTTTAGGTGATTATCAAACAAATGAAAAAGATTCTATTGGTAATGTAATTAAATCGTTAATAATTAATAGACCTGAAACAGAAAAATCAAAAAGTGCACTTACAAATTCACTTAATCAAAGTCAAATAGAGTTAACAGATATCTCCCAAAAAGAAGTAGATAAAATGATTCCTAAGATTGCTTCTTTTGGTTCTGATCATGTGGAAAATATTACAGTTGATGTAAACCTTAATATTGATAATTTTGTTCCACACTTAAGCATGTCTTATCTACAAGGTGATGATGGAATGCGATTTCCAGAGCATTACAATGGTCTAGGAAGGCGAAATTTATTGTTAATTAGTATTAAAATGGTTGAATACATACAAAACCATGTATTCAATGAAAAGTTAACAGAAATTAATCTTATTTTTATAGAAGAACCAGAAGCTTATTTTCACCCTCAAATGCAGGAAACATTTATAAAAATGTTATTGAAATATAAAGTTGCTCTGGAAAAAGCCTATTTGGATGGTAATAAATGGCCTGTTCAATTCATAATTACAACACATTCATCACATATAGCGAATAAGGAAAACTTTCAAAAAATTCGTTATTTTAAAGCTATCAATGATAATAATGTAAATAGAAAGTCAATAATTAAAGACTTAAGTATATTTTCTGATTCACCAGAAAATATTAAGTTTTTAAGGCAATACTTAACATTAACTGTCTGTGATCTGTTTTTCGCTGATAAACTTATCCTAATTGAAGGAAACACAGAAAGAATATTATTTCCTAAGTTAGTTACTTTATTTGAGCAGAAAACAGCCCTTTCTTCACTTTCTAGTCAATATATTGCAGTCTTAGAAGTTGGAGGGGCATATGCACATATTTTCTATAATTTAATTGACTTTCTACACATACCAACATTAATTATTACTGATCTTGATTCCATCGATGGAGCAGATAAAACTTGCCGTGTAAGTCAGGGAACAACTATTTCTAATCCTTGTATAAAAAACTGGTTCAGCTTCAATACTGAAGAAGTAAAGGAAGATGATTATTTACCTAGTCAACTCATTACACGTTCAGAAGACGAAAAAATAAGGGGACACCTAAGAATTGCCTATCAAATTGCAGAAAAAGATACTTTTCCATGTGGGCGTAGCTTTGAAGCAGCTCTGATGCTTGCTAATTTAGATTTATTTGGTCTTACAAAAACAGAACTTACTGAATTAGAAGAAGAAATCTGGAATCGAACAAAAAATATGAGTAGTAAAAAAAAGATAGCACTGGCTTTTGAATATGCTTTTGAAAAGGATACTTGGAATATACCTAAATACATTTTAGAAGGCTTAATCTGGTTAGAAAAGCAAGGAGCTCATAATGACTAATGCTGAGATTGCTGCTCTAAAAGCTCAAGAGGAAGTCTGTAATAAAATAACCCAACAACATTCTTTTGTATTAGAAGCAGGCGCAGGTGCGGGAAAAACATATGCCTTAATAGAAACTTTAAAATTTCTTATCCAACAGAATGAAAAGGAATATAAAAGAGCAGGGAAAAAGATAGCATGTATAACTTATACTAATAGAGCGAAAGACAATATTGAAAATAAAATCAAACACTGTTCAATAGTGTTAGTTAATACAATTCATAGTTTTTTCTGGTCTGTAATCCAAGCATTCCAAAAAGAACTCAGAAATTATGTTATCAATTCTGATGATTGGAAAAAACGTTGGGAATTGAAATATGCAGCTATTAATGATGAAATATTCCCTTCATCTTGGAGCATTGACGGCATAAAAAATTACTCTATTCAATATACTATTATGGCGAATAGAATAATAGATCCAAAAAATAAAGTTATTATCTTACATCATGATGATATTATCGCATTCTCCATTCTCTTTTTGAAAAAGGAGAAATTTAGAATAATGTTAAAATCAGCTTACCCTTTCATTTTGATCGATGAATATCAAGATACAAATAAAGAATTAGTAGAAGTATTATTATCTGAAATACAAAATAATAGCATATTGCCGACCATTGGTTTTTATGGGGATTCATGGCAAAAAATCTATGATGATGGCATAGGTGAAATAGAATCACCATATGTAGAAAAAATTCCTAAACAATCTAACTTTCGCTCTAATAAAACAATTATTAGGGCTTTAAATAAAATCAGACCAGATTTGGCGCAGTTTGGTGAGAATGACGGTATTGGAGTAATCAATATTTTTCATACTAATGGTTTTCAAGGTAGAAGGCGTACGGGTGAACGTGGAGGACACTGGACTAATGACCTACCAGAACAAGAGGCAACAGATGCCTTAGAAAAGGTAAAAGAAAAATTAAATTGGAATTTTGATGATGCAAATAACACAAAAATTTTATTGCTAACGAATAATATTATTTCTAAATATGGCAGTTATCAATCATTACTTAAATGTTTTAAATACCCTGATGATTTATTAAAAAAAGACAATAAATTTATAAAGTTTTTTTCTACTGTATTAGAACCAATCTGTTTAGCCTACCAAAACAAAAAATACGGTGAAATGTTTGCAGTTCAAGGGAATTCATTCATTCCAGCAATGAAAAATAGTAACGATAAATCAAAGCTAAATAACTATTTACAACAATTACTAGAATCAAGAAAAAAAAATATTTTTGATGTTGTAGATACAATTGTGAATCAACCCATACCATTTCCAAAATTACCAGATGAACTAGAACAAGTGCATCTTTTTATAAAATCATTTCCAGAGATAGATGATGATGGGTTGTCAACAAGCCAGAAAGCCTATAAAAATATGTCTGCAATTAGTTATCAAGAGGTGATTAATGCTCTTAATTATATAGATAATTTGACACCTTTTAGTACACAACATGGGGTTAAAGGAGAGGAATATGATAATGTTTTAATTGTCTTAGGCAGAGGTTGGAACAAATATAACTGGGATTCATTTCTTACTTGGTCAAACAATAATGACTTAATAAAAAATAAAGATCTATATGAGAAGAATAGAAATTTATTTTATGTTTCTTGTTCTAGGGCAAAAACTAATTTAGTGCTTTTATTTACTCAACAATTATCTTTTACCTCTTTAAAACAATTAGAAATATTTTTTGGAAAAAATAATATCTATGATTTATATGAGTAACTTTATTTAAGCTATTATATAAATTCCTTATAAAGTTAATACGTTAACATTAGCTATTAACTATATTTATACTTCATTAATATTTTTATTTTTTCAACTCATTATGGCATTTGCTATCTATACGTGATTTTTCAAGTAACATCATTTTATGTGATTGCATAATTTTACATAAATAAATTGTTGTTTGTCCTGTAACAGTGAGCCATTTTTTCAGTGCGTTGAATCATTTCTGTACGTACGTATTCAGGCTCTAAGCAAATACATTTATGTCCTAAGCTCAATAAAATTCCATAACCATAATCATCATCAATAAAGTCAAAATTGACAATGTATTGTTGATCATTCAATTGGTTAATATCTTTTTCGTCACAATAATCTAAAATACGTTCTAAAAGGGACTCGTCTATTAATAATTTTATTTTAAAAATTCTTTTTTTAATATCCTGTTTGAATGAAGAAAATGCTTCAGGTATTGTCTGTCTAATGAATTTAGTGTTAGTTTGTCTAATATTAGACATTTTTGATAATTTAAAGATACGAAAGTCATTTCTATTTAAACAAAAAGCGTGTAAATACCATTCTTTTTCCTTAAATATGAGTTGGTATGGCTCTATTAAACGGGAGGTTTGTTTATTTTTAACTGCCAGATAGTCACAAGATAAAACTTGTTGCTCTTTTAGCGCTAGCTTGATAATCGCTATTTTTTTATTAATATTTTGTTTAGAAAACCAAGATGATAAATCAATAGAAAGTTGATTTAAATTATTTACTATTTCATCAAGCTCTTGTTCTGATAAAAAGCTTTTAATTTTTTCAAGTGTTATTGAATTTTCATTTTCTTTTAAAACGGGTGAATCTAACAAATTTAGACCTTTCAATAAAATGATTATATCTTCTTTAGTGAATAACCCTTTGCTAATTTTATAATTTTTTAAAATACTGATCCCTCCAGTATTTCCTGTGTAGGTAATAATGGGTATACCAGCACTCTCAATAACTTGTATATCTCGATAAATTGTTCGCAATGATACATTTAGTTTTTCAGCTAGTTCTTTACCGCTTACTTTTTCTCTTTGCAGCAGTATCATGATGATAGTAATGATTCGATTGATTTTCATACTTTACATTTGCAAAATAAATTACATTGAATTTTAAATATGACATACAGTTGTCAGTAATGCTTCATCATAATATAGACAATAAACGTTGTGTATATTATTTATCAAATGAAGGAGACAAAAATGTTTAAACCAAATAGCGCCATTATTTATGTTAAGGATACCAATGTTAGTGCAAATTTTTATACAAAAATACTGGGGCGACCTCCCATTGAAACTTACCCCGGCTTTGCTGTGTTTTTATTAAATGACAATTTTGTTTTGGGCATACAAGAGGCTGCTGAAATCACACCCAAAGCACCTAATCATTATGGTGGGTTTGAGTTGTCATTTAGTGATGTAACCAAAAATGATGTTGATGAAATTTATGCCGCATGGAAAAAATTAGACGTGAAAATTGAACTTGAACCTCAAATACTTGAATTTGGGTATACGTTTGTAGGTAATGATCCTGACGGTCATCGTCTTCGCGTTTGTGCCACCGATACATCAAAATTTGCATAAAAAATTATTTTGGAAAAAGAGGGGATTCATAAATACCTTCAGGTATTACTATTCATAAATAGGACACTTTACCACTCAAGATCCATTTGGATTATTGGGTGGAGTTAATTTATATCAGTTTGTTTTAAATACAATTGGTTAGCTAGAGAACCTTTAAGGTTTCTATGTTGAGAAAAGTGATCAAACTAGTAGTTCAAATCTTATTAGACTGGTTTAGGTGATAATAGGGGGGGATGATATAGAGCGAATTAGTGCAACAACAGATGACCAATATTATATTGTTCATACCCGATAAGATATTCCAAAATTATTAGCTGAAAATAAGTGTAATTAAAGAAGCAACTTAAAATAATAAGCTAATAATTATGGTGGAATAGACAATGCTTCAAGAGTAAATGACACATACTGTCAGCAATACTAATAAATCTTACAAATAATTTATTGAAAGATAATGTGTTAATCAGCATAAATCCAATTTATCAGCTGTTATAACTTAGCTAATTTGTTGGTTGCAGTTTTACTTTAATATCTGCAGCTTTAGCATAATAAGGCGATGATGTTACGATAAGAGGAACACCAGTAGCTGCGTACATTTCAATATTTTCTAGATTAACTCCTCCTGCTGCTGAAATGAGGCAACGCCCATTTGCTAACTCAATTACTTTTACAATATCTTCCGGAGAAAATTTATCAAGTTGGATGATATCTGGATTAGCTAAAATGGCTGCTTTGGCTTCATCCATCGAATCAACTTCGACAATAATTTTCTTTTCAGGAGCAGCGCCTTTTAATTGTTGAATATTCGCATTCCAATTATCAGGATTTTTAAGAAAACGTCGATGATTAGCAAACATCAAAATGGTTTCTGCTGTACCACCTCGGTGTATAATTCCACCACCATGAACGACACTGGCTGTTGCTAGGGCTTTGGTACCAGGAATTGACTTTCTCGTGCAGGCAATATGTAAATGAGGATTATGAGATCTTCCTTTTTGTATTAGCGTATGCATGTAAGTCGCAACACCACAACTCCATTCCAAAACATTTTGTACGGCTTTCCACCCTAAATGAAGTGCCTCTGCATTTCCTTCTGCCTGAAGAATAGGCATTCCGGGTTTAGCATCTGAGCCATCTTCACACAAGATATTAGCGCTTAGACCAAGCTTTTGTAGCATCTTAAGCCCCACGAAAGCACCACTTACTCGACAATGTGAACGGCAAGAAAACTGCATTATCCCTGTTCGCTTTTCTATTCCTAAGGCTCGTGTAGTGATATCTCCTCCAGAAATATCATCTAAAAGCCATTGATCTAGTTGTTGGTCAGCATAATGAAACATATTGTACTCCTAAATAATGAATTGGAATTACGATTTAATCTATTCTACTTGATTAATTATCCTACGTGTATCGAAATGAGATGATCTGCCAAAAGATCGATTTCTTCAAATTTGTGAGAAACCAGTAATATAGAAAATACCTGTTGATTGATTCTAATGCTTAATTCATTGCATAAAGTTTCTTGAGTTTATTTCTCATTCCTTCCATTCTTTGAGAAAATATTATGAACTAAATAAGCCAGAAGGAAAAGAAGCTAAATGGTATATAGCTTGCCAAATAGCAAAAGATAGATACCTAACTAATGCTGATTTATCAGATTATTGAGCAAATCAGGAACGAATAAGAAAAATTAACTTTTTTATATACACCAACGACTTCGCCTTCGCCGGCGAATCCCTAAATCCGTTAAACGACTCATACTCATATCCTCTTGATAAAAGATAAAAACCCAAAAACAAAAAAAGAAAACATCAAAAGGTCGACCTACCACAAAACTAAGTAGAATAAGACTAAATTAGATAATGAGTACCGAAGTACTTAACTTGAAAAACGATATACTTATACGTCGTGTATTTGAATACATTTCAATGGCTTTACTTAAAAAGATGAAAAACACAACGCTTTGATTATCTGGAAAATTCAGACATTACTGGATGTCTGTGAATTAATAATTGGAGCGGGAAACGAGGTTCGAACTCGCGACCTCAACCTTGGCAAGGTTGCGCTCTACCAACTGAGCTATTCCCGCATTTGAAGTATTACTTTAAGTGGTGCCCGGGGCGAGACTTGAACTCGCACGGCCAAAAAGGCCGAGGGATTTTAAATCCCTTGTGTCTACCGATTTCACCACCCGGGCTCAAAACAGATATTCGTTAGAACAACATCGCTTTGAATGCAGTGCATTTTACCGATCTTATTTATTCAGTCAATAAAAAAATTTAAATAATTGTTTGACTGCTTAATGTTTGACTTGTTTTTTATTCTAAAATAGCCATTTTTTATTATAAACAAACGAAATGTGTTATTTTTAATTTGTTACTTTCATCTAACTAAATCGCATTAGTTAGCTTTTTATAAACATATAGTTAAAAATTAATCGTTATCTAGTATATCACTGTGAGCAATCCATAAATATTGACACATAGATAATAAGGTGAGAAATGTTGCAATAAAG
This sequence comes from Gilliamella sp. wkB108, assembly GCF_001690195.1. Taxonomy (GTDB): domain Bacteria; phylum Pseudomonadota; class Gammaproteobacteria; order Enterobacterales; family Orbaceae; genus Gilliamella; species Gilliamella apicola_L. The sequence continues at coordinate 23,122 of NZ_LZGM01000030.1, read as the reverse complement.
AGAGCAACAAGACCCGCATTAATAACAAGTTCACAAGGTCGCCATAGTAGCCATGTTAATGCTGTCATTTGCGCAATAGTTTTGATTTTGCCAATCGATGAAACTTTTACATTGTTTCGTTTACCAATTTCTGCCATCCATTCACGTAAGGCTGAAATAATGATTTCTCGAGAGACAATAATGATAGCCGGAATTGAAATCCACCAAGATTGGTAATATTGTGTAATCAAAACTAAAGCGATAGTCACCATGATTTTATCAGCAACAGGATCTAAAAATGCACCAAATTTGGTTGTTTGACCTAAACGACGAGCAAGATAACCATCTAGTACATCAGTTACAGCAGCTATTAAGAATAGCAATGCAGAAAAAAAGCCTGACCATTCATAAGGGAATAGGTAAAATGCCAGCACAAAAAAAGGAATTAAAATGACTCGGAATAGTGTTAAGACAGTTGGAAAATTGATTTTCATGTGACATAAGCTCTTTTTGTTTTATTAATCAAAGGATTAGCGAGAATTAAAAAAACAGTGTTTTCTTAATGCTTATGTTGCCTGAAATATGTTAATTTTTCAATGTGTTATTGTTGTAAATTTAAATAAATTTTTTCAGCTAATGACTTTGAAATACCTTGAACTTGGGCAATTTCATCTATGCTGGCATTTTTTAGCTCTCTTAAGCCTCCAAAATGTTTCAGCAATGCTTGTCGTTTTTTCGCTCCAATACCTTCAATATGTTCTAAAGCACTATCCGTAAGTTGTTTTATACCTTTTTTACGTTGTCCTACGATAGCATGATCATGTGAAGCATTTCGGATCTGTTGAATCAATAATAGCGCAGGGGAGTGATCATCAAGATAATATCCGTTTCCATGCGCTTCAAAGAAAAGTGTTTCTAAGCCTTCTTTACGTTCGGCTCCTTTAGCAACTCCAATTAAAATAGGGTGAGATTTATCCCAGTTTACATCTAATTGTTCAAAAACCTGTAATGCCTGATTTAGTTGCCCTTTACCACCATCAATAAAGATAATATCGGGTATTTTTTCATCTGGTAGATCTTTTTTACTATAGCGGCGTGTCAATACTTGATCCATTGCCGCATAATCATCACCCGGAGTGATCCCGGTGATGTTGTAACGGCGAAACTCAGATTTAACTGGGCCGTGTTCATCAAATACGACACAAGATGCAATGGTATTTTTTCCCATAAAATGGCTGATATCAAAACACTCCATACGATTGATTTTGTCAATACCTAAAAAGTTTTTAAGTGCATCATAACGTTGTTTTATTGTGGAGTTTTCTAATAATTTATTTTTGACTTCAGTTTGTGCATTCATGGTTGCAATGTTTAATAACTTTAGGTTATCACCTTTAGGTTCATCTACTAATTTAACTTGATGTTCAGCTATAAGTGACAGTGTCTCTTCCATTGGTTGTCTGTCAGAGAGAGAAAAGTTAAGTAAAATCTTTTTGGGAATATTACGATTTTGATTCCCTTGTAAATAAAACTGTCCTAAAAACGTTTCAATTACCTCTTCAAGTTCAGTATTTGATGGAACTTTAGGAAAGTAAGAACGATGTCCGAAGGTTTGCCCATTGCGAATAAATAACACATAGATACACGCTAAACCAGATTCATAATGGAACCCTATTGCATCCAGATTGTCATTGTTGTTGTAGATCGCTTGTTTTTCATTAATGTGTTTAATCGCTTGTAATTGATCGCGAAGTATTGCCGCTTTCTCAAAATTTAGATCATTACTCGCTTTTTGCATATCTTCTGTTATTTTTTGTAAGATTTCATCCGATTGTCCGGATAAAAATAATCTCGCATAATTAACTTGTTCTTGATAATCTTCATCACTAACTAATCCCGGTACACAAGGTCCCAAACAACGTTTAATTTGATATTGTAAGCATGGGCGAGTTCGGTTTCGATAAGTTGTATTTAAGCATTGTCTTATCGGAATGGTTTTTTGTAGTAGGGCTAAAATTTGTTTAACCGCATAACCACTTGGGTAAGGACCAAAAAACTCATCTTTTTTACGGTTTACCGCTCCTCGATAGAGTGATAATTGTGGATGTTGTTCTTTACTGAGTTTAATAAACGGATAACTTTTATCATCCTTCAATAATACATTATAACGAGGTTGATATTTTTTAATATAGGTTTGTTCAAGTAGCAGTGCTTCGGTTTCGGTATTAGTGATAGTAAATTCAATTCGATGAATATGACTAACAAGTCTTTCCGTTTTTAATGTTTTTTTACTACTATTGAAATAACTTTTTAAACGGTTATTGAGATCTTTAGCTTTTCCCACATAAATAATCGTCTCTTTATCATTAAACATCTGATAAATTCCCGGTTTATGTGGGACTGTTTTTAAAAAAGATGTTGAATCAAATAGGCTCATATTAATTTTCAAAGGAGAGGGCTTTTTTTTCTATAATCCTCATAATGGTGCTTAGAAGTCCATTTATCAAGAGGTATATTAACCCTGCAACAATAAAAATTGAAAAATCATAGTAATCCCCATTTAATTGATTGCTATATCCCATGACATCCATAACAGGGATCATAGATGCTAAAGCCGTACCTTTTACGACAAACACAACTTCATTTGAATAAGTTGATAACGCTCTTTTTAAAGCATAAGGTAATACTATCTTTAACGTTTGCCATTTATTCATACCTAAGGCTTCACAAGCTTGCCATTGTCCTTTGGGAACAGATTTTAACGCACCATAAAAAATTTGGGTTGTATAGGCTGCACTATTGAGTGTTAATGCCAAATAAGCACAAAACCAAGGCGAAGAGATGAAATTATAAAAGTTAGGTACATTACTTAGCGCATCGTTAAATTGAGATGGGCCATAATAGATTAAAAATAGTTGTACTAATAATGGTGAACCAGTAAAGATGATAATATAAGTACGAATAACTTTACTTAATACAACAGAATTTAGTGATAATAAACATGAAAAAATAACAGCCAAAACTCCTGCAGATAAAATGCCAAAAAGTCCTAAACTTAATGTATCAGGAAGGCCGAGGATAATGATTTTAAGATAGTAGATAAAATTATCAAACATAATATATGACCTTACTAACTATTGGCTGATTGAGGTTGTTCAAAAGCAGTTGCACGCTTTTCAATGCGTTGAATAACTTTTTGACTCAAAATTGAGATTATTAAATAAATAATCATGGCTACAAAATACCATAAAAAAGGTTGATTGGTTCGGGCAATAATAGTTTTAGTTTGCATCATTAAATCATCAATAGCTATCGCAGAAACTAAGGCTGTATCTTTTAATAAAATAAGCCACTGATTACTCAATCCCGGTAAAGCATGGCGCCACATTTGAGGAACAATTATTCGGGAAAAAGTACGGAATTTACCTAATCCAAGCACTTGTGCTGCCTGTTTTTGTCCGCTCGGTATAGCTTTAAATGCTCCTCGCAAGGTTTGCGAAGCATAAACTGCATAAAGTATGGATAATGCTATTACTCCACATAAGAATGGATCTGGTTGAGTATTGGTTATATTGATTTGTAGTATAAATGAGGTAAAACCAAGTGAAATCGTAATTCCATCATCCAGAGCCATCAATAATAACGGTAATCCATTATAAATTGCTATGACAATTAATAATTCAGGTAATGCGCGGATTGTTAAGTTGAACAATGACATTAACCTAGCAACCGGTTTGAATGGTACTGATTCCAATGTTGTGAAAATAAAGGCTAAGATCATACCAACAATAAGCGATACAAAGGCTAAAGACAATGTAATTAATGTCGCTTGTGCTAATGGCAAAATATAACCATCCATAGAAGTATAGAACCACACTATTCCATTTGCTAAAAAATTTGACATAAAAAAACCATGGTTAAATTAAAAAATAAACTCGCCACAATGCAATGTGGCGAGATCACTATGGTGTAATATATTTAAAAATTGAGATTTATTGGTTAAACCATTTTTTATAGATAGCTTCTAAATCGCCATTCTTTTTTAGCTTATCTAATGTTTGATTGAACTGGTTAAGTAATTGATCATTACCTTTACGCACAGCAATACCTAAACCTTCACCAAAAAAATCATGATCAGTTATCTTATCGCCTAATGCAGCAATATCATTATCTTTTCTTAACCAATCTCCGGCAACAAATGAACTCGCTACAATTGCATCAATTCGTTTGGCTTTCAAATCTAAAAATGCGAATTGGTAACTGTCATAGCTAACTGCTTTCATGTCTGGATATTTTTCGTTTAAATATTTCGAATAGGTAGTTCCTTTTTGAATACCTACACGTTTACCTTTTAACTGTTCTAAATTGGTTAATGTATCTTTTAATGAAATGAATTGAATTGAACTGTCATCATAATAAATTTGTGTAAAATCAACCTGTTTTTGTCGTTCTGGTGTTACATCAATTCCAGCAATTGCAGCATCAATACGACGTGTTTTTAAACTAGGAATTAATCCATCAAATGATTGATTAACGATTTTGCATGTAACTTTCATTTCATCACAAATTTTATTAATTACATCAATATCAAAACCGACGATTTCATTTTTTTCATTGGTAAATTCAAAAGGTGCATAAGTCGCTTCAGTTCCAATAATTAGATTTTCTGCGGCTTGAGCTACAAATGCTGTTCCTGCTAATAAAATGGCTAAAAGAGTTTTTTTCATATATTCACCCAACATGATATTAATTAATGCGATAGATAAGATCTAAATTGCTCGGTTTTTGGATGAGCAAAACATTCTAACTGTCCATGCTCTATTATTTTACCGTGTTCCATATAAATCACTTGCGAAGCCACTTTCCGCGCAAAATCGACTTCATGAGTGACAATAATTTGTGTAATTCCTGTTTGAGAAAGTTCATTAATAATCTCTGCAATTTGTGAAGTGATTGCAGGATCTAATGCAGCTGTAGGTTCATCAAACAGTAATATTTGTGGCTCCATCATTAACGCTCTGGCAATAGCCACACGTTGCTGTTGACCACCAGATAAGTGAAGGGGATAACGATGTGCCATATCATCAATTTGCAAACGCAATAAAATGGACATTGCTTTATCACTTGCTTCTTTTTTAGATAATTTCAATACTTGACATGGAGCTTCAATTAAATTTTCAAGCACAGTCAAATGTGGCCATAAATTATAATCTTGGAAAACCATACCAACATTTTTTCGAAGTTGGCGAATGGTTGAATCACTAATTTTTTGTGTAAAATCAAAATGTGATTCAGCAATGGTCATCTCACCAGATGTAGGAATCTCAAGTAAATTAAATACCTTTAATAATGAACTTTTACCTGCACCACTTTGACCAAGTAGTACGATAGTTTCACCAAGAGGATAACAAAGAGAAACATCATTTAATGCCTGATGAGTACCATAAAAACAGTTTATATGGTTTAATTCTATATTCATTGCTAATTTTACGTTGTTTTAAATATTGACTAAATATTACTTTTTTCTGCATAAAAATGCAATCTAAAATATTAGACAATATGGTTAAAGAGGGTGAATTATACTGAAACGTATAGTTAACCTGAAAGATTTTTACAGAGTTTGAATTAAAAAGTCAATTATCGTTAGCGATGATAGGAATAACAGGACCTAGATATTTAGGTTTTTTATTTAGAATGTAAAGATCAATAAAAGCACTAACACGAGCAAACATTTCTCTAATACGGACTAATTTCATACTTTTAGGTGCTGGTACTGCAAAGCATTGAGCTTGAATACCTTGAGCTAGGGCAATAAAAATAGCTCGTTCGCAATGAAATTCTTGAGTGATGATAGTAAAATCTTTAGCATCAAAAACTTTATTTGCTCGTACAATGGAATCAAAGGTGCGAAACCCTGCATAATCTAAAACAATTGATTCACGAGGAATACCTGCTTTGATAAGGTCTTTTTGCATTGTGATAGGTTCGTTATAACTTAGCAGTGAGTTATCGCCACTTAACAAAAGATAATCAACTTTACCTTGCCAATAAAGATTGATTGCGCCATCAATTCGATTACGATAAAAGCCATTTATTCCACCTCCACGAACATATTTAGAGGTTCCTAATACCACTCCAATGGCTCGATAGGGAAGTTTGTTTTCATCATGATAAATGTATGGTGCAGTTTTATAACTTATCCAATAATCAAGGCCTATAATTCCTAAAATTATAATTAAAAATAGACTAAAAAAATAAGCGATAAGCTTTTTTAACTTCATGCTACAACCAATTAAAAATAAATACCATTATTGGAAATAAAAAAGGTGCTGTCAATGAGGTCATTATACCACAAAGGACCAGTGATAACGAACTATAAGCACCTTCATTATAGTCTACCTCGATACAACGAGCAGTACCAACGGCATGAGATACTGCCCCTATAGATAAACCACGAGCTGAAGCCGTTTTTATTTTGAAGAAATTTAAAATTTGGTGACCAAATATTCCACCTAATGTCCCTACTAATATAACACATAGTGCAGCAATAGATGGAACACCACCTTGATTGTCAGCAATGGTTACTGCTATTGCTGTTGTTACTGATTTCGGTAATACAGAAGCCGCTATTTCATGATCACCACCAAGCCAAAATACGATACAAACACCTGTTACCATTGAAGCTATTGATGCAGTAAAAGTAATGATCATTATAGATTTCCATCGAGCCTTGATTTGAGGTATCAACTCATATAGAGGATAGGCTAAAGCGACAACAGAATAGGGTAATAAATCATTAATAATATGGACATTATTTACATATTCTGTGTAACTTGTTTGCGTTATTAATAAAACAGGAATTAAGATAATGACTGAGATCACCAATGGGTTAAATAATGGGGTTTTTATTTTAAATGATAATTTACGAATAATCAGAAAGACACAAAGTGTTAAAGGTAGCATCCATATCATGATTGGTTTCCTTTATTATCAGATGATGAAGCTATGGTTTTGTTTGTTGTTTTATGCAGATGTTCAGTTAAATAAGCTGTAAAAATTAATACAATAATTGAGCCACCAACACAGCCAAAAATAATTGGAACCCAATTGTTTAATAATAATGAATAATTATCCATGATCCCCATGGCGGCTGGAATAAAAAGAAGAGTCATATAACGCATAAATATATTACAACTGTTTTTTATCCAACAAGTCGGAATTAGTTGAAATGCTAACAAAAAGAATAAAATCAACAAGCCGATAATGCTTCCAGGGATCATTATCGGTAATATTTTAGAAATAATATTACCAACCCATAAACATATTGTTAAAACGATTAAACCTCGACCATAACTAAAAAGCGTATAGTACAAGGAGTAAAGTCGATGTTTTATAGTGGAATGCTTAGCTAAAAAATGTTTCATAACGTAAATGCTAATTAACTCATTCTTTAAATATTAGGATAATATTTGTCTTCAAAAGTGGTAAAACATATAAATCAGTTGCATATCATACGCCCCTCAAATTTAATTATGCAACTAAATAATGGCAATAATTATAAAGATGCTTAATAATCGTTAATTTCTCGGGTTGTTGCATATAAATTTCAGCTAGCTGCTCTAATGTATGTAAATAGTCTTGTATTTTAGGTTCATTAAGTTTATCTCGACAATAATCTTTCCAAATCATTTGCTCTTGCTCTGTCAAAGTTTGCGGATAATTTCGAGCTTTATACCTGAAAAAGAGTGTAGCTAATCGAGGATCATCAAATGTTATTGATATGTTATTTAATAAATTAATAGGTGTGGTTCGAATCATTTCACAACGTGATTTATCCTGATTATTTAAAAAGCCATTATAAATTTGAGCGTCAACATCTGGATTAATTGAATAATCACTATGCATAGTAAACAATTCTCGCATTTTATCTTGCAATATTTTTTGGCACTGCAATAATTTTTGCTGGTTTATTAAACATTGATCTAGATCGATAGCAAATCGTTTAGCATTTTCTGGTAATAACGTTTTTTGGGGGGCAACAATAGGGCATTTATTAATATGGATTAATTTCAAAGGTATTCTTGATTCATTGAGTTCAAGATCTTCGGTTTTGGTATAAAGTTTTTCATTGATCTCCTCAACAGTTAGATCAATGATTAAATCAATATCGCCAGTTAGGTCACAGACGATAACCGCGTTGTTTTGTAGTGGATGCCATGCAATTGGGGAAACTAATGACATATTCCCACGATAGCTACCAAGCATACCCGACACGTGAACAATGGGAGTCATATTAACCACATCAATTAGATCTGCTACTTTGTTTTTATTACGTAACGAGAAAAAATAATCAAAAAGCTTCGGTTGTTTTTCTTTAATTAATTTAGCTATAGCAATGGTTGCATAAACATCTGACATGGCATCATGAGCGTTTTCATGTGCGATATTATTCTCTTTAGTAAGATGTTCTAAACGAAAACTTGCAAATCCAGCCTCATTTATAGGCCAATTAATACCGTCTGGTCGTAATGCATAACAGGCTCGAACAACATCAAGAAGATCCCATCGAGAATTGCCATTTTGCCAACTGTAAGAATAAGGATCATAAAAATTGCGATATAAAATATTCCGTGTTACTTCATCATCAAAACGTATATTGTTATATCCTAATATACAAGTATTAGGTTCACTAAATGCTTGGTGAATCAATCTGGTAAACTCGGCTTCGCAAATACCTTTTTGATTAGCTTCTTGTGGTGTAATCCCCGTTACTAACACAGCTTCAGGATTAGGTAAATAATCTTGAGCTTGCTGACAATAAATCACCAGTGGTTCTTCAATGATATTAAAATCACTATCTGTGCGTACTCCTGCAAATTGTGCAGGTCTATCAAGGGCAGGGTGAATACCAAAGGTTTCGTAATCATGAAAGTAAAAAGTAGGTTGTTTATGGTTGTTTTCCATTGTGTTGTTTTTCTCGATATTTTTCTTTTATTTAATTTCAACTGGTTATAGTGGTTTTGTTTATCTTATAGACTTTAAGCGTTTTTTATTCGTCCATATTGTAAATGTATAGATTTTAAATGAACAATTACACTATTAATGTTTGTACCGAATATTATAGAAAATAAAAAGCAACTATGTGATACATTACTAAAATTTATATTAAATCAACCCTGCATAGAGGTAGAGCTAAGTTGATGATTTAGATATAAGAATATCACAAAAAGGAACGATTGCCTTTCAATTTGATAAAAAGAATAGTTTTGTATTTATAAATAGTGACAGTGTAACTTAAACTAATAGTTTTATTCTTTAAGGATTTCAGTTAAAAAGTAATTTATTATCAATTAAACTTAAGCTCAACAGATAAGATAAAGTCATAACTATTAATATGATATTAAATTAATTAACAGGAGCGCTTTCAATAATATTAGCCAACTTCTCAAGCGTTAATCTTAAAAATTTAGGCATTGCATCTAATTCTATTGAGTCCATAAGGTTTTTGACATACAAACCTAATTCAGTATCACCTTCAACGATTAAACGACGTTGAAAAAAGAGGGTATCAGGATCTTGTCTTCTGGTTGCTATCATTATGAGATCATTTGCATTGCCGATAAAACTAACATCGGCAATTTCTTCTCTGCTTACAACTAGTTTGTTATCAATAAGGCTAACAAACCAAACGAGTTGAAGATCAGTTACTTGTATTTTCAACCAACGATTTTCTAAAAAATCGAGATCACCTTCTTCGAGAGAATGTTTAAATTGAAGTTGCAATAACTGTTCAATCGCTTGTTTTTTCAAATTAAATGGGATGCAGCGTAATGTAAGACCTAAAACATGAGGTGCTTTATTCACAAATTCAGAATGAATTTTCCCTAAAATTTGCTGCTTGTTGCCAATCATTTATGCATCTCCAGCGATCATCTTTTCATAAATATCTAAGTCAGTATTTAGATGCTCAAAAGTCTCTTCACTCACTTCATTACGTATTTTCATTTGCATTAAAGCTGTTCGTTCAGCACCAATTGCGACTAAACGCATACGTCTTTCTAGATTTTCAGCTTCAAGGGCTTTTTGTTCTAAATCTTTTAACCCGGTACGTCGTCTTAATGAACCAATAACACGAGAACCCACTTCATGTATAATTTCTTGATCTAAACCGGCTTCAGTTGTTTCTTGTAATAAATTAGTTTGCATTTTTTCAAGACTAACTATTGCTTCTTCTGCCATATGTCCTTTTACAGTGAAAATCTCATTATCTTGCTCAGAATTATCCAAAATTACACTTCCGCGCAATAAAATTGGTAATACAATCACAGCAGTAATTAATGAAATTAGAATTATACCCGTAGCAATAAAAACTAATTGATAACGTCCGGTAATTGTCATTGGAATAGATAGTACACCAGCTAATGTGATAGCTCCTCGTACTCCTGCAAAAGTTGATACAAATAAATCTCTGGTTGTATAGGCTTTGAAAGCAAGAGGGCGTTTGGTACCAAATGGTAAAGCTGGCATCTGTTTCATAGTCCATAACCACGCAAATCTTGTTCCCATTAACACTATAAATACAAATACAACAATGAGACCGAGTTGCCACACTTCAATTGATGAATCAGTTTGATTTTCGGCAAAAGTACTAGTTAAGATGCTTGGTAATTGAATACCCAATAGGATGAAAACAAAGCCGTTGAAAACAAAGGTTAACATAGACCACGTGCTATCTGATTGTAAGCGAGCAGTTAATGGCGCATTCCTCATCATACCTGAATGATTAACTGTCATACCTGCACTTACTGCCGCTAAAATACCAGAACAATGACACTCTTCAGCAATAAGATAGGCTGCGAAAGGAAGTAGAAATAGTAATACAATTTGGATAGCTGCATCATTGTGAGTTAATTGATTTATTTTACGTAAAATCCGAGCATATAACCAAGTAAATAATACGCCAATAGCTAATCCACCGATAGCAACGATAACAAAACTTAAACTAATTTGCAGTAAATCGAATTGCAGTGATCCTATTGCAATTAAAATAGCAAATTTTAATGATACCAAGCCGGAAGCATCATTCATCAAAGCTTCACCTTCGATTATTTCCATTTTTTGTTTATCAATACGACCTTTACCAACGATACCACTTAAGGCAACTGCATCCGTTGGTGACAACACCGCAGCTAGAGCTAATGCTGGCGCTAGTTCAATTTCTTTAGGTAGCATCCAATAAAGAAGGTAGCCGAGTGCAACAACAGTGATAACAACGAGGACTAGAGCCAACCCAACTATTTCTCTAACGTTATAAACAAAATCTTTAACCGATGTTTTACGACCATCTGCAAATAGTAACGGTGGGATAAAAAGAACTAAAAATAACTCAGGATCGAATTTAACATAAATGCCAAAGGCAGCTAATATACAACCCAATAATATTTGCATTAATGGTAATGGAATTTGAATAGGTAGCATTTTAATAAATACACCTGAAAGTGATACAATTAAAACCAGCAGTAATATTATTGAGAAAAGTTCCATAGTCATTCTTTTGAGTTGCCCGATAATTAGTTATTGATTATACCGGAAATTTAACTAGATTTCAGGTTAAAGTTTCAAAAAATGACTTAAATTTTAATCAAATACCACTTTTAATTAAAAACAGTAACCAAATAAAAAGGCATTATTTAATGGACGGTTGGCAAAGAGCATTTATTCTACATACCAGAAGCTATAGTGAATCTAGCTTATTAGTAGATCTGTTTGTCGAAAGTGCAGGGAAAATAACAGTTTTGGCTAAAGGGGCAAGACGAAAGCGATCTTCATTAAAAGGGGTATTACAACCTTTTACTCCACTTATAGTGCAATATTCTGGTCAAGGTGAAATTAAAACCTTACGTCAGGTTGAAGCTATGTCTTTGGCTTTGCCACTTATTTCTATTTCTTTATATAGCGCTTTTTATCTTAATGAGCTATTGCATCGAGTATTAATTGCAGAAACTGATATGCCTACACTTTTTGAACACTATTTACATAGCCTGCAACAATTGGCTAAACAGGTACCTGCCGAAAATGTATTACGTTCTTTCGAGTTAGTATTGCTGGAAAATTTGGGTTATCACGTCGATTTTTTTCATTGTAGTGCAACAGGTGATGACATAGTCACATCAATGAATTATCAATTTCAAACTGAAAAGGGATTTATTAGTAGTTTATTAGAAAATAGTACCAGCTTCACCGGTGAACAAGTGTTAGCATTAGGATATCGACAGTTTGATAATCAAGAAACATTAAGAGCAGCTAAGCGCTTTACCAGAATGGCGTTAAAACCTTATGTAGGAGCTAAACCATTTAAAAGTAGGGAACTATTCTTAAAAATTTAGTATTACCCATAAATCTTTTATTGGTAGATTGAAAATGCTCCGCCACAATATTGACGGAGAGTAGATCAATTATGAATTAATATGTCGGTGGTTTTGCGTAGGAATTATTCGTATTGTCAGCTGGAAAAGCATTAGGTTTTATTTGTTGACGATGAAAACTATTATCCTTTAATTGGAATATGGCAGTACCTATTACACCGATGTTATTTGGCGAACCTTCATCTGTATGATTTGCGTATGCATTAGCGCTATTAGAGAAAGTAAAACTCGCTACTTCACTATTACTTTTACGAAATCCTTTAATCAGTAGGGTATCATATGGATTTAATATGTAACCGTTGTTGGACAAAGAACCCGCTTTACCATTAATGACATCTAAACCATCAACTGTAGCTATGACTTCAAACGTTTTATTAGAGTAGTTATGGTAGTACAGTTGGTAGCTTTGACCAATGTTACCTTGTAACTTAACATCACTGTTTTGTTGTTTGATTAATGATAATTTATGATTGTGATCATCAAGAATTGCCATTCCTATTTGTCCCTGATTCAACATGATTTCAGAAATAGCTTTTCCTTTATATGGATGGGCAGAATATTCTATTGTAATAATATCAGTCGGATTTGAACTAACTCGTTCTAAACTAACACTTTGAACGTGAGACTCGATGCCGTCTCCCCATTGAGTTCCTAAAGATGAACCAGATGCAGAAGACACTTTATCACTTTGGAGTGTTGATTGGTGTGCTGATTGACATCCTGTTAACGTCAAGATTAAAAAAGATATTAATGTAAAAACATATTTTGTAATAAAATTCTTCATTATTTGATTTTCCTCCTTAAAAATATAACGTTTTACTATATGTTAAAACATAACGAAAGTATATATAACAAATTATTTTTCAATTAACGATTTAAGTCTATATTTTGAATATTATGGATAAAATCGACTACAAAAACAATGAGTCCTATTTTAAATAGTTAGGATAAATGGTAATATACGCCGTCTATTTTATTATGTATGCATGTGCGCTTTCGTGTGGCGCACCACTGTTATAAGGATTTATTATGCCAATTATTACTCTTCCTGACGGAAGTCAACGTCAATTTGATAAACCAGTTACTGTATTAGAAGTTGCTCAAAATATTGGTGCGGGTCTTGCTAAAGCTTGTATTGCAGGTCGTGTAAATGGTGAACGTAAAGATGCTTGTGATGTAATTGATCAAGATGCAACGCTTGCTATTATTACATCTAAAGATGATGATGGACTTGAAATTATTCGCCATTCATGCGCTCACTTATTGGGTCATGCTATCAAGCAATTATGGCCAAATACTCAAATGGCAATTGGACCTACAATTGAAAACGGCTTTTATTATGATGTTGATTTAGATCACTCTTTAACTCAGGAAGATATTGATGCATTAGAAAAACGGATGCATGAACTAGCTAAAAAAGATTATGAAGTAAAAAAAGAAGTAGTCAGCTGGGAACGAGCAAGAGAAGTCTTTTGGGATCGTCGAGAACCCTATAAAATTGCTATATTAGATGAAAATATTCCAAAAGATTCAAAACCAGCACTTTATCATCATGAAGAATATATTGATATGTGTCGAGGACCTCATGTCCCTAATATGCGTTTTTGTCATCACTTCAAATTACAAAAAGTTGCCGGTGCTTATTGGCGAGGTAACAGTGATAATAAAATGTTACAGCGTATTTATGGCACAGCTTGGGCTGATAAAAAGCAACTCGACAGTTATTTACAACTTTTAGAAGAAGCAGCAAAGCGAGATCATCGTAAAATAGGTAAACAACTTGATCTGTATCATATGCAGGAAGAAGCACCTGGTATGGTATTTTGGCATAACGATGGTTGGATTATTTTCCGCGAGCTTGAAGTATTTGTTCGAACAAAACTAAAAGAATACGATTACCAAGAAGTTAAAGGTCCATTTATGATGGATCGTGTACTATGGGAAAAAACAGGTCATTGGGGTAACTATAAAGAATTAATGTTTGTCACCTCATCAGAAAATCGTGAATATTGTATCAAACCAATGAACTGTCCAGGACATGTGCAGATTTTCAATCAAGGGTTAAAATCATATCGTGATTTGCCATTACGTATGGCTGAATTTGGTAGTTGCCATCGAAATGAACCTTCTGGTTCTTTACATGGTTTAATGCGAGTACGTGGTTTCACTCAAGATGATGCTCATATATTTTGTACTGAAAGTCAAATCCGCAGTGAAGTTAATGGCTGTATAAAAATGGTTTATGACATTTATAGTACTTTCGGTTTTACGGATATTACTGTCAAACTATCAACTCGCCCAGAAAAACGAATCGGTAAAGATGAAACTTGGGATCTAGCTGAAAAAGATCTAGCTGAATGCTTAACTGAGAATGGTATTGAATTTGAGTATTTACCAGGCGAAGGGGCTTTTTATGGTCCAAAAATTGAGTTCACATTATATGATTGCTTAGGTCGAGCATGGCAATGTGGTACAGTACAACTTGACTTCATGTTACCTGAGCGTTTAGACGCAACTTATGTTGGTGAAAATAATGAACGCCACATACCAGTAATGATTCACAGAGCAATTTTAGGTTCAATGGAACGCTTTATGGGAATTTTGACAGAAAACTGTGCAGGATTCTTTCCTACTTGGCTTGCTCCATTACAAGTTGTTGTTATGAATATTACCGATAATCAAGCTCAATATGCAAAACAATTGACCGAACAATTACAAAAAGTAGGAATTAGAGCAAAAGCAGACTTGAGAAATGAGAAAATTGGGTTTAAAATCCGCGAACATACTCTAAAACGTGTACCTTATATGTTTGTCTGCGGGGATAAAGAGATGGAATCAGGTACGATTTCAGTTCGAACTCGTCAAGGTAAAGATCTTGGTAGCTTTGAAGTAAAACATGTTATAGAATTGTTGCTTAATGAAATTCATAGTCGTTCGCTTGAACAAATGGATTAATTATTAAATTAATTTGGAGGAATAAGATATTAAAGTCAGTAAACGAATTCAGTCAACTCGTGCGCATAAGATCAATGATGAAATTACAGCTCGTGAAGTGAGATTAACCGGTGTCGATGGAGAACAGCTTGGTATTGTCAGTTTAGATGAAGCTATAAAACAAGCTGAAGAAGCGACTTTAGATTTAGTTGAAATAAGCCCTAATGCAGAGCCACCTGTTTGTCGAATTATGGATTATGGCAAGTTCCTCTATGAAAAAAGTAAAGCAACAAAAGAACAAAAGAAGAAACAAAAGGTTGTTCAGGTTAAGGAAATTAAATTCCGACCTGGTACAGATGAAGGTGACTATCAGGTAAAACTTCGCAGCCTGATTCGCTTTCTTGAAGATGGCGATAAAGCCAAAGTTACGTTGCGATTTCGTGGACGTGAAATGGCTCACCAGCAGTTAGGTACTGAAATGCTTGATCGTATTAAGGAAGACTTAGCTGATTTGGCAATCATTGAATCTTATCCAACTAAGATCGAAGGTCGTCAAATGATCATGGTGCTTGCGCCGAAGAAAAAATAATGGTTTTACAAGCTAATTTTTAATTTCATTAAAGATTACACCATTATTTTATTGTCATTAACAATGCGAAGTGGAAATTAATAAAATGCCTAAAATTAAAACTGTAAGAGGCGCAGCTAAGCGCTTTAAAAAAACAGCTTCTGGTGGCTTTAAGCATAAGCAAGCTAACAAGAGTCATATCCTAACTAAAAAATCAACTAAACGTAAACGTCATTTACGTGGTTTGACTACTGTGTCAAAAGGGGATTTAGGTTTAGTTACTGCGTGTGTTCCATACGCTTAAGTTATTAATTAATTTTTTAGAGGATATAGTTTATGGCTCGTGTTAAACGTGGAGTTATTGCTCGTGCGCGTCACAAGAAAATTTTAAAACAAGCAAAAGGTTATTATGGTGCACGTTCACGTGTATATCGTGTTGCTTTTCAAGCAGTAATTAAAGCAGGACAATATGCTTATCGTGACCGTCGTCAACGTAAACGTCAATTCCGCCAATTATGGATTGTACGTATCAATGCTGCAGCTCGTCAATGTGGTCTATCTTATAGTCGTTTTATCAATGGCTTAAAGAAAGCATCTATTGAAATTGATCGTAAGATCCTTGCTGACATTGCTGTATTTGATAAAAATGCGTTTGCTGCATTAGTTGAAAAAGCAAAAGCGGCACTATAATATCTTTATAAGAGCCGAGTTATCTCGGCTTTTATCATTTTAAACTTGATATTGATTAAAAGAGTAAATTGATTATGAACCTAGTTATTTTTCGTTTCTTTTTTAGCTTCATTAACAATATTCATCTTTGAGGCAAAAGAAAAACGAAAAATAATTATAAAAGCCTCCAAAGAGGCTTTTTTTATATATTGAACAATAAGCAGGAGAACTGTATGTCTCAATTAGTTGAACTGGTAAATAATGCCAAATCCGCTATTGAAAGTGCTAATGACATTAATTCGATCGAACAGATACGAGTGGAATATTTTGGTAAAAAAGGTCATTTTACAATGCAAATGGCTTCATTACGAGATGTTCCTGCCAGTGAACGGCCATCTGTTGGTCAAAAAATCAATGATGCAAAGCAAGAAGTTATTGAAATATTAAATCAGAAGCGTAATTTTTTAGAGCGACAGGCTCTTGATGCAAAGTTAGCAAATGAAACTATTGATATTACTTTACCAGGAAAAGCAATTGAGCTTGGAGGATTGCATCCGGTGACTAAAACGGTAAATCGTTTGGTTGAATTTTTTGGAGAACTTGGTTTTAATGTAGAAACTGGACCTGAAATCGAAGATGATTATCATAACTTTGATGCACTCAATATTCCAGCCCATCATCCAGCAAGAGCTGATCATGATACGTTTTGGTTTGATGCAAAACGCTTATTACGAACCCAAACTTCAACCGTTCAAATTCGTACAATGGAAAATCAAAAACCACCAATCCGAATCATTGCTCCGGGAAGAACTTATCGTAATGATTATGACCAAACTCATACGCCAATGTTTCATCAAATGGAAGGGTTACTTGTTGATAAAGATATCAGTTTTAGTCATCTGAAAGGATTATTACATGATTTCCTTCATTGTTTTTTTGAAGATGATATGGAAATTCGTTTTAGACCGGGATATTTTCCATTTACAGAACCTTCAGCAGAAGTTGATATCAAAGCAAAAAATGGTAAATGGCTTGAAGTATTAGGTTGTGGAATGGTTCATCCTAATGTATTACGTAATGTAGGCATTGATCCTGAAATATATAGTGGGTTTGCTTTTGGTATGGGAATAGAAAGGTTAACTATGTTACGTTACGGCGTCACGGATTTACGTTCTTTCTTTGAAAATGATTTACGTTTTTTAAAACAATTTAATTAATTCTGGAGATCAAACATGAAATTTAGTGAAAACTGGCTACGTGAATGGATCAATCCAGAAATTAGTAGTGAAATGTTAGCCGATCAATTAACTATGGCTGGATTAGAAGTCGATGAAATCGAAAAAGTTGCAGGTGATTTTACGGGAGTTGTTGTTGGTAAAGTTGTCGAGTGCATGCAACATCCTAATGCCGATAAATTACGTGTAACGAAAGTAGATATCGGTGAAACTGAGTTATTAAATGTTGTTTGTGGTGCGCCAAATTGCCGTCAAGGATTAATGGTGGCTTGTGCGACTGTCGGGGCAGTATTACCGGGTGATTTTAAAATTAAAGCTGCGAAACTTCGAGGAGAACCTTCGGAAGGAATGCTTTGTTCATATTCAGAATTGGGTATTTCTGATGATCATAATGGTATTATTGAATTACCAGAAGATGCACCAATAGGACAAGATATTCGACAATACTTAAAACTTGATGATGTCATGATAGATATCAGTGTAACCCCTAATCGTGCAGACTGCTTTGGGATAATTGGTGTAGCTAGAGATATATCAGCTGTTAATAATATCCCTATGTATCAATTGAATGTGAACAAAGTACCAGCAACTATTTCTGATACTATCTCTGTACAAGTAGATGAACCTCAAGCTACCCCTCGTTATCTTGGACGAGTAATCAAAAATATAAATGTTAATGCAACAACACCGTTTTGGATGAAAGAAAAGCTACGTCGGGGTGGAATACGCTCTATTGATGCTGTTGTTGATATTACTAATTATATTTTATTAGAACTTGGTCATCCAATGCATGCCTTTGATTTGTCTCAAATTGAGAAGGGGCTTATTGTACGTTATGCTAATAAAGATGAAAAACTCGTTTTACTTAATGGTAATGAAGTTAACTTAAAAGAAATGACATTAGTTATTGCTGATCATCAAAAAGTATTAGCTTTGGCTGGTATCATGGGTGGTGATAAATCAGGGGTGACATCATCAACCAAAGATATATTCCTTGAATCTGCTTTTTTTGCACCATTAGCAATTACAGGTAAAGCTCGTGAATATGGTTTGCATACGGAAGCTTCACATCGTTATGAACGTGGAGTCGATCCTGCATTACAGCATACAGCGATGGAAAGAGCGACACAGTTATTAATTGATATTTGTGGTGGTGAAGTAGGTCCAATTATAGATATAACAAATCAAAATGAATTACCTATACCAGCGACAATTTTACTACGTCGAGCCAAAATAGATCGTATTATTGGTTGCGAAATTGATACACAAAAAATCACGGATATTTTAGAAAGACTTGGCTGTGAGGTTAAATATAAGGATAATATTTGGCAGGTCAAAGCACCAAGTTGGCGTTTTGACTTACAAATTGAAGAAGATTTAGTTGAAGAAGTTGCACGTATATTTGGTTATAACAATATCCCAAATGCCAACATGAAAATTGAATCAATAATGAAACCAAAACCAGAAGGTAAACTTTCATTACGTAGAGTAAAAGACTTGCTAGTAGATCAAGGTTATCAAGAAGCTGTGACATATAGTTTTGTTGATCCTAAAATTCAAAAAGTTCTACATCCAGAGCAACAACAAATAAACTTACCAAATCCAATTTCAAGTGAAATGTCAGTAATGCGTGTTTCATTATGGTCTGGTTTATTGGATGCAGTTGTCTATAATCAAAACCGACAGCAATCACGAATTCGATTATTTGAAACAGGTTTACGTTTTATACCAGATGAAAAATCTGAATTTGGTGTACTCCAAGAATTAATGTTAGCAGGCGTGGTAACGGGAAGTTTGTACGAAGACCATTGGAATCTTCCTAAACAACATGTTGATTTTTATGATTTGAAAGGCGATATTGAATCTATTTTTTCACTTTTAGGTTGCACTGATAAGGTTCAATATAGAAAATCAAATCAACCAGCTTTACATCCTGGACAAAGTGCTGCATTATTTATTGACGATGAGCTAATTGGCCATTTTGGTGTATTACATCCAGAAATTGAAAAAAAATTATCTTTAAATAGTAAAACGCTTGTTTTTGAAATAAATTTAGCTAAAATTAGTGATAAAAAGATACCTGTTGCTCAGGATCTATCGAAATATCCGTCTAATAAGCGTGATATCGCTATTGTTATTCAAAATACAATTCCTGCAGCAGATATCATTTCTGTGTGTAAAGAAGCTGGTGGTGAGCAACTTATTAAAGTAAATCTATTTGATGTATATCAAGGTGATAACATCAAAGAAGATCAAAAGAGTCTTGCTATCAGTTTGATTTTACAAGATAAATCACGTACACTTGAAGAAGAAGAAATTACAAAGATTGTAAGCAAATGTGTCGTTGCCTTACAAGATCGTTTTAAAGCCCTTTTAAGAGAATAATAAATATGACGTTAACCAAAGCTGATATCGCAGACCGTCTTGCCGAAAAATTCAATATTGATCGTCAAGAAGCTAAAGTACTTGTTGAACTTTTTTTTGAAGAGATTCGAGTAGCTTTAGAAAAAGGAGAACCCGTAAAATTATCTGGATTTGGTAATTTTTCTATTCGTGATAAAAACTCACGACCAGGAAGAAATCCAAAAACAGGTGAAAGTGTAGATATTTCTGCACGTAGGGTTGTAACATTTAGACCTGGAATCAAATTTAGAGAACGAGTAGAAAAGAATTTAGCTCTATAATTATACAATTATATTCTACTGTTACAGTTCGCTAGCCTTTATTTTGTTAAATAACGAAATAAAGGCTATTTTTTTAAAATTTTTATAAAAAAATGATTGTATAAATTCAATGAATCAAGCATAATACCACCTCTTTTATGGAGGCTCTATGGGTCCTCTTGCAACATTTTTTTATTTATCAGGTCAGGTCTGGAAAGAAGCAGCCAAAGTAAAAAATATGTGTGTGGGATGTGGCTGATAGGGTCTCCTCCAAAAATCATAATTAGCCTAATCATTCAAAATATCCTTTATACTCAATTTACAGTGTTTGAATCTAATAACTGTTTCAGATTGATTAAAGAATCTTGTTATATAAAAAATCGGCTTATAAATGTGAAGAATATATGATAATTAGTACTTTAAAAATATATTTTTTATTTTCTAATGTTAATTTATGATAAACAAATTATATAAATATCTACTATAATTGAGCAGAGTTATCAGAACATAAATATATACTTAATTATCAAGGAAAACCGATGTGTTTATATTAAAACATATAGTTAACCTGAAACTTCTTGACATATATTATTAAATTCATTATAACGCTCACCAACGACTTAATAAGTTAGAATTTCTGCCATTCTGTGAGATTTTATCATGCTACAATTCAATCAAAATCACTGTCATAATCAATTAGAATTACTCAGTCCAGCAAAAAATGTAGAGATTGCCAAACAAGCAATTTTACACGGTGCTGATGCTGTATATATTGGCGGTCCTAATTTTGGCGCTAGACACAACGCTGGCAATTCTGTTAGTGATATAGCTCAATTAGTAGATTTTGCCCACCATTATTATGCAAAAATCTATGTGACATTAAATACAATACTTCATGATAATGAATTAGAAAGCGCAAGACAGTTAATTTGGCAATTGTATGATGCTGGTATTGATGCATTAATTGTTCAAGACATGGCAATTCTCAATATGGATATTCCTCCTATTGATTTGCATGCTAGTACTCAAATGGATATTCGGACACCCGAAAAAGCAAAATTCTTATCAGATGTTGGTTTTTCTCAAATTGTATTAGCACGTGAACTTAGCTTAAATGAAGTCGCAAAAATTAATCAACAAAGCGATGCTAAAATTGAATTCTTCATTCATGGCGCTCTATGTGTTGCCTTTTCTGGTCAATGTTATATATCACATGCTCAAACTGGCCGTAGTGCAAATAGAGGGGATTGTTCGCAAGCATGTAGATTACCTTATACATTAAAAGACGATCAAGGTCGAATAGTTGCTTATGAAAAACACCTGTTATCAATGAAGGATAATAATCAATCAAATAATTTGAATGAATTAATCTATGCTGGAGTGAGATCATTCAAAATAGAAGGGCGTTATAAGGATTTAAATTATGTTAAAAATATTACAGCTTTTTATCGTCAAAAATTAGATACTATTTTGGCTGAATCACCCGATTTATTACCAGCGTCGAGCGGTAAAACAGAACACTTTTTTATACCCGATCCTAATCGTACATTTCATCGAGGTAGTACTGATTATTTTGTTCATGGACGAAAACAAGATATTGGTGCATTTGATTCACCTAAATTTATAGGTTTACCAGTCGGTGAGATTACTAAAGTTACTCCCCAATACATAGATATAAAATCTGACTATACTTTGATAAATGGTGATGGTTTAAATGTTTTAATTAAACGAGAAATTGTAGGTTTTAGGGCTGATAAAGTTGAAAAGCTTTCAATTAATCAATCTCGTATTTACCCCAATGAAATACCAATAGCTCTTAAATCAATTAAGTTACCTTATGTCATCAATCGTAATTTAGATCATTCATGGCAGCAAAACTTATTAAAAGAGTCGAGTAATCGCCGTATAGGTGTAACATTTGAATTAACCAACATAAAAAATGGTGTTCGGTTGGTTGCTGAGAGTGAAGAGGGTATTTGTGTTAATTTAGAGCTTACCGGGCATTTTCCAATTGCTAACCAACCAGATAAAGTACTAAAAACTTTTCAAGAAAATTTAGCCAAACTGGGGCAGACAATTTACCATTTAACTGAATTCAAAGTTAATCTGTCTACCGTCTATTTTATACCAAGTAGTCAAGTTAATCAGTTACGGCGTAACATTATTGAGCATTTAACGACAACAAGGCTAACTAGCTACACCCGAAATAAACGTAAGCCTGAAATAATACCAAAAGCAAAATATCCAGAAAATCATCTAAGTTATTTAGCTAATGTATATAATCATAAAGCTCGTGAATTTTATAAACAACATGGTGTTGATTTAATTGAAAATGCTTATGAATCCCATGAAATAAAAGAAGAAACGCCACTAATGATTACTAAGCATTGTTTACGTTATGCATTCAATTTATGCCCAAAACAAGCCAAAGGTATTCAAGGTGTAAAAACTAGAGTCACGCCAATGAAATTGATTCAAAATAATGAAGAATTACTATTGAAATTCAATTGTAAAGCATGTGAAATGCAAGTTTGGGGTAAAATCAAAAATCATGTACTTAAAATGCCAATACCTGGTAGTGATGTAATTTTAATTACTAAAATTTAAAATTAAATAGAGTGATAATATAATATTATATTAAGTAATTAT
>NZ_LZGM01000029.1 GCF_001690195.1 Gilliamella sp. wkB108 | reverse complement strand
TTTAAATTATCTTAAATTGTAATGTTTAATTGTATCTTTAATTAAATTTGAATCAGTTATGAAGAAGCTTTTTTTAAGATTTGGTGCATTTCATCTTTCAATTTAAGTTTCTGTTTTTTTAATGCTTCAATAGTTTCTGATGTATCAACTTCGATTCCGGATTCAATGTTTTTGATCTTTTGGTCAAGCTCATTATGTTGATCAAATAATTTTTGAAATCGTAAATCACTATTTTTTAATTGGGAAATTAACTCTCGATATTCTGGAAACATAGCGACTCCTTTTGTAGGTTAAGCAAATAATAAAAATAGAAGTTATTGCTTTTTCAGCTTACAATATTCTTAATTATTTTAATAGCAATTTTAATGAGGATTTAATCCATGAGTGAATCTATAGTTATTGCTAAAAGTAATGGCAAAAATTTATCTATTTTAGCTGCATTAGCGAATCGTCATGGTTTAATTACTGGTGCAACGGGAACAGGTAAAACGGTCACTTTGCAAAAAATGGCAGAAAGCTTTTCACAAATTGGTGTGCCAGTCTTTTTGGCTGATGTTAAAGGTGATCTTACTGGTATTGGTGAAAAAGGTATTTTATCTGATAAGTTACAAGCCCGTTTAAACAGTATCGGCGTACAAGATTGGCAACCTGAAGCTTCTCCTGTTGAATTATGGGATGTTTTTGGTGAAAAAGGTTTACCAGTCCGTACTACGGTTTCTAATATAGGTCCTATTTTACTTGCACGATTATTAAATTTAAATGATATTCAATCAGGGGTTTTACAGTTAGTTTTTAAAATTGCAGACGATAATGGATTGTCATTACTCGATTTTAAAGACTTGCGTGCTTTAGTTCAGTTTGTCGGTGATAACGCAAAAAAATTCACTTCTGAATATGGTAATATTTCATTATCCTCAATAGGTGCAATTCAACGAGGTTTATTAACATTAGATCAACAGGGAGCAGAATATTTTTTAGGTGAGCCAATGTTTGATATTCAAGATTTAATGCAAATTAATTCGGAAAAGAAGGGGATCATTAATATCTTATCTGCTGATAAATTATATAATGCACCAAAATTATATTCTGTATTTTTATTATGGCTATTGTCTGAATTATTTGAACATTTACCAGAAGTGGGCGATCTCGATAAACCTAAATTAATCTTCTTTTTTGATGAGGCTCATCTATTATTTGATGATCTTTCATCTGCGTTATTACAAAAAATTGAACAAGTAGTACGATTGATACGATCCAAAGGGGTGGGTATCTATTTTGTAACTCAAAACCCTACAGATATACCAGATACTATTCTTGGTCAACTAGGTAATCGAGTGCAACATGCATTACGAGCGTTCACTCCTAAAGATCAAAAAGCGGTAAAATCCGCAGCACAAACTATGCGAGCAAATCCAAATTTTGACACAGAAAAAGCAATTATGGAGCTAGCAGTTGGTGAAGCTTTAATCTCTTTTTTGGATGAAAAAGGAACGCCGAATATGGTAGAACGAGGTTTTGTCATTGCGCCACACTCTAAAATGGGTCCCATGTCACCTGATAAACAAAATGCGATTATTAATCAATCACATTTTTACAGTAAATATTCTGATACTATTGATCGTGAATCTGCTTATGAAAAAATTAAAGCTGGTTTTTCACTTAATGGAGATTCCAATAATACAACTATTGATAAAGTGAACCACGACGCTGAAAAGGATGAAAACAGTAGCGGTTGGATGGATCTTCTTGGTTCCATATTTTTTGGTCATAAAGGTCCAAAAGGTGGTCAACACGATGGAATAGCACAAAAAGTGGCTAAAAGTGCTACCAGACAAGTTGCTAATGAAATAGGTAGAAGAATTACTCGTGGTATTTTAGGTGGTTTTAAAAGATAACTTACATTTATAGATCAACCAAGATAAACTGGAAGTTAATTACAAGAATAAGAAGCAAAATAGGAGTATTTGCAATGCTTAAGCTGTTTTTAGAATGGTATAAAAGACGATTTAGTGATCCTCATGTGGTTTCATTAATGGTCGTTATTATTTTTCTATTTTTAATTATTTATTTTTTTAATAAGATCTTATTACCTATATTAATTGCTATTGTTCTTTCATATTTACTCGACACTCCAGTTAATTTCTTACATAAAAAAAATATTCCCAGAACTCTTGCTGTTATTATTGTTTTACTCGTTTTTATTTTGGTTGTTTTAGCAGGTTTTATGATTTTATTACCGTTAATTTGGCAACAAATGGTTAGTTTGATTACTAATATCCCTAATATGTTAAATTTTGCCAATAATTTCATAACATCTTTGCCAGAACATTATCCCGAGTTGATCGATGTAGGATTATTTGATTCCATTATTCAAGGTGTCACTAATAGAGTCGTACAAACAGGTAATTCACTATTACAATTTTCTATAGTTTCTCTGTTTGGATTGGTTTCGATTGCTATAAATGCAGTTTTAGTCCCAATTATGATGTTTTTCTTTTTAAAAGATAAAGCTAAAATATGTAGCTATTGTTCTAATTTATTACCCAAAAATCGAACTATCTTAAATAAAGTTGCATCGGAAATGGATATGCAAATATCTAACTATATTGTAGGTAATGTATTACACATTATAATTTTAGCTATCAGTGTCTATATTCCCTTTTGGTATTTTGGTTTAGATTATGGATTATTATTGGCAGTTGTGGTTGGACTCTCAGTATTAATTCCATATATAGGTATTATTATTTCTAGTATTCCTGTGATTTTAATTGCTCTATTTCAATGGGGACCAAGTGCAGAATTTGGCTATTTAATTTTCTTTTATGTCTTAATTCAGTCTCTGGATGGTAACTTGCTTGTTCCATGTTTATTTTCTGAAAAATTAAATCTACATCCTTTAGTTATCATTTTGTCAGTAATTGTATTTGGTGGATTATGGGGATTTTGGGGGATATTTTTTGCTATACCATTAGCAACATTGGTTAAAGCAATTATTAATGCATGGCCAAAACCAGAAGAAATTGAAAATATCAAAAATAGAGAATTAAAAACAGATTAGTAAAACTAATCTGTTTTTAATTGAATTAATTGGAATGATTTTTAAGATAGTCTAAAACGACTTCATGATGGTTACTCGTTTTGAAATTATCAAAGACTTTTTCAATTTTTCCATCTTTGCCAATGAGAAAACTGATACGATGAATACCATCAAAAGTTTTTCCCATAAACTCTTTTTCACCCCAAATACCAAATGATTGAGAGACTTTATGATCTTCATCTGAAAGTAAAGTAAAATTAAGTAACTCTTTTTCCGCAAATCGTGATAATTTTTCAGGTTTATCTGTACTAATACCAATAATTGTCACTTTGTATTGTTTAAATTCATCAGAAGTATCCCTTAAATTACAAGCTTGAACAGTGCAACCAGGGGTCATTGCTTTTGGATAAAAATAAATCAAAATACGTTGACCTTTAAAATCTTTTGAGCTTATCATCTCTCCATCTTGATCTGGCAACGAAAATTGAGGTGCTTTTTCACCTTCTTTGAGTGGATTAACCATATATTTATTACCTATTTTAATAGTTTAATATTTTACTTCACTTGGTATTATAAATTCTGCGTCACTATTTTAATTTATACTACTAAAAAAACGATTTGCTGCATCAATTGTATAATTGATTTCTTTATCTGAATGCATAATAGATATAAATCCTGCTTCAAATGCTGATGGAGCAAAATAAACACCTTCACTTAACATATGATGAAAGAATTTTTTGAATAATTCAATATCACACTTCATTACATCTTGATAACTGGTTACTTCGGAAGCAGCGGTAAAAAATAATCCAAACATAGCGCCAGCATGATTGATAACCAGTGGAACATTATGTCGTTTGGCCACCGACATTAGTCCATCGGCCAAAGAGGTGGTTTTCTCTGCTAATTCTTGATAGATACCAACGTCCATTAGTTTAGTTAATGTTGCATACCCAGCCGCCATAGCAACAGGATTACCAGAAAGTGTACCTGCTTGATAAATAGGGCCAATTGGTGCTAATTGCTTCATTATATCTGCTCGCCCTCCAAATGCTCCGACAGGCATGCCACCTCCAATAATTTTACCCAAACAGGTCAGATCTGGCGTGATATCATAATATTCTTGAGCTCCACCCAAAGCGACTCTGAATCCAGTCATAACTTCATCAATAATCAATAATGCACCATATTCATCACAAAGATCTCTCAGACCTTGCAAAAAATCCTTCTTAGCAGGTACACAATTCATATTACCAGCAACAGGTTCAATAATTATGGCTGCAATATCGTTTGGATATTGGATAAATTGTTTTTTAACCGATTCAATATCATTATAATCACACACTAATGTATGCTTAACAAAATCATTTGGTACGCCAGGAGAAGTAGGGTGTCCAAATGTTAGCGCCCCAGAGCCAGCTTTGACCAACAAATAGTCGGCATGACCGTGATAACAGCCTTCAAATTTTATAATTTTATCTCGCCCTGTAAACCCTCGGGCAACTCGTAAAGCGCTCATTGTTGCTTCTGTTCCCGAATTAACCATGCGTAACATCTCTATTGAAGGCATAAGTTGGGTGACTAGATTTGCAACTTTTGTCTCGATTTCTGTTGGCGCACCAAAACTAAGACCATTATGAATTGCATGGATAACTGCATCAGCGACATCTGGATCGTTGTGTCCTAAAATCATCGGTCCCCAAGAACCGACATAATCTATGTATGCCTTTTCATCAACATCATAAATATAGGCACCATTAGCTCGTTCGATAAATAAAGGTGTACCACCTACGCCATTAAATGCACGAACAGGCGAATTGACCCCGCCTGGCATTACTGATAATGCTTGGCGATAAAGCTTTTCAGATTTAAATAAATTGTTTTGCATAGTACAGGCAACCTCTAAAGTAAATAGAATTGTATTTATTCATAAAATCAAGATAAATTCAAGTTAGTGAAGATAAATTTGTATAATAGAAGTTTTCATTTTGTATTTTCTTTTTCTATAGGTATATAATATTTAGAATTAAAAGTTAGGAGAATAAAATGAGTGATGCCTTACCGATTAACTTTACCGACGCAGCTGCGAATAAAGTTAAATCTTTAGTTACCGAAGAAGAAAATCCCAATCTAAAACTGCGGGTTTATATAACAGGTGGTGGATGCAGTGGATTTCAGTATGGTTTTACTTTTGATGAAAAAGTGAATGAGGATGATCTAGCAATTGAAAAAAACGGTGTTTCATTAGTAATCGATCCAATGAGTTTACAATATTTAGTTGGTGGTACAATTGATTATGTAGAAGGATTACAAGGATCACGTTTTGTAGTTGATAATCCTAATGCCACAACAACATGTGGTTGTGGTTCATCTTTTAGCGTGTGATTTTATTTTTTTAATATCGACTGATATTAGTTAAATCAATTTAGCATTTCACCCATTTTAATATGTCACAGATGAATTAATCATTTAAAATGTGACAAACATTGACCAATCAACCAATTATATTGAATTTTCTATTGACGTAAAAATTAAGATGGGTAAAATGCACTGCATTCAAAGCGATGTTGTTTTAACAAATATCTGTTTTGAGCCCGGGTGGTGAAATCGGTAGACACAAGGGATTTAAAATCCCTCGGCCTTTTTGGCCGTGCGAGTTCAAGTCTCGCCCCGGGCACCACTTAAAGTAACACTTCAAATGCGGGAATAGCTCAGTTGGTAGAGCGCAACCTTGCCAAGGTTGAGGTCGCGAGTTCGAACCTCGTTTCCCGCTCCAATATAGTATCTATACAAATCTAATAACCTCTATCAAGCTATAAAATATAAAATGAGAGAAATTTGTATATCCTTTGTTTGCATATTTCAAGCGATTATACCTGATTAAATATAATAAAGGTGTTAGTGAGTGGAAGTTATCCTAATTAGGTTTTAAATTTTTAATAAATTTTTCTTTTAAAATCAAAACTACAAATGCCAATCATTGTTTGCTAAAATCTTTATGATATTGAAGATTTTATTCTTGAATTATGTTTATTTTTATGCAATCTTGGCTATAAAAATTGGTAGTTATCCAGTTTATAGATACATCATCCTTTAGACAATATAACTATCATTTTATTAAGGTTTATATTAGGTAACTATTTTGATTAAACCCTATATTTAACTGAAAAAATATAAGATAAAATCAAGTGGTTATTTGACAAAAATGTTCAAATGAACTTAATTAAATTTATTAACATTATTGTTATCAATTTATTTGATTACTTCTTTTGTTTGAAATTTAATATTAAAAATCAATACTAAATGTAATTTAAAAGGAATTTTGATATGTCAACAATTATTACCCCCCCATTTGCTCAAAGGAAATTAATGATCCAAGCATGAGTTGTTTAAGTAGATTCACCATTCATTTCAGAAGACCAGAAAAACTTAAGCAAAATAAAAATAAACCTTATCAGGGGGAATATGGTTTTGATTGGTTGCGTGAAGAATATATCTATCCTATAGATACTGTAGTTTATCAAGACGCTGGATATTATAAAGAAATAAAAAGTGAACCTAAAGCATTATTAATAAAAGATCCAGTTAAGTTTCTACAGGAATATAACAGAGGTGTCGAAGACCCTATAACACCTTATGGACAAGATTATTATCCTGCATGGCTTTCTATTTTTGCATATGGTGTTCAAGGCAATGCAAATGCAACTATCCATAAAGAAGGCGTCTATTTAAACCTACAACTTGATGAAATCGATGACATCAAAGATGATGGCACAGAGCTTATTTTTAAAGCAAGTAAACCATGCTTAAAAATAATTCCAGTTAAAATTCCAATCTCTGAATTTATAGCAACCCCCAAAAAAATCGTAAACTGGGTTATAACGGTGCAACGATTAATTATTATGAATTAGAAAACGCAGTACATATTTCCTGTCAAGGTGACACGTTAAATAAACATTAAGAAATACAAGTATTTGCTAAACTAGGTAATACAGAAACCGAGGTTGGTAAATTAATGGTTTATCAAAATAATGATGTTCCAGTAGCTAATATTGTGGTTGTTAAAGTGATAATGTGTGATAGAGCTGGAAATAAAACTGTTCCAGATATCCACCAATCTTTGGAACATTTGCTTAAATATCAATCTTTTAATCAAGCTTTGATTCGTGCAGAAATATCTGCAAGTGAAGATTTTGATTTAAATGAATTTAAAGAAGATGATGAGGTTAATGATCTTCTTGAAACAATCAAAGAAGGCTTTATGTTTGATAATGATAATTTTGTACGTAACTTGCCTTATAGACTTCAAAGAATATATCAAAAATATGGAAAAAATTGACCATTAGGAGGAATAGACATTGAGGATGATGAACAAAAAAACACTTATCTGTTATTTATTGATATCAATCTTGAGAGAGGAAATAGACGTGGAGAGACAGTAGCGAGCGAATTTTATAGAGGTAAAGCAGGAAACCTTTGTGTTATTTATACAGCAGGTTTACACAGTGATGTTACTATTGTTCACGAAATCGGTCATTCTTTTCAATTACAACATTTATATTCGTATGATTATTCTCCTTATCTTTTCTATCAGGGATATACAGAAAACTATTTGGACAGTTACACACAAGCTAGCGCTGATTCTAATAAGTATGAAGGTAAAATGTATTCATTTTTTAAATGGCAGTGGGATATTATGCGTGAAGATAAAAGTTTGAAATATTAAAAGGAAATACTATGAAACACAGAGGAAATGGTTATTTTTTATTAATTGTGTTTTTATTTTTTAGTGTTACAGTCAATGCACAAACACAAACACAAACACAAACACAAACACAAACACAAACACAAACACAAACACAAACACAAACACGAATGGATGCACGAATTCAAACTCATATGATGTTTTTTAAAGAAAATGCTATAAAACATATCAGTAATGAGGTCGAAAAGGTTACTATAGTCCACGTATCTGCCTCTTATGGGGAGGAAGATCGCCTTGAGATTACAGCAGATTCGATAATAAAATACCCAGAGACTATTTGTTCCACTCTTAATAAAGGTAAGTATAGATGTCCTACTAATGAGCCAATAGAGTATAGTAATAATCATGAACTGTTTGATTTACTCCCTAACATATTTTTATTGGGATCTAACAACTTTGATCCTTGTTACGATGATATTCCCGGAAATAGAGCAATAATCTGCTTTACTGATAGGTCATGTAATATATGGACAATGAAATATCCTTATCCGCCTGAGATTGAAACTTTCGCGGATAAAGTAGATCAAATTTTATCAGGAAAAAGTGACATAGTATTTAAACCAATAAGTGAAAAAGAATTGAACTCGAATAACAAGTAAAAAGGTATTTAACCAATATAATTTTTTTAAATTGGTAATTATTGAATGATATTCACGTGAATATTGTCATTATAATGATGCTTTTTATTTGAATATTTCTCAGTATAAGAAAAATATAACTAAAGAAGTTTCGGATTTTTAAAATACTAATTACTAAAAATTAGATTATTGCTGTTTTGAAGGTATCAAATTCAATGCTATGTATAATTTAAAAAAAATAATTCTTTTGTAATGGTCATATTTTTTATGACTCAAAGTAAAAATAGCATCATTAAATATAAATTTACCTG
>NZ_LZGM01000028.1 GCF_001690195.1 Gilliamella sp. wkB108 | reverse complement strand
CGTCCCCTTTCCGGCATTAGAATCATTACCATAACTTATTTCCTTTGGTGCTTCAACATTAATCGTATCAGTAGGTTTTTGATTATACTCTCCTTCTTCATATTTCCAATTTGATCCTGGTTTAGTTTTACCTGCATCCTGACCTTTTGCTATTGTAACTACCTTAGTTCCCTTTCCGGCAAGAAGTAGCTGCTAAACTGGGATTACAGCTTTCACAGTACAACAAGTATGAGTCAGGTATGCATATTCCCCCTGCGGATAAACTGATATTGCTTGCTGAACTCTTTACTACATCCATTGATTATTTATTAATAGGAACGTATGACGAACATTCAACAATGAGTAATACGCGGTTATTTGAAAGATTTAAGGCATTAACCAACTGTCCTCAAGAAGAGCAAGAGACTGTCATTAAATTAATTGATGCGGTTATTGTTAAAAATCGAGTTGAATCGGCATTGCTGCCTGTTGATAAATAGCGATTAATTGTTTAAACGCAGACTGGCTGTGTGCGACCACAACCAATCTGCTAATCACAACAACTAGCAACTAAGGAGTAGTTATCATGACTAACGTCCATTCTACGGCAAAAACAGCCAAAACCAAAACCACCAGTAAAACCCTGCGAGAGACGTCGAAACGTCATTACACTGTTGGTTACATCAGCGTCCGCCACGAACCTAAAACTACACAGGCTTGCACTCATTACAGCAAACACCCTGCACTGCATCTTAAAGGCAACTGGTTAGAAGCGGTAGGATTTACCACAGGGCAACCCGTCACTATCACAGCTAAAAAAGGCAAGTTGATTGTCAAGCTTGCGAAGCAGATCGCATAATCAATAAAAAATTAGCTCAGTTCTGCGATAGGGATCGCAGAACTAAGTTAAAAATACCTAAATCAAGTCCATTCTAAAGAACCATCTTCTCTAACCCAAACGGCCTCAGCTGGACAAGAATCATCAAAAAACCAATAATCATCCATTAATTTTTGTTTATCAAACATTCCCTCTTCCGTTTTTGGAAAGGCTTCATAAAACAATTTTATTTGATCGTCTATTGAACCACCTAAGAGATGTCCATTTTTTGCCAACTTAAGGCGCCCTTCTTTTAGTAATCTACGAACACAATAAAAAAATAATTCTTTTCTTTTAGGAAATGGAATCTCGTTTCCTGTATATTCTGAAGATAAAATCAAATCTGGAGAAATACAATTCCATAGTCCATTAAATGCTCTTAACTCTGACCAATCAATAGCTGTTTTAAAATCATTTTCGTTTATCATACTTTTTCCTATTTAAATTTAATTTCTGCCCCAGTCCTTAATCCTCTATATAAATTTGTCAAAGTTGGGTTATTCCTTATATCAATAGTCCAACGAGCGCCTGTATTTGAATTCGATACATTTCTTAATGTAATATTAGTTCCATCTTGAAGCCGTGCAGTATAAATACCATCTTTAACTTTTGTTAATGGCTGTCCAGCTAATTCCTCGGCATAATTATATATTTGATTATCTGTTAAATTTTGGCTCTCATAAATTCGAGTTGTGTAACGATTTCCATCAGCATTCTGCCGAATCGTTTGCCCATCAATCTTTAAATCAGTTTTAGGATTACTTGTATCATAAATATCTTTTAACTCATCAGAACGTTCTTGTTGCCTTTGATTTTGATATTTTTCATTATTTTTATTGCTATTTTTGTTTTCGTCATCATCTGGCGGTAAGCCTGGCGCACCGCCTGCTGCAATGGCTCCTGAACCTCCTAATATTTCATTGTTTTTATCATTATCACCTAATGATTCGTTATAAATTCTATCACCAAAGGTCTTATCGCCAAACATGATATGTGACAAACCTTTATTTGCTATTATTTGTGCATCTAGCCAAGCTATCTGTTCAGGAGTTAATTCTTTAATTTGGTTAATATCTCGTGTTTGTCCAACCTTCATGGCTTCTTCTATTTGTGCATTAGTTAAACCAAAATTGAGACCTAATTGCATTAATGCATTTCGACATGATGCAACTTTCATACACGATTCATAACCTTTTTCTAATCCTTTAATTACTCCTCTTGCTAATCCATTATTCTCTACCGCATTTTTACTACTATTCACTCCTGTTGCTATATCACTTTCATCCCCTCCCATACTTGCTATGGTGAGTCCTACCGCTAGCTGAGTTAAGGCACTGATGTTATCTTTTTCTTCTTCCGTTAGGTCTTTTACATCTCTATCTCCATATAAGGCTTTTTGGATAATTGGGGCTGCTATCTCCCCTG
>NZ_LZGM01000027.1 GCF_001690195.1 Gilliamella sp. wkB108 | reverse complement strand
TTTTAGAAAATTAATTGCATAAATTCTATAATCAACTATTCTCATTTTATCCTTATAAGATTTAAGGGGGATATTAGACCAAGGTGTGAAGTGTTTATAAAAATCATATAAAGTTTGAGCAAGACCTTCATGTTCTTTGTACCACATTTTTCTTGGTCCGGTGAAATGTATAAAGTAAGGTAAGCTCTGTTTGTTATAAAAAAAAGTTTCTTTTTGTTTATCTGTCATCCAGGTAAATAAATAATTCCACCTAGAATCAATGAGCAATACTTGATTTTGTAGTGTTATGTTTAAAGCATCTTGATCTGCATATTTTAGCGATTTATTTTTAAATAAAATTTCATTAGTTCGTTCTTCAACATTCTGATTAATCCAATTAGGTATATTTATATATAGA
>NZ_LZGM01000026.1 GCF_001690195.1 Gilliamella sp. wkB108 | reverse complement strand
TTTTATGTCCAGTGTTTGAATCGGGTTTAAATTTTTTGGCTTTTCGTCATCTTTGAAAGCTGAATAGTCAAAATAAAAAAAATCTAAATTGTTTTCCGTATTTAATAATCGTTTAAAATCATAAAATAGATTAGTGTTTATAATATCATCGGAATCGACAAAAAGGATATAATCCCCTTTTGCCGCTTCGATTCCATTATTACGCGCTTTACTTACACCTTGGTTTGATTGTTGAATAATTTTAATACGATCCCACGTGATTGCATATTTTTGAATAAGGATTAATGTATTATCTGTTGAACCATCATCAATACAGATAATTTCTTTTGGTAAGCAGGATTGATTGAT
This sequence comes from Gilliamella sp. wkB108, assembly GCF_001690195.1. Classification (GTDB taxonomy): domain Bacteria; phylum Pseudomonadota; class Gammaproteobacteria; order Enterobacterales; family Orbaceae; genus Gilliamella; species Gilliamella apicola_L. The sequence goes on along the minus strand of NZ_LZGM01000026.1, from coordinate 1,188 downwards.
AAGAGAATCTAGGCAATCAGTAATATAATCTTGCACATTATAACAAGGTATTATTACAGAGATATTAACGCAATCCTTACTCATATAGTCCTCTATTGATTATTTTTTGAGCAATAACTTATATTTCAAATATATGCCATAATAGTAAATCGCTTTAACATAGTGGCCTTTCTTAATTAGATATTTAGCATAATTTCTGATTGAGGAACTATCACCACTTAAAGGTAATTTTTCATTTTTCCACGGAGAAAGCTGGAAGTAATGTGTAAATATTTCCGAAAGATAGACTTTATACCATGGCTTATTTTGAGAAATGTAATGGAGAATAACCGTATAAGGTTTTATATTTTTTTCTTGATGAGCATCAATAGAGATTTTTATTTTCGTATTAAATTTGATGGGCAATAATAGTGTTTTGTTTTCTAATAATATATTTAAGACATCCTGATCTGCAAATTTATATATATTACCATCATTGATTAATTCCAATGCTTTCTCTGAAATATTTGCTTCACACCAATTTTTAGTGTTTATCAAAAGTACGCCGGCATTAAAATATTTTGTTGAATCTATCTTATACATTTTGCTGATTGTTTGTTGCATATCTTTGGTATCACTAATCACACCCGCAACATAATTATCAATATTATATTCAGCTATTTTCGCTAACGATTGTAAACAAATTATATCACTATCAATATAAATTAACTTATCCGTTATTGATACAAGTATTTTTGGCATGATAAAACGAACACACGTTGAAACAGTAGCGATATGTAATACAAGTGTTTTGGGATTTATGACAAAGTTATTATTTAAATAATAAAGTGTAATTGAGATATTATCGCTACATAGCTCTTTGAATTTTTCTAAATTTTTTTCTGATACATTATCAATAAATAAATGGAAATGAAGGTTATAATTTGGTGTGTTTTTAATTACTGACGAAATTGCAACACCAGCTGGCATTGCATAATTATCATCAAATCCTAAAGCAATATTTAATGTTGGATAATCTGGGTTACTTTTTATAGCAAGAGATTTTATTTGATCAATAAAGTTACTAACGTTAATCATGTAAATTATTTTAATAACAAAATGGTTAATTAATTATATATTCAATTTCTATTAAAATATAGGTTAAAAAATTTTTTATTAAAGGAAAAGAATATTTAACTTATTAAAAAT
>NZ_LZGM01000025.1 GCF_001690195.1 Gilliamella sp. wkB108 | reverse complement strand
AAATGAAGAAGTAATTATAAAATGACATCATTGATAAGATATTTTTACTTGATTAATTAATAGATGATTAATTTGCAAAACCTATATAATCCATTAATTCATTATAAAATTTAATTGATATCCTATTAAGTTTATTTTAATTAAAAGCTAGTCTTAGCAACACAAGCGATCGGTTGGTTTGTAATAGGAAGTAATAATTCTTTTTTTAAATTACGATAGTTACCTGATAATAATAAATCGACGTTTTTAACCTTATAAAGTGTTGATTCATAGAAATTATTCTTATTGTTACTAGATTCAAAATAGTAATCATTACCTGTTTTCCATAAAACCCCTTCCGAATATGATTGATTTTCATTACGAATTTCCGTTATTTTTTGCCAAGAATTTGCAGAAATATTCGCAAGTTTAATCATCACTGTTTCAATATATTTAACTCTTTTATTGTAACGACTGTTATGTCGAATTTCGACTGCTTCCAAAAAATAACTATTTTTTTGATCAGCGATAAATCCATTACTGAGTGCTTTAACTGTCTTAGTATCAAAAGGAATTGGGCATGCCACACTTAATTTTTGTGTTGATGAATCCCAGTAAAAAATCCCTTGATCATTATAGAAAAGCTCATGATAAGTATGATGATTACTTAAATTTAAAAAATTTAAATGATCGGTTTGATATTGTGTCAGCATTTTATCGATTGGGATATCATTTTGTAATGTTGTTTTTAAATAAAGATTATAAGCTTTGCTTGTTTCAATCGTACGCGGAAAGGGCATATCATAAATGAAAAACTGATCATTATATTCATCATAGGCATAATCAAAATGACTATCGTCCAAATGGTAAATTTTAGTATTTTCTGGACGTGCGTTTAATAGTTGTTTGTCTTTGTAGAAGATATGGAATTGATCTTGTATATAATCCAGACTGACTTGATCTGAAGATCCAAGAATGGTTTGATTAACTGTTTTTACTGTATTGCTATCTGCATTGGGTATTTTTTGACCTTTATAATAAACAGCCTGATCATCTTTAGCATAAGCAAAAAATATACTCGTTAAGGAAGTGGGAGAAAGGCTTTTTAAATCAACTAATTTATTATGATAAGTTAGAGGTTTATCTTCATCAAACTCGGTTTTATACAAATCTGTGAATTGCTCAAATATAGAAATATCGGTATTTAACGTTGAATAATCACAATAATAAGCATGGTGACGGTCATTGATATAACCATAAAAGCTAGATATTATTTCATTTGGGTTAAGCAACGGTATTGCCTTATTACCACAAAAAATATGATTTTTATCTTTAGCAATTTGTGGGACGTATCCTTTAGTGTCAATCGGGCTAAGTGTATTAGCATCTGCACCAACGACTAAAAAATTACCAGCACCTGCGATAGTAACAAACACCTGACCTTTAAAAATGAGAAAATTAGTGCGGCTAATTTCTTTTGCACCGTTAAATTTTTCTTTATGTTTGGTTAATGTGATAAATAGTGTTATAAAAATTAAACTAAAGACAACAATAACTCCAGTAATCACAAAATATTTTAAAAATTTAGCTATTTTTGAAGTCGCACCGGATCGCATACTCTTACCTCAATTTTATTCTAGTTTATTCAGCATCAATTTTTTTTTAGTTTTATTTGCATTTTTTTATTCGAAATCTTAACAGTTTTTACATGTTTTAGATTTTTTTAAGATTAGTCTTATTCCATATTTTATTTGGATAAACAAAATAGTCAAAAATTAACTTTAACCAAATATAAATCATATAAAACAATAAGATATACTCATATCATACCAATGGCATTGATGATGCTTGTTGGGTTACAAGAAAAAAATAATTTGATAAGATAGTTGCTGATTAAATCGAATTAGGTGAATTTATGGATAATAAAAAGTTAGTCAAAGACTTTTATAAAGATATTTTTGAAGAAGGGAATTTAGCTAAAATTGCAGATTATGTTGCAGAAGATTATATTCAGCATAATCCAAGAGTAGCAACCGGTCGAGCAGGATTTATTAAATTTATTGAAGAGTTTATAAAACTCAACCCCAAAATTGAATTTATCAATATAAGTAGTGATAATAATTTTGTTTATGTGTTTTTTAAATGTACTCTTGCTAATGGTATTATTAATAAAGTATGTGATATCTATCGTATTGAAAACGCTAAGTTAGTTGAACATTGGGATGTGATTGAGCATAATGTAGAAATAATTAAGGCTGTACACGATAACGGTATTTTTTAGCATTATTATCTCAATTTGATTGGATTTCATTGTTACTTGAAAGACTAACCGCTACTTTTTTAATACATTTAACAAGTTGTTTTTTGATAATAAATTAATGCAAATAATGAGCATTAAAATTATTGCCTATCCTCAACTATGGGTATCAATGAGTTATTATTTATATTAAAGCATTATAGAGTAATTAAACTTAATAATTATCGATAGTGTCATATAAAAAAACATTATGATACTCATTATTTTCTACAAACATGATATTGAAGTATGTTACTGTTTCAAACTTATTTATTTAAATAGATAGGGAAATATTATGACTCATTCGTCGCATCCTTTGATTCGCCTTTATTTTAAAGTGGGATTAATACCACAGATTTTTTTAGGTTTAATATTAGGTATTATTCTTGCTGCGGTTTCTAAAGATTATGCATTAAGTATGTCATTGCTTGGTGGATTATTTATTAATGCCTTAAAATCTGTTGCTCCAATTTTAGTGTTGATTTTAGTAATTGCATCAATATCTAATCATCAACAGGGCAAACGAGCGAATATGAAAACATTATTGACGCTCTATTTTGCTGGAATGATGTTGGCGGCGTTATTAGCAACCGTAGTTAGTTTTGTTTTTCCGTCAGAAATTTCATTTGGTGAAACCCTTATGCAAAGTAAGTTAACGCCGCCAAATGGTATCAGTGATGTATTAAAAACGTTATTAGATAAGATGATTGATAATCCGGTTAATGCTCTGGTAAATGCTAACTATATTGGTTTAATTATATGGGGGGTTGGAATCGGTTTGGCATTGAGGCATGCGAGTGAAACAACTAAAACCATGATGAATGATTTATCTTATGCTATCTCTTTTATTGTACGAATCATTATCCGTTTTGCCCCTTTAGGCGTATTTGGATTAGTTGCTTCAACTTTAGCTGAAACTGGATTTGGAGAGTTACTTAAATATGCCCATTTATTAGTTGTTCTCGTTTCATGCATGTTATTTGTTGCTTTGATTATTAATCCATTATTGGCCTATTTAGTGATGCGTAAAAACCCTTATTCATTAGTTTTTACTTCATTGAAAGAAAGTGCCATACCTGCATTTTTTACACGAAGTTCCGCTGCTAATATCCCAGTAAATATGGAAATTTGTAAAAAACTAAAAATGGATGAAGATACTTATTCTGTTGCAGTACCATTAGGCGCAGCTATCAATATGTCAGGTGCGGCAATTACTATCACGGTTTTGACGTTAGCTACTGTTAACTCTATGCATATTGACGTAGATATCTATTCAGCGGTATTACTTTGTATTGTCACATCTGTTTGTGCTTGTGGTGCATCAGGTATTGCCGGAGGGTCATTATTGCTTATTCCTGTTGCCTGTAGTATGTTTGGTATACCTAATGAGATTTCAGCTAAAGTGATAGGTATCGGCATTGCGATCGGGGTTATTCAAGATTCGGTTGAAACAGCACTAAACTCTTCAAGTGATGTGGTCTTTATTGGGGCGGTCTCTGCTGCGACACAGAAGAAACAAATAACAACAAGTAATCAATAATCCTAGTGTTTTATATTATCAACAGGCTTATAAACACTTAAGATTTCATGGGGCTAATCATTATAATGAGCATAATAATCTTAAAAATTATCATGCTCATCATCTAAATCAACATTATCATTGCTATTACTATTATGATTATTTATTATTTGTAGTTTGTAATTATAGTTATACCTGTAAATATCAGGATCTAAATAAATATGCTTGCTAATCATAATACACCTGTCCATTCACTTTCTAAAAAAGGTAACGATACTAAAACTGCATTAATTCGCAGTGGAGTAGAGTTGATGACGACATATGGTTATATCTCTTCAAATATTGAAACTATTTTAAAGAAAGTAGGTGTTCCCAAAGGTTCATTCTACTATTACTTCAAAAGTAAAGAAGAGTTTGGACGAGCAATTATTGCAAGCTATGATAGTTTTTTTGCTTATAAATTAGATAAGCATTTGACTAATGAGTTAATCAATTCTCCATTATCAAGAATTTTTGCTTTTTACGAAGATGCAAAACAGAGCATGGCAAAATATGATTTTAATCGGGGCTGTTTGATTGGGGAACTAATTCAAGAAGAATCCTTATTGCCTGATGGATATAAACTTATCTTGGAGCAGATTTTAGAAAACTGGCAAGCTAAAATAGAAAAATGTTTATTGCTAGCGCAGAAATTGGGTGATATTGCATCAGATTATAACTGCAAAGAGTTGGCAGAATTTTTTTGGATTGGTTGGGAAGGGGCGGTAACCCGCAGTAAATTAATTAAAAAATCTACACCTATGGATATTTTTATTAAGCTATTTTTAAATAGTATAAGTAAGTAAAAAATTCCAGAAAATCTTAATTATCCTTATTGTGCGGTGACAATCTCTTTATCATATTATGCAATAACGAATTGAATTTACGAAACTAATAAGTTGTTTACTTTATTATCTAATTCCATAAATTTATTAATTATTTTTATATTGTAATTTAGTAGACAATTAGTCTATAATTTTAGACTGTCCGTCTACAAAGTGAATAGCAAATGAACTATTAGCTTTCAACATCATTCACCTATAATGTTATTAACTAACATTCAGATTACGAAAAATTATAAGGAGTATTCATGTCATTCAATGCAATTTTATTAGGAAAAGATGAAACAACCGGTTTTTCTTGTTCATTAAAAAACATCAATAAACAACAGTTGTTAGCTCAAGAAGGGGATACCTTAATACAAGTTCAATATTCAAGTATTAATTATAAAGACGCATTAGCTTTAACCAATAAAAGTCCAATTGTTCGGCATTGGCCAATGGTACCTGGAATTGATGGTGTAGGTGTTGTTATTGAATGTCATAATGGTCGTTACCAAAAAGGTGATATGGTTATTTTAAATGGCTGGGGTTGTGGTGAAACCCATTGGGGATGTTTAGCGCAATATGCTTATTTAAAATCTGATTGGCTGATTCCTTTACCGAGTAACCTGACTGCTTATCAATCTATGGTAATCGGTACAGCTGGTTACACAGCAGCGTTATGTGTAAAACGGATTATTGATTTTGGCGTTAAACCTGATCAAGGCATGGTATTAGTTACCGGTGCAAGTGGTGGTGTTGGTTCAATTGCAATCGCTTTGCTAGCAAAACTCGGTTATCAAGTAACCGCATCAACCAGTAAAATAGATGATGCAGATTATTTACATCAATTAGGTGCAGTGAGTATCCTTGAAAGCCAAACATTAAAAGAGCCAAATAAACCATTGCAAAAAGAGCGATGGATAGCGGCGGTTGATGTTGTAGGATCTCATACCTTAGCAAATGTGTGTGCGCAAACACAATATAACGGCATTGTCGCCTCTTGTGGGCTTGCACAAGGTATGGATTTCCCGTCAACGGTAGCACCATTCATCCTACGAGGAGTAACTTTATCAGGTGTTGATAGTGTAATGGCAAGTTACGATAAACGTATTGCAGCATGGGATTTATTGGCACACCATTTAGATGGTAAAGTTTTCGATCATATTAGTAATACTATAACTTTGAACGAGTGTGTCGATACCGCCAATAAAATGATGACGGGTCAAATAAAAGGTCGTTTTGTGGTGGATGTAAATCAATAAACGTAATTCAGACTAACCAATAAAATGGGTTAGTCTGTTTTAATTTGAAGTTAAAGTGATTCTTCTATTTGTTTAATATCTTCTTGAGTAAAAGTGATATTTGTTTTTTTGCCAGTGTCATTAATTATTTTTTGACTGATTAGTTCAGTTACTGGATAGATAATAGTGAAGTGATCACCACCTTTAATCTCATTTGCATAAAAAGGAATATTTTTATTTTTTGCAACAGAGGCTAGTGCATAAAAGTCTTTGTCAAAATATTTTCCGCCTTCAAAGTAAAAGGTTGGTGTTTTGATTGATTCAATGAAATAACCGGGTGATCTAAGCCAAAATTCTTTGTCATTAGTTGTATCAAATGGAAAAAATGATAAATCATTATCTCCCCACCATTTTTTAATATCACTCACTCCACCTAAAGAGAAAATAGCTCTGAATTTGGTTAAAAGTTCGCTAGCAAGTAAAACTCGCGTTCCCCCAGTGCTATGTCCTGCCAGATAAATTCTATTAGCATCGACATAAGGTTGAGAAGCTAAAAATTGACGAGCTTTTTCTAGATCATCAATTTCTCCAAAGAACATTTCATCTAGCCCAGGATTGCCACTTTCACCTCTGAAGCTAGGTAACATAAGAATCAATCCCGCTTTGCGAAAAGCGCTACCAGTTTGATCATTAGATCTTGGAGCAGGGGACCAAAAATCATCTCCTTGACCGCCGAATCCGCCACTGATCCAAATTACTGCTGGATGTTTTTTCCCATCTTTAGGATCTGGTGTAAGGTAAGCTGACATTTTACCGTCTTTGGCAGGATAATAAACTAATGAGAAAATATCTTTAGGTGGGATAGGTGGTTGCTCATCATAAACTTTGGGATTAACTATTTTAGTTTTAAAACCTGCTCTTGCTTTTTGTAAACTGACTTTACTTTGTATAATAGAATCTATTTTGTCTGAGGAGTTGTCAGCGAGAGCGGGTAACGATAATAGCGTTAATGTCATAACAATAATATGACTGAATAAATACATGTTTTTTCTAATCATTGAATTGTTTTCCTTTAATTTCATTGTGATAATCTAATTAAAAATAGAAAAATAATTATAACTAAAAAATACTCAGTTTTGAGTATTAAAAATTTGATAATTATACAGGTAATTTGCACATTACTATTTTTACTTTTTTATAGCTAATGCATTTCTTTTGTGGTTTAAATATTACTCATCGTTTAGTTACTACAAAATCATAGCTTTTTTTATTCAAAGAAACAAAAATTTGTTTTCTTTATGAAAAAAGGTTAAATTTGAAACGTATTTTTGATCTTGTAGCAGTTTTAACTATTACCATTTTAAATTTTCAGCCATGCATGATTAATTTATAGAGGAAATGTTATATGCCTTATCAAACACGTGATGATTTACCTGATTCAGTTCGCCATGTATTACCAGAACACGCGCAAGATATTTTTAAAGAAGCTTTTAATAATGCTATTAAAGAGTATCAAGATCCAAAAAAACGACGTGATAATAGTTCGCCAGAACAAATTGCTTTTAGAGTTGCCTGGTCAGCGGTTGAAAAGGTTTATCACAAAGATACTAATGGTAAATGGCAACCAAAATAGAACATTTTTTGACTATTATAGCTATGACTAAAGCCAACTTACTGTTGGTTTTTTTGTAGTTGATGAATGGGGATTTATTATGTTTATATTTACACTAACTTATCTCAAGCCACTCAGTGAAGTTGACAAGTATTAACAGCAGCATATTGATTATCTTGAAAATCATTATCAATCAGGACATTTTATTGTATCCGGTACGTAAAGTACCCCGTACTGGTGGGGTGATTTTTTGTTGTGCAGAGAATAAAGAATAAGCGCTAGCAATAATGCAAAATGATCCTTTTTATATTCATGCAATTGCTCCGTATGATATTATCGAATTTAGTCCCCCTAAATATGTTAATGGATTTGAACAATTTATCTAAAATTAACTATTTTTTATGCTAAGTGGCCCCTCAAGTTGTTATCTTTTGATGTTGAAAACATCTTTCAATAAGTTGTAAATAACTAATTGTATTTTTTTATGATATTTTTTCTAATCAAGCCTCATTTTCAAATGTTATTTTAATCACTTCTTTCTCTCTTATTAAGCAATATTCATTTTGTTGATTAAAGGTCTTTCTAGGGAAATACAATGCTTTAATGTACTCATATTTTCCTTATCAATACGGAAAAAGTAGATTAGTAATTCTTATTTTTGCCTTTTATACTAATTTTAAATTCTCAATAAACATAGGTACTGAATTATGAATAACAAAGGTTTACCAAAGGATTTTTTATGGGGAGGGGCAGTTGCTGCACATCAGTTAGAAGGAGCTTGGCAATCAGGTGGAAAAGGAATGAGTGTTGCTGATGTAATGACGGTTGGATCGCCTAAAAGTTATCGTAAAATAACAGAAGGGATTGTTGCTGGTCAGTATTATCCAAATCATGAAGCTATCGACTTTTATCATCATTACAAAGACGATATTAAGCTATTTGCCGAAATGGGTTTTAAGTGCTTTCGAACATCAATCGCTTGGACTCGTATCTTTCCTAAAGGCGATGAGTTGGCACCAAATGAAGAAGGTTTAAAGTTTTATGATGAGCTTTTCGATGAATGCTTAAAATACAATATTGAACCCGTAGTTACACTTTCTCATTTCGAATTACCTTATTATTTAGTTACTGAGTATGGTGGTTTTCGTAATCGAAAATTGATTGATTTTTTTGTACGTTTCGCAACGGTTTGTTTTGAACGCTATAAGACTAAAGTTAAATACTGGATGACATTCAACGAAATAAATAATCAAGCCAATTTTGATGAAGATTTTGCACCGTTTACTAATTCAGGTATTTACTATAAAGCAGGTGATAATCGTGAACAAATCATGTATCAAGCAGCACACTATGAACTGGTTGCTAGTGCTAAAGCTGTGCAAATTGGTCATGCGATTAATCCTGATTTTCAGATAGGATGCATGATTGCCGTTGTACCTATTTATCCGGAAACATGTAAACCAAGTGATATTTTAATGGCACAAAAGGTGATGGAACGAAAATACTTTTTTACTGATGTGCATGTGCATGGTGAGTATCCAAATCATATTAAAAAATATTGGCAACGTAAAAATTTTAAATTAGATGTGACCAAACAAGATTTGGAAACCCTAAAAAAAGGAACTGTTGATTATATTGGTTTTAGTTATTACATGTCGAATGCAATTCGTAAAAAAGCAAATAATGATAATTATGAATATAACGAAAAAACCGATTTGATTGGTAATCAATATGTTAAAAAATCTGATTGGGGATGGCAAATCGATCCGGAAGGCTTACGTTACACATTAAATTGGTTAACCGACATGTATCGATTACCTCTTTTCATCGTTGAAAATGGGTTTGGAGCCTACGATAAAGTCGAAAATGACGGTAGTATTCACGATTTATATCGCATTGAATATCTACGCGAACATATTAAACAAATGAAATTAGCAGTTGAAGAGGACGGTGTTGATTTAATGGGTTATACGCCATGGGGCTGCATTGATTTAGTTTCTGCTGGAACGGGAGAAATGGAAAAACGTTATGGTTTTATTTATGTAGATAAGGATAACAAAGGTAACGGGACATTGAAACGTAGTCGAAAAGATTCATTTGCATGGTTTAAGAAAGTCATCGAATCGAATGGTGAAAAATTATAAAGCTTAACTATAGTTAGGAGAATCTATGAAAAAAGCGTTAATTATTTGTGCAGCTGGTATGTCATCATCATTAATGGCTAAAAAAGTCACCGAGTATTTAGCTAGCAAAGATAAAGCAATCTCTGTAGATGCAGTATCAGCCACAGAAGGTAGTAATATGATTAAAAATAGTGATTTTTCACTATTTTTAATTAGTCCACAAACAATGATGATGTTCGATAAATTAAAAAAAATTGGTGATGAAGTGGGGAAACCGGTAGTAAGTATACCTTTTCAAGCTTATATACCAATTCAATCAGGTATTGAACAATTAGCCAAACTGATTGATGAGAATATTAATTAAGGGTGATTAACTATCTGTACTAAATTTTGATTTAGGCGCCATGAAAATATCTTTTTATGTCGTGGTGCCTATGTGTAAAGTCTTATCGAATTGTGACGATAAGATTTACAGAAGAATATTAAAAATATCTATTTAATCGTTACAGGTATGGATAAAATGATAAAAAATAAACAACGCGAGCTAATTAGTTTACTTGTTCGTTCTAAAAATTCATTTAGAAGCAGTATTGAGCTTGCTACAGAATTATCACTATCCGATCGCACAGTTCGAACCTATCTCAAAGATTTAAAAGAAGTTATTGAAAATAATGGTGGGGTTCTTGTTAGTAAACAAGGTTATGGCTATCAACTACAAATCAAAGATAGAACCGCTTTTGACTTGTTCTTAATTGAACATCATTTTTTAGATAGAAATGAAGATCAGTCACAATATAGGGGCGTCAGTGAAAGAAAGCACTATCTACTCAATCTACTATTATTAGAAAGTCAAGCAATTGATATTGAAGAACTATCCGAACGGCTATTTATTAGTTCTTCGCAATTGAATAAAGATATTAATGAAATAAAAAACCAGTTATTACCTTATGAATTAACACTAAAAAGAAATAAATCACTATTCTGGGTTGAAGGCGAAGAAAGAGCCAAACGACATTTCATTATGAGTTATTTTTTTCATGAGGAATCAATAAATTTTTTACAAAGATTAACTTATTTTAATAAATTCTGCCAAGCAATCAGTTTTGATACTTTAACTATTATCATTCTGGATGAATGTCGGGAAGCGCATATCAAGTTATCGGATGTGATGATTCAAAACATTGTATTACATTTGTCATTAAGTATTAAACGTTTACAATCCGGACTTTCCGTGCAAAATCTTGATCTGCCAGAATCAGCTAAAATGACGTTGGAATATCAAGTTGCTAAAAAGATAATTGATCGAGTAGAGACGGTCATTGGTTTTCATTTCCCAAAAGAAGAACAAATGTATTTAACTTTACATTTGATGAGTAAATCAAATTTTAATCAATATGAATCTGATACAGAACTCAGTTTATCATTAACTAATTTATTGATTAAAATTCAACAAGAAACAGGCTATCTCTTTTTAAAAGATGAGCAACTTAAAAATGGTCTTATTCAACATTTAAAACCAATGTTAGTACGTTTAGAACAAAATATTAAATTAGAAAATCCATTATTAGACGAAATTAAAAGTCATTATGATGAACTGTTTGCATTAGTTAAACACTATTTCAAGCAATTACCACAGTTGAATAAATTTACGATTAATGATGGCGAATGGGGTTATTTGGTTTTACATTTTTTGGCATCGATGGAAAAGCTAAAAAATGAGCAAAAAGCAAAGGTTTTAATTATTTGTGCAACTGGAATGGGTAGCGCTCAGTTATTAAAAAATCGGGTTGAACGCGAATTTGATGAAAGGATCAAAATTGTTGCTACTCGAGGTTATTATGAAACTAATCCGGATATGTTAAATGATATTGATTTTATTATTTCTTCTGTTGATCTTTCTTCAAGAGTTTTTAAAGTCCCTGTGTTTCAAGTTTCAGTATTTTTGACTGAAAATGATGTACAAAAAATCCGCCGATATCTTTCATCACATAATTTACTTATTTCTGCACGCAAAGATCCGCTCTCAACATTAATAACATCAAACCCAAAGGATCAATCCATTCATCTTGATCATATTATTGATGATTTAACTGCTGATTACTTTTTTATTTGTCAGCAGCCGCAAAGCAAAGAACAGATTTTAAATCATTTACTTGATCGTTTAGCAATAAATGAAGCAAAAGATTATAAACAACAAATGATACAGCAAATGGAAAATCGAATGGCATTAGGTGAAATTTTTTTTAGTTCTACCATTGTGGTTCCACATCCAGCTATTCCAGTTGGCAAATTATCTAAAATTGGTATTGCCATTATCCCGAAAAGTTTATTTTGGGATGAGAAATATCCACAAGTTCACTTTATATTTATGATTTCTCCATCTATATATCAAAATCCGAATTTATCTATGATGACTAAAGCAATTGTTTCTTTGATTGATGATTTCGATACTCAAGCAAAAATATTGAACAGTCAGACCTTCGCTGAATTCAAACAATACTTTATAAAACTTATTGAGAAAGGAGCATAGCAATGAATGAAAAATTGACCACAGAGGATATTCAATTGATTGCTTTTAATATTATCTTACATAGCGGTAACGCTAAAACACAAATTCATAATGCATTTAATGCGATGAGAAGATCTGATTTTGTTGTAGCTAATCAGTTACTAGAAGAGGCTAATGAGGAAATATTACAAGCGCATAAATCACAAACAGAATTGCTCCAAAACTATGCTAATGGTACAAAAATTGAAATGGAAATCATTATGGTGCATGCACAAGATCATTTAATGACTACGATGACTTTACGTGAAATTGCCATTGAAATGTCATTTTTGTATGAAAAAAATCATGAACTATCAATAAAGTTAAGAGGGTGATAAATGAGTACAGTGATGACAAAAGATCTGAAAAGACATCAAAAAATGAGTTTAACCAATCTCTATTTTAATCGGTTTTTAGCGATTCGTTATACCACAGCATTTTTTTTATTTTTGAATCTTTATTGGGCTATTTTTTTAATCGGTTCGACATCAAGCGCGACTATTTTACCTATTTTTCTTTTTATTCTAGGGTTACTGACAGCTTTTGAACAGATTAAACTTTACCGCAATCATTCAAACAGATTACCGTATGCTAATTTTTTTTATCGTACATTACTGATTACTTGTATTGGATTAATTATCACGCTCTATACACCTTTATATCCTCTTTTTTATCCATTTTTAAAAAATACTCAATATGTTTTAAATGTATTAACTACATTCCTTATAGGAAACCTATTTATTATTTTTTTAGTGTTATTCAAGCTAAATAAAATTAAGTGTAATGAGGATAAGCATTTTAAGAGAATCCAAGCTTACGAAAAGATTATTAATTAAATGAGGGAAACAAAATGAATGCGGGATTTGTTATTTTACAGAAATATCTAATGACACCCATGGCTAAAATATCGCAATTTAAGATTGTTCGAGCGGTAATGGCAGCAGGGATGGCATCAGTACCTTTTTCAATCGTTGGTTCCATGTTTCTAGTTTTTAATACGTTACCGATGACATTTACTGGTTTGGAAGGATTATTTGAGCAAACCGTATTTAAAATAAGTGATCTCTATATGATTGCCAATACCGCCACAATCGGTATATTAGCACTTTATTTTAATTTGGTTGTCGGATATGAATTAACCAGGATTGAAGCAGAAGAAACTGGATTGAAAGTAAATGCCCTTAATGGCGCTATGTTATCTGCATTTGCTTTTTTTATGACACTTCCAGAACTTGTTTTACAAAATGGTATTGTAACTTTACTTAATGATCAAAGTGAACTGGTATTTAATGGTTTGCGATTGAAACCATTTATTTTTCGGCTGGGCACTTCTGGAATATTTATTGCTATTGTTATGGCAATTTTGGCCACAAAGCTCTATTTTTTATGTGTAAGAAGAAACTGGGTAGTAAAAATGCCTGAAACCGTACCTTTAGGGGTTTCTCGTTCTTTTACTGCATTAATTCCAACATTTGTTATCGCTTTTAGTGTCATTATTCTAAATGGTATTTTAATTTATTTAGGCACTGATATTTTTAATGTTATATCTATACCGTTTACATTTGTAACCAATCTGACTAAAAGCTGGCTTGGAGTCATGGTCATTCTATTTTTGATCCATGCATTATGGGTTGTCGGAATTCATGGAGCAAGTATTATTGGTGCTTTTATCACCCCAATTATGTTAACTAATATGGCGGAAAATACTGCTGGCGCACATATTCCTTTTGCTGGTGAATTTAATAATTCTTTAGTTATTTTAGGTGGATCTGGATCAACACTACTAATGACCTTTTTTATTGCTTTCTGTGCTAAATCCAGCCAATTAAAAATATTAGGTAGAGCTTCGGCTGTTCCTGCTATATTTAATATTAATGAACCAATTATCTTCGGTATGCCGATTGTCTATAACCCTTATTTAGCACTTCCTTTCTTTTTAGCACCTATGGCATGTGGTACATTGGGCTATTTTGCTATTAATTATGGTCTTATTAATCCGATAATTGCTTTAATTCCATGGCCATCACCAATGGGAATAGGGGCATTTATTGGTACTGGTGGAGATTATAAAGCGGCAATCATTGCTATACTCTCAGCAATTTTAGCTCTCTTTATTTATTTACCTTTTGTTAAATTCTATGACAATAAACTTTATAAGGATGAACAAGGAAAAGCAGATAATCAAGTTGAAAATGAGAGTGAGTAATATTTAATTTATAATAGCTCTTATTTTGATAAATTGAATCGATAGTTTTACAATAATATCCACCACTAAATAAAAAACCCGTACAAGTTGACGGGTTTTTTATCATTATTGTATGCTTATTATTCAGGAATAATTTCAACAATAACTTTGGCAAAAGCTTCACTATGAACCTGTAAGAATACTTCATGTTCACCAGTAGTACGTAATACACCGTTTGGTAAACGAACTTCGCTTTTTGATACCTGAACACCGCGAGCTTTAACTGCATCAGCGATATCACGAGTACCAATAGAACCAAACAATCTACCTTCGTCACCAGCTTTAGATGCAATGGTTACTTTACCAAGAGCATTAATTTCAGCAACACGCTCTTCAGCGGCTTTTAATGTCTCAGCAAGTTTTGCTTCTAATTCAGCACGACGAGCTTCAAAGAATTCAATATTCTTTTTAGTAGCAGGTACTGCTTTACCTTGTGGGATCAAAAAGTTACGCGCGTAACCCGCTTTAACATTAACTTGATCACCTAAGCTGCCTAAATTAGCAACTTTATCGAGTAGAATAATTTGCATTATATGTTCCCTCTGTTGCTAATTACTGATGGTTGTCAGTATATGGTAATAATGCCAAGTAACGAGCGCGTTTGATTGCGCGAGCTAGTTGACGTTGATATTTTGCACAAGTACCAGTAATACGGCTTGGTACAATTTTACCACTTTCTGTGATATAACTTTTTAATAAAGAAACATCTTTATAATCAATTTCTTTAACGCCTTCTGCAGTAAAACGGCAGAATTTGCGACGACGGAAATAACGTGCCATTTGGCTATTCTCCTAATAGTTTAATTTGGTCAGCATGCAAAACAAGTTGGCTTGTTTGATTACGTTTAGTATGTGTGCTTATAAAACCACTTACTAAAACTTTGCTACCTTTTTTTATACTGTAACTTAACTCTTTTTGTCCACTGACAATCACCGGCAATACGCACCATGCTTGTCTTTTGAGTTCTGCTTCAATTTGTTCAGAAACATGTTCTAAATAAAATTGACAATGTGAGATCCCATTAGGACTAATTTTTCGTATCGGGGTTTTAGTAACTAAGCCCGATAGCACTAAACGATTATTCGTCAGAATCATCGTCCAAGTTTACTTCGTTAAAATCTTCTTCAGGATTACGACGTTCATCCTTCGCTTTTAACATAGGTGAAGTTTCAGTTACAGCATGTTTAGTGCGCATAATTAAACTGCGAATCACTGCATCATTAAAACGGAAGTTATCTTCAAGTTCATTTACAGCTTCTTGAGTTGCTTCAACGTTCATTAACACATAGTGTGCTTTATGCAGTTTTTCGATAGGATAGGCTAATTGACGACGACCCCAATCTTCTAAACGATGGATTTTACCACCATCAGTGGTTAATGTACCAGTATAACGTTCAATCATACCAGGTACTTGTTCACTCTGGTCTGGGTGAACCATAAATACTATTTCGTAATGACGCATTATCGCTCCCTACGGATTAATCAGCTTTCTGTCGGGGCAACCGCAACCCATTGAAAGCAAGGAACATGAAAAATAAGCGGTTGAAATCGACGGGGCATTATATATCAACCCTGAATAATTGACAAATGAATATATTAACTTTGCCGGATATTAATTAACTAAGTGATTTTTATACTAAAACATATAGTTAACCTGAAACTTTTTTACATAATTTAAGGTTACATGTAAAATGTAACGATATCTATACATTTTTATTATTAAAATATGATATCCTTAAGCGAAATAATTTTTATTCATATATAAAAAGGGGAATTCAATGGCAGAGGAAACTATCTTTAGCAAAATTATTCGACGCGAAATCCCATCTGATATTGTTTTTCAAGATGAAAAAGTTACAGCATTTCGTGATATCTCACCACAAGCACCAACACATATTTTAATTATTCCTAATAAATTAATTCCTACTATTAATGAAGTTACTGAGCAAGATGAATCAATGTTAGGGCATATGATTACTGTCGCTGCTAAAATAGCTAAACAAGAAGGTATTGATGAAAGTGGTTACCGTTTAGTAATGAATTGTAATAAAGATGCAGGTCAAGAGGTCTTCCATCTTCATATGCATCTATTAGGTGGTAGAAATTTAGGTCGATTAGTGGGTTAATTAATATATGAAACAGATAAAACGCTTATTAGCTACCAGTGCCATGATTTGTTTATTAGCTGGATGTCAGCTTTTACCTGATAATGATAATTCAGAAACAAATCCACCTATTGATGTAGTGCAACCACCGGAAGGCGTGATAGAAACACCACCAGTAATAGCTAAAAAAACTGAGTGGGATACAATTTTATCACCATTTGTAAATAAATTATTGCACTCATCATCAGCGAATGATGCAAATAAAGTTATTTTGATCAGTGATATTCAAAATCGAAGCGGAGATTATATAGCGACCAGTCAAATTGATGAAGTGTTACATCTTTTAGTGAGCAAAGAAAATACTTTCTCTGTTGTGGACAGTAAATCTGTAAATCAAGCTAAACAAGCCTTAGGTATCTCCTCTGATGATAAACTCGTATCACGAGGTAAAATGATAGGATTAGCTAAATCAATAAATGCTGGTTATGTGCTTTTTACAACAATTTATAAAATGCCAAGTGAAGATAATGATGCTAATATTTCAATGGAACTGCTTTCAACTCAGTCCGGTGAAATTTTACAAAGAGTTACTTCTAAAGAACTAACGGCACCATCACAGGTAAGTGTTGATACAGCTAAAGAGGCAACTGAATAATGGGACCGTTATTGGTTGATATCAGCGGAACGACTTTAACTTCTGATGATAAACAGCTTTTACAAAATCCTTTAGTAGCTGGTGTGATTTTGTTCAGTCGTAATTTTGAAAATCAAGCTCAATTAAGTGAGTTAGTTAAAGAAATTCGATCATCATCCCGTGAGCGATTACTGATTTCAGTAGATCATGAAGGAGGGCGAGTTCAACGGTTTAAACAGGGTTTTACACCTATTCCTCCAGCACAATCATATGCTGCACTCAATGACCTAGAGCTAGCTAAATCATTAGCGTTTGATGCCGGTTGGTTATTGGCTATGGAACTGATTGCTTTTGATATTGACTTAAGCTATGCGCCAGTTTTAGATTTAGGTCATGAATGTTTAGCAATTGGTACTCGTTCGTTTCATCATAAATCAGATATAGCTTTACAAGTTGCTTCATCAATGATTGATGGCATGCATACGGCGGGAATGAAAACAACCGGTAAACACTTTCCAGGCCATGGTCATGTCATTGCTGATTCACACAAAGAAACACCAATAGATCACCGAGATAAATCATTAATTGAACAAGATATGCAAATTTTTGCAAAATTAATTACTCAACAAAAACTAGATGCAATAATGCCGGCTCATGTTGTTTATCCTGCTTTTAATGATAAACCTGCAAGCGCTTCTTCATACTGGCTTAAAACGGTGCTTCGTCAACAATTACATTTTGTGGGTGTCATATTTTCCGATGATTTATCAATGGAAGGAGCCTCAATTTTGGGCAATCATGCGCAACGAGCACAAGCAGCGCTAGAGGCAGGTTGTGATCTACTTTTAGCCTGCAATAACAGACAAGGTACATTAGCTATTTTAGAACAACTTGCTATCTTAAATAAAGAACGATCTTTAATATCAGACAAAGCAAAAACTTTACTAAAAAATCGACAAATCACCTATGGTGAATTATTAAATAATCGTGATTGGCAAGAACGTCATAATAATTTAATCAAACTGAACGAAAAGTGGGCAAAATATGCAAGTAGCAATCATTGAACTCGATAATAATAACCTACTGCTTGCTTCTAACAAAATGGCGCGTGAGCTATTTTCGCCTAGTTTGCTAACATTAAATCAACCATTTGACTATCATCAAGTTTTTAACTTAGAAAAAACATTTAATTTTGATAAGCAAGATGAGACAATTATTATCTTAAAATCACAGTGTTTTTTATTACAAAAAGTGACAGATCAAAATAAAAACACATTTATTCTCCAACCGATTGAATACTTAAAAAAACGCTTATCGAAAATAAATGTGGTTGCCAGCCAAGCGTTTGATATTTTCGCAACTAAAAGTAATGCGATGCAAAAATTAATTGCTAAAGCAAAAGCTTTCTCAATGCAACGTGAACCTCTCTTAATTTCAGGTGAAACAGGTACGGGTAAGGATTTACTTGCTAATGCTTGTCATCAATATAGTTCACGGGGAGATCAAATCTTTTTAGGTTTAAATTGTGCAGCTATGCCTGATGAAGTAGTTGAAAGCGAATTATATGGACATGCTGCTGGAGCTTATCCTGGAGTCATAGACGGGAAAAAAGGTTTTTTTGAACAAGCGAATGGCGGTTCAGTTTTACTTGACGGCATTGATGAAATGTCTTTCCAAATGCAGACAAAATTATTACGTTTTATCAATGATGGTTATTTCCGCCGTGTAGGTGATGATAACGAAGTGTATGTTGATGTACGAATTATTTGTGCCACAAAAGTTGATTTAGCTGTATTAGTTGAACAAGGTAAATTTAGAAAAGATCTTTATTACCGACTCAATGTATTATCACTGAATTTACCTCCGCTCAAAGAACGTAAAGATGACATCGCACAGCTTACCAAGATCTTTGTTAACGAATTTGCTGACAAGCAAGGAGAAAATCCACCAACAGTTAATGATGATGTGATTGATTATTTATCTAGTTATTCATGGCCAGGCAATGTACGACAACTCAAAAACATCCTTTATTCGGCACTGGCGCAATTAACATCTACTTTATTAACGATAAAAGATATCGTATTACCTATGCCGACGCCATCGCAATTATCATGGGTTGATAATATTGAAAACAAAACTCTTGATGAGATGACCAAACAATTTGAAAAAGAGATCTTATTGCGCTTATATGACAAATACCCAAGCTCACGAAAACTCGCCAAAAGGCTAGGAGTTTCCCATACAGCCATTGCTAATAAATTACGAGATTATGGGATAGGGCGGTAGGTTTGCTTGATAACATTATAAAAATATTAATAACTGGTGGAGCCGGTTTTATAGATTCAGCTGTTGTTCGTTAGATATTTCGCTAACCATTCAATTTAAAAATTAATTGTTTATTATTGTAATTTTCAGATGTGAAATTATATTTTTGGTACTAACTAAGTATAATTATCAAAATTTAAACGATATTCTTACAAAGTAATAACAAAATATATTTTCAAATGACTTTTTACTTATTATAATTATGCAAAATATATATTGAATGTTAAATTCCATTATGAAAATAGAATACATTTTTATTTTCAATTTATATTGATTCAATATCCCATTGAATTTTGTTTTCCCCAAAAATCTAATTAATATAATACAAAGAGATGAAAATATGAAAGTTGTAATTTTAGCTGGCGGATTAGGTACAAGACTTGGTGAAGAAACGGGAATAAGACCTAAACCAATGGTTGGTATCGGAGGGCATCCTATTCTTTGGCATATAATGAAAATTTATTCTTTTTACGGATTTAATGATTTTGTAATTTTAACGGGTTATAAAAGTGAAGTGATTAAGGATTATTTTGTAAATTATTATTTAAATAATTCTGATGTCACAGTTGATTTATCGACAAATAATGTTGAAGTTCATAATAACACATCTGAACCTTGGAAAGTTACTATGTTATATACTGGTCGCAATACCTTAACGGGGGGACGTATCAAAAAGGCTCAAAAGTTCATTGGAAACGAACCTTTTATGTTAACTTATGGTGATGGTGTGTCTAATGTTAATATTCCTAAGCTTATTGAAAGTCACAAACAATCTGGAAAATTAGCTACTTTGACTGCATATCAACCTGAAGGGCGATTTGGTTCAATTGATATTTCAAACAATGGACAAGTTAATAAATTTCAAGAAAAACCTAAAGAAGGAGGGGCTTGGATTAATGCTGGTTTTTTTGTATTACAGCCAGAAATATTTAATTATATATCTGATGATGATAATGCAATTTGGGAACAGGATCCTTTAAAAAACTTATCAAAAGATGGTGAGCTTAATGCATATAAACATGATGGTTTTTGGCATGCAATGGATATGCTTAAAGATAAAATTGATTTAAATGATATGTGGGCACAGAATAAAGCACCTTGGAAAATTTGGAAAGATTAAATGTCAAAAAAAGTTTTAATAACTGGATATTCTGGATTTATTGGAAAAGCTGTTATTGATGAGCTCATTGATAAAGAATATGAGATAGTAGGTATATATAATAAAAATAAACTACCTGAAAGAACAAGAATAACTCAAGTACAATTGGATTTATTTGATTTTACAAAAGTAAATGATTTTTTTTCTTCAAATAATTTTGAAAATCTGATACATCTTGCTTGGTATTTAGGACCTAAATGCCATTCTGATAATATAAATATGCAATGGGTATATACATCATTATATCTGTTTGATCAATTTTATAAGAATGGTGGTCGAAAAATTTTATGTAATGGTACTGTATCAGAATATAATTTTTCTTATGGTTATTTATCTGAAAATTTAACACCACTAACCAATAAGTCTTTACATGGAAACTGTAAGGCAAATCTATTCAAAATTGTATCTTCTTTTTGTGAAAAGAATCAAATTGATTTTAAATGGGCTAGAGTTTTCAATTTATATGGGCCTAATGAAAAATCTTCTCGTCTTATGCCATATGTTATTAATTCTATGTTAAAAAATGAAGATGTAAAAGTCAGTGATTGTTTAAAAATTCAGGATTATCTTCATGTATTTGATACAGCTAGTGGAATTGTTGATTTGTTTGAAAGTAAAGTTAATGGGGCTGTGAATATTTGTTCTGGCGTTCCAATTAAACTCAGAGATATTGTTGAAAAAATAGCAGAAATGACATCTTTTAAAGGCAATATATTGTGGGGAGCGATTCCAACTAGCTTTGATGATCCTTTTATTGTTGGAAATAATCGAAAATTAGTTGAAGATGTAGGGTGGCAACAAAAAATTAATTTAAATGAAGGTTTAAAATTAACTATTGATTGGTGGAAAAATAAGAATGTTCAATGATGTATATAAAGATAAAATTGTTTTAGTGACAGGTCATACAGGCTTCAAAGGATCTTGGCTATCTATCTGGTTAAATATGATGGGAGCTAAAGTGGTTGGTTACTCACTTGACCCTTATTCGCCAAAAGGAAATTTTAATGCTTGCCATTTACAAGATAAATTATTTGCAGATATTCGTGCTGATGTCCGTGATTATGAAAAATTAAATGATATTTTTTTAAAGTATAAACCTGAAATTGTTTTTCATTTAGCAGCACAAGCTTTAGTTAAAACTGCTTATGAAAATCCAAAAGAAACATATGATACTAACATAATGGGCTCTTTGAATATTTTAGAAGTAAGTAGGCATCATGATTTTGTTAAGCAAATAATTATGATAACTTCAGACAAATGTTATGAAAATATTGAACAAATATGGGGATATAAGGAAACAGATCGAATGGGTGGCTATGATCCTTATTCAGCTTCTAAGGGTTGTGCAGAACTTATGATATCATCTTATCGAAATTCTTATTATAACCCACATGACTTCCATATTCATGGTAAAGCGATTGCAAATGTCAGGGCTGGAAATGTTATTGGTGGTGGTGATTGGTCTGATAATCGTCTGATTCCCGATTGTATTCGTTTTATTGAAGCAAATAAAAATATTGAAATCAGAAATCCTATAGCTACCAGACCATGGGAACATGTGTTAGAACCTTTATCAGGATATTTGAGAGTAGGACAAAAACTTATCGAAGATCCAGTTACATACGCGACAAGTTTCAATTTTGGTCCCGATATTTCTGCAAATAAAACAGTATTAGAAGTAGTTAATAGATTAGTTGCATATTATGGAAAAGGTAAAGTTATTGATGCATCTGATCCTAATGCTGTACATGAAAATACTTTACTAAATTTGGATGTTACAAAAGCTTATGTAATGTTGGGATGGAGAGCTGAATGGGGATTACAAGAAGCATTAGAAAAGACTGTTGATTGGTATAAGAGTGCTCTTAATAATGAAGATATGTATGACCTTTGTGTTAAGCAAATTCTTGAGCACGGAGAAAGCATTATAAAATGAAAGTAACTATTTTAGGAAGTGGTGTTGCAGGTATCTCCGCAGGTTATCATTTAAAACAAAAAGGAATTAATAGTTCAATTTATGAAAAGGATTCTGATTGGGGCGGATTATGCGGTAATTTTACGATAGATGGTTTCCGTTTTGACCGCTTTGTGCATTTATCATTTCCCGATGATAAGCATGTTCTTCAATTATTTACCAATAATACAGGAATGCATGAACATATTCCTTTTCCGAGTAATTATTATAAAAATCATTGGTTGAGACATCCTGCTCAAAATAATCTTGCTCCATTACCTTCTGAGGAAAAAGTTAAAATAATTTGTGACTTTATTAATCGAGAAAAGAAAAATATAACAGAAATTACGAATTATGAGGAATGGTTAAAAGTCCAATATGGCAGTTATTTTGCCGAAAAGTTTCCTTTTGTCTATACACGCAAATATTGGGGAGTAGAAGCCAGAGAATTAGAAACTAAATGGATTGGTGTAAGAATGTACACTCCAGATATAAAACAAGTACTAGAAGGATCTTATGAAACTCAAGATGAATGTTTCTATTTTGCAAAAAAAATGTATTACCCTAAAAAGGGAGGGTTTAGAAGTATTTTGAATAGCTGTAGAAAAGATCTAGATATTAATTTCAATAAAGAAGTAGTCAAAATAGATCCAAATCAGAAAAAATTAATATTTTCTGATGGTCAAATAGAGATATATGATCGACTTATTTCTACTTTACCATTACCGGAAATAATAAAAATGTTACCTAATGTTCCTGATGAGGTAAAAGAGGCAACAAATAATCTAAGACACACTTGTGGTTATCAAATATCATTAGGTTTTAATAGACCTGATGTAGCTAAGTATTTATGGTTTTATATTTATGATGAAGATATATTGTCTGCCAGAGTATATTCTCCCAGTCTAAAGTCTTCTGACAATGTACCAAAAGGTTGTTCTTCACTTCAGGCAGAGGTCTTTTTTGATAATAAAGCAGAGATAATTTCATCAGAGTTAGTTTTAAAAAATACTATAGATAAATTAGTTCAAATTGGTGTTTTTAAAAAACAAGATCTTATTGTGCAAGATATTCGTTTTGAACCTTATGCAAATGTTACTTTTGTACATAGTATTTATCAAGATAGGAGCATAATCTTGAATTACTTGAATGAATTAAATATAAAATCTATTGGTAGATTTGGTAAATGGGAATATGCATGGTCTCATCAGGCTTTTGAAGATGGGAAAAACACCATATGAAAAAAGTACTTTTGACAGGGGGAACAGGATTAATAGGTAAAGAAGCTATTTCTTTTTTAATTAACAGAGGTTTTGAAGTTTATTCTATTAGTCGATATAAATCTAAAATAATAACCGGAATAACCACTATACAGGCTGATATTTTTAATAATACAGAGATTGAGAAAATAATATCAGAAATCAAACCTCAATATTTATTGCATTATGCTTGGTTAAGCACAGGATTGTTTAACGATAATAGTAATTTTGATTTCCTAATTGCCTCAATTAATTTACTTAAATCTTTTGTAAAGAACGGAGGGAAAAGAGTTATTATGTCTGGTTCTTATGCTGAATATGGATATCATTCTGATATTTTGGTAGAAACAATGCAAGCAGAACCAATAAATATATATAGCCAATGTAAAAATTTAACTTATCAAATAGCTGAATTATACTGTAAAAATAATAATATTTCTTTTGGTTGGATGAGGATTTTTTCTGCTTTTGGTAAAGAGCTCGACTCAAGGCGTTTGACCGGATATGTTCTTCAAAAGCTAAATGCCAATGAAAAAGTTGTTATTAAAAATGGTCAATTGATTCGAGATTATATTTATTCAAAAGATATAGCTGCAGGTTCAGTTGCTTTCTTAGAAAGTGATGTTGAAGGTATTGTTAATTTTTGTTCTGGTTCGGGGATGAAGATTAAAGATTTTGTTATGGCAATTGCTAGTTTTTTAAAAAAAGAACAATTAATTGAATTTGAAAATAATGATACTGATAATTTGCAACAGCAAAAAGTGATTGGAAATAACACTCGGTTAATTCGTGAAGTTAAGTTTTCCCCACAATATTCACTTCAGGAAGCGATAAAAGATATGTTATTATAGAAACTATTTTCTATAATAACATATCAAATTGAATCCTAATTTAAAGAGAAAATATAATGAAAAACTGCGATATTAGTAGCAACGTTATTACTATTAAAGAAGAATTTCTTGTTTCAATTTTATTAACTATATATAACGTAGATAAATACTTGGAAGAATGCTTAGACAGTATATTAGCTCAAAGCTATAAGAATTTAGAAGTAGTTTGTGTTGATAATGGTTCCCTTGATAGATGTGGTGAAATTTTGCTGAAATATCAGAAAAAGGATCCACGAATAAAAATTATAACGTTACAAGATAACCGAATGTTATGTGGTGGACGTAATGTTAGTTTAGATAATGCAACGGGTGATTTTATCTGTTTTGTTGATCCTGATGATTGGGTTGAGAAAGATTGGATTAAAAGCATGGTTGCGGCAATAGAACAATTGGATCCAGAAGGAGAAAAATATAATCTAGTCATTAATCATAATGCAATAGACTATATAGTAGAAGAAGAGTCCATAAAAATAATATATAAATATGCAGATAATACTCCCTGTGGTGATTATACTATTCAAGATTATAATAATAGAACTGAAATAGAAACTAATGTTCCTATGTGGGGAAGGCTTTATCGGAAA
The DNA here is from genome assembly GCF_001690195.1 of Gilliamella sp. wkB108. Classification (GTDB taxonomy): domain Bacteria; phylum Pseudomonadota; class Gammaproteobacteria; order Enterobacterales; family Orbaceae; genus Gilliamella; species Gilliamella apicola_L. The sequence continues at coordinate 2,800 of NZ_LZGM01000025.1, read as the reverse complement.
AAATTCTTAGATCAATTGTCTATTAGATTTATTGAAGGTTTTCAAACTGATAATATTCCTTATACAACTAAACTTTTAGCACACATGAAGCATTTCTATATCATGTCTGATAATAATGCTAATAATAACTACTGGCGTCGTTTATTTATGAAAGATATTTCATTGACAAATGTAGTGTTATTCAAGAATTTTGAAATTCCGGAAGCTTTAGAAAATTTATATGATTATTTAAAGATTAATGGTTTTGAAAATAAAGTTAAAGTAATGTTTTATAATTTTTTTAAACTTTGTTTTTATCGTCATATAGATCAACCAAGGTATTATTTGGCTTTTAAAAAGTTAATGATGAAGATGGAAAATACTATTAAAGATAATCCCGAGATTTATAGTCTAAATGAGATGATACTCTGTAATATATTAATTTATTCCGAAGGTTTCTTTGATTTTTTGGGAAGATATAATTCTGTATTAGGAGAAACACAATCACAACAAACATATGAAAAAAAAGATCCAGTTTTGAAATTATTTGGTTTCATACCTCTTTATAAGAAAAAAGCTGATAAAAATAGCATTTGTTACTATATATTAGGTATTCCTACATGGAAAATTAAAATTAAAAATAATAAATATATTTATATGTATTTATTTAATTTTATAAGAGTTTTAAAAAAATACTAAATTTATTTGTATTAGGTCATACTTAATCTTACAAAGAGCTTCAAAAAGAGATTGTTATTTGCTCTGCTACTAAATGTTAAATTTTAATCAAAACAACAAGAGGTAACACTCATGCTTCATACTAATAATCAAATCATCAAACATAAAGCGGTTCTATCAAATTTGTAAATACCCCCTAAAATAGCACAGCAAACAAATTGCCTTACTATAGCTCTGAGTTGTGCAATTGTAGGCTTAAGTCGCTGTGCTTACTATTATCAACCTAAGTTACAGGATGATTCGATTATTATTTCAATACTTAATACAATTACCGAAAAGCATTTACGTTGGGGTTTTCCTAAATGTTTTAACCGCATTAGAAAGCTTGGTTATAAATGGAATCATAAACGTGTGTATCGGTTTATTGTGAATTAAAACTGAATATCAGGATAAAGCGGAAAAAACATATTCCACCACGAAGTCCGGAAAAGTTATCCGTTGCCGATAAACAAGGTAAATGTTGGTCATTGAATTTTATGAGTGACAGCAGTCGAAATCAACGTAGATTTATGACTTTCAATGTCATTGATGACTTTAACAGAGAGGCATTAGGTATAGATATGGTGTAAATACCCCATTCTTAGTACACAATTGACGTAGAAAATTACTCTGGGTGTTTTAGTGTTTTATATTCAATCGGCGTCATATTATTTAATGCCTCATGGGGTCTTTCGGTATTATAAATGGTTAACCACTCCTCAGTTATTTTCCTTACTTGTTTCAGGTTGTTAAAAACATATAAATCCAATACTTCTGTTCGATAAGTACGATTAAATCGTTCAATATAGCCATTTTGATAAGGACACCCCGGATTGATGTAATCTATAGTTATGCCGTGTGCGTCAGCCCAATTATTGAATACGTTTCCGGTAAATTCTGGTCCATTATCTACTCTTACTTTTAATGGATAACCATAATACTCAGCCAGTTTATCGAGATAACGGGTCACTCTTTTCGCCGGTAAACACACCGCTATATCTATACCTAATGCTTCTCGGTTAAAGTCATCAATAACATTGAAAGTTCTAAATCTATGTTGATTTTGACTGCTGTCACTCATAAAATCCATTGACCAACATTTACCTTGTTTATCGGCAACGGATAACTTTTCCGAACTTCGTGGTGGAATACGTTTTTTCCGCTTTATCCTGATATTCAGTTTTAATTCACAATAAACCCGATATACTCGTTTATGATTCCATTTATAACCAAGCTTTCTGATGTGGTTAAAACATTTAGGAAAACCCCAACGTAAATGTTGGTCGGTAATCGTATTGAGTATTGAAATAATCATCGAATCATCCTGTAACTTAGGTTGATAATAATAAGCACAGCGACTTAAGCCAACAATGGCACAACTCAGGGCTATAGTAAGGCATTTAGTGGTTTGTAATTCCTTTGCCCATGCCTTACGAGCCTCAGTTGGCACTACAGCTTTTTTATGATTTCTTCCTGCAACTGTGATTTTAAACTCAATTCGGCAAACATTTGTTTAAGCTTACGATTTTCTGCTTCTAATTCTTTTAATCGCTTGATATCCGAGGTTTCCATACCGCCGTATTTTTCTCGCCATTTATAAAAAGTTGAGTTACCTATGGCATATTTTCGGCAAAGCTCTTTAACCGGAATGCCGGCTTCAGCTTCTTTTAAAATAGATACAATTTGGTGTTCAGTCATTTTTTTCATATACAAATCCTCTTTTGCTTTTATCATAGAGAATTTTCTACTTGTTTGCTGTACTATTTTAGGGGATATTTACATTTATAATTTCTTTAATAAGTTTATTATCAATTTTATAATTTGATTTTATTTATTGGTTCATTATTTTTATTGTCTAATGTATCCTATATAGGATCTAAGAATAGATTATGTAGTTTTTAAGTTATTTGTTAAGTTAATTTATAATTAATTCATATTAGCTTTTTTAAATAAATATCTCAGGTTGCAATATTTTATTTTAATATTTTATAATAACTTATAAATGAAAGGCTAATTTGAAGGGAAAATGGAAGGGAAAATGGAAGGGAAAATGGAATGAAAAATGGAAGGGAAAATGGAAGGGAAAATGGAATGAAAAATGGAA
>NZ_LZGM01000024.1 GCF_001690195.1 Gilliamella sp. wkB108 | reverse complement strand
TTCTTAAAAATCAAAATTGTTGACTTATGTTTTTTTTACAGATATATTTCAAAAGTGTAATTATTTTACATAAAAAAATAATAATTTATATCAGATAAAAACACGAGATGTTGCAACAACTGCGGTTTTATAGTTTTGCACCTATCTAATAGGAGAAAACGGTGATAAACAACATATTGTTGACAATTACTTGTCAATTTAGCTATGGAAGAGCATGTCTAGATAAATTTGAAAAAAATGCAAATAATGCACAAGAAGCCAATAATGAATTTCTGTATGTAGTACCTAAAAATAAGAAATATTATTCAACAAAAGAAATTAAAGTCATTTTAAATATGTCAATAGTTAAACAGGTTGAACATTTAATCAAACGTTCACATTTTTTGACATCGAAAGATAACTATTTAACTTCTTTTAATGAATTTATGTGTAGCGTTACCTTACTCAATCTTTTGAGTCTATATCTAACAAATAAAGCATCATAATCAAAAAGCGGACTTATTGCATTTTTATAGGCCCGCTTTTGATTTTAATATTTCTAAAAAATAAAGGAGAGCCGATGAAGAGTATTTCTAGGCATGATATAAGAAAGGTTATTTTAGACTTTCTTGAGCAAAGGTTTGCGAATAATAGTAATTACAAAAGTGAACAAGCGAAATTAGAGAAAGCAAAAAAAATGGGCAATTTGTCAGCCATTAATCAATCTGAACAGAAATTAGCTGAGCTTGCCAAAAAGTATGATTTTGAAACCTGGATGGAAGATGCAGCAACGCGCAGAATTTTCTGGATCTCAATGGGAACTAACCTTAGTAAAGGCATTCATTCTTCATCGCTAGGGGATAATGTTAATTATTCAATCCAAACTAAACCAACGGATCAATCCTATGTATCATCCGCCACACCATTGACATTACCATTAGATTGTTCTGGCAATGCCGCTGCGTTAGATATTTTTTCATTGGTTAATCAAAAAGTAAAAGGTGATATAACACTTTTGCAATTGATCGTTAATGATCATCCTGAAATTTTAGCTGCCCTATCCGATGATAAGCAAAAAGCTTCGCTTTATTTAGCTAATTTTAAAAAAGCAATTTTTGATGATTTTGAATATCCGAAAGCCTCTGATCTTAATAAACAATTTTTCTGGCCAAATAGCCAAAAGGTTTATTTATCTGAAAAAGAAAAAAATTATCGGCTTTTAATTCCGCTACATCCTAGTTCACTTTGTCATTTAGTTTTTCAAAAAATACAAACACGATTCTCAGAAGAAAATAAAAATGCTCGAGAACAACGAAGAATTAAAGATGCTGAACATGAATCCTATTTTTCATTTCATCATTTAGCCGTAGTTAAACTTGGTGGCAGTAATCCTCAAGGCGTTAGCCAATTAACCAGTAATCAAGGAGGACGTAATTTCCTTCTACCTTCGATGCCACCTAAATTTAATAGAACACATTATCCATCGATATCTAATTCTCAAGAAACTATTTTTAACAAAACATTGCAATATTATTGCCAATTTGGTTTTAACTTACTATTTGAGATGATTAAAACCGCTAATCATATTGAGGATGCAGGCGATAATCGAAAAGATGCGTTAGCTGTCATCTTAACCTTAATTCTCAAATTTGCTTGGCATATTCAAACGACGATGCCGGAAGGTTGGAGTAGGGGATATTCATTAAATTTAACCCAACAATTATGGCTCGATCCTAAACGAACAAAGTTAGCCGGTGAAACAGAGTTTAAACGAAAATATGAGCAAGGGCATTGGCAACAAGAACTTGAACAACAATTTGCCTTTTGGGTTCATTCTATATTAAAAGAGAGATTCGAAAATGTTACGCAACAACTTTCTGATCTTGAGCTTGGTCAGTGGCGTAATGAATTTAGTATAGCCGTAAATGCGAGTAAACGTGTTAAAGAGGAGATAGTTTGATGGCATCATTACGTTATTATTTACTCTTTGATCATATTCAAATTCAAAATGCTAATGCGATTTCTAGCCCATTAACCTATGGTTTTCCTGCTATTTCTGGCTTTTTAGGTGCAATTCATGCATTAAGTCGCAAAATTGAATCGGAAGATCCTATTTATCTCGATGGTGTGTTAATTGCCTGCCATGATTGTGATGTACAAGTGTATAGACCGCACGATTTTGCAGATTATACTTTTCGCTTAACGCGTAATCCATTGGCTAAAAATGGTGGAACACGTTCAATTATTGAAGAAGGACGTGTACATTTGGATGTTTCATTAATCGTTGAAGTTAAAGTTGAGGTGAATGAGACGTTGAATGATCCAAAACAGCAACAAGAATTTATAAACCAGATGAAACAAAAACTCTATCAACAACGTATTGCTGGTGGACATGTAGTATCAATAGGGGATGTGAAGTTATATTCGGCTTCAGAGTCAGATGAAAATTTAATTCATGCTTTGTTACCAGCTTATATTCTGGTAGAAGCACAGCAAGACTTGCAGACTATTACCGATCAATTGCAACAGCAAGATCCTAAAGCGACCGCACTTGATGCTTTAGTTGAAACGGCAATGTTACATTATAATCCTACAGAAAATGGTCACTGGGAAACAACATCAGTTAAACAGGGGCGTGGTTGGTTGGTACCGATTCATCTAGGATATCAAGCAATTTCACCCCTCTTTTTAGCTGGTAAATTAGAATATGCACGAAGCAATGAGTATAAAGCACAATTTGTCGAATGCATTTATGGATTGGGTAAATGGGTCTTTCCTTTGCGTTTGAAAGACAAATTATCACAATCTTTTTGGCGTTACAAATGCAGTAAGTTGCAAACAAATCGCTCAGATCTTTATATGATCAATCAAGAAATATAAATACAGGTTAATAACAGAGGATAAATAATGAATAAAGCTAAAATTACTACCGCAACTGTACTTGCTTTTGAACGAAATTTTGATATTTCAGATGCTATTTTTGCTCAGCGTAACTGCGCTGATGCAAGTGTTGCATCACCTGTCATTGTGACTGAAAAATCAGTTCGTGGGACGATTTCTAATCGTCTAAAAAATGCGGTAGCAAGCGATCCTATTAAATTAGATGCTGAGATTCAAAAACCTAATCCTCAAAAAATAGATATTGCAGCACTAGATAGCGATAAAGATACCCTCGTTGTTAAATGGAGTTGTAAAGTCTTACCCTTTACAGGTAAACCTTCTGTTTGTAATGATATGGATTATCAAGAAAAATTAGTTAAAACAACACAAAGCTATATCCAACAACAAGGGATGCAACCATTAGCTAAACGTTATGCGATCAATATTTTAAATGGTCGTTGGTTATGGCGTAATCGGATGGGAGCAGAACAAATAAGTATCACTGCAACTTATAAAGATGACAACAATAAGAAGGTAAATATTAAAGTTGATGATGCAAAAAGTTATCATCTTAACACTTTTGATTATGATGATAACCCGATTAAACAGTTATCAAGTTTGATTGAAGATGGTTTATCAGGTAAGAAATTTGTTATTTTTGATGTGGTTGCCGAGTTAAAAATGGGGTTAGGACAAGAAGTGTATCCTTCGCAAGAGTTGATTTTAGATACCGGCAAAGAAAAAAGTAAAGTGCTGTATGAAAAAAATGGTCAAGCAGCGATGCATTCACAAAAAATCAGTAATGCAATACGAACTATTGATACTTGGTATGATAAAAAGGCTCAGTTTCCAATCGCGATTGAGCCGTATGGTGCAGTGACTACTATGGGACATGCATTTCGTCAACCTAAACAAAAATTGGATTTTTATAATCTATTTGACAAGTGGGTTTTAAAAGGAGATAAACCAAGCCCTGAACAGCAACACTATGTCATTGCCGTATTGATTCGTGGTGGTGTTTTTGGGGCAAGCGGAAAGGAGTAAATGAGATGCTCTCACACTTTTTTGAACTGCGAACTATATCGCAAATTGAAATAAGCGAGGTTGATGTAGTTAATCAAATCATGCAATCACTACATCAAATTTTAGTTAATCACCAAGGAAACATTGCTATAAGTTTCCCTTGTTATAATGTGAAACGAACTCTAGGGGGGATTATTCGCATATTTGGTACTGAAAATGAGTTGCAAAATCTCTCAACGGTAATACAACAAGAATCTTCGATTAGTGATTATGCTTTGCTTATGCCTATTTCTCCGGTACCAAAAATCATAAAAGGTCACTTACGTTTAATTCGGGTTAATTCAAAAGGACAAAGTGCATTAAGGCGAGCAGAAAAACGATTAACCGCACAAGGTAAATGGTCAGATGAAGTAAAAGATAGAATGGTGGACAAATGGGGAAGTGTACGGTTGCAATATCCACACATTCATTTTTATAGTAAAAGTACTGGTCAACAATTTATCATGTGGTTAAAACAGGAAAAATGTATTAAACCGGTAGAAGGTACATTCAATAGTTATGGACTAAGCCAAAGCGCAACCGTTCCTGATTTTTAAAAAGATAAACGCAGGTTATTTAGTCGTATGATCTGTTATTGTTAATATATAGACTCCTTATTTAGGTGAACTACAGTGCTGTTCCTTTGGTCGGTATAAAGAATTGGCTGGTATCGATACCTTCAATTTCAAGTAGCTTGATTTTTTTATCGATGCCACCAGCATAACCGGTTAAGTTGCCGTTAGCGCCGATCACCCGATGACAAGGGATGATGATTGAGATTGGATTATGCCCGACGGCACCTCCTACTGCTTGGCTAGACATTTTTGCTTGATTATTCTGTAGCGCGATTTGTTTAGCTATATCGCCATAAGTGATTACTTCACCATAAGGAATTTTGCATAAAATATCCCACACTTTTTGCCTGAATGGTGTGCCAGCAGGTGCGAGGGGTAGTTGGCTAATGGTTTGGTTTTTACCAGAAAAATAGTTATCCAACCATTTTTTAGTGAGATCAAATACCGATAAATGGGCATTGTATTTTAAATCTGCTATTGCCAATTCACCAAAATATTTTTGTCCTTCGATCCATAAACCAATAAGTTGATTTTGTTTGCTTGCTAATGTTATTTCACCTAATGGAGATGAATAGCTTGATGTATAAAACATAAATTTTCCTTAACATTTAATTTCGGTAAAAGTGACGATAGCAACGAATTATAGCTGATGCTTATATAACCACAGATGTTATCACATTTTTTGTTTTCAATGGAAAATACCAATTCTCTCTTTATAATGAATTTTCTTATTTTCAATGATAAAAAAATATCGGAGTAAAGAAATTTATGGATGTAAGCAATAAACCGACCAATTCAGTATCCAGAGTTGCATTAGCCAGTTTTATCGGAACAGCGATTGAGTTTTATGATTTTTATATTTATGCAACTGCAGCAGCTTTGGTTATTGGTCCTGTCTTTTTCCCTGATAGTTCACCTTCAGCACAGGCATTACAGTCATTTGCAACATTTGGCATCGCGTTTGTTGCACGTCCAATTGGTGCAATTTTATTTGGACATTTTGGTGATCGTGTAGGACGTAAATCAACTTTAGTTTTTTCACTTATTTTAATGGGTATAGCCACAGCAGGGATCGGTTTATTACCAGGTCATAGTACTATTGGATTTTGGGCGCCATTATTGTTGTGTATTTTTCGATTAGCTCAAGGGTTGGGACTTGGCGGTGAATGGGGCGGTGCGGCTTTGTTAGCAACTGAAAATGCACCAGAAAATAAACGCGCCTTATTTGGCATGTTCCCTCAATTAGGGCCGTCAGTTGGATTTTTAATGTCAAATGGTGTGTTTTTAATCGTAACTCTGTCTATTTCGAACGAGCAATTTTTAGCTTGGGGGTGGCGAATTCCATTTATATTAAGTGCAGTACTGGTCATTATCGGTCTGTATGTTCGTTTAAAATTGGTGGAAAGTCCTATTTTTAAAAAAGCTCTACAGAGTAATAAACAAGTGAAAGTTCCTGTATTAAATATGTTTATTCACCATTGGAAAGCATTAACATTAGGATCTTTTTCTATGGTAGGTTGTTATACATTATTTTATATAACTACAGCTTTTTTATTACAATATGGCACTAAATATTTAGGGATCCCAAAAGGTAATTTTTTAGGTTTTTTATGTGTAGCTATTGTTTTTATGGCGATAGCAACGCCAATTTCAGCTTGGCTAAGTGATAAGTATGGACGAAAACCAGTATTGGTTATAGGGTTATTATTAGTTGCCATATCAGGTACTTTAATGACACAGTTTATGGCTAGTGGTTCTCAATTTTTAGTGATGACTTTTTTATGCTTAGAGTTGTTTTTAATGGGGATCGTATTTGCACCAATGGGGGCTTTTCTACCTGAAATATTTCCGACTAATGTTCGTTATACTGGATCGTCAGCGGCTTATAGTATTGGCGGGATCCTCGGCGCATCAATTGCACCAATTATAGCTAATAATTTAGTCTCTGTAGGTAGTTTAACTTGGGTGGGCTATTATGTGTCAGTTGCCTCATTAGTGAGTGTGGTGGCAACCCTATTAATTAAAGAGACTAAAAATAGCGATTTTTCCTGTTAAATTGATTATGACTCACTTATGTGAGTCATATTTTTGGCCGTTATTTAGCTAGGTTTTTACCTTTTTCGATATAACTCATATCACCAAAACTTTCGACAATAAATTTACCGTCATCTGTAAAGTGAATTTTAGTGACACTAGCATTACCTAAAGGAGTCGTAATCGGTTTATCTAACATATCTTGAACCATTGCCATAATTGCCATGCCATGTGATACGACAAGTACATTACCACCACCTTGCGCTTTTGCTGATTCAGCAATCGTTTTAAGTGAAGTTTGCATACGTTTTTTTACAGTTTGATAATCTTCAGCTTCGCCCGATTGTTCAACTGCGGCTATAGCATTCATCATTTTTTCTAACGGGATATTACCTTTAGCAAAATCATCCATTAACTCTTTTGATGAAGGATAACCTAAGTGTTGAGCAGCTGGATCCCACATATTAGGATCGAGATCACCTTCAAATAATCCAAAACAAGTTTCTCGTAATCCTTCCATTTCGTTGATGTTTATATCATCTCCTTTTGATTCTAGGATAATGCGAGCAGTTTGCCTAGCTCGTCCTGAATCACTTGAATAAACAGAGATAAAATTGACATCACTCAATCCACGTCCCAGTTGTTGTGCGACTTCAATCCCAGCTTTCGTCAATGGAGTATCAGACCAACCTTGAGCGCGATGAGTGGTATTGAACATAGTTTTACCATGACGAGTAAAATACAAATAAACATCAGCGGCAAATACTTGCGATACACTAAAAATTAGAATAAATGTCAGGCTAATTAGTTTGATAAAATAATTCATTTTTTTAATGTTTCTCCATTAGATTGAATAACTGATTGATACCAATAAAAACTCTTTTTACGGCTACGTTTTAAGCTACCACTACCGTCTTGATTAAGATCGACATAGATAAAACCATATCGTTTAGTAATTTCTGCTTTTGAAGCACTAATTAGATCAATTGGTCCCCAACTGGTATATCCCATCACTTCAACGCCATCTTCGATAGCTTCATGTACTTGCACTAGATGATCATTCATATATTCAATACGGTAATCATCATTGATTGAACCGTCAGCTTCAACTTTATCTTTGGCACCCAATCCATTTTCAACAATAAATAGAGGTTTTTGGAAACGTTCATAAAGGAGATTTAATAAATAACGGATACCAACCGGATCGATCTGCCATCCCCATTCAGATGCTTTTAAATGTGGATTAGGTACCATATCTAAAATATTACCTTTTTGACGCAATGAATCATCATTAGTGCCACAACAACTCATGTAATAACTAAATGAGATGAAATCGATTGTCTCTTTAAGATCTTGTTTATCTTGTTCGGTGATCTCAAGTTTAATATTGTTTTCTTTGAAGTAGCGTTGCATATATGTTGGATAGTATCCACGCGCTTGAACATCGCCGAAAAATAACCAACCATGATTTTCACTATGTGTTGCCCAGACATCTTCTGGTTTTGGTGTTAGAGGATAAGCAATTGCACCTAATAACATGTTGCCAATTTTGGCATCAGGGATCATCTGATGACATAATTTAACCGCGCGACTGCTGGCTACAAGTTGATGATGAATTGCTTGGAAGATCTGTTCTTTGTTGCTATTCCTTGCTAAACCTACACCAGTAAAAGGTTCATGCAATGACATATTGATTTCATTAAAAGTTAACCAATATTTAACTTTATTTTTATAGCGTTCAAAGACTGTTTTTGCATAACGAGTGAAAAATTCAATAACTTTGCGATTACCCCAACCACCATATTGTTTGGTTAAATGATATGGCATTTCATAATGTGATAAAGTCACTAATGGCGTGATATTATGTTTTAGCATTTCATCAAATAATTTATCATAAAATGCCAACCCTTTTTCATTAGGTTGTTCTTCATCACCATTAGGAAATATCCGTGTCCAGGCTATTGAAGTACGCAGGCAACGAAATCCCATTTCAGCAAATAGAGCTATATCTTCCGGATAGCGGTGATAAAAATCTATGGCTACATCTTTGAGACTTTGAATTTGTTTTTCATCACGATTAATGATGTCACCAAAAATGCCATTAGGCGTACAATCTGATGTTGATAAACCTTTACCGTCTTCTCGATAAGCACCTTCTACTTGGTTGGCTGCAATAGCACCACCCCACAGGAAATTTTTAGGAAATTTTATAGACATAGTTTGCTCCTTATTTTTTAGATAATGCTAATAGCTCTTGACCAAATTCAATATCTTCTTGTTCAAAAATACATTGTATATGTTGATAGTCATCACTATTGGTGATAATAATAGGTGTTGTTACTTCGTAACCAGCTTGTTTAATAGCTTGAATATCGAAACTGACTAATAAGTCACCTTTTTTCACTTTACTTCCTGCTTCAACATGAGCTTGAAAATGTTGACCATCGAGTTTAACAGTATCAATACCGATATGAATTAATATTTCAGCACCAGAGTTGGTTAAAAAACCAATTGCATGTTTAGTTCGAAATAATGAAACAACTTCGCCATCTTCAGGGGCTACGGCTTCACCGACAGTTGGGATAATGGCAATACCTTTACCCATTAATTCACTTGCAAAGGTTTGATCGTTAACTTGGTTTAGTGGAATAACCTTACCTTGCATAGGGCTTGAAAGAGTGACAATAGCATGTCCAGTATCATTTGTTACTTTTTCTGTTAATGGCTCAGTAGTGGTTGCTGGTTGTGTATTGGTTTGATTCTTTTCTTTAGGTATACCAAAAAAGTAAGTGACGATAGTTGCAAGTGAAAATGAAACTAGCGTACCAATGATAGCAGCAAAGAATCGTTCATCAATTCCATTATTAGGAATGATTTGCAAAAAAGAAAAGATACTAATTAAGCCAAAAGAGTAGATCATTGTGTGGTAATAACCGATGATTGCACCGCCAATCGTTGCCGAGATACAACCAATGATAAATGGTTTTCTTAATGGTAGATTTACTCCATAGATAGCAGGTTCGGTTACGCCAAATATACCGGATAAAACCGATGAACTGGCTAAGGCTTTAAACTGTTTATCTTTACTGCGTAACATAACAGCTAGTACAGCACCAACCTGAGCAAACACAGCAGGTAAGAGAATCGGCAACATAAAATCTTCCTGACTACCTGTGGTTAAATTGTTCATTGCAAGCGGCACTAAGCCCCAATGAATACCAAAGATAACCATTACTTGCCAAAAAGCAGCGAGGATCATTGAGGCAATAATCGTGTTAAGGTGATAAATATAGATGATCCCTGCAGCAATTGCATTACTTAAAAAGGTGACGACTGGACCAATAACAGCAAAGGTTAATGGGATAGTTATAATGATTCCAAATAGTGGTGCAATGAATCTTTTGAAAGAATCATGCATTATTTGATTAAAACCTTTTTCTAAAAGTGAGTAGAACCAACTAGCAATTATTATTGGGAAAACGGATGATGCGTAAGGAATGAGTTGGATTGGAACATGGAAAAATTCAGTTGTCACTTGTAAGGAATCACCCATCATACCTACAATATTGGGATGAACTAAGCTTGCGCCTAATGCCATACCAACAAACGGATTTCCGCCAAATTTTTTAACAGCACAAAAACCTAAAATAATCGGTAAATAGTAAAAAGGCGCATCGGCAATAGCCCAGAGGAAATTATAGTTAGGAGTTTTATTCTGAATAACATTAATAACCAATAAAAAAGAGATCACCCCTTTTAAAATACCGGCCGGTACAATCACAACTAATGTTGGAATAAATATACCGGAAATAAGGTCAATGAATTTCGACAAAATATTGGTATTTTTAGGCGTCTCTTGTGTCATATTTTGTTCATTGAGTTGGGTTAACTGCATGATGTCATTAAATACATCATTGACATGGTTACCAATGACAACTTGAAATTGCCCACCACTTTGCACCACTGTAATAACCCCGGTTTGTTTTTTGAGAGATTCAGCATCTGCTTTGTGATTGTCTTTAAGCACAAATCTTAATCTTGTGGCACAATGGACTAAACTAGAAATATTATCTTTACCACCGACATATTTAATAATTGATTCAGCAAGTTCTTTATTTTTCATAAAAAAATCCTAAATTTAAGCCAAAAAAAAACCTAAATTCTCTTTTGGGTTTGAGAACTTAGGTTTTGCCTGTCAATATCAACAGTAACAATCCGAAAATATGTAATTAGATTATCACTATTTGTAACAGTGTGAAAAGTAGCTAATTGATTAGAAAGTTAAATTTGTGATCTAACTCTCATTTTTTTCAGTTTTTGGCGTTTGTTGTAATTCATTACGTAGTCGCTCAATATGAATAGTTAAATACATACTTTCATCATCAGTAAGTGGATGTTGATACTGTTGAATTAAATGTAGATCTATCTGTTTAGTACAATAATAGGCTTGTTGGTATTTTTGTCGAATTAATTGGTACAATGAATCATCTTGTTGGATTGATTTACCAGGATTTAAAATTCGCTGGGAAAAGAATTTTAAATGAGTGACAAAACGTTGATAAGATAGGCTTTCTTCATTGTATTCAATATTAAAATGGTATTTTACGATATTAAGGATTTCACGGATAATTTTCGTCATGTTGACGATATTAGGCATCGTATCGTTGAGTTCGGCATTGATAATATGAAAGGTGATGAAACCAGCTTCATCTTCAGGTAGTTCGATCGATAATCGCTCTTTGATTATCGATAGGGCATAAAGAGCTATTTGGAACTCTTTAGGATAAAACTTTTTGATTTCCCACAGAAAATTATTAGGGATATCAAATCCTTGTTTATGACGCTCTATCGCAAAATGGATATGGTCAGTAAGCGAGATATAAATACTGTCTTGTAATTTACCCTCTAATTTTTGTTTGGCATAATTGATGATAATTTCAGAAGTGGTGAGTACGTTTAATGGGATTTCAGAAAGTAATTCAGCGAATTTTGGTAACGTCTCTTTGTTAGTTAAAGAAAATTTTTTTTCGATAAGTTTGCTATCAATTAAATCACCTTCACGTTTTTTGAATCCAACGCCTCGGCCGGTAATAATTAATTCATTGCCTTTGGGGTCAAGGGTAACAACAACATTATTATTAAGTATTTTATGAATTTTCATGTGTGTTACTAGCTCATTCTTCGGTGTAGATATTATGAATTGCTAATAAAAAATAGGAAGTGGAAAAATAAAAAAGTGTGATAAGTATCATTTTTTTGAAAAAACCATTTGCTATTTTTAATGTTCATTGATTAAAAACCCGATATTGTAGTCAATATCGGGTTTAAAGATTGATAAATTATTGAGCTAATAATTTATTCATGGTTTGTATAAATTTACTTGGATCTGATAATGACCCTTTTTCTGCAAGTAATGCTTGATCTAATAGTAGTTCAATCCAATCATTAAAGGCTGACTCATCTTGAGTATCTGCGATGCGTTTAACCAGTTTATGATCGGGATTAATTTCAAATGTATATTTGATTTCAGGTGCCTTTTGTCCTGCAGCTGCAAATAGTTTTGCCATTTGCGTACTCATTTCATCAGCAGCAGTAGTTACAATGGCAGGCGTATCTGTTAGACGATGAGTTAATTTCACTTCTTTAACTTTGTCACCTAAAACTTTTTTAACTCGTTCAATAAATGGTTCAAGTTCTTTTTCAGTTTGTTTCTGTTCTTCGTTATCTTGATCGGCTAGTTTTTCAATCGATTCATCTGACTTACTTACAGATTGGAATTGTTTGCCTTCAAACTCAGTTAAATTACTCATCATCCATTCGTCAATACGATCAGATAATAATAATACTTCAATTCCTTTTTTGCGGAATAATTCAAGATGAGGGCTATTTTTTGCAGCACCATAGCTATCAGCTGTTATGTAATAGATCTTTTCCTGACCTTCCTGCATACGACTAATATAGTCATCTAGTGATACAGTTTGTGCTTCACTATCATTTTGGGTAGTGCTGAAACGTAATAACTTAGCAATCGCTTCACGATTAGCAAAATCTTCACCTGTACCTTCTTTTAGCACTAAGCCAAATTCTGTCCAGAATTGTTGATACTGTTCTTTATCATCTTTAGATAATTTATCTAACATCTGTAAAACTCGTTTAGTACAAGCATTACGTAGATTTTGTGTGACTTTATTATCTTGTAAGATTTCACGTGATACATTTAATGGTAGATCATTGGAATCAATTAAACCTTTTACAAATCGTAAGTAATTTGGCATAAATTGTTCTGCATCATCCATAATAAAGACACGTTGTACATAAAGTTTTAATCCATGTTTGTTATCACGGTTCCACATATCCCAAGGTGCTTTTGACGGAATATAAAGTAAACTTGTGTACTCTTGTTTACCTTCAACTCGATTGTGACTCCAACTCAGTGGATCGGCAAAATCGTGTGAAATGTGTTTATAAAATTCTTTATACTCTTCATCACTAATTTCATTTTTACTGCGAGTCCAAAGGGCTTGGGCTTTATTGACTTTTTCCCATTTAACTTCTTTGCTTTCTTCGTCAGTAGTTTGTACTTCAACTGGTAGCGAAATGTGGTCAGAATATTTACTAATGATAGAACGTAAACGCCAATCATCTAAAAACTCTTTTTCATCCTCTTTTAAGTGTAAGGTAATTTCTGTACCGCGAGTCTCTTTGTTATCATCAGAGATAGTATATTCACCTTCACCAGTTGATTCCCACATTACTGCTTCATCTGCTTTAGCGCTCGCAGCACGAGTTTTAACGCTTACTTTGTCAGCAACAATGAAGGCTGAATAAAAGCCAACACCAAATTGACCGATTAATTGACTATCTTTTGCCTGATCACTGCCAATAGATTCTAGAAATGCTTTTGTGCCTGATTTGGCAATAGTACCTAAGTTTTCAATAACTTCATCACGGGTCATACCGATTCCGTTATCCGCAATGGTTATTGTTCCGGCTTCTTTGTTGGTTGATATTTTTACGCCAAGTTCTGCATCACCTGCGTATAGATCTGGATTTTCCAGTGCTTTAAAACGTAGTTTATCGGCTGCATCAGATGCATTGGAAATGAGTTCTCTTAAAAATATCTCTTTATTTGAATATAGAGAGTGGATCATTAAATGAAGAATTTGTTTAACTTCAGATTGGAATCCACGAGTTTCAGTTCCTTGTTTACTCATTGACTAATACCTCAAATATAATTAACAAACTCAAATAGCATAAAAATAGAAGGAGAAGATAGATCCTCATGTTGATAGCTTATTATCTATCTGCATCTTTATGTTAATTGAGTTTAAATGCTTAATGGTTTGATTAATTGTTGTATTGCTATATGGGAATAAAAAAAAGAATTTCAAGAGAAATGATGAATTTTATTGGTTATCAATTGATGATCATTAACTTAACCATTTATAAGATAAGCGATTTTCATTATTGAGAAGAGCAATATCTAATAATCAATTGAACAAAAAAAAGCCTTGATTTACATCAAGGCTGATTGATAACTAAATGAATATTATTCAGTATGTTTATTATTCAGGCATAAAACCGTAAATAAGAATTAATATAACAGCAATTGGAATAACAAAACGAGTTAAGAAAGTCCAGATTGCAAACCAAGATTTGCTTAAATTAAGCTCTTGACGAATGAGAGTTTGTCTCATCATCCAACCACCAAAGATGATGGTTCCAAGACCGGTAACAGGTAACATGATTTTACTGGTCAGATAATCCAACAAATCAAAGATATTTTTATCAAATAATTTTATATCCGACCATTCATTAAACGCTAGTAAACAGGCGATACCTATAGCCCAAATAATTACACTACTGACTATTGTTGCCGTTTTGCGTCCCATAGGTGTTTTTTCTTCCAATAACTCGACCGTTGGTTCGAGTAAGGAAATAGAAGAAGTTAGTGCGGCAAAGGTTAAGAAAATAAAAAATAGTACGCCTAAAATGGTGCCTCCAGCCATGTTACCAAAAGCAATTGGTAAGGTTACAAAAATCAATCCCGGTCCAGAACCTGGTTGTAAACCGTTGGCAAATACGAGAGGGAAGATCGCCAAACCAGATAACATAGCCACTAATACATCTAAAATGACCACTGTACGTGCGGTCGATAATAAGTTCACATCTTTACCAAGATAAGAACCATAGGCCATCATGATCCCCATACCTAATGATAAGCTAAAGAAAGCATGACCTAAAGCGGCAAGAACGGCCGTACCATTGATTGCTGACCAGTTAGGTGTAAATAAAAATCGGAACGCTTCACCAAAGTACGGTCCACTGACATAAGCAGCATAGCCAACTAAAACGAGTAATAAGATCCCTAAACCAGGCATCATAACTTTACAGGCTCGTTCTAAACCAGCACCCACTCCCATTGCCACAATAAATGCAGTTGCGCCCATAAATACTGTATGCCATGTCAATAGATGATTTACATTGCCTAAGAAGTCGGTGAATATTTTTCCTGTAACCTCGCCATTCGCATTAAGGAAAACCCCTTTTCCTGCTAAGAAGATATAATCAGTAGCCCAACCACCAATTACACTATAGAAAGAGAGTATTAAAAATGAACCGAGTACACCAATAATACCAACCCAACACCAAGATCGTGAACGACCTTCTGACACAGCTACATCTTCCATGGTATGAATTGGATTTTTTTGGCCACGACGACCAATTAACCATTCCATGACTAAAATAGGTAAGCCAATGACGAACATAAAAATTAAATAAGTGAGAACAAATGCTGATCCTCCCATTTCGCCTGCCATATAGGGGAACTTCCAGATGTTACCCAAACCTACAGCAGAACCAGCCGCAGCAAGCATAAATCCTATGCGCGAGCTCCACTGAGAATGATTTTTTTTCATAGTACTTGTACTCATGAATATTTTTCCCTTGAATCTTAATTGTTTAATTCTTGTGTAAATACAACTCTTTTAAAAAAAGTGATCCGTAATCATGTCATAAAATAAGCATGGAGACAAGAAATCATTAGAATCAATAGTTATATCTGTTTATAAATTTAGCTCAATTAGAATGATGTTTAATAAGAGATCAATTTTTAGTTAAATTGAAGTTAACTCATGATGAATATAGCAAAGTAAAAATCGCCAATAGTGTTTAGGATGAAATATTAACGATCTGTCTTTGATTACCCAGACATATTAATTTATAAGTTATATCAACACTATTAAGTTGGATAATTAAACAGAGATCTCAACTACAACTAAGTAATATTATCTCAGGATTATGGGAAATATGTTTTAGGTACATAAACGAGCAGAGCATTTATCGCAGAGGATATGACGGTATAAAAATCATAATGATGAGTATTAATAACTTTTATGCAGCTGTTTTACCCACTTTTGATACCAATGACTCTTTTTTATAAAAAGAATGATTAAAACAGCAATTGATGCTTTTGTTAATAACAGGCATGGCATAGAATAGATTGCAATAATACTACTTGAATCGCCACAATAATTGAAGAGAAATTATGACACAAAATATTGATTTTAATGAAATAAACAAATTTTCACAGCTTGCTTCACAGTGGTGGGATCCTAATGGCAAGTGTAAGCCTTTGCATATTATCAATCCTTTACGGGTTGACTATATTCAACAACAATGTAGCTCATTAGAAGATAAAGAAGTATTAGATGTAGGATGCGGTGGTGGCATCTTATCCGAAAGTTTAGCTAAATTAGGGGCTAATGTAACAGCTATCGATTTAGCACAAGAATCATTAGAGATAGCTAAATTACATGCTAGTCAAAATGGTTTGACGATCGACTATAAAAAACAAACGGTTGAAGATCTTGCTCAACAAACTCCGGCATACTTTGATGTGATAACATGCATGGAACTTTTAGAGCATGTACCCGATCCTACTTCAATTATCAATGCATGCGCAAAATTACTTAAACCTAATGGCAAATTATTTTTATCTACGATAAATCGAAATCATAAAGCGAGGTTATTATTAATTTTTGGCGCTGAGTACATCGCTAAACTTATACCTAAAGGCACTCATGATTTTAATCGATTTATTCGTCCATCGGAATTAATGACGTGGGTAGAACATTCCGGACTGGATGTGAAAGATGTAATAGGTATGGAGTATCATTTATTGAATAATCAGTTCAAATTAGGTGCAAATATTGATGTCAATTATATTTTACTGGCACAAAAAAGCGTTGAATTGTAAAAATGTGATCTAATTCACACTTTAGATAAACTTTCACATATTTTTATTATTTTCCTCTATAATCGCCTGCGTTACCGATAACATCGGTTTTGTAAATCTGAATTTAAACGCAAATCAAATGTGAAAATACCTTACTGTGTTAATACTATTTAAATCGTTATTATTACTTATCGTATTGATGCATTAGCATCAATCCTATTTATTATCTTGTTACCGGAAACTATTTATTGTTTATTTAGAGGAATTATTTATGCCGTTAATTATAATTGCTATCGGTGTGGCGTTATTACTTATTTTGATGTTACCACTAAGAGTCAATGGTTTTATTGCTTTGATTTTGGTGGCACTCAGTGTCGGTGTTATGGAAGGTATGCCTATCATGAATGTCGTTACATCAATCAAAAATGGCGTAGGTGGTACGTTAGGTAGCTTAGCCTTAATTATGGGCTTTGGGGCAATGCTTGGAAAATTACTGGCAGATTGTGGAGGCGCGCAACGTATTGCAACAACACTTATTGCGACATTCGGCGATAAAAAAATTCAATGGGCAGTGACTCTGACAGGATTTATTGTGGGTTTTGCTCTTTTTTATGAAGTGGGTTTTGTTCTATTATTGCCTTTAGTGTTAACCATCGCGGCAACATTACGTATATCACCTCTGTATATTGGTATTCCTATGGCTGCTGCATTGTCTGTGACGCATGGTTTTTTACCCCCTCATCCAGGTCCTACTGCGATTGCAGAGATCTTCAAAGCAGATATGGGCAGAACATTACTTTATGGGACTATTATTGGTATTCCAACTGTTATTTTAGCGGGTCCGATGTTGGCAAAATTACCCTTTATTCGTGCGATTAATCGTCCGATTGAAGATGGGTTATACAATTCTAAACAATTCAGTGAAGAGCAAATGCCAAGCTTTGCTGTAAGTGTTTTTACTGCGTTAATCCCAGTAATTTTAATGTCTATTCGTGCGGTTTGTGAAATGACATTAGCAAAAAGTCATTTTGTATTACCTTATGTTGAGTTTTTTGGTGATCCTGTCATAGCCACGTTAATTTCAGTGTTGATTGCGGTATTTACCTTCGGGATTTTTCGTGGTCGTTCTATGACAGAAATCAATAGTACTCTAGGCGATTCGATTAAAATTATTGCGATGATGTTATTGATTATTGGCGGTGGTGGCGCCTTTAAACAAGTCTTGGTTGATAGCGGTGTAAAAGTCTATATTGAAGAGATGATGCATGCTTCAAATGTTTCCCCGTTAGTCATGGCATGGTTAATTGCTGCTTTACTACGTTTGGCATTAGGATCGGCAACGGTTGCAGCATTAACCGCTGGGGGCATTGTATTTCCTTTAATTGCTTCAACAGGTGTTAGCCCTGAACTAATGGTTATTGCTACCGGATCGGGTAGTGTCATCTTTTCTCATGTTAACGATCCGGGTTTTTGGTTATTTAAAGAGTATTTTAATTTAAGTATTATTGAAACGATGAAATCATGGTCATTGTTAGAAACAGTCATTTCATTATGTGGATTGATTGGTTGTTTGGTGATTAACATGTTTATTTAGTTATCACGTTTTATCTCTCGGCACCTCATTGAATTTTAATCGATGAGGTGTGACCTTAAGTTGTTATCATGTCATCACTATTAAGTTTTCGCTAATTTTTCCCTATTTTATGAGCAAAAAGTGAGTTAACTTTGAAAAAGTTTAAATTTCTCTAGTTTTTTAAGATTTAAGTAGGTAGAATACATCGGCAATATTTTATCAACATCTAACTTTATGGTGAATATTGTCATGTCTCGTATAGTAAAAGAAGCCCTCACATTTGATGATGTGTTATTAGTTCCAGCTCATTCCACTGTATTACCCAACACCGCAGATATAAGCTCGCAACTCACACAAACAATTAAATTAAATATACCCATGTTATCTGCTGCAATGGATACTGTAACCGAATCAGATTTAGCTATTGCACTTGCACAAGAAGGTGGCATTGGTTTTATTCATAAAAATATGTCAATTGAAAGTCAAGCAAATCATGTAAAACGTGTTAAAAAGCATGAAAGTGGTATTGTTCAAGATCCTGTATCTGTTTTACCTAATGCAACCATTCAGCAAGTTATTAATTTGGCGAAAGAGTATGGTTTTGCTGGTTTTCCGGTTGTTACAGAATCACAAGAATTAGTTGGTATTATTACTGCACGTGATGTTCGATTTGCAACAGATTTATCCTTACCAGTGACAGCGGTCATGACACCTAAAGAGCGTTTGGTAACGGTGAAAGAAGGTGAAAAACGAGAAATTGTTCTTAAAAAGATGCATGAATATCGAGTTGAGAAGGTCCTTGTCGTCGATTCAAGATTTCATTTAAAAGGCATGATCACAGTTAAAGATTATAACAAAGCTGAACAAAAACCTAATGCTTGTAAAGATGAAAAAGGGCGTTTACGCGTTGGTGCAGCGGTGGGTGCAGCTCCCGGTAATGAAGAACGAATTGCAGCATTAGTCGAGGCAGGTATTGATGTACTATTAATCGACTCTTCTCACGGTCACTCGGAAGGCGTTTTACAGCGTATTCGTCAAGCTCGTCAAGCTTATCCGGATTTACAAATTATTGGTGGTAATGTTGCAACAGCCGAAGGGGCAAAAGCGCTTATTGATGCGGGTGTAAGTGCAGTTAAAATTGGTATTGGTCCAGGTTCAATCTGTACAACTCGAATTGTAACTGGCGTAGGTGTTCCACAAATTAGTGCAATTATGGATGCGGTAGAAGTTGCTGAAAAACATAATATTCCGGTTATTGCTGATGGTGGTATTCGTTATTCTGGTGATATAGCAAAAGCTATTGCTGCTGGAGCATCTTGTGTCATGGTCGGTTCAATGTTTGCAGGAACTGAAGAAGCTCCGGGTGAAATTGAATTATATCAAGGTCGAGCTTATAAATCCTACCGAGGAATGGGGTCATTGGGAGCAATGGCGAAGGGATCTTCTGATCGTTATTTCCAAACTGATAATGCAGCAGATAAGTTAGTTCCTGAAGGTATTGAGGGTCGAATTGCTTATAAAGGCCCTTTAAAAGAAATTATTCATCAACAAATGGGTGGATTACGATCTTGTATGGGGTTGACTGGATGTGCAACTATTGAAGAGTTACGTACTAGATCTCAATTTTATCGTATTACTGGTGCCGGTATGAAAGAGAGCCATGTACATGATGTTCTGATCACCAAAGAACCACCTAATTATCGAGCTGGATCTTAATTCGATTGACCTAATTAAAAAAAATAACTAGCAGATCTATTGTTCTTCTGATCTGCTAGCTTAGTTTATTCTCTTTAAGAATACTGTAAAAATGTTTCAGGTTAAGTATACGTTTCAGTATAAATCTAAGCCTGAATTCAACATGTTAACAATTACATCTTAATTTATTTAATTGCTTTCGCTACAATTTCTTGCGCCTCTTGTTGTAGTTGAGTTAAATGCTCATTACTAATAAAGCTTTCCGCATAGATTTTATAGGCATCTTCTGTACCTGACGGACGAGCAGCAAACCAACCATTTTCAGTAATGACCTTTAATCCACCAATTGGAGCATTATTTGCTGGCGCAGTAGTTAGACACTGAGTAATTTTTTCTCCTGCAAGTTTGTCGGTAGTTAATTGACTTGCATTTAGTTTAGAGAGTTTTTGTTTTTCAGTAAAAGAAGCTGCAGCTTGTAAACGTCCATAATATGAAACGCCAAATTTTGCTTCAAGCTCTTGGTATTGCTCTTGTGGATTTTTACCAATTTTGGCGGTCATCTCCGCAGCTAATAGACATAAAATAATACCGTCTTTATCTGTTGTCCAAACTTTACCATTCGTTCTTAAGAATGATGCACCAGCACTCTCTTCACCAGCGAAACCTAAATTGCCATTATACAGACCTTCTGCATACCATTTGAATCCTACAGGAAATTCTAAGAATTTCTTATTAAGGCTGTTGGCTACGCGGTCGATCATCGAACTGGTAACAAGTGTTTTACCAATCGCGATATCTTTATGCCATTGCGGACGATGTTGGAACAAATAATTAACACAAGTAGATAAGTAAGCATTTGGATTCATCAAACCTTTGGGTGTAACAATTCCGTGTCGGTCAAAATCAGTGTCATTACCAAATGCTAGATCGAATTTATCTTTTAATTTTAATAAACCAGCCATAGCCCAACGACTAGAGCAATCCATTCTAATCACTTCATCATGATCAAGATGCATAAAGCTAAATGTTGGATCGACTTTATTATTTACAATATCAAGTTTAATACCATATTTTTCGGCAATACGAGGCCAATAGGTAATGCCTGCACCACCTAAAGGATCAACACCAATTTTTAGAGAAGAGGATCTAATTAAAGCCAGATCTAAAATATTTTCTAGATCGTTAATATAATCGGTTTCATATTCACGAGTATGGATATAATTTGAATTAAGTGCTTTTTCTAAACTGACACGTTTAACACCATTAAGTTGATTTTTAAGTAACTCGTTAGCTCTTGTTTCAATGAGTTTTGTTATATCGGTGTCAGCAGGTCCACCATTAGTGGGATTATATTTGATGCCACCGTCTTCGGGTGGATTATGAGACGGAGTGATAACAATACCATCTGAAAGTTGAGTTTGTTTACCTTCGTTATAAGTTAAAATTGCATGTGAAATAACTGGAGTGGGGGTATATCCCCAATCACGTGCCATAACAATGGTTTGTTCATTGGCAACAAAAACTTCAAGTACGGTTTTTAGGGCGAGTTCAGATAGGGCATGTGTATCTTGGCCTATAAAACAAGGTCCAGTGATATTATTGGCTTTACGATATTCAGCGATTGCCTGTGCAACAGCTAAAATGTGTGATTCATTAAAAGTCCCTTTGTTCGAACTTCCTCGATGTCCTGAAGTGCCAAAAATCACTAATTGACTAACATTATCTGTATCGGGTTTGATCTGATAATAGTTATTGCGTAAGGTTTCAACATTAATAAGATCGGAAGGTTCAGCTAATAATCCTGCTCGGCTATGGTTTCCCATTTTTTTACTCCTCTTTCATAAAATTCTTTTTATAATGTACTAAAAACCATCAGTGTTTCTTAGCTGACTGTTTTTAGTTTAATTTGTCGTTGGCGAAAAAATATGAATAACTTGGTTGATCATACCTTCTGATATACCCATATCACTCATCATAGATTCAATAATATAAACTTTTCGAGCCGTATTGGTATTGCTAATAACCCAATAAGGTGTACCAATAATTTCTCTAGGCTTGGTATTTTTACCTGATATTTCTAAAGATTGTTTATCCTTAGCTAAATATTGTCTTTTACTGCCATGTAAAGAAGTAGCAGCAATAGAAAAAAGAGCTGGATTGTAATTATAAAGTGTACTTAACAGTAATATGAAGCGACTAATAATTGATTTTTCGCTAGTAAAAGTTTCACTGTTTAATAAATCAGTGAATACAGAATAATGGTTTTCAGGTTGGTATTTTTCGTTGGCTTTAGCTGGAGTTGGGTGATCAATACGTAACAAACGTCGAAGAATACTGGATGCATCTTCTCCAATATGTTTGGTTTGTCCTGCAATATATTGGTATAATTCTTCGTCGATTTCGATAGTTTTCATTATATTATCTTAGCCTATTAATTTAATTTCACTGGATAACGTTGCGTACTATTATCGATTTGATGCAAATTGTTAGATGTCTCATTAGTTAAACAGCCAATCTTTTGTTATCCAGTCGTTGTTACTTCTGTAGTATTCGCTTTCTGATTTGCATCAATACAGGCAGATATCATAACTGATAATACTAATAGAAAAAATAACCGTTTCATATACTTATTGTATGGTAGATATACTATTGAACTGAGTATAACTCAACTTAGTAATAAATTATATTATCTATTGATAAAATAATGAAAAAGTTATTGTTGTTATTGTAAAAGAATATTATTCTACAACATAGTATAAGGTAGCTTATACGCAAATTTATATGAGGAATAAAAAAATATGAAAAAATTTGTTACATTAGCTATGTTAGTAACCTTTATTTCCGGATGTAGCAATAGTGATATTTACTCAGGTGATGTTTATACTGCTGATCAAGCAAAGCAAGTACAACAAGTTAGCTATGGTACTGTTGTTTCCGTAAGAGCTGTTAAAATTCAAGCTAATACCTCAGATGGTAAAAGTCAAAATGTGATAGGTTCATTAGGTGGTGCAGCTCTCGGTGGTGTGATTGGTAACAGTATAGGCAATGGAACAGGTAAAATAATAGCTATCGCGACAGGCGCAATCGGTGGTGCAATATTAGGTGGTGAAATAGAAGATAAAGCGAGCCAAGCAAATGCTGTCGAATTGGAAATAAAACAAGAAGACGGTGGTAATATTATTTTAATTCAAAAAGGTTCAGTAAAACAATTTTATGTTGGTCAAAATGTTCGTTTAGTGACTAACGGTAAACAAATTAGTGCCTCACCTCGTTATACAGGCGAAGCTACAAGTAAATAAATTAATAATATTCATTTATTTATTTTTGGGTTATTAGCTTGTTTAAAAGCTTTCGTTCACAGCAGTGTGAACGGAAGTATTATTCATTAACCTTCCCGTACTTCATTTCTATTTCCTGCAACTTTAAAGATATCATTGACCATTAATTTAAGTTTAAATAATCGTATTTTAATGGTAAAAAATCCTTAATTGATCTAACTAAAATTGCCTTTAGTAAAACTTAAGTATAAACTCAATTAAATTTTTTAATCGAAAAAGGAACTGTGAATCGATGCGTATGTTACATACTATGATCCGTGTAGGTGATTTGAAGCGTTCAATTGATTTTTATACTCGTGTAATGGGCATGCATGTGTTAAGAACCAGTGAAAATCCCGAATATCAATATTCATTAGCTTTTGTTGGTTATGAAGATGAGTCAAGTGGTTCAGTTATAGAACTGACCTATAATTGGGGAACAGATAAATATGAACATGGTACAGCGTTTGGTCATATTGCCATTGGTGTTGATGATGTGGCAAAAATGTGTCATCAAGTTAAACAGGCTGGTGGTAAAGTAACTCGGGAGGCTGGTCCAGTTAAAGGAGGTACAACCATTATTGCTTTTGTTGAAGATCCGGATGGTTATAAAATAGAACTTATTCAAAACGATCAGGCTGATAAAGCGCTTGGTTAATTTTAACCGCTACTTTTAATAAATATCGCCGAGTGAATCGGCGATAATTTTTCTATCCTATCAAATCCTTCATGATGAATTGTATTATTTACCGACGTTTAATTTTAGGTATACATCAATTTTAACCATTTAATAGATATATTGCTTTAATACCAATCAATTATTATCCTGCAAAAGTTGTGCAAGTAGTTGTTTATGAAGGGTCGCTTGCTTTTGTTGCTCTAAACCTGCTGCGGTAATAATAGCATTTAAGGCGGTTAATGACGTATTAAAATCATCATTAATAATGATATAGTCATATTCTTGGTAATGTGAGATTTCAGCTTTAGCCTTTTGCATTCTTTTTTGAATTACTTGTTGATTATCTTGTCCACGTTTTATTAACCGATTTTCCAGTTCGGCAAGTGAAGGGGGTAAAATAAAGATGCTTTTTGAGATTGGCATTTTTGCTCTTACTTGTTGTGCACCTTGCCAATCAATGTCTAAAAATACATTAAAACCTTGTGAAAGGCTCTGTTCTATTTCAGCTTTTGAGGTACCATAATAGTGATCAAACACATGCGCATATTCAACAAAAGCGTTATCTTCAATTAATGATTCAAATTGACTGTGATCGACAAAATAGTAATGTTCTCCATGTTGTTCACCGGGTCTTGGATCACGAGTAGTATGAGAAATCGACACTTTAGCCGGTTGGTGATCTTGTTGCTGTAAATAAGCGCGGATTAGGCTTGATTTACCCGCGCCACTTGGCGCAGAAATAATAAATAGGGTTCCTGTATACATAAATTGTTTATTACTCTTTATTTAAAAAGTTGCCTTGATAATTAAAACAGATAATGTGACTTATTATAGCAAAATTTCATCGTAGATTGTCTTTGAATCTGTCTTGGGTAATAAAGATATTTAATCAGCAAAAAGAATAAAAATATACTCAAACATATAGCTAACCTGAAACATCTTTACAAATTAGATTTTTTATCATCTAATGACGCTGTTTTACATGGTATGATAGGACAATTTTTATGTGTGAGGACGAGATATGGAATTGACATTTAAAGATGGGGTACGAGCTTGTATTCCAACTTTATTGGGTTATATAGGAATAGGTATTGCCGCCGGTGTAGTTGGAAAAGCAGCTAATTTATCAGTTATTGAAGTCACTTTGTTGGCCTTAATTATTTATGCAGGTGCTTCGCAGTTTATTATTACAGGATTGATGATTGTCGCAACGCCCATTTCAGCTATTATTTTTACCGTTTTTTTGGTGAATTCTCGTCATTTTCTTATGAGTATGGCAACTGCTCCCACGTTTCGTCGCTTTTCTTTATTGAATAATATTGGTATTGGTAGTTTATTAACTGATGAAAGCTTTGCGGTAGTGATGAATGCGATTGCTAATAAAGTGCCAGTTAATGCAGCATGGATGCATGGACTCAATTTAACAGCTTATATAGTCTGGGTTTTATCTTGTTTGATTGGTGCATTAATTGGTGAATGGTTACCCAATCCGGCGTTGTTTGGCTTAGATTATGCTTTAGTTGCTATGTTTATTGGGTTACTTTACCTGCAACTTATTGGTGATAAGAGTAAAAGTCTAAAAAATCGTTTAATTGCGATGTTAACTGTAGCGGTTATGTTAATTTTGTTGATGCGTTTTTTATCCTCTGAAATGGCAATCTTATTAAGCACTTTTGCGGGTTGTTTCATGGGAATGGCGATGGAGCGCAAAGTATGACAACTTACAGTTTACTCATTATTCTTGGCTCAGGCATTGTTACTTGGTTACCAAGAGTGATCCCGTTTATTTTAGTTCGTAAATTACAATTACCTGATATTGTTATTCGCTTTTTATCCTATGTTCCTATCTGTATTTTAACTGCACTATTTGTACAGAACTTATTCGTTATTAAACAAGGACAATTTCCTGATATCAATATTGAATACTGCTTAGCAACTATTCCAACAATCATTGTTGCGGTATTAACCAAAAATTTAATGTGGATAGTTGTGTCAGGAATGGCATTTATGGCACTAATTCGCTATTTTTTAATTTAAATGATATATAGCGAACTGATAATAAAGCAGGGCCTAAGCCCTGATTTACTAACTATTTTCTTTTGATTCAATTTTGCTAATTGATACTAACAATTTATCAGCTTCTGCCGTTTGCCCCAGCTGTTTTAGGTAATTAGCCATAGATTTTTGATAAGAAATATTATTAAGAATTGCTTTGGGTTGCGATTTCCACCATTTTATTAATGCTAGTGGATCACTATCAGAAGATAATTGCTTAATTCGACTAATATAGGCAGCTTGTTTAAATTGATCCAACTGAGATTCACTATAGGTTTTTGCTTTATACATTACCGGCATTAAGTCGATAACGGCTTGGTAATCACCCATTTCATAGTAGATTTGATCGGCTAATCTTATAATTTCGGGATTACGAGGTTTCTCATTCAATAGCTGTTCAATTGTTGTGCGAGCAGTTTCATATTCACGATTTTTAATTTGTAAACGGATTTGTATCAATTGAAATGCTAGCTTTTCTCTTGGCTGACAGCTTTTAGCTGCTTGCTCAAGTAATTGACTGGCAGGAATTAATTGGTCATTTTCAATTTGTGTTTGCGCGGCAAGCAGATAGGATAAGGTGCTATTATTTGCACCTTTAGCACTTTTCATAAAGAGTTTAGCTGCTTGTTGATAATCCCCTTCTAATAGGAAAATTTGTGCTTGCTCAATACGTTTTTCAGCTTTACGAGGTGATTTTAAACGTAACCAATTCCCTAAAGCTGTTTTGGAATTAAAGATCTTCTTAAATATCCAGTAGATCACATAAAGACAAAGTAGGGCTAATAATAATAAAATAACAAATGAATTAAAGGACATAGTGATTTTATAATTGGCCACTACAAATACGGCTGAACCTTGATGTCCTTGTAGTAATGGACCGAGGAAAAATCCACCGACTAACACTAAGAAAATAATCAATATTTTAAACATTATTATTCTCCTATTTAGCCATCATTGAACGAACACGAGTTTGCATTAACTTTTCCAGTTCCGAAATACTTTCAAGCTTTTCTGGCACATCTTGGTTACTTATTGATTGGCTTTGTAATTCTCCTAGATCACTTAAAAATGCTTTTACTGCTGGTGAATTACCGTCAAAGTAAGCGTTAACCCAAATAGACGCATCATCTAGCGCTCGTAGGTAAACAAGATCTTGATGTCGAGGGACGGCTTGTGCTGCAATCAATAAACGGAAACGGATATTTTCGCGTAAATAAAGTGATTGTTCTAAAGTGATTGGCGTTTTAAGAATGTTGCATTTAACGATCTGTTTTTCATCTGCTCCAGCTTGAGATAAGCAAGTAGCAAAGTTATTTTCATTTTCATCCAGTTTTTCGACAGTAATGAATTTTTGCATGAAGGACTTAGTATTAGTTAATAAATTACTTGACCAATCGGTAATAGATGAAGAAACTTCGCTATCCTCACTATTTTGATTATTGTCTACCTTACCCACGCCATTTGCTGACTCTTTTTTATCGGCACTATCACCGTCTAAAGCAAGATCATCATATTGCGTCATACCAAGATCGACGTCTTTATAATTACCCACCAGAGGAAGTTCAGTTAATGTTTCAGATAATCCGATTAATTTCAGAATAATACCATCAGTATCTATAAAGCTAACTTGTGATAACGAAGTAATATCTTTATTAATTGCTTGTCTGGCAGGTAATAAACTTGGATCGTTAGCCTGAGCTAAACTATCATCAGCATTTTTTAGTAATAGACGCGCAGTGGTGTAATCTTGATCGTTCCAGATTTTTCTACCAGCTAAATGAACAAGATAATTAGCTTGTGAAATCAACCACACATTATTATCGGTAATAGACATAGCGGATAAACGTTCATTGATGCTGTGTAAGTTTTGCTCAGTACTTTTTGATGCATCATTTACTTGTGTTATCAACTGTTGTTGTACTTTTTGCTGTTCAGTAAGTTGGCGATCAATACGTTGTTCTAATGAAGTAAATTGTTGATTTTGTTGATTGACTGTCTCAGTAATGTTAGTTTGCAAGTCATTGATAATGCTTTGTCTGGTGGTTTGCTTTAAGTTAGTTATTTGCGTTTGCAGTGTAGCTATGGTTTTTTTCTGATTTTGGATTTGTTTATGCCCATAATA
The DNA here is from genome assembly GCF_001690195.1 of Gilliamella sp. wkB108. Classification (GTDB taxonomy): domain Bacteria; phylum Pseudomonadota; class Gammaproteobacteria; order Enterobacterales; family Orbaceae; genus Gilliamella; species Gilliamella apicola_L. The sequence continues at coordinate 38,013 of NZ_LZGM01000024.1, read as the reverse complement.
ATAAATGATGCCACTAAGGCAGAAAGATAAAGCAATTGCAACAATAGAGAGTTTAGAGACAGGTACTTTATTAACATTTTTAGTTATGGATGATGGGGTAACTTTTATATCTACTTCGGGACTAGATTGGGTGTTTATTTGAGTTTCTTTCTCTTCTTTCATAGTCTTTTTCGCTTCATTTTTGATATTTATCGTGGATGTTTGACTAAATGAAGTCGTACTTATTGTTGAAAGTGTTGCATTGGCACCATAATATCGTAATGGCATGAAGAACCTCATTTAGCATTTTGTTAAAATATAGTGGCATTATGACATAGAGTTATCATTGTTTTAAATAAAATTTGATTATTTTACAACCAACCGACTTTATTTTGCTTTTTAATTGTGATTATTACTTAATCTAATTGACAGTAATTCAGTTTATATTTCTACTAGTTTTTTAGATTAGTTGTTGGTTGATGTGATAATGCTATCAAAGCTTCAAATAGCGTTTGATTGTTAGCATTATCTACTAATAAAACCTTTTGCCATTGTAGCTGTGTTGCTTTAGCAAAAATTCGTAGACTAGTAACCATTAAATAAGCATGCTGTTTATGTTCAATATGGCAGTACACATCAAGTTGTAAAAGATGTTCAACACTGGTAATAACAATTATTTGTTTATTAATATAATCATTTAAAATGTTAGCAGGGTAGTGAATTGCTTTTCGACGATAACATTGTAATAACCTTACTTTTGCACCTTTTTGGGTCAACTCTTCGGTTAATAATTGACGCCCAAAATCACCACGTAAAATTAAAATAGTGCGATTTTTTACGGGTTGCAGATCAAGTAATTGTAATAGACCTTCACTGTTTTCCTGTTTCGGATAGCTGACATTTTTTTGACTTAATTGTTTAAATAACTCAGCGGATTTATAACCTATCGCAAAATAACTAATATGCGCAGGAAATAATAAATTTGGCAAGTTAGTTTTAATAATATGGCTAACTTGAGGAGAAACAACGATGACGATATCTAATGGAGTTAGCTGATTGAGTTCAGTTTGTAAATGTAATAAACCATCACCGATTGATATATTAAAAAAAGGAAGATGCATAGCCGGTAAATTGGCTTGAATTAGGCGTTGTGTCAAAATTTCGCCCTCGGGCGAAGGTCTTGTCACCACAATCATTGGTCATTTAATTCCTGTAAAATTTCTGCAGCACCTTGTTCAAGTAACTGCTTAGCTAATTTGCACCCTAACTCTTCAGCTTGACTGGCATTGCCTTGTAGCATTGATTTAATGACTTTACTGCCGTCTACCCGACCAACCAGTCCTTGTAAAGTCAATACACCATTATTTAATTGGCTGTAACAGGCAATAGGCACTTGGCAACCACCTTGTAAATATTGGTTCATCGCTCTTTCAGCTAAAATACAGATTCGACTATTTTTATCATCAAGAGGTGCAAGTAGATCCATTATCGCTTTATCATCAACTCTGGTTTCAATACCCACAGCACCTTGACCAACTGCCGGAAGTATTAAGTCGGTTTCAATAAACTGCTTGATCCTATTATTCAAACCTAAACGCTTTAAACCGACTGAGGCAAGAATAATTGCGTCATACTCATTATTATCTAGTTTAGCTAGGCGAGTACTGACATTACCACGTAGATCTTTAATTTGAATATGTGGATATTTGGCACGTAATTGGCATTGCCTGCGTAAACTTGATGTACCAATGACTGCACCATCAGGTAAGGTATCAAGATTATCATACTTATTAGAAATAAACGCATCACGAACTTCATCACGTTGACAAATTGTTGCTAGCATTAATCCTTCAGGAAACTGAGCGGGAATATCTTTGATAGAATGAACGGCTATATCTGCTTGGTTATTTAACATAGCTTGTTCCAGCTGTTTAACAAAAAGCCCTTTACCGCCTATTTTTGCTAATGGACTATCTAATAACACATCACCTTGTGTCACCATTGGTACAAGCTCAACGGAGAGATGTTTATGTATGGCTAATAGTTGATCTTTGACAAAATTAGCTTGCCAAAGAGCTAAAGGGCTTTTCCGTGTTGCAATGCGAATTTTCAATTGTTTTTCCTATTTTATTGGTAATCAATCATGCTTTTTGTCATTACTTTTTATTGATTTTTGCGTTACCAATTTAGTCACATGAACTTGGGCAGTATCAATATCGCCTAAGGAAATTACTTAATCTTTTAGGCGATATTAATTTCAATTGTGATTAAAGCTCATCAACAAAATTTACCGCATAGCCTATGTAGTTGGCTGGGGTTAACTGTTTTAATCGTGTTTTTTCACTTTCAGGTAAAGCTAATGAATCAATAAAACGTTTTATACCTTCAGCGTCAACACGCTTACCACGTGTTAATTCTTTCAATTTTTCATATGGCTTTTCAATACCATAACGACGCATAACCGTTTGAATTGGTTCGGCTAAAACTTCCCAGTTACGATTGAGTTCTTCTAAAAGATAAGCTTGATTAACTTCAAGTTTATTCAATCCTTTTAACGTTGATTGATAAGCAATAATTGCATAACCAATTCCAACACCAAGATTACGTAAGACGGTAGAATCAGTTAAATCACGTTGAAAACGAGATATAGGTAATTTGCTACCTAAATGATTCATAACTGCATTTGCGATGCCTAAATTGCCTTCTGAATTTTCAAAATCAATTGGATTGACTTTGTGAGGCATAGTAGATGAGCCAATTTCACCTTCAATCGTTTTTTGTTTAAAATGATTTAGTGAAATGTACCCCCACACATCGCGATCGAAATCGATCATAATGGTATTAAATCGGGCCACACAATCAAAAAACTCAGCGATATAGTCATGTGGTTCAATTTGTGTAGTATAAGGATTCCATTTTAATCCCAATGAACAGACAAACTCTTCACTGAACTGATGCCAATTAATTTCAGGATAAGCGACTAAATGAGCATTATAATTACCCGTAGCGCCATTGATTTTACCTAATATTTCAACGGATTGCAGTTGCTTTAATTGACGCTGTAGTCGATAAGCAACATTTGCAAACTCTTTACCTATAGTTGATGGAGTAGCCGGTTGACCGTGTGTTCTTGCCAGTAAAGGTAGTTCGCGATAGGTTCTAGCTTGTGAGGTAATTTGTTCAATAAGTTTGTGCCAATAAGGGATTAAAACTGTATCTCTCGCAGTTTTTAACATTAAAGCGTAGGATAAATTGTTGATATCTTCTGATGTGCAAGCAAAATGAATAAATTCATTAATTGCATGCAATTCTTCATTCGTTTTGACTTTTTCTTTCAAAAAATACTCAACCGCTTTGACATCATGATTAGTAGTTTTTTCAATCTCTTTAATCCGCTGTGCATCTTGTTCACTAAATTGTTCGACAATTTGATTAAGATGTTTGATAGCTAAGTCGCTTAAAGCGGGTACTTCAAGGATTTCTGGTTGTGAGGCTAATTTTTGTAACCAGCGAATTTCAACTTGAACACGGTATTTTATCAAACCAAATTCGCTAAAAATAGCGCGTAATTCAGTTGTTTTATCACCATAGCGACCATCAATTGGTGAAAGGGCAGTAAGTACGGATAATTCCATCAGTTTAACTCCGTTGCTATTTTAAATATTTAAAAAGTATAAATTAATTGGCGTTATTAATCTCTTGCAGTAAATCTCGCGCAGCATTACAGATTCGTTTACGTGAAAAGATGATCTGTAATCGCCCACCACCAACTTGATACCACAAGATCGCAGAACGAACACTTCCAAAAAGAGCCGTTCTTACTTTAGCTTGTATTAATGAATTTTGTAAAAATTCTACTTTACCAACGACCTTAATTTTAGTTGATAACGGGCTAACTATATCAGAATAGATCCCCGCCAATGAGTAAGAAAGATCATCAACATGTTCATGGATTGTTTCATCACTTAGATCGGAATAAAGACTAGAAATGCGTGTTAGTCGTTGATCAATCTTATTTAATGCATCATTGTTTTTGAGCAATTTACTTGTGATACTTAAAGTGCCAAATAAATAGCGAATCATATCTATTTGCTCTTTTTGACCAGAAGAAAGTAGTTGTATCAACGTTTGCAAACCAGTAACAACATTTTTTATGCCGTCATAAACATCTGCAGTGGTTTTTGGTGAAGTTTTGAAAACACTGTTTATCGATCGCTCATAAAGTGACATGCTACAACTTCCAGTATTGGCAAGCTGAGGAATTAACATTGCACTCTGAGCCACGCCAGCGAGTGCAATAGCTATATGATGATATTTATTATTCACAAAAAGACTCCTTACTGCGTATAATACGTTGTTCTATTATACCTCCACCAAGGCATACTTCACCTTGATAAAAAACCGCAGATTGACCAGGTGTCACGGCAGCAACCGGACTTTCAAAAATGACTTCAATTTTATCTTCTGACAATGGATTTACTTGACAAGCAATATCTTGTTGACGATAGCGTGTTTTGACAGTACAACTAAATGGTTTGGTAATAACTTGACGATTAACCCAATGTAACTGTTGTGCAATAAGTCCATCAGAAAATAGAGCAGGGTGATTATGCCCTTGCGCAACAATTAATTCATTATTTTTGATATCTTTGTCCACCACATACCACGGTGTATCTTCAGCCTGCTTCAGTCCTCCAATACCAAGTCCTTTGCGTTGCCCTAATGTATGGTACATAAGACCTTGATGTTGTCCAATTACCTCGCCGTCAACAGTACGAATAGCACCTGATTGAGCCGGTAAATAGCGAGCTAAAAAATCGCTAAATTTTCGTTCTCCAATGAAACAGATACCAGTAGAATCTTTTTTGGCGGCAGTTGCTAATCCTAATTGCTGAGCAATTTCTCGTACTTTGGGTTTTTCAAGTTCACCAACCGGGAATAGACTTTGGCGTAGTTGTTGTTCACTAAGCGTATATAAAAAATAGCTCTGATCTTTATTGTTATCAATACCACGCAATAACTCAACCTTGTTATTGGTTTCTCGTTTGCGGACATAATGACCAGTTGCAATATAATCAGCACCAAGATCTTCGGCTGCGTATTCTAAAAAGGCCTTAAATTTGATCTCTTTATTGCATAAAATATCGGGGTTTGGTGTTCTGCCGGCTTTATATTCAGACAAAAAATGTTCAAACACATTATCCCAATATTCAGCTGCGAAATTAATGGTAAATAATTCAATGTTTAATTTATCACAAACTGCTTTTGCATCAGCTAAATCGACTGCAGCTGAACAGTACTCTTCGTTATCATCTTCTTCCCAATTTTTCATAAATAATCCAACAACATGATAACCTTGTTGTTGTAATAAATAAGCAGAAACAGAAGAATCAACACCACCCGACATACCGACAACCACTTTTTTTGAAGTATTTATATTTGGCATAATCACTAAATAATAGACTAAAAATAAAGGTTAATTTTAGCATATCTGGGCAAAAAAAGCATAAAGTTATACCCATAGGGATCTTGACCAGACTATGAAAAATTGTGTTAGGTTGTGAGTATGAGTCTATTAAATCGTTAATATAATCGTTTTTTACTATTTTGAAAAAATTGATTGCTGATCTTTATCAAAAATATTCGTCTATTATTTATTTTTTGAGGATATAAGTATCAATAGAGAAGACAAGCAACGTTTAAAAAACGACCCAACTTCCGTCGATAAACATCGACGGAATATCGTTGTGATAAATGATAAAACGATTGTTAATACGTTAATAGAGATCCTTTAAGAGAAAAACTACATGACCAATAATTGCAAAATCTTGTGGAGTATTTTTATCAATCATAATAGTAGGATATTTAGGGTTATCACAAAGTAATGCGAGGTTAGATCCCTGATTTTGAATTCTTTTAATACTGATTTGATCATCATATTGTACCGCATAAAGGTAACCGTCAAGTGGTTTGGCATGTACCTTATTGATAATTAAAATATCATGATTGGAAATGGTAGGCTCCATACTATCGCCACTAGCCCATACCGCTGTTAAATCATCACAATTTAATCCCTGATTTTTAATCAAATTAATATTAAAGGGGATTGATTCAATTTTGGCAAAAGGTTTTCCTGTATCATCTAAGCGATGAAATGGGATATTGATAGATCCTTTAATAACACTTTCTGGTAATAACCTGCATTCACCTTTCCCGGTTGCTAACCATTCAATAGGGACATCACATTTTAATGCAATAATAGCTAATCGATTAAGTGAAGGATAGGTTTTTCCTGATAAATAATCGCGAATTACAGCTTCAGACATTCCGACTTTTTTTGCAAAAGCATTACCTGACATACCTTCTAGCACAAGGGTTAATCTATTTTTGAAATCGATTACACCTGTGCTAATTAAAATTCGCGTTTTTTCTTGCTCGTCAAGCGTTTTTATTTTGTTTTCTGTCATTTTTAATTCCATTTTATATAATTTTTTTATTTTTATAGTTTTATTTCGTTTTTTTATGTGGTATTCTTTACTATAAATGTCTTACATTTTTAACATTGTAATACCGATAATCTTTACAATAGTAAAAAATTTAACCAAGTAGAGGATCTCATAATGAGCGAACAAGATCAAGACTGGTCTCCATCAAGAGTTGTAGGAGAAATAAAAATTAGAGGCGGAAACTTGAGAGCTTTATCGCGATCAAGTGGGCTACAAGCTGATACTTTAAGAAATGCCTTGTATCGTCACTGTCCTAAGTATGAAAGAATTATTTCTGAATATTTACAAGTATCTGTAGAAAAAATTTGGCCAACACGTTACCTTTTAAAAGCTAAAAAATAACATTTTATTTAGTTAAATTTAAATGAAACAAACGTTAAAAAAGACGCCTAAACAGGCGTCCTTTTTTTATTTATTTTTTAGCTTTAGCTTTTTCTGCTGCTTTTACAATTACAGCAAATGCATCAGCTTTTAATGATGCTCCACCAACCAAAGCTCCGTCAATATCTGGTTGTGTGAATAATTCAGCTGCATTTTTATCGTTGACTGAACCACCGTACTGGATAATAACTTGTTCTGCCACTTTAGCATCTTTTTGTGCAATATGATCGCGGATGAATTTGTGTACAGCTTGTGCTTGCGCTGGGGTTGCAGATTTTCCTGTACCAATTGCCCAAACTGGTTCGTAAGCAATAACTGCATGATTAAATGCTTGTACTCCTAATGCATTAATTACCGCATCAATTTGACGAGCGCATACAGCTTGGGTTTGACCTGCTTCGTTTTCTGCTTCGGTTTCACCAATACAAAGCACTGGTACTAAGCCTGCTTCTTTAATTACACCGAATTTTTTTGCGATAAACTCATCTGATTCTTTATGATAAGTTCGACGTTCTGAATGACCAATGATGATATGAGTAACACCCACTTCTTTCAACATGTCTACTGAGACTTCACCGGTATAAGCTCCAGAGAGGTTAATACCAACATCCTGAGCGCCTAAAATAATATTTGACCCACCTAATTGATGTTTAACAAAATCTAAATAAACTACCGGAGGTGCAATAGCAATATCACATGCAACATCTGTTGATAGCTCATTTCTTAGCCCTGCAACTAAGTTTTTTGCCATATCAATACTACCATTGAGTTTCCAGTTACCCATAACGAGAGGTTTACGCATAATTTTCTCCAACTTAAGATTTAAAATTGTGTTGATTTTAGAATGAATTGGTTATAATAGTAAAGATTATACACCAAATAATTTTAGCTAGAGGAATAATATGTCATTAGAAATATTGAATCAATTAGAAAGTAGAATCCAACATACCGTTAATACTATCACTACGTTACAACAAGAGATCGCGACTTTAAAGTTAGGTAATCAAGAGTTGGAGCAATTGATTAATGATAGTTCTGATGAGATGAAAGCACTACGCGAAGAAAATGAAAAGTTGAAGCAAGAACAACAAGTATGGCAACAACGAATCCAAACCTTATTAAGTAAAATTGGCGAAATAACGCAATAAATTCTTTAACTTATTGTAGACGCGACTTATGTCGCGTTTCTTTTATGCTTTATTAAATTAAATTTGAAGATAAGTATAATGCGAGAAGAGTTAAAATCACTATGGCTTACTGAAACCATTCGTCTTATTGAAAACGATTCTGGGCGGTTTGCTGATCAAGATATTAATCGACAAGTCAGAGCAACTCAATCTTCACCAAGCGCGCGTATTATTATGCGTGCAACTATTTTATCCCGTGAAAACGGACTTTTATCTGCACAAAAAATATTATTAAATGCGATTAAACTCTCTTTTCTTTTATTGATTTTACTTTCTATTTTCCTTGGTGCTAGCTTAGCAATTGGTGCATTAAGCCAAAATCCAGTTAATCTGTATTGGGCTCTTTTTAGTTTATTAGGTGTTCATTTAATTACATTAACCATTTGGTTAGGTTCGTTCTTTTTTTTCGGCAATTTAGGTGGCAGTATATTAGTCTATTGTTGGTTATGGTTAGCTAAAAAGTTTTCCCAAAAAAAGACGGTACAACAACTTATCCCTGCTTTTGTTGAGCTTTTGGGTGGGCGTATTCGGTGGTTAATCGGATTTGTACTTAATCTTTTTTGGACAGTAATACTTAGCACCGCTTTGTTAGTATTAGTTGTGCTTTTTTCTACCCAACATTATAGCTTTAAATGGAAAACCACATTATTAAGTTCAGATACCATTATCCACTTAACGCATTATTTAGGCGTTCTACCGGCTCAGCTTGGATTTCCAATGCCTAATGATGATGTTATTAGATTTAGTGAACAAGCGTTAAATGCAGGAGAAGTGAGAGCATCGTGGGCTATTTGGTTATTAGGTATATTTATTGTTTACGGTTTAGGTATTCGATTTTTATGTATGGTAATTTGTGGCGTTAATTGGCAAATCAGCTCTCGCCAAGTCAAACTTAATCTAAAACAACCTGAATACCAAATATTAATTAATGAGTTACAACCTTTATTAGTTAATATTGAAGATGCAGATAAACAACAAAATCATACACAATGGCGTTCACCTGTTCCAATCAATGGTGATAGCAAAGATGCATTTATGGTTGCAGTTGAAATTTCAGAAGAGTGGACTCCCCCTGATTCAATCACTTTTTTGGGGTTTTTAAATACCCGTGAACAGAGACGAAAAATTTTAGATTATTTGCAATTAACGCCCGCTAAAAAATTGTTAATTGCTATCGATACCGATAGAACACCGGATAGAGGTGTATTGAATTTACTTAATCAATTAATGAATAAATCACAACAACATCGTATCTGGTTTATTAATCATGGGAAACAATTTGATAACTGGCAAGCCTTATCTTTACAATTGGCGCAACCCAAATGGTTAAATGAGGACCTTTAACATGCTAACAACATTAAAATTAGCAGTAGTTGGTCATACAAATGTGGGTAAAACTTCATTATTACGTACACTAATTCGCAACAGTGATTTTGGTACAGTATTAGATAAACCCGGTACAACCAGACATGTAGAATCAATTACGTTGCCGTTAGCTCAACAAAAGTCGATTATCTTTTATGATACCCCAGGTTTAGAAGATAGCTTAGCCTTGTATGATTATATAAATCAGTTGACCTTATCCAAAAGTAAACTTGACGGCATCGATAAATTAACGATTTTTTTACAAAGCCCTGAAGCAGAAAATGTGTTTAATCAGGAAGCAAAAGTGATAAAGCAATTAATAAATAGTGATGCTGGAATCTATGTAATAGACGTTAGAGAGCCGGTTTTGGATAAGTATCATGATGAATTGGCTATCTTGGCAAGTAGTGATAAACCGATGCTAGCGGTATTAAATTTTACAGCACAAGAGGGGGAAAATGAAAAAAATTGGAAAAGATTGCTTTCACGTGTCGGAATTCATGCTATCATACACTTCGATGCTGTGTTCCCCCCCGTTGATGGTGAGGAGCGATTGTATCAAAGTCTTGCTTTATTGATTGAGCCTGCGAAAGCGATATTAGATGAGTGGTTAACTAAAATAACCGAATTAAGAGAATATCGCAACCATACAGCTAACTTAATTATTGCTGAAACATTGGTTGATGTTACTGCATATTATGAAATGGCAAAGCCTGATGACAAACAAGCCATTACCGATATGCAAAATAATGTTAGAAAACGCGAGCAAAAAGCGATAAATGAATTATTAAGGCTTTACCAGTTCAACTTTGCTCAAGAAAGTGAGGAAAGTTTACCTTTAATCGAAGGGCGTTATAAGTCCGATCTTTTTAATGTAGATGCATTAAAAATGATGGGAGTACATTTGACTAAAGGTTTTGTGTCTGGTGCAACTATTGGAGCAAGTATAGATCTTGCTACTGGTGGGATTTCATTAGGCTCAGCAGCATTAATAGGTGCTGCGGTTGGTAGTTTGATGCAAACAGCAAAACATTATGGTTCTAGAATGCGATATCGGCTTTCTGGATATAGTAAATTAAGCGTTGATGATGTTGTTATTTGTTTTCTTTCTTTACGATTAATGTGTCTTAAAGAAAGTTTAAATCATCGGAGCCATGCGAATACCAGTCCTATAAGGTTATCTAAACTGGATAAAAATAAATGGCAAACGGGCGTGTTACCCAAAAGTCTTAAAGTGGCAAGACGTTATTCGCAGTGGTCGACTTTAAATAAAGGAACAAAAAGGCATGACAAAAAAAGACAATCGGCTATTAGGGAAGTTGCTGAACAATTATATTAATATAAGGAAGCGTTTTTTAATAACTACATTGCTCATTTCCTTCTTTATGTTGTATGGTTGTAGTAACAGTCAAGGGCAGCTAGCGGTTAAAAAATCTAAAGCAGATCCACACATGATAGCTAAAATTGATGCACATTATAAAAAATGGCAAAAAACACCATATCGTTATGGTGGAACGACTTTAGCTGGAAGTGATTGTTCTGGGCTGGTAATGAATTTCTTCAAAAGTAAATTATCTCAAACCCTTCCAAGAAGTACCGCCGCTCAAGCACAATTAGGTTATAAAGTAACCCAACCAAAAGCAGGTGATTTAGTATTTTTCAAAACAGGTCGTGGTGGAAATGGTTTACACGTAGGTATTTATTATGCTGACGGTAAATTTTTACATGCTTCAACATCCAAAGGTGTAATTTATTCCAATTTAAATGAAGATTATTGGAAAAAACACTACTGGATGACCCGACGCCTTACTAAATAATACTAAATAGATTTTAGTTAAAAATGTGACTCTCTATATTTCATCAATGTAGAGAGTCAAGTTATTTTTAGTTAATTCGTTCTGTTTTTATTTTAAAATTCGTTTTGTTTTTATTTTAAATAGCTGATTTCTGGCGTAATTCTCGCATTACATTAGCAACATAAAGCATTTCACCCGGCGTACCTAGTGATATTCTGCACCACTCTGTTGCAGGTTCAAAATCTCGCCCTATCAAGATAAAGTTTTGCTTCATCAATTCTCTGTACTGTTTCAAATCAATCGGACTTTTATGAAACATAAAATTAGTTTCTGATTTTAAATAATGTAATCCAAGTTCTGATAGAGCTTGTTCCATAATATTGCGTGAAACATCTACCGCTTTTTTTGAGTAAGCTAAAAAGTGAGTATCATTCATTGAAGTGAGCGCAGCACAGACGCCACAATAGTTCAGTTTTTCACCGGCAACATATTGAGCAATATTTTTAATATTATCCGGTGAACTCACTACATAACCGACACGTAAACCAGCCATTGCATGAATCTTTGAGAACGTTTTAAGCAAGATAACATTATCACAGCCTTTATTGATGAAACTATCAACCGAATAGAATTCGGGATTATTCACAAATTCTGCGTAAGCCTCATCAATGATAAAAATGGTATTTTTCGGTTTACTCGTTACCCATAATTCAAGCTCATTGGTTTTAAATACGGTTGATGTTGGATTATTAGGATTAACCAGATAGACAATAGAAAAGCCTTGATGACTTTCAACCGCTTTTTTAATACCATTGAGATCAATTTGCCAGTCAGGTAAACAAGGTACTTTGTTAATTTTTAAATTAAAGATTTTGGCAAAGTGTTCACCGTCTCCATAAGTAAGTTCAGGTATTACGAATTGAGTATCAGGTTTAACAAATGCAGCAATTGCACTACGAATACCTTCTGATGATCCGGCAGTTAATAAAATCTGATCTTCATTCACACTGTGATGTTGGCCTAACCGCTTATTTAAAAGTGGCATTTCGGCTTTAGCATATCGATTGGCTTTTGGGATAGCGTCAATTGCCACTTGTTTAGCTGAAGGGGACATACCAAGTGCATTTTCGTTAAAATTGAGCCTAATTGGGTTTCCTTGATCCGGTGTCACTACCGTATCAATCATTGGCAGTGAAAATGCAACCGATTTTTGTATTTCTTGGGCATGAGCTTTAGAGAGCAGTTGATTAACTGATAAACCTGCTAAAGCTACGCTAGAAACTGTTAATAATTTTCTCCGACTTATATTTAGATTAGATACCATTATTCACCTCACAATTTAGTTAACGCTTATCAGGTTAATTATTGATTTTGCAAAAAATGTACCAATCTAAAAAAGTTAAAAAGGTTATATAGATCAATTAGGTAAAAAATGAATTAACCAAGTAAGGTTTCAAGGTAAGATCTTTTTGGTTCTAACATGCACTTTTTCAGTGCTTTTTGCGCAAAAAAAGATCAGCCTTGATAAGTAATTAATCAAAGCCGATCTTTTTTAACTATCATCACATTACAGATAATACTATTTAACGATGTTAACTATCTGCTGGCGTTTCGATATCCGAAAAAGTTGATAACATCTGTAAAAATTTATACTTAGAATCGACCATTTTTGTAGAACGTTCATGCAAAGTATTGGCAATCACTGGCTCTAATGTTTCTAAACGGCGGAATCGTTGTTCTTTTAGTAATATACCTGATAAGGTCTCACTATTTGGAGATTTAGAATCTAATACTAAACCTGGTTTACCTTCACTCATACGACGAGGATCATAACGGTAAAGAGGCCAGAATCCTGATTTGACTAAATCTTTCATCTGTTCATGTGATTTAGAAAGATCATAGCCATGTTCTTCACAAGGGCTATAAGCAATCACCAATGATGGCCCGTCATACGCTTCTGCTTCTTGTAAAGCTTTAAGTGTTTGATTAAGTTGTGAACCTAAAGCAACTTGTGCTACATAAACATGACCATACATCATCACACTAACACCTAAATCTTTACGCGCTTTATGTTTACCTAAATCGGCAAATTTAGACACAGCACCCATTGGTGTCGCTTTTGATTGTTGACCACCAGTATTTGAATAGCATTGGGTATCTAACACTAATATATTGACGTTATCGGTTAAACTCATAACATGATCGAGTCCACCAAACCCAATATCATAAGCCCAACCATCACCGCCAATAGCCCAAACTGATTTATCGATTAAGTAATCTGCATCTTGCATTAACTCATTGGCTTCTGGTGAATTAATATGTTCTAACTGCTGACGTAACAGTGCAACATTGGTACGTTTTTCATCAATTGAGGTTTCAGTTGATTGTAAACAAAGAACGATTTCAGGTGAGATTTCACCAGCTACATGTTCAAGTAGCCGTAAAACACGTTTCTTATGTTGATTGTATGTAATACGATAACCTAAGGCAAATTCAGCATTATTTTCAAACAGCGAGTTTGCCCAAGCTGGGCCACGACCGTTACGATCTGTGGTATAAGGTGTTGAAGGAAGATTACCACCATAAATTGATGAACAGCCAGTAGCGTTAGCAATGGCTAAATGGTCACCATAAAGCTGTGTCAATAATTTAATATAAGGTGTTTCTCCACAACCAGCACATGCACCAGAATATTCAAAGAGTGGTGTTAATAACTGTGAAGTTCGAATATCAATACGTTCAAGAGTTTTGATATCACGATCTGGTAAAGCCGTAAAATATTCATAATTCGCGCGTTGAGTATTAAGGTTATCAATACGAGGTTGCATATTAATTGCTTTAATATCAAAGTTATTACGATCGCGAGACGGACAAACCTCAACACATAATTTGCAGCCGGTACAATCTTCAGGTGCAACTTGTAATACATAGCGTTGACCTTTCATATCGCGAGCTTTTACTTCAAGTGAACTTAATGAATCTGGAGCATTAAGCATTTCATCAGGTTCAACTACTTTGGCTCGAATAGCTGCATGGGGACAAGCCACAACACAGTGATTACATTGAGTACACAGTTCTGGTTGCCAGATAGGGATCGCTTCGGCAATGTTACGCTTTTCCCATTTCGTTGTTCCAGTAGGCCAAGTACCGTCAGGTGGAAAGGCTGATACAGGTAAACTATCACCTAATCCAGCTAACATAGTAGCAGTAACCATTTTGACAAAATCTGGAGCATTATTAGGTACAACAGGAGGTCTGGAAACACTACTTTGATCAACACAAGTCAATGGGATCTGTTCAAGTGAAGTGATCGCTAAGTCAAGCGCTTTCCAGTTGTTTTCGACTAAATCTTGACCTTTGCTACTATAGCTTTTAGCGATTACTTCTTTTAACTGGGTTATACTGAAGTCATTTTTAAATATTTCAGACAGGTGGAAAAATGCGGCTTGCATCACCGTATTAATTCTTGCACCTAAATTACATTCACGAGCAATTTTAGCCGCATTAATAATATAAAAATGAGCGCGTTTCTTAATTAATTGGACTTGTACTTCTTTTGGCAGTCGATGCCAAATTTCATCTTTATTATAAGGTGTATTAAGTAAGAAGATCCCGTCGTCTTTGAGTTTTTCGACAATTTGATATTTATCGATAAATTGATCTTGGTGACAACCAATAAAATGAGCGCTAGTAATTAAATAAGCTGAATCAATAGGCTCTAGACTTACTCGTAAATGGGAGGTGGTTAAACCACCGGCCTTTTTGGAATCATAGACAAAAAATCCCTGAACATAGAAAGGGGAGCCATCGCCAATAATTTTAATATTATTTTTGGTAGCTGAAACCGTACCGTCGCTACCAAGACCATAGAATAAAGCCTCAAGTTCAGATTTTTGTGGAATGGATTTTTCTGGTAATGGTAAAGATAAGCCTGTGATATCATCATAAATTCCAACAGTAAAACGTGGACGAGGAGCTGAAAGTGCTAATTCTGCAAAAATTGCAAGTACACAGCGCGGGTCAAACTCTTTAGATGATAAGCCATAACGACCGCCAATGATTTGCGGAAAATAGGTTCGTTCACCTCGTGAGAAACTTTCAGCAAAAGCAGTCATTACATCTAAATAAAGCGGTTCAGCTTGTGCGCCAGGCTCTTTGGTTCTATCTAATACAGCTATTTTTTTAACTGTATCAGGTATGACTTCAAGTAAATGTTTAGCGGAAAAAGGGCGGTATAATCTAACAATCACCACACCGACTTTCTCTTCTTTTTGTAGCAAATAATCGACCACTTCTTTACTGGTACTGACGGCAGACCCCATAATAATCATAACTCGCTCAGCATCATAAGCGCCATGATACTCAAATGGTCGGTATTTCCTTCCTGTCTCTTTTTCAAAAGCATCCATTGCATCAACCACATGTTGATAAGCATTATCATAGTAGGGATTAATGGCTTCCCGACATTGAAAAAAAGTATCTGGATTAGCTGAGGTACCTCGTATAACTGGTTTATCGGGTGTTAATGCGCGGGTACGATAAGCATGAATGGCTTCTTGCGGTAATAGATTATGAATCTGCTCATCACTTATTGGGTGGATTTTATTCACTTCATGAGAAGTTCTAAACCCGTCAAAAAAATGGACAAAAGGCACTCGACTATTAAGTGATGCAATTTGTGCAATTAATGCAAAATCCTGTGCTTCTTGTACAGAACTTGAACACAGCATTGCAAAACCGGTTTGTCTAATCGCCATTACGTCAGAATGATCGCCAAAAATAGATAAAGCATGTGTTGCCACAGTTCTTGCAGCAACATGTAAAACAAAAGGGGTTAATTCTCCAGCTATTTTATATAGCGAAGGGATCATTAACAGTAAACCTTGTGAAGATGTAAAAGAGGTAGCAAGTGCGCCAGTCATTAGTGAACCATGAACGGTTGAAATAGCTCCAGCTTCTGACTGCATTTCCACAACTTTGGGTACATCACCAAAAACATTTGGTTTGTTAAATTCAGCCCATGTACTGGCCTGCTCAGCCATGGTAGAGCTAGGTGTAATTGGATAGATAGCAATGACTTCGTTTGCACGATAAGCGACGGATGAAACCGCACTATTAGCATCTGATATGATCATTAAAAAACCTTGTATTCTAAAGTGTTACGACATTACTTAGTTATAATAATTTGCGCTATTGTACCAGAAAGTAGCATAGCTTTTAGTTATTTTTGTGTTTAATTTTCTACATGATATAGGTTTGTTAATTAACTAATTTGGTAATTCAGACAATAAATGGTTATAAATTAAAAAAATTAAATATCTTTAATGAGTTAAAAAATTTACCTTTATCAAAATTTAATTATTAAAGAACAAGGCCCTAGTATAACCAAAGGAAAAACAATGAATTGAAGAAAGGAGAAACTATTTTCTAGTTTTTAACTATTTCTTAAATAGGTTATCAGTTTAAAATTAATGATTAAATTTAACTATAAATAATTCAATAGATTAATTTGGTTATGTATTGATATCAGTTTGTATATTATCCACCCAATATGGCATTGGAATGGATAATAAATAAAAACAGAAAATTATTCAATAATAACGCGATCTGTTGAGGTTGATTGTTTAATTTCACCTAATAGCCAAGCGGTTTCACCATGATTATTGAGTAATGTAATCGCTTTACTTGCTAAGGATTTAGGTAACGCAATAATTAGCCCTACACCACAATTGAAAGTTCGGTACATTTCATGACGACTGACATTACCTGCTTGTTGTAACCAGTTAAATATCGCAGGCCATTGCCAACTTGCTTCATCAATAATAGCTTGTGTATTATCTGGTAGTACTCGCGGAATGTTTTCCCAAAAACCTCCACCGGTAATATGCGCTATGGCATGAACTTCAATTTGTGATATTAAATTGAGTACTGATTTGACATAGATTTTTGTTGGTGCAAGTAAATGATCGGCAAGTGATTTACCATCAAGCTGCTCAATGGCTGGATTTACACCACTTACTTCAATAATTTTGCGTACTAACGAATAACCATTTGAATGAGCGCCACTGGATGCTAAAGCGATTAATGCATCACCATTTTGCACTTTACTTCCGTCTATCATTGCAGACTTTTCAACGACGCCTACACAAAATCCAGCTAGATCGTAATCATTACCATGATACATGCCCGGCATTTCGGCAGTTTCACCTCCAACTAATGCACAACCCGATTGTTTACAACCTTCGG
This sequence comes from Gilliamella sp. wkB108, assembly GCF_001690195.1. Taxonomy (GTDB): domain Bacteria; phylum Pseudomonadota; class Gammaproteobacteria; order Enterobacterales; family Orbaceae; genus Gilliamella; species Gilliamella apicola_L. The sequence continues at coordinate 20,553 of NZ_LZGM01000024.1, read as the reverse complement.
CGATTCCGGTGACAACAGTCGTTGCAACATCGACGTTAAGTTTGCCGGTTGCGTAATAATCAAGGAAGAATAGAGGTTCAGCACCTTGCACAATGAGATCATTAACACACATTGCCACCAAATCAATCCCAATTGATTCATGGCGATGCAAATCCATAGCAAGGCGAAGTTTAGTTCCTACACCGTCGGTACCAGAGACTAAAATCGGCTCTTTATATTTTTGTGGTATAGCACATAATGCACCAAACCCACCAAGACCACCCATAACTTCGGGTCTTTTGGTCTCTTTTACTACTGATTTAATGCGATTAACAAGTTCATTACCGGCATCAATATCGACACCAGCATCTTTATAACTGAGGGAGTTTTGGTTTGACACAGGGGGGGATCCTTACAATAAAAAAGATGCTGGTTATTTTAGCAAGGTTAAAATTTTTTGCGATGAATTATTTGTAAAATAACCAATAAATTAAAGTCATCAATTATTTTCAAACCAGCTTTCCAAAATAATGATTGCCGAGGTAGCGTCTACATGACCTTTTTCAAGTGCGCGATAACCTCGTGAAGCAAAAATATGAGATTTAGCTTCAACTGTCGATAATCGTTCGTCTTGTAACTGAACTTGATAACCAAACATACCATGTAATCGATTGGCAAATTTACGCGCTCGGACGGTCAGTGGCTGTTCTGTTCCGTCCATATTTAACGGTAAACCAACTACTAATAAATCTGGTTTCCATTCATTTAGTACTTTTTCAATTGCTTGCCAATTTGGAATGCCATCTCGTGCTTTAAATGAACAAAGTGGATTGGCTGTTTTGGTAATATCCTGACCAATAGCAGCACCAATGCTAGCTGTACCATAATCAAATGCAATAATTGTTGCCATGAATTATGCATTACCCATCTGGTGTGAAATATTGTTAATATTAATGCCCAGTGATTCAGCGGCTTTCCGCCAACGATCTTCTATCGCGACTTCAAATATAATTCGGGGATCAGCCTCTGTTACCAGCCAATCATTATGTGCAACTTCAGCTTCAAGTTGAAGTGATTGCCAGCTTGAATAACCTAACGCCAGAAACATATCTTTAGGTTGTTCAGGTGTTCCGATTGCTTTGAGCAGATCGAGGGATGTGGTTATCATCACGTCGTCCGAAATATTTATGCTAGATGAAAAGCCTGCTTGTGGAGTATGTAGAATAAATCCTTGTTCTTCCGCAAGTGGTCCTCCAGCAAAAACGGGATGTTCAAGTTCAGCACAATTTTTGGTCGCAGTGATTTCCAAACGAGCTAAAACAGCGGCAACATTAAGTTCAAAAATAGGTTTATTGATGACGATACCCATAGCACCATCACGATTATGTTCACAAATATAGACAACCGAACGACTAAAAATTGCATCGTTCATAGTTGGCATAGCAATAATAAAATGATTTTTTAAATTCATATGTTTACAGTTTTATATTTGACGACTTTTATTGATTATAATGCACATTTACCGATTTTAACTTTATGTTCTACATTACAGCGCATTAATAATTCATGTTCATTAGTTTCTTCATTGATTGATTCCGAAACAATGTCAAAATGTTGAGCAAGGTAAAAATCAATGGCAGAAGTATTTTTTTTATATACCTGAACAAGTAATTCATCATGCCGTTGTTTTGCCTTTTCAACAAGTGCTTTACCGGTTCCTTGGCGACGGAAATTTTGGTCAACAAAGAGTCCTGAAATGTAATTTTCAGTTAGACCGATAAAGCCTTTTACACCATCAAGATCTTGTACATATACCGTTGACATAGGTATGAGCATTTTAACCATTTCATAATTTTGTTTGAAATATTGAGGATCAATAAAACTATGCGCTTGTTCATTACCTTGTAACCATATTTCCATGATCTTATCGAGATCTTTAGCTTGATATTCTCTAATCATTGTTTTTACTCTATTTGTTAATTCGACGTTCAATCGCATCCATTAACATACCTGTAATGGATAGTTCTGGGTTTTGTGCTTCAATTTCACGAACACAGGTTGGACTGGTGACATTAATTTCAGTCAATTTATCACCAATAATATCTAAACCTACAAATAATAGACCCTTTTGTTTCAGGGTAGGAGCAATACTTCTGGCGATGTTCCAATCACTTTCACTTAGAGGCCTAACTTCACCATGACCACCAGCGGCAAGATTTCCTCGAGTTTCTCCTTTTGGCGGTATCCTTGCTAAACAATAAGGTACGGGTTCACCGTCCACCACTAAAACGCGTTTGTCACCCTCTTTTATTGCAGGGATGAAATTTTGTGCCATGCAATATCGGGTGTTATGTTCGGTTAACGTTTCTATAATAACTGAAACATTAGGATCATCTTGTTTAATTCGGAAAATAGATGATCCACCCATACCATCAAGTGGTTTTAAGATAATATCACCATGTTCTTGATAAAAGGCTTTAATCTGTTGCGTTTGGCGAGTGACTAGTGTGTCCGGTGTAAATTTTGCAAACCAAGCAGTGAAAAGTTTTTCGTTACAATCACGTAAACTTTGTGGTTTATTTACTACGAGAACACCACTAGCTTCCGCACGTTCCAAAATATAGGTTGCATAAATATATTCGGTATCAAATGGCGGATCTTTACGCATCAATATTGCATCAAGTTCACAAAGAGGAAGGGTTTGTTCATCCGCCAAATCAAACCAATGGGTTTGGTCTTGGTGAACCGTTAAAGTACGCGTAGTTGCATAAGCTTGGCCATTACGTAAGAAAAGATCATTCATCTCCATATAAAAGAGTTGATAACCACGTTTTTGTGCTTCAAGTAGCATAGCAAAACTTGTGTCTTTTTTTATTTTGATATGATTAATCGGATCCATAACAATACCAAGTTTGATCATGGTAACTCCTTACTGACTTTTATATGGTTATATTGAAATACGTGTAGACAAGTTGTATATCCTATACCTGCTTTTGTATTTTGTCTGATATCTTTTGACAGGTAGTGGTTTAATTCACTATTAAATGATGCTGGCACTATCATACTCGTTACTGGTTAAGATGCAAAGCAAACATTGCTTAACAAATGATTTTAATTACACTAGCCTAAATCTCCAAAACGAAGTTGTAGTGCGGTTAATGCCGTAAGGGCTGCTGTTTCGGTGCGTAACACTCGTGGACCTAATAGTATATCGGTAAAATCATAGTTACTGGTCATATTGATTTCATCTTCGGACAATCCACCCTCTGGCCCCACCAATAAACTAATATTATGATGAGTGGTGGACAGCTGATTGATACCATGCCTCGCTTTAGGGTGTAAATTAAGTTTTAAGCTGTCTGTTAAATTAGCACACCAGTTTTCTAACTTAGTTACTGGATTGATAATTGGAATGACATTTCGCCCACACTGTTCACATGCTGAAATGACGATTTTTTGCCATTGCTGCACCTTTTTATCAAGCCTTGTCTCATCAAGTTTGACGCCACACCGTTCAGAGAGTAGTGGCGTGATATTTGTCACACCTAATTCTACTGATTTTTGAATAGTAAATTCCATTTTTTCGCCTCGTGAAATCACTTGACCTAAATGAATATTTAAAGGTGATTCACGGTTGTCGAATATTGTGGTAGACGTTTTTACTATGACGCTTTTTTTATCGATTTGCTGTATTACAGCTGGTGTGATTTGATTCGTACCATTGAATAAGATAATCTGTTCACCAACTTTCATGCGTAGCACACGAATTAGGTGATTAAAGGCATTATCATCTAATGTGATCAGACTGTTTTGATTAATGGTAAAAGGTTGAAAAATTCGAGTCATAGTAGCTACTTTTGTACATAAATTGAAATAAATTATAGCGTAATTTATCCAGATTCGGTAATCTCTAGTTAATACAAATAATAGTTTGGAATAATATATGAAAAAAGCGAGCAAAGACAGAGTATTGATTGAAGGATTGACTGTTTTAACGACAATTGGCGTTTATGATTGGGAAAAGACGATAAAACAAAAGTTGATTGTTGATCTTGAAATGGCATGGGATAATCAGCCCGCCGGTAGTAGTGATGATGTATCGCTTTGTTTGGATTATTTTTTAGTAAGCCAAGCCATAACCACATTTATTGAAAATAGCCAATTTGAATTAATTGAAAGTGTCGCAGAGCAAGTTGCTGAACTTATTATTCAACAATTTTCGGTCGATTGGCTTAAAGTTAAAGTGTCAAAACCAAGCGCGATTGTTAATGCAAGTAATGTAGCAGTTGTGATAGAACGAAGTAAGGTTTGATAAAAAATGGAAGTTTGCAAAGATGACTAAAAATAAAAAGGATTTGATCCCTACCAAAACGCAACAAATTACCAAAAAATTTGAAAGTTATGAACCGAGTAAATTTCAATTTCGTGATATTTTTCGTTGGTATTTTTCCCGAAAAATACTTCCCCCAAAAGCTGGTTATGACTCATTTAAACAAACTTGGTTTGATAAAATTGATTTAACATTACCAGACGATAGAGTTTGGTGGATAGGTCATGCAACCACCTTAATTCGATTAGCGGATAAATTTATATTAACTGATCCTGTATTTTCTAAACGTGTATCTCCTACACAGTGGTTTGGACCTAAACGTCGAACACCGCCAGCTTTAGAGATAGATCAACTACCACAAATTGATTTTATTGTCATTTCGCATAATCATTATGATCACCTCGATTACCAGAGTATATGTAAGTTAGTTGCTCGTTTTCCTCAGCTGTTGGTTGTTGTTCCTTTAGGTTTAAAAGCAACGTTATCAAAATGGGGAGTAAAGCGGGTTATTGAGTTAGATTGGTGGGATTGTACGACTCATGAAGGCATTACCTTTTCAGCAGTACCCGCTAAGCATTGGAGTAAACGTGGTATATTTGATGAAAATAAATCGTTGTGGTGTGGTTGGGTGATCCAATCAGCTGGCAATAGTCAAACTACTGGAAAGACAATTTATTTTATGGGTGATACCGGCTATAGTCCTCGTTTGCAGGAGATTGGTGAACGTTTCTCTATTGATTTGGCATTGATTCCTATAGGTGCCTATGCACCTCGTTGGTTTATGCACTCACAACACATCGATCCAAAGCAAGCAGTACAATTGTATGATGAATTACACTGCCAGTCCGCGATTGCAATTCATTGGGGCGTATTTGAATTAGCTGATGAGCCAATAGATGAGCCACCCGAATTATTAAATGAATTAAAAGGAGAACGTAGTTTTCACCTGTTAAAAATAGGTCATTCTCTAGCTATCAATCACTTGCAGAATGGATTAAAATAGATATTATTTAGATTATATTGAAAATTTATTTGATCCTGTATTGAAAAAAGGAGAACAATCATGAAAATGATGATGATTGCATTAGCATGCATTACACTTGGTTTAGGTTTAAGTGGCTGTGGCGGTAAAAATGACGAAGGAAAAGAGTATCGTTGGTCAAAAGCACATGGTGTATTAGAAGGGTGTCAAGGAGTGATGAGTAATTCACAACAATGTGAAAAAAATATGAATAATCAGCAGTATATGATTCAAATTGACAGGAATTAGCGATGAGTACTTGGCTCATTTATGCGTTACTTTCAGCTATTTCTGCAGCCTTTGTGGCAATTTTAGGAAAAATAGGGTTACAGCAATTAGATGCCAATACCGCAACAGCAATTCGCGCCATTGTCATGGCCATTTTTTTAGTAGGCGTAGTGGTCGTACAAGGTAAATTGAATTTAATCAATTCTTTTTTAAATGATAAAAAAGCATTATTTATTATTGCCCTAAGTGGTATTGCGGGGGCAATGTCTTGGCTTTTTTATTTTATGGCCATTAAAGAGGGCAAAGTATCACAAGTCGCCCCTATTGATAAACTCAGTGTAGTTTTTGCAGTAGTATTTGCAGCTATCTTATTTGGTGAAAAGATCTCTTTCCTTTCAGGAATTGGTGTGGTAATGATAGCTGCTGGTGCGGTGCTAGTCGCACTATTTTAATAGTGCGTTAAACGGTTCAACCGTAACCAGTTCCCCTTTTTTAATGTCACCTCGATGTTGTTCTAACACGATAAAACAGTTGGCATAATTAAATGATTGCGTAATATGCGATCCTTGTTTGCCCGTGGTTGCTACTTCAAGTTCTCCATTAATATCAGTTTGCAGTATACCTCGCTGAAAATCTAACCGACCAATGCTTTTCTTTAACGGCGTTGCCGTTTTAACTTTGAAAGATAACGGTATTAAAGTGGCTTGGTTATGTGTTGAAAGTGCTAAAATTAAAGGTTGAACGAGTTGATAAAATGTGACTAATGTTGAAACCGGATTACCGGGTAAACCACAAAATAGCGCATGGCCGATTTTCCCAAATGCAAACGGTTTACCTGGTTTCATTGCGATTTTCCAAAAATTGATCTCACCAAGCTCTTCCAAGGCTGTTTTAGTATAATCAGCATCTCCGACAGAAACCCCGCCACTAGTTATGATTAAATCAGCTTGTGAAGCGGCAGTTTCAAGTGCTTGTTTGATTTTCATTGGGTCATCAGGGATAATACCTAAATCAATAATTTCACAATTAAGTTGTGTTAACAATAATATTAATGTAAAACGATTACTGTCATAAATTGCGCCACTATTGGCTATTGGTTGACCAATAGGTGTTAATTCATTTCCGGTTGAAAAGAGGGCGACGCGCAATTTTTTAAATACAACCAGCTCGCTAATTCCTAGTGTTGCAAGTGTCGATAAGGTTGGTATAGTTAGCTGTTTTCCTTGTGGAAACACAACTGAATCTTTTTTAACATCTTCACCTACACGACGAATATTATTCCCCATTTTGATATCATTCAAAAAAAGTATTCCTGCTGGGGTTTTTTCAGTCTCTTCTTGCATAACAACCGCATCAGCTTCAGCAGGGACAGGCGCACCAGTCATAATTCGTAAACACGTACCATTTGGCCAGTTAAGGTCGGAAATATCATCACCAGCCAAAACAGTTCCTGCTTGAGGTAACACTTTAGAAGTTGGAATATCAGATAATCTAACTGCATAACCATCCATAGCTGAATTATTAAAACCAGGAACATTGATTGGTGAAATAATAGGTTCAGCAGAGATCCGTTTAAGCGCATCATGTAAGGAAACTTTTTCACGCGCTAGTGGTTTTGCGGTTAATGCTTCTTGAAGTATTTTCTGTTTTGCTTGCTCAAAAGTCAGTAACATAGAATATTCTTTCCTTATTGTTATCAATCCATTAATAATTAAGTGTCAAGAAGTTTCAGGTCAACTATATGTTTTAGTATAAATAAACGAAAGTTTGAATCCTTTCGTTGATAGTTAAAATTATGATCGACATTAATAACGCCACCTAAGCTGGTGGCGTAAAGATAGCCAGTTTACTGCTATACATTAAAACTGCTATACATTAAATAAGAAGTTCATAATGTCGCCATCTTGAACAACATAGTCTTTACCTTCTGAACGCATTTTACCTGCTTCTTTGGCTCCTTGCTCACCGCCATATTTAATAAAATCATCAAAAGCAATAGTTTGCGCTCGGATAAATCCTTTCTCAAAATCCGTATGAATTTTTCCAGCAGCTTGCGGTGCGGTATCACCCACTGAAATTGTCCAAGCTCGGACTTCTTTAACGCCTGCTGTAAAATATGTTTGAAGATTAAGCAAGCTATAACCGGCGCGAATTACCCGGTTTAATCCCGGTTCAGTTAAACCTAAATCTTGCATAAACTCATCACGATCATTATCGTCAAGTTCAGCTAATTCAGCTTCGATTGCAGCACAAACCGGCACAACAACCGATTTTTCTTGTTCGGCAATCGCTTTGACTTTATCCAGATAAGGGTTATTTTCAAAACCATCTTCGTTAACATTAGCGATATACATGGTTGGTTTTAAGGTTAAAAAGCTAAGATATTTAATGGCTTCTAATTCTTCTTTACTTAGATCCAATAACAATAGTTTTTTACCTTGTTCTAAATGAGGTAAACACTTTTCGAGGATCTCTAATTCAAATTTTGCCTCTTTGTCTCCACCTTTAGCTTTTTTCTGCACACGATTGATAGCGCGTTCACAAGCCTCAAGATCTGCTAATGCCAGTTCAGTATTAATAATTTCGATATCTTCCGCAGGATCGATTTTACCTGCCACATGAATGATATTTTCATTTTCAAAACAGCGGACAACATGACCGATCGCTTCAGTTTCGCGGATGTTGGCTAAAAATTGATTGCCAAGACCTTCTCCTTTCGATGCGCCTTTTACTAATCCAGCAATATCGACAAACTCCATTGTTGTAGGCAAAATGCGTTGTGGTTTGACAATTTCAGCAAGCTGATCTAAACGTGGATCTGGCATTGGTACAACGCCAGTATTTGGTTCAATTGTACAAAACGGAAAGTTAGCTGCCTCAATGCCTGCTTTAGTTAGCGCGTTAAAAAGCGTAGACTTCCCAACATTTGGTAGTCCGACGATCCCACATTTAAATCCCATATTGTTTGTTACCTTTTCTAATTAAAATATCTTAAAAATAAGGAGTAATTATATACTAAATCGCAATGTTTGTGCCAATGTTCTTACTCTGTTTTCGTTTTGTATTAATAAAGTGATCATATTGACCAATTTAATGTTGAAATTAAGGTAAAAAATAATCTGAATATAGTCTGAATAATGAAATTGACTCTTTCTTTAATTCTCCATGGATAATCCCAATTGGTATAGGAGGTTTTTTTTAAGTCCATAAATTTCAGCAGTTATTGCTGCTGCTTTTTTTAATGGTAACTCTTTTAGTAATAATTTAAGGGTATTAAGTGCATTGGGATCGATATCACTATCATTTTTAGTATGCCCTTCAACAATCAGAACAAATTCTCCTTTTTGTCTGTTTGGATCCTCTTTGAGCCATGTTATAAGTTCATTCACTCGATAGCTAACAATCGTTTCCCAAGTTTTAGTTAATTCTTTAGCCAGTACAATTTGTTTATCGCTGCCGAAGATTGTCTGCATATCATTGAGTGTATCTAATAAACGGTGAGTTGATTCATAAAAAATCATTGTGCGAGTTTCGTCGATTAACTTTGAGAGGCAATCTTGACGGGCTTTACTTTTAGCAGGTAAAAAACCTTCATAACTAAATTTATCGGAAGGTAAACCAGCAACCGATAACGCCGTGATTGCAGCACAAGCACCGGGAATTGGTATTACTTTGATTTGATTTTCTCGACACGCTTTAACTAAATGGAATCCGGGATCGTTAATTAATGGTGTTCCTGCATCTGAAATTAAAGCAATTGATTGTCCTGATTTGAGTTTTTCGATTAAGAGTTGAGATTTTTCTTGCTCATTATGATCATGTAAAGCAAAGAGTTTAGCTTTAATACCAAGATGTTGTAAAAGTAGACCACTATAGCGAGTGTCTTCTGCGGCAATAAGATCAACAGTTTTTAGTGTCTCAATAGCTCTAAGTGTGATGTCATCTAAATTTCCGATTGGTGTGGCAACGATATATAGGCTCATTATTTTTAAATCACATTAAAATTTCATAGAATATACTATACGAACTAGTATTTTATTGTATATACTCATCACATTCAAAATAAATCCTATTAACTAGTGTTAATAAGACAGTAATAATCGTTTTAAAATGTAATTTTTCTGTCCTTTTTATTTTATTGTAACCCCAATGAGTGTATATTTATGCTCAATGTGTTTTTTAAGGTATAATGGACACAATTATACTGATTATTAATGATAATTTGCACTGAGAACACGCTATTTTCAGTGCTTTTAATTGGTTTAAAAAACTGAAATTAATATAATGCCTTTATCTTTTAAAAGCGATAAAATGTGCATTTAGGGACAATGTTTACTAATTAAAGGTGTTGCTTTGAAAAAAATTTTAACATTAAGTTGTTTAAGTTTGATGATAGTTGCATGTACTCAAACTGACTCGGCTGAGATTGAAGATATCTCTGATTCTTCTGGTGGTTCAAGAACATCAGCTTATACTCGACCGCCTTCAAATATTTCAACAGGTGGAATGAATAATACTTCATCAACGACTTATTCCACCCCATCGACAGGATCGTCAACGGTTAGTAGCACTAACAATAATGGAACGGTTACGACTAACGAACGTATTGTTTATAATCGTAACTATGAAGATATTCCAAAAGGCGGGTATAAAGGTGACACTTATACTGTTAAGCGAGGCGACACACTATTTTATATTGCTTGGGTAACAGGTAATGATTACCGTTCATTAGCAGCGAAAAATAATATTAAAGAACCTTTCGCCGTAAATGTTGGTCAAGTATTAGATGTAAGTGGTGGAACAGTGGTTGTGACACAAAAAACAACCACCAGTCATAGTTCAACTGCCAAAAATGCAACAGATTCAAGTTCAACAGCCCACACGAATACTAAACCAGTTATGACGACCACCACAACGACTACCACCACGTTGGAAGGTAAAAATCAAGCGTCAAAAACTACTGAAACCACAGAAACAGTAATCACTGATCCGGGTCAGATTGATAATACACCTCGTACCAATTCTGCTAATATATCGTGGCATTGGCCAGCTAAAGGTAAGATTATTGAAAAATTCTCTAGTGCAAGTAAAGGTATCGATATTTCAGGATCATTAGGTGATAAAGTAATGGCTGCCGCTGATGGTCGGGTGGTGTATTCTGGTAACGCTTTGCCGGGTTATGGTAATTTAATTATTGTAAAACATAATGATGACTACTTAACCGCTTATGCACATAACCAATCTATTTTAGTAAAAGAGCAACAATCTGTACGCGCAGGTGAACAAATCGCAACTATGGGAGCGACAGGTACTTCATCAGTAAGATTACATTTTGAAATTCGTTATAAAGCGCAATCAGTAGATCCATTAAAATACTTATCAAATTAATGTGTGTTTTGAGCGACTCAAGTTCGCTCAAAATAACGGACTTGCACGAACTTAACGTGTATTCCTATATTTACAAAATATAAAAAACCGTTTTTATTCTACGTAACAAAGGAGTTATATTCATGGCAGTAAAAAAATTAGTTCTTATTCGACACGGAGAAAGTGTTTGGAATCAAGAAAATCGTTTTTGTGGTTGGACTGATGTTGATTTATCTGACAAAGGTAATAAAGAAGCAGCTGAAGCAGGTCAATTACTAAAACAAGAAGGTTTTCAATTTGATTTTGCTTACACATCCGTTTTAAAACGTGCTATTCACACCTTATGGCATGTTTTAGATGCGGTTGATCAAGCATGGTTACCGGTTGAAAAATGCTGGAAATTAAATGAACGTCATTATGGCGCATTACAAGGTTTAAATAAAGCAGAAACAGCTGCTAAATATGGCGATGAACAAGTTAAATTATGGCGTCGTGGTTTTGCTATTACTCCTCCAGCTTTAGAAAAATCTGATGAACGTTTCCCTGGACATGATTCACGTTATAGTAAATTACCTGAATCAGAGCTGCCAGTAACTGAAAGTTTAGCTTTAACCATTAAACGTGTTCTTCCTTATTGGGAATCCTCTATTGCGCCTCGTGTTGCCAAAGGTGAACGAGTTATTATTGCTGCTCATGGTAATTCACTTCGTGCATTAGTTAAACATTTAGATAATATTAGTGATGATGATATTATCGAACTTAATATTCCAACAGGTGTACCTTTGGTATATGAATTTGATGATAATATGAAAGTAATCAAACACTATTATTTAGGTAATGCTGAAGAAATCGCAGCAAAACAAGCCGCAGTTGCAAATCAAGGTAAAGCTAAATAATTACCGTTTGACCTTTACAAAAAAGGTAGGTTATTTATTAACTTACCTTTTTTATTATCTAATTTTTTTGAGAGTTTTATTTTGTCTAAAATATATTTTATCTATGCAGTAATGAATGCTGGGAAATCTACTGAGCTATTGCAAATCGACCACAACTATTTAAGTAATAATTTGCCAACGCTATTACTTAAATCCTCGTTCGATACTCGTTTTTCCGATGTTGAAATTACTTCACGATTAGGATTACGCAAAAAGGCGATGTTATTAGATGATGACAGTGTTGATGCGATCATTGAACATATCAAACAAAGTAATTATGCTTGCGTACTTATTGATGAAACGCACTTTTTAACCAAAAACACAATATTGAAATTATCCGATGCTTGTGATGAATATGGTGTACCTATGATGTTTTTTGGTTTAAAAACAGATTATATGGGACATCTGTTTGAAGGCTCTAAAACTTTATTAGAGATTGCTGATAATTTCAGAGAACTTAAAACCGTCTGTTGGTGTGGTAGGAAAGCCACAATGAACCTATTAGAAGGTCAAGATGGACAAATTGTTAAATCTGGTAATTCTTTCCGTCTGGGTGATAGCGAGTTTCACTCAGTTTGTCGTAAACATTGGAAGGAAGGGAAGATCAAAGCCGATTGATAAAATACTAATCACTCAACAATTAATAAATGAAACTCAGTAACCTTCATAAGGTAGTTCACACTTTGATAAAAAGTGTGAATGAGTTCGCAAATTTGATATTTTCTTTTTGTTTATTCGTAACTTTTTATGCCATATTAGCTGAAGCGATTCAGGTTTTCATTTCACTAACTAAAAAGGGTTCTATATGAAAAGTAAAATTGTTCCATTAGCTGTAGCATTAAGTTTGACTTCATTTGCTGCCAGTGCAAAAGAGTTTGTATTAATCGATAATGAAAAAGGGATTGCTAAAGGGGACTGGTCTATCTCAAGCAAAGACTTAGGGATAAAAAGTGAAAAATTTACTATTCAAAATACTGTTCTTAAAGGTGGTAAACAAGAAGGTAGTGAACTGTTGACCATTACCAGCGATAATTTGACAATCAAATTAAGTCCAACCCGTGGTTTAGGCATTTTATCTGTAATGGGTGACGGTATTCGTATGGGGTGGGATTCACCAGTCAATGAAGTGGTTAACCCGCGATATATCAATTTAGAAAGTCGCGGAGGAATTGGTTGGTTAGACGGTTTTAATGAAATGATGGTTCGTTGCGGTTTCGAGTGGACAGGGCATGCCGTGCAAGCCGACGGAATGATGTACACTTTGCATGGTCGAGCTGAAAATACACCTGTATCTAAACTAATTGTTGATGTGTTAGATAAAGCTCCTTACACCATTACCATAAAAGGCTTAATTAAAGAGAACACATTCAAAAAAAGTAACTTAGAAACTTGGGTTTCTTTAAGCTATGTTCCGGGAACAAAAGATTTTACTATCCATGATGTCCTTACCAATAAGAGTGATTATACCCGCGATTATCAAATTATTTATCATAGCAATTTCGGTACGCCAATTCTTGAAGAAGGTGCAAAATTTGTCGCACCGGTTAAAGAGATCTCTCCTTTTAATGATTACGCTATAAATGGGTTAGATGATTGGCGAACCTATTTAGGTCCAACTAAGAATTTTGATGAAATGGTTTTTAATGTCTATCCTTACGCGGATGAAAACGGTAAAACACAAGTTATGGTAGCTAATAAAACGGGTGATAAAGGTGCAGGTATTGCTTTTGATACCAAGCAATTACCGGTATTGTCATTATGGAAAAATACAGATACCTTAAAACAAGGTTATGTAACTGGATTAGAGCCAGGAACAAGTTTTGCTTATCCTGTTACCATAGAACGTGAACAAAAACGCGTACGTCAATTAGCGCCGGGACAAAGTACTGAATTTACTCTAACTTATAGTTTACTGTCAGGTAAAGACGCAGTAGCAGAGTATGCAAATAAAATCAAAACCATACAAGGTGAACAAGAAACTAAAGTTGTCAATCAACCAATGGCGAAAGAGTAAATTTGCTCAATTACTACCAACTTAGCGGTTGGTAGTAGAAAACGAGTTTTAAAGTTCTTTTGTACTTTTTTATATGAAGTTTAATAAAAATTGCTTATTTATAACAAGCAAATAGTACATAGCATCAATTTTGATTTTGCTAAATAAATTGAACTTTGAATTCAGCACCATTTTTATACTTAAACATATAGCTAACCTGAAACATCTTTACAAACGACAAAATGGAATAATCTGCTTTTAGTCCCAATAAGCGGTTATCGGATCGATCAATTTAAATAGTTAAACGATTAAAATGCCAAATTTTGGTTAACTCAGATCTTAAAAAGCAAGTTAATCCCGAATACCTTGTTTATGTTTAATCACATTTTTGCTGTGCTAAACTACATTTGCGCTACCAATTTATTAATAACTTTATTAATTAAATAGGTTATCTTTTATCAACTCACTCTCAATTCGCTATCATAATTTGATACTCGCTTGAAAGGTCATACTGATATGAGTATTATTGGTAACAAAATTAGCTAATGCAGTTTAAGTGATAATTGCTCTATACTAGATAAAACAACACAGTAACCATGTGCCAAAACATCAAGCAGTAAGATCACTATGCAACTAAAGACAATTTAAGCTAATTTTAGATCAAATGGTAAGTAAGAAAAACCTTCTCATCACAACAATTTTTTGTTAATTAAGGTTATTTTGATTGGCGGATTTAAGATAAGTAATAACATTTCAATTGGCTATTATATTGATTAATTGAGTTAATTTAATCACTATAACTCTAACGATTAAAACAGTGTTATATAGGCTTGTTTTAAATAACATAATGAAACATGCTTTTGCCGGATTTTGATAAACAATAGGAACTAACATGACAGTAAGACGCATAGTGATTGGTATCAGTGGAGCAACGGGCTTTGCTTATGGCTTAAAGGCATTAGAACTTTTGCAACCCCTAGATATTGAAACTCATCTTGTTATTTCCCAAGCAGCTCAGATAACTAAAGCGTATGAACAACCTAAAGTCAGCTTAGTACAAATCGAATCATTAGCGGACAAAGTTCATTCTATTAAAGATATTGGTGCATCAATCGCGAGCGGGTCATTTAAAACAATGGGAATGCTGGTAGCGCCTTGCTCTATGCGATCTTTGGCAGCTATAGCCAATAGTTTATCCGATAATCTTTTGACTCGGGCTGCCGATGTAGTATTAAAAGAGCGACGCCGATTGGTCTTAATGGTAAGAGAAACACCTTTAAATTTAGCCCATATTAAAAATATGGAAGCAGTAACGTTAATGGGCGGCGTTATTTTACCGCCGGTTCCTGCTTTATACCAACATATTGAAACCATTGATGATATGATAACTCATAGTGTAGCAAGGGCATTGGATCTGTTTGATATTGATATACCTTCCTTACCTCGTTGGGGAGAAGATATGCATTTACACCAAAAATAAGCAAACTACCAATCCGACAAACTATGCAACCCAATCACAAAATGATTAAATTCATTAAAGAGCAACATGTACTTTCCCTGAGTGTTTTATCGCAAAATAATCAACCTTGGGCATGCAATGCTTTTTATGTTTTTGATGAAGAATTACTCTGTTTCTATATACTTTCCGAATTAAAGACTGAACATGCAAAAGCGATGATAATTAACCCAAAAGTTGCCGGCACTATTTGCATCACACCCAAAACGATAGCACAAATTCAAGGGATCCAATTTCAAGCCATTGCAACACTTCTAACCAATAGCAAAGCAGATCATGCTTATAAATATTATTATCAAGCATTTCCCTTTGCCAGAGTCATCAAAGCACCGATTTGGTCGTTACAGTTACAACAACTTAAAATGACCAACAATTTATTAGGATTTGCCCATAAAACACATTGGGTGCGTGAAGAGTGTTAAATGACAAAATCTTGGTATCTTATTAGAAAAGCTATTTTAGTCATCATAAATATTAGCACGAGGTTCTTTGTAAACAGTCACTATCTATTGCGTCCGAATAAATAGACGGAATGATAGAAACTCACTTGCTAAGTAACCTCAACACAACTGCACAAAATATTTGATAATTCGATCATCTGATGTTAATTCTGGGTGGAAAGAGCAAACAAGGATATTGTCTTTCTGCGCCATAACACAATGATGATTAACAAAAGCTAATGGCTTAACTTGACTACCAACTTTAGTTATATAAGGTGCGCGAATAAAAACTGCAGGAATTTGTTGACCAATTGTTTCAATATCTAATACTGTTTCAAAACTAGCAATTTGTCGTCCAAAACCATTACGCTCTACCTCAATATCAATGAGTTTAAGCTGTTCAACTTCATTATGTGTGGTTGTTTTACCACACAATACTAATCCAGCACATGTACCAAAGATCCCTTTACCTTGTTTAGCAAATTGAATAATTGGATCAAAAAGATGATTTTGCCTGATTAAACGACTAATCGCCGTTGATTCACCACCGGGAATAATTAAGCCCGCTAATTCATCAAGTTGCTCAGCTTTTTTAACTGCAATAGCTTGTACATTCTCAATATGTTGTAGTACTGAAAGATGTTCACTTATTGCACCTTGTAAGTTTAGGACACCAATTTTTTTTAAAGCGGCAAGTTTGGTTAACTGTGTCATTACCAACCTCTTTCTTGCATTCTTTCTGACTCAGTAAGCTTGTTAATTTCAATTCCTTTCATTGCTTGACCAAGTCCTTTAGATAATTCTGCTAAGCGTGGATAATCATCAAAATAAGTGGTTGCTTGGACAATTGCTTTTGCAAACTTTTCTGGTTGTTGCGATTTAAAGATCCCCGAACCAACGAACACTCCGTCGGCACCAAGTTGCATCATAAGCGCAGCATCAGCAGGGGTTGCAACGCCCCCAGCAGCAAAATTAACTACCGGTAATTTACCCAATTGTTTAACTTGTAAAACTAATTCATAAGGTGCGCCGATCTCCCTAGCCAAAGTCATCAATTCATCTTTTGATTTACTCACTACAAGACGGATTTGTTCATTGACTTTTCGCATATGACGAACTGCTTCAACAATATTGCCTGTACCCGGTTCCCCTTTGGTTCGAAGCATTGAAGCTCCTTCACCAATGCGACGTAAAGCTTCACCCAAATCACGGCAACCACACACAAAAGGGACGATAAATTCATCTTTAAGCAAATGATACTGTTCATCCGCCGGGGTTAGGACTTCACTTTCATCAATATAATCAACGCCCATTGCTTCTAAAATACGTGCTTCAACGATATGTCCAATACGCGCTTTAGCCATAACAGGAATGGTTACCGCTTGCATAACTTGTTCGACGATTGTTGGATCTGCCATTCTGGCTACGCCACCAGCTGTACGAATATCAGACGGGACTCGCTCTAACGCCATTACTGCTACAGCACCAGCTTGCTCAGCAATCTTAGCTTGTTCCGCATTAACCACGTCCATAATGACGCCGCCTTTTTGCATTTGTGCCATACCTCGTTTAACAGTTTGGGTTCCTGTTACTTGATTCATTTTTTTACTCCTGATTGAAATAGTGATACTGAAATTGAGTGATCACTATTATTCAGAAATAAATTGCACTGATAAACAGCCAATTGGACTATAATAAAACCATCCAATTTACTTGAATGTAAAGATGTTTCAGGTTAGCTATATGTTTGAGTATAAAAAAGCAGTAATTTTATGAAATAAGCAGAAATTAATACCATTTAAGGGTTTGCCGTTTATCTAATTATCTATGCCGAATGGAATACTAAATAACACATGAGGTATTATTTTAAGCTAACGCTTTTTTAGTTAGTTGAATGTAAAAATGTTTCAGGTTAGCTATATGTTTGAGTATAAAAAGTAGTAATTTTATGAAATAAGCAGAAATTAATACCATTTAAGGGTTTGCCGTTTACTTAATTATCTATACCGAATGGAATACTAAATAACACATGAGGTATTATTTTAAGCTAACGCTTTTTAGTTAGTTGGATGTAAAAATGTTTTAGGTTAGCTATATGTTTGAGTATAAAAAGTAGTAATTTTATGAAATAAGCAGAAATTAATACCATTTAAGGGTTTGCCGTTTACCTAATTATCTATGCCTAATGGAATACTGAATAACACATGAGCTATTATTTTAAGCTAACCGTTTTTTAGAATGGTAACAAACAACGCTTTATATATTGCTTATTTGTCCATTCAATTTCAATCCCTTGATAGCTAACGAATTGGACTATAAAACATCACCCAATTTGGCTGGTTGTAAAGAAGTTTCAGGTTAACTATATGTTTTAGTATATAAAGAGCAGGAAATATGTGGAATAGGCAAAAATTAATACCATTTGGCGGTTCGTTGTTTACACAATTATCGTCCCTAATTGAACAATATATTGAGCAAGGGGTCTTGATTTCCGGTGAACGATTACCGTCTGAGCGTGATTTAGCCAAAAATTTGCAGATGAATCGCTCAACGGTTGTGCATGCGTTAGATATTCTAACAG
The DNA here is from genome assembly GCF_001690195.1 of Gilliamella sp. wkB108. Classification (GTDB taxonomy): domain Bacteria; phylum Pseudomonadota; class Gammaproteobacteria; order Enterobacterales; family Orbaceae; genus Gilliamella; species Gilliamella apicola_L. The sequence continues at coordinate 2,163 of NZ_LZGM01000024.1, read as the reverse complement.
AACGGGGCTTATTAGTTCGCCGGCAAGGTAGTGGAACGTTTGTTAATGATCAGAAGTGGGGCGTTCAAGCCTGTTCTACCATCAATTGGCGTTTACCTGCCCATTTTTATCAAAACAAAAAATCCTTTTATCAACAAAAGGTTGAACAGATTCGACTACAACAACATATCGTTTGCGATTTAGCTAATGGTGATTTACCAACCAAAATGATACCAAAACTTCTGCTACCAGATATCTCATCCCATGAACTAATTATGCATGAAAAGAATAGTGATAAATTACAATTAGGCTTACCGTCACTTAAACAGCAAATTGCCCAGTCTATGCAAACATGGTTTGGCATGACAATTGATCCCGATGAAATTCTTATAACTTCAGGTACCCAACAGTCATTATTTCTTATTAGTCAAGGGCTACTCAAACCCGGCGATGCTATAGGGATTGAATCTCCGTCCTACTTTTACTCGCTTCCACTTTTCCAAGCAGCGGGTTTACGTCTTTACGGCATTGAGTGTGACAATCAAGGGATAAAAATTGAGAGTTTACAAAATGCCGTATCACAACATAACATCAAATGGTTATTTTTAAATCCAATTTTTCAAAATCCAACGGGATTTGTGATGAGTGACGAACGAAAGCAAGCGGTATTAGCTTTTTGTCGATCGCATTGTATCGGTATGGTTGAAGATGATGCATATAGCGGTTTAGCGTTTAGCGATAATTTGCCCTTATCACCGATTAAAAAGTTTGATCGAGATAACCAAGTGATCTATCTAGGATCACTTTCTAAATATATTGGACGTAATATCCGTATCGGTTGGATGATTGCTCCTCGTGAAATTATTCAAAATTTGGCGGAAATTCGTCAACATATCGATTCAGGTTTAAGCATTTTACCTCAGTTGTTAGCCCAAGAATATTTGAAAAATCATCAACTCACCCATCAAAAATTTCTGCGTGAGAAGTTACAAATAAAAGCCAACCAACTTATCAATTGGCTCGACAATTATTTTTCCGGGGCAGTAACTTATCAAAAGCCCTTAGGGGGTTTTCATCTTTATGTTCATTTACCTGTGACAACACTACAGCAAGAAACAGTACTTTTAAACCAACTTTTATCAAATGGTATTATTGTGGCTCAAGGCACTGATTTTGGCGATAAACGAGGTACAATCCGATTAAGTTATGGACATTTCAATGTGGATTTGATCGCATAACCGTAATTAAAATCGCTATTTTCTATTCGAGATGATTACTATTACTTGTGATCTAAAAATACGTAGACTCAATTGAAATAGTCATTGGATGACTTATAAAACTAATATAATTAGCCAATTATTGTAATTAGTCACGTTGAAGTATTTAAAGGTTGAGTTTAAGTCTATGATAACTAATCATATGATTTAAATAGATTTTAGGAGGTGCTTCATATCTAAGATAGGTTAAATACTAAGGTGTTAAGTCGACACAATCACTTACCATGCATTGCAGGTTTCTTGTAATGAACATCGTCAATGCTTATAATTGAAAAACAGTTCAATATTTAATCAGGAGGCGATTTTTTGCATCTTTCAACAAGAGCGTTTCATTATTTAGGAATTGTCGCGACTATAGCTTCATTAGGGATGTATGTCTCTTATATTCCACAAATTATCGATAATCTACAGGGATTTAAATCAAATCCGACACAACCATTAGCAGCTGCAATTAATTGTTCTCTTTGGGTCAGTTATGGCCTTTTACGTGAAAAAAAGGATTGGCCAATCGCTATTGCCAATTCTCCCGGTGTTATTTTTGGATTAATAGCATTTTTTACCGCTTTATAATTTAATTAACGTTATTTTAGCTATAAAGGGGTAGAATTAACTCCCCCTTATAGTTAATCATTCTTACTTATCGCTATAATTATTTAAATCTTCCAATACTGTTTTACGGTTATATTTTGGCGTGAAATTTCAAAAGAATAAAATAACCACAAAGGGAGTTTAATATTTAATCTTGTGATAATTATGTTAATAATCAAATTGATAGAAAGTTATCAACAGGTTTGTTAAATAGTTATCAAATAATGCAGTGAATAATTTATTTTATTCATCATCACAACATTACCGATTGAGATGAGCATTTCCTCCATTGTAATAGCGCTAATATCATATTATAGTG
>NZ_LZGM01000023.1 GCF_001690195.1 Gilliamella sp. wkB108 | reverse complement strand
AGGGTAAGCTTTTTTAGATTTATCATAATAGATAACATGATTGGTTTTAATACCCTGATTATCAAAATACTCTTCTATACTCTCAATACCATCTTTTTCAAGATAGCTAGCTTGCATGGTTTGCCCGGTCGATATGTTTTTTTCATTACTTTTTATACTTTTCCCGTTTTCATCGTAAAAAATTTCATAAAAGAATATTAATTGTTGATTATTATTATACATTTCCAATACTGTATGTTTTAAATTCTGGTTTGACCAATAATCATAAACAAAGTGGGCAATGGATACTAACGGTCTTTTTTGGATACTGATGACTACGCCATTTTTCTTTTCGACCCGTAAATAGCAAGGTAACTCAAATACATCTTCAAATTTCTCTTTTTTTTGTAACTGATTATTTTTATCGAAAATATAAAAATGAACCCCATCATCAAGGTCTTGAAACGCATCAGTTGGGTATAATATTTCAATGATATCTCTGTCTCGTTCCAATACATCTTGATATTGATAATGATTATTTAATTTGATTTCGGCAATATTTTGTCTAGCTATAGGGAGCATACTAGGATCTGTTTCTAAAGCATTACTAATTGCTAAAAATAGTTTTTTTCGTGGAAAACTATATTTATTATTCATATAATTACTAAAATCATACTGAAAATAGGTTTTATTGGGTTCAATAGCTTGAGCTTTTAATTGGTTAATAATTGCCGTTTGATCATTCATCGTTATCTCCGCACGTGCAGGTTCAATACTGGTTATTATGCCTACTATAAAAAATAGTAAGTAAATTTGTCGAATTTTTTTCATATATACCTTAATATTTCAAATGAGTTAGCAGCCTTTATATATTATGATATTTAGTTAATTAGATATTTTTAGATAGTTCCGATAACTTGTTTATTAATTCCTTTCTTTCTTCATATTTTGAATTAAGATTTTTCTTACCATTTAAAGATGTTTTATATGCCAGAAAATATGGATCGAGATCTTTTCCTATACAATCAGGATCAGCCAAATTACATGTAGCTAATAATAGATATAAAAAAGTATGGCAATTGGTTTCATCAAAACTATTGAGATTATAACTCCATACATCTTTGAAGCTTTTAGCAAAATCTCTAATTTCTGCTATTATCTGCTCATCTGTTCTTGAATCTCCAGGTAATAGGTAGGGATTAGTTGTAACGTCAATTTTATCTGGATGAAATCGACCGTTTTGATGAGCATCAAATGGCCTTATTGAAAGATCGTTATTTTCTTCACGTCTCCCTGCATTGCGTTCTTCTGTATTAGATAGACGATGATCCATATCATCCTGTTTTCTTAATTCACAATCACCATTTAAAAAACCGTTACCTTTTAAAAAATTACTTAATCCGGATCCGAAGAGTACAGCATCATCTGGATACCAACCATAACTTTCACGAAAACCATTGGCTTTTTTACATATTCCATTTAACTTAGGCAGATCCTTTTCGGCTAATCGGTCTTTTCTTGCCTTTTCCATAAATTCATCGGTTTCGTCCTCATCTTGATGAATAATTTCAATCCAATAATGTCCAGGATCTATTTGAGTAATTGATTTAACTGTAATAAAGATTCTGCTTAATACAATATTGTCTAATTTTCTGGCACCGTCTTTAACTTTTGTGTAGATACCATAATCATAATGATCATTTGGATTATTATAAGTTTTACCCATAATATCTATTATTACATTTTGGCCATCGAAAGCTCCCATCTTTAATTCCTTTTATACCTAAATGTTACTTCAGCCTCTTCATATCCAGATGACACCATTTGAGTTTTCCCTTGCGCATCGGTTTTGCCTTCAGCTATGATTTGTTTATC
>NZ_LZGM01000022.1 GCF_001690195.1 Gilliamella sp. wkB108 | reverse complement strand
GACTATAATTATATGCATGAGTTAGAAGTAAAAGTTGAGATGTGGGAAAAAGAGAAAGAGAAAATCAAAAAATGCTTATGGTGGAAAGATGTGGTTAATGGATTAGCCAATCAAAATCAACCAACGGCAGAGGATAATGCGGGTAATGAAAGTGGAGCAAATACCCAAACAGCACAAACCGATACCTCACCCCCAGCCACACTAAATCAAGACGGTAAAGCTTGGTATATCCATCCTATATCAATAATTAATTATTTTTCTGCTAAAACTTACCTCTTTGAGAAAGGAGATAAACATGAAATTATTAGAGAAATCAATATTAGGTTAGCCGGTTTTGGTGGGAATGTACCTACAGATGAATTCACTGAAAGAACTGAAAATATGATCAAACAATTCCAACGCGACTACATGAAAGTAGAAGAAACGGGGACTGTAGATATGAAAGTTATAAAAGCGATAGATGAGTTTACTACAAAATTGGAATATTCATTCAAATTTGATGAAATAAAATGTCAATGCAAAACTAAAGGAATTAAAACAAGTGATGTTATTTTGAAAAAGAACGTCTTGAATACATGTCAAGGATTTGGAGATGAAGTGTCATCAAGAAATTCATTTGAACATCCTGGAATACATCGGACATTACTTTTTGTGTTGAAAGCTCTATTATTTTATTTCGAAAAGAATAATTCAGAAATCAGATTTTTAAAAATTGAATCAGGTTATCGGTGTAGATTTCATGATGTCTATATGAAATATCGTACAACTAACCATATGGGGGATGCTCTTGACCTTCATTTCACTAAAAACGGTGTAAGAACCAAATTAACTACCGATATGGATTTTATAAGAAAAAACTATTTTTGTGATTACATGAATTCTCCTTATGATCCAGATCCACCTAAAACAAATGCTCATTTTGGTTGGGAACTAAATAAAATTGGTTTAGAAGGTGCTCCTATGAAACATAGTAATGGTGCTGGAGCAACAACATGGGTACATTTTGATGTTAGAGAATTTGCTAATGAATTTAAACTCGATCGTTTTTATATCACAGATGAATCCGATTTAATGAAGTCATCCTTAATAGAATTATGTAAAACTATATAAAATATTATGAGAAATTAAGAGAAAAATATGAAAATAATTAGACAATTAAATTTACTGTTTGTTTTATGGTTTCTATGTATTACTTCTAACCAATCTATGGCAAATTTAAATAATGATCAAGATATTTTAAAAAAAACACCTTTGCCACTTGATTTTAGATTATGGGATAAAGCAGAAAGAAGTGTGAGCAATGAAGGCTATTTTTTTGATCATTCTAAAGTTGATTATGAATTCACTGATAATATCAAACTATTTACTTATTTGGTCAGTGATAATCCTTTTTTATCGAAATATTACAAAGAAAATAATCAAAATATAAAGTCTGCTATTTATGTAATATTAGAAAATAAGAAAAATTTTGATACATATATTATTAAAATATCAAATGATTTTATGTTATTAAATGTTTCTAAGAAAGGTGAGATTTTATCTGCTCAAAAAATTGCGAGTATGCTTAATTCCAATCAATGGAGAACTTTTATAATTGATAAATCTTTGAAAATCCGTACAACAGAAGAAAAAGTTAGGTATAGCGAAGTCAACTCAATGTATTTAAGAAATCGAAAATTGTTTGAACAAATTTATCAAATTTTAGATGATGGAAAAATCAAATTAGTAAGTAATAAACAGTTTCCAAATATTAAAACCAATTATAATCCTGCCATTCCAGATAATTGTTTTCAAAAAATAGCTTCTTTTTCTAATGAGCGAATTGAGTCTGATTCTCCTTTAGATTTACCAATCAGTAGTGCTAATTTTAATTACATTTCTGATAATTTTGAGACCGAAGGAAAGGGTGGTGAGACATATTGTCAAACCCTTGCAGGAAATTATGCACGTTTACCTAATGTTGGTCAAAACTATGTTTATTTTTTTACTGGACGTGATGATATTGGATGGGTAAAACAAGAACAATCAATCAATTATATTGGTATAGGTTATTTGGTAACAATACGAAATCATGAAGTAAAAGATATGTTGCCAATTTATTATAATTATCAAAGCAGTGATCAAAAAATAGAATTTATTATTAACAAAAATATGAATATTGACTTACTAATGACATCAAATTCTGGTGAAAAATTGAAACAAAGCTTTCATATTAATCAAAATGGTGAATTTGAATAACTATTCGAAATCGTTTGTATAAATTTAGATGGTTCTATGTAATGAATAAATCTAAAAAATTTCCTAATCATATAGCAAAAGAAACTAAAGATCATTGGCACCATTTACATGTTCAATATTATGATATGGATAAAGTTAAGGAAATTAAGAAATGAAATTTTTAAAAAATTTTGTAATTATTTGCTTATTAATTTTGTTAAATATAAATATTGCATTTTCAGCCAATATAAAGAAAGAGTTACGTTTTTATCAACAAATAAAATTACCTTATTCTTCTAATCAATTAAAAAAATACTATTATTGGAACAAATTTAACGAAATACTAATTTCGGCTGACAACAAAACTCCACTGAAATTTTCTGAACAAAATTTCTTCATTCAGCCGAAATCAGTATCTCATGAGGATTATTGTTATCATAAAGGTGTTTTTTATTTTCCTATTATGTATTTTAAATTTAATAAATTCATATATACCGGTATTATATATATGGCTTTTGGAAATAATGATGACCACATTTTTACTTTCCGATTAAACAGTTATGATCCCGATGGAAAACCTATTGATGCAATAGTGTTAGATGAAAGATATTCCGAAGAAGGGGAAGTACTTGTGTGGAATGATTTTACTATAGAGGCGAATGGTAAAATTTTAGTTAACCAAAAAGAAAAATTACTAATCGACGCAGGTCTTTCCGATTTTAAAAAAGGCGAAATTAAATCTAAAAAAAGTCAATATCAAATGACTAAAATGGGTCTTTTTAAGAAATTAAAATAAGATTTATTAAAGGTAAATATATAATGAAAACAAGATGTTATTTAGGTTTAATCTTGCTATTAAGCACACCTTGCTATAGTCAGTTGTTTAATATTCCCGAACAATATAAAGGTGACTGCTTGGTTAATAAGAATAATTCTATAGAAGAAAATTGCCCTCCAAACTCGATAGAAATAGATTTTAATGATTTATACGACATAATCCATAAAAACACAGTTATATATAATGATGGAGATTTAAAACTGGTTTTAAACAAAAAAAAATATAAATATATCGATAATCAAGCATCTTATCTTCAAAATATTATTGTAGCTGAAATAGAGTTATCATTAATTTATAAACAGGACATCAAAGATAAAATTATTTTGGCTAGTCAATTTTATTCTAACGAAGCTACATGGCTAGGCGTTCAAAATTATTATATTAGTCCTAATGGAAATATTTATATATTATTAATAAAAAA
>NZ_LZGM01000021.1 GCF_001690195.1 Gilliamella sp. wkB108 | reverse complement strand
TTTATAATGATTTCTATGTACATTCATTTGAAAACTATGTGATTTTGTTGCTATTTAAATTGATTATTTATATTGCAATTAGTTTAATCATTTACTTTATTATTAAAATATTAAGTCCTTTTTATACCCATACAGCTAATTTTTTAACTGCTCAAAATAGTCCAAACGTCCATTTATCTTTATTTATCGCTTTGTTTAATTTGATTTATTTTACAATGACATTTTCATTAACTGGAGATTATGATTATCGTTCCTTGCTGAATATAGATAGGGATGATATTACAATTTATATTACCATATTGATTGTATTAAATATTCTTTGTTTCTTGGCGGTGCATAAGCTTTTTACCAATGTTGCTGATAAATTACGAATAATGCTTCTCATTTCATGTGCAATTATTACCTTTATTTTATTGATAATCGCAAATATTTTGCTGGTTATATTCAGTATTAATAACCTTAGTAGTTTTTATGATGACTATGCTTTATCTCTGATTGTTCATATTATTCTATTTTGTCTTGTAGATTTCTTGGTATTGCGAATTTGTGTGAAATTCTTTTTTAGTAAAAAAAGAGACGCTACCACATTAACGGCTAAATCAAGTTAAGTGAGACAAATTAAGTTAATCAATCGTTGATTAACGATAAACTCACTTACTGAATTTTCATTTCGGCTGGGAATATACCAGCGAGACAGGTTGAGGTAGTGAATAATCGGTGATTTTTATTGGTGATTGCGTTATATCAATGGTTGAAATAAATTTCCCCGCTCTGTATTGAAATCGGTCATCATAGGCTGTTTCATCATCATTAAAAATGGTCATTAACTCTTTTGGATTAGCGATAAGTATGATTTGATTTTCATAATAGGCAAATTTATCATCTTTAGAATAATAATCGTTAATAGGTGTGAATGAGACAGGGTTAGCCCCTACTATTTTTTTATCTTGATAATAAACACTATTTTTATCTTTGCTGTAAAGTTGATTATATTTGTCAACTTCAAACGTCGCATAATCTACCCCTTCGATTAGTTTGCCTCTATAGTAGATATGCATCTTATCTTCAGCATAATCTACCGTACCAACAATCCGTACAAAAGTGTCAAGATCTACCTCCTCATCAATAGGTCTACCTTCATAGTAGGCTGCATTTTTATCTTTTGCATAACTGTCCCCCAAAAAAGAGAGAGAATTTAAATCAATCTGATCTAATTTTTCATTTTGGTAATAAACGAAGTTGTTACGTATGGTGTATCTTAAGCCATCCTCTTCATCTTCGAATTCTTCATTACATAATTGAGATCCACTCTCTGACGCTGAAATTTTTATGCCATGGCAATATTCAAAATTTTTATCCTCATAAACAAGATAATAGCCATTATCGGTAGTGTACATATTTCTATTAAAGGTGTTGGGATCGGCTTCTTCAATGATTTTGTTACGATAATAAACGTGATATTTATCTTTAGCATATCTCAAATCAATAGTGGTAAAAGATTGAGGATCAGTGGTTGCTTCTATTTTTTTATGTTGATAATAGAGATTATATTTATCTTTGGCATAGTTGTTATTAAAAGGAGTAAAGGATTGTGGATCAGCGATTCCTTCAACTTTTTTAAAATGATAATAAAGATGATATTTATCTTTAGCATAGTGTTTATTAATGGCCGTAAAGGATTGCGGATCAGCGATATCTTCAACTCTTTTAAGATGATAATAAAGATGATATTTGTCATAAGAAAAGTGATAATCAATAAAGGTGAACGATTGCGGATCTGCAATTTCTTTAAGTTTAATTCTGTCGTTAATATAAATCCCATTTTTATCTCTTATATATTTTTGATAGCTCTGAAATTGGAGGATTTCAAAACCTTCTGAACTGATTCCATTTAGTTTTTGATTTAGCATATAAACGCCATTTTTATCTTTACTGTATTCGCTAGGATAACTGTCATCGTCAACTATTTGAAAGGTTGCCGGATCTAGATCATCAAAACACTTTAATAAAGAACGCCCTACCAAATAAACATGATTTTTATCTTTCAATAAATTAGAAACAATAAACTCGACACTATTAGGATCAACCAGAGGCAATTTAGTTCCCTCATAAAAAACATGATCTTTGTCAATCGCAATACTCCAGGGTAAAGTAGGATTTTCATTGTCAGAATTAAATTTAACACTGTTTAGATCTGCATCAACTTTATAAATATCAAATAAACTTTGAAATGGAATAAAAACTAACTCATTATTTTCGTTGAAGTGATAACCATACTTAGTAAATATGTTTGACTGCAAAGAGTCTTTAGCAAAGGCGGTAGGTATTAAAAAAAAGCTAATTGTTAGGATGAACAAAGATTGTATAACGCCAATTAAGGCTCGATTCAATGATTGGTGAGCTTGCATTTGTATTCCAAAAACCAAATAAAACTATACACATAAACTTATTGAAATTAAGCATATCATTTCTCTATTTTTGTAACAAGATTAATGTGTTAAACAAAAATTAGTGCATAAAACGCTATATGAAAAATAAATGTCATTTATAATGAATATTACTATTTTGATGATTTTTGTTTAATGAAAATTATTTCTAAGAGAGTTTGTATATGTCAGAATCTAAACCACCGTTTGATATATTGCTTGAACAGCAAAAGCAAAAAGTCATTGATCAACTTGCACAATGTGATCCAACTGATTTGCAAGCCAATCTCGATATTTTGGTGCAAAGTGATTTTTTGGTGGACGCATTTTATCGGTTTCCCTCCTGGCTCTCTGACCTAGTACAAAATCCTCCACAAGCCGATGAACGGCACTGCTATCAAGCTTGGTTAAACGAAAAATTGGCATCAGTTTCAGATGAATTGGCTTTACTGAAAGTGTTAAGGCAATTTCGTCGTTTCATGCTGGTACGTCTTGAATGGTCGCAATTAACACATAAAAGTAATGATGAGCAGATATTAGCGCAACTGAGCGAACTGGCTGAGGTAATAATTGTCAAGACACGCGATTGGCTTTATAAGTTAAGTTGTCAGGAATGGGGTACACCTTGTAATAGTCAAGGTGAAGCGCAACCTTTGTTGATTTTAGGCATGGGTAAATTAGGCGGCGGCGAACTTAATTTTTCATCAGATATAGATCTAATTTTCACTTATCCTGAGCATGGACAAACACAAGGCGGCAGACGTGAGCTTGATAATGCGGTATTTTTTACCCGCTTGGGGCAACGTTTAATTAAGGCGCTAGATCATATAACGGAAGATGGTTTTGTTTACCGTGTGGATATGCGTTTACGCCCACTAGGTGACGGAGGGCCTTTAGTACTGAGTTTTTCCGCAATGGAGGATTATTACCAAGAGCAAGGACGTGATTGGGAACGTTATGCAATGGTTAAAGCCAAAGTACTAGGATGTCAGCAAGATGAGTATGTAAAAGAGCTTTATCAATTACTAAAGCCGTTTGTTTACAGACGTTATATTGATTTTAGTGTACTGCAATCGTTGCGCAACATGAAAAGTATGATTGAACGTGAAGTTCGCCGCCGTGGATTGGTTAATAATATCAAACTTGGTGCCGGTGGTATTCGTGAAATTGAATTTATTGTGCAGGTTTTTCAACTGATTCGTGGTGGACGAGTCGTTGGGTTACAAACTCGCTCATTATTATCTGCATTAAATATTATCGAACAAGAGTCATTGTTAAGTACTGAGGAAGTTAAATCATTACGAAGTAACTATCTTTTTTTACGTCGCGCAGAAAATTTACTGCAAGCTATTGATGATCAACAAACACAAACATTACCTGATAATCAGCTTGATCAGCTGCGTTTAGCTAAAGGTATGCAGTTTAATAGTTGGTTAGAGTTTGAGAATGAATTATCAAAGCGTATGCAAGTTAATCGTTTAATATTTAATGAACTCATTGGTGAAGTTGAGACAGATGCATTATCACATCAAGGGCAATATGACGATAAATTTGATGATCTTTGGGTGCCAGATTTGCAACCGAGTGACGTAAAAACGGTTTTATCATCTTATTCAGATGCCGATGCCAGTCAATTATGCCAAATGTTATTGCAATTACGTAATGATATCAGTAAACGAACCATTGGCGTAAGAGGGCGTGAAATTCTCGATCAATTAATGCCACGATTATTAGAAGCAATTTGTGATGAGAAACAAGCCTTAACGGTACTCTCTCGCATATTACCTTTATTAGTCAACATTGTTAGTCGAACTACTTATTTGGAACTGTTACTTGAATATCCAACAGCATTAAAGCAACTGATCCGCTTATGTAGTGCTTCGCCAATGATTAGTGATCAACTTACTCATTATCCAATCTTACTCGATGAGTTAATCGATATTAACTCACTTTATCAAACCGTTGCGCCAGATGGATATAAAAGTGAACTGTATCAATACTTATTGCGTATCCAAGTGGATGATGAAGAGCAGCAACTTGAAGCATTACGTCAATTTAAACAGATGCAATTATTACATATAGCTGCGGCTGATGTTGAGCATGTTTTAACCACAATGAAAGTCAGTGATCATCTTACTTTTGTGGCTGAGTCATTATTGGATTTTGTAGTTCAAATGGCTTGGAATCAAATGGTTGAACGTTACGGTCGACCGGAACATCTAGCTGAAGGGCAGAAAGGTTTAGTGGTTGTTGCTTACGGAAAATTAGGTGGTTGGGAGCTAGGTTATGGATCTGATTTGGATTTGGTATTCTTGCACGATTGTCCAGTTAATAGCACCACCAATGGCAACAAACAGATAGATAGTCGCCAGTTTTATTTACGTTTAGTTCAACGTATCACACATCTATTTAATGTGCGTACTAGTTTTGGTGTACTTTATGAAGTTGACTTAAGGTTACGCCCACAAGGTGATGCGGGTTTACTCGCTTGTAGTTTAGCGGCTTTTGAAGATTATCAAATGAATGATGCATGGACATGGGAACATCAAGCATTAGTGCGGGCGCGAGCTGTATATGGCGAAATAGCGTTAATTAAACAATTTAATCAAATTCGTCATCAAGTACTGTGTAAAGTCCGTGATGAAAATACATTAAAATCTCAGGTGCGTGAAATGCGTGAAAAGATGAGAGCGCATCTTGGTACTACTGATGCTCATTTATTTAATTTGAAAATTGATGAAGGTGGTATTGGTGATATTGAGTTTTTATCACAATATTTGGTTCTTAATTACGCGCATCAATATCCTAAATTGACGACATGGAGTGATAATGTACGAATTTTAGAGTTGGCAGCAAACTATGAAATTATGCCAGTACAGGAAGCTGAGTTACTTACTAAAGCTTATATTGATATGCGCAACGAGATCCATAGATTATCATTACAACTGTTATCGAGTACCGTAGATAGTGAGAGATTCAAGCAAGAAAAACAGATTGTTAATCAGAGTTGGAATAAATGGTTAAAATAAGTTGCCATACAAATTTAAGCTTATATTTTATCACTTGAATTCAGAACAAAATCTATACTTAAACGTATAGTTAACCTGAAATATCTTGTCATTTCGTGGTTTTAGGTGAATAAGAATATTGCAAATTATTTGAATCTGTTATTAGCGTTATGGTAATGAGGTTAATCAATATTCAATTGAGAGTCAGGGATTGGCACTTGATTGCAACAATTTTAGTATATATTTACAATAAACAGCTGACTTAACGATTAAGTATGGAGTTATTAGATAATGCCGACTATCAAAGATATTGCCAGAATTGCAGGTGTATCACATGGAACAGTGTCAAACGTGCTTAATGGTCGTGGCAATGTCAGTGTAAAAAAAATTAAATTAGTTGAAGAAACCGCGAAAAAATTAGGTTATCAGCTTAATTTACAAGCTAAAATTTTAAAAGAGGGTGCGGCAAAAACAATTTCGGTGATATTACCCAATATCACTTCAGAGCAGTATGCAAACCTATATGACGGGTTATTTAATAATTTAAATGCATTAGGTTATGAATTAGTACTTTATTTAACGCATGACTCAAAAGAGTTAGAACAGCAATTTATCCAAAAAATCGCGATTAAACGCGATTGGGCAGTGATAGTTGTCAGTTGTTTGGATGATGCCAGCAGTTATTATCAAGCCATTAAAATCGCTAAAGAGAAAATCATTTTTGTATATCGAAAACCGGCGAAGGCTAAACAATTCATCACATTAGATTATGAAAAAGCCGGACAGGATATAGCTAATGAAATGATGAAGCATCAATATAATTGTATTGGTTTATTTAGTAATGCTGATCATCTTCACCATTCACATGCATTTAAAAAAGGCTTAGAAGACTTTTTCAGTCAACATCAATATTTAATTGATATACATCATATTGAATCGATGCCGTCAGAAAGTACTTACAGTTTGGCATATAACTTTTTTTCTAAGCAACAAAAGATCTTTGATGCAATTATTACCATGGATATCGAACGGGCGCATTATGTACGAAATGCCAATTTTTTTGGAAGTTTAGAGCGATGTCCACCTATCTATACATTAGCTAATAATACCTTTTCTTATGAAAGCAATTTTTACCAATACCATATGAATTATGGTATGTTAAGCCAACAAATTATTAATTTGATTGAAAATAAAGCCATATCTCAGATCGAAAATAAAGGTTTTTCGTTGTTACCTGATTTTCTTTTTCATCAGATTCATAAATCTTCACAGAAGCTCAACTTCTTGATTCTACCTAGTCCTTCTACCGAAGCCGTTCGAAAATTACTCCCACATTTTAAAAAAGTAAGTGGTATTGATGTCAATTTAATGGTTAAGCCGTTTGATGAGATTTATCATTTACTGGATAATATTGAACAACATAAAGAAATCGATATTATACGTATTGATATGGCGGGATTGTCGTGGTTTGCCTCTACAGCACTAAAACCATTATCCGAATTAAATATGGATTTAAACGCTTTATTTGCCCCATACTTGCCTAAAATTATTGATCGCTTTAGTTATATTGATGATATTGCTTATGCTATTCCATTTGATCCAAGCATTCAGATGCTGTTTTATCGTAAAGACTTGTTTAATAATCCCTTGATAAAACGCGCCTATTTTGAAAAATATCGTCAACATTTAGAAGTGCCAACAGATTTTGTACAGTTTGATCAGATAGCTAACTTTTTTAATCAACAACAAAACCATGAATCACCTGTAGAATTTGGCAGCTGTGTCACAATAGGTAATGCTGAAATTATCGCTTCTGAGTTTTTACTACGTTACTACGCACAAGGTGGACAGTTAGTTAATCAAAATCAATTAAGTTTAAATCAATCGATTGCTTTATCGACATTAACTCAATTTAAATCCTTTATTCAAACAGGACAAAAAATTGAGGCTACTTGGTGGCAAGAGTCGGTTGATCAGTTTGAGCATGGTCGCTTAGCGATGTTAATTGTTTATATGAATTTGTTTACTTATGTAAATCATAAAAATATTTTACCGTTAGTTGGTTATGCTAAAGTGCCGGGGAACACAACTTTATTCGGTGGAGGTTCACTTGGCATGTCAAAATATAGTCGTAAAAATAAGGCGGTAAAATCTTTTTTTGATTGGTTATATTCTAAAGAAATTAGTGAACAGGTCGCTTTATTAGGCGGGGCAATGGCACAAAATACTATTTTTGAAAATCAGCAAATTATCAATAGTTACCCATGGTTACCGTTAGCAAAGCAACATTATGTTAATGGGATACGTGAAAATCATTTAGGCGAAAATACCGCTATTGATTTACGCTACATTGAAAATGTGATTGGTCATTATTTGTTAAAATGGATCAAAGAAGAATATAGTGCTACACAAGTTATTGATAAGATTAATCAAGAATTAGAACAAAAGAAAACGCTAATAATTGCCAAGAATCATTAGCGTTGCGATAAGAAAGCGTGCTTATTGTTCAATTAAGCTTTTTGTTTTTTTTCCATAATCACATCTTTATCTTTAAAGAAGATCCAAAAACCAACAGCAACTACCGCAGCAACTACAGCTGGATAGATCCAAAATTCTTGCCATTGTGGCGCTGCAGCTGGTAAGGTTTTTTCTGTTACCACGCGGTTGTTTATCATGCCACATATAGAAGCGGCCATAAAGACACCGAAACCATTAGAAACAATAAAACGTAATCCTTGGGCTTGTGCTTTAATTTTTGGTCCAGCCTTTTTATCGACATAAATATCACCAGCAGTAAAGAAAAAGTCCCAACAAATACCTTGTAACAGCAAGGTGCCAAGAATATAAAACATATAATTCTCAGACACAGCAGCTTGTGACAACATTAAGCTACGAATGACCCAACAAATGGCACCAAATAGGATGATCTTTTTAAAACCAAATCGGCTAAGAAGTAGTGATAGTAAGAACATAAACAGCACTTCTGCCGCAATGGCTATTTGCATCATTGATGCTGGCTCTAATCCTAATACCGGTAGATAAACTGGAATATAGGCACTATATGCAGTTTTAGTTATCATCAGAACAAAGGTAGAAAGCATAAAGATAGTGAAGTATTTATTTTTAAAAAGAGATAACGCATCTAAACAAAGTACATCACGAATGGAGAATTTTGTACCTTTAGCCACTGGTGGCGTATTGGGAAGGGTAAAGCAATAAATACCGAAAACAACCGACGCGCCTGAAGCAAGTAAAAAAGAGTTAATTGAAGTAGAAAACTTGGTATAACCGAGAATAAGACCCACAACCATAAATCCAATAGTACCAAATACGCGAACAATCGGGAACCAACGCACACCGTCAATATGTCTAAAACTGATACTGTTGGCTAAAGCTGTGGTAGGGTAATAGAGTAAACCTACGATAAAAATTATAATTAAAAAGCCAATAACATTACCATTTTCGACAAAAGTAGGAATTGTAAAAAGCGCAATTGCGTTAAGGATATGCAAAATACCCATTACCTTTTGCGAAGCAATGAATCTATCGGCTATCATACCAATAAAAAGAGGGGAAATAATGGTAGCTAAACCTAGAACAGAATAAGTAGAGCCAACGATTTCTTTTAAACCATATGCAGCAAGTACTGCACCAATAACCATATTCCATGCACCTTGCACAAAATATTGCAAAAACATCATAACCAATAAACGTGGTATTTTTAGCATAGATAACTCCATTATTAAATGATTTTAATTAATCCGTCATAAGCGACTTGAATATCATGGGGTTTAAATATTTCACATAGTTCGTCGTACATAAAACCACTACTATGTGAATGATGAGAGGTAATAAGCTGAGTAGCATCATGAAAGATACCTTCCTCTATCATGCGTTTTTGTGCCGCAATCACGGTTTCAATACTCATATGATTATTGGTACGATCATTTTGTTTATAACCATAAGTACACTCAAACACAGCGAGATCGATTTGTTTACCACTATTTTTTAACCATTGCCATGTTAATTCAGGGAAATAACCTGAATCATGACCATATAATATGGTTTTACCTGCCTTTTCAATTAGGTAGATAAAACAAAATTCCCATTTTGCATGATTGGAAAGCAGTGGGGTAATGGTGTAATCAGCTGATGAAGTAATAGTTTGATAAGGAACGATTAAATTAATAACAAATCTTTCCGGGCTATAATCAGGCAAAACATTTAAACAACCATTAATGGCTAAGTCATTACCATAAATATACAAAGGATGAGTAATATTAAATCCATAATCTACCATTCGGCTAAACAGATCACCAACATTGAAATGATCGGGATGAGTATGCGTAAAAAGCAGATCTTTAATTTTGGTGACATCGATATTTTCTTTCATTACTTGATAACTAAATTCAGGTGCAACATCAATTTGCATAATATCATCGATAACAACGGAACTTCTTGTTCTAATATTTTTACCTTTTTCGATTCGTGTTTTTTCACAGATTTCGCATTTACAAAAAGGATTTGGGATACCTTCAGAGGCTGCGGTGCCTAGAAAATGTAGTTTCACTTTATTCTCCTATTGTTAGTAAAAGTCTTTTCTTAACTTAGGGCCATTATTGAAAATTGGAACGTTTCAATTTTATTTTAGTGTGAAAAAATGCACAATAAAAATAAGGTCTTTTTTTATAGATACGTGAGCTAGATCAAAAAATGAGATTAAGTTAAGTCAGAAATGAGTGGCTATGAGACGAATAGAGAAGAGTTGAGCAATATAACTTTCGCCGAGCAATTCGACGAGAGTTATAATTAGTGAATCAGATTTGATGTATGGCTATTTGGCCTCTTTCCATAAGATCATATTTTGATCTTCGAGTTCAGATGCATCAAAACCGGCTATTGGGGTAAACTCTTCATAATCAAATGCAGTATCACCACCATTAACATCACGATCCCCTTTTTTAATTCCCTTAAAATCATACAAGCTTGTATCACAAAGGTGAGATAAAGTGATATTTTGCGTAGCGCGGAACATGGTTTCGATGCGTCCCGGGAATTTTTTATCCCAGCTATTTAACATCTCTTTAATCACTTGACGTTGTAAGTTAGGCTGTGAACCACACAAGTTGCAGGGAATAATTGGGAACTGTTTAAATTCGGCATATTTCGCAATGTCTTTCTCTTTGCAGTAAGCCAATGGACGGATAATGATATGTTCACCCGAATCATTCATCAGTTTAGGTGGCATTGCTTTGAGTTTACCACCATAAAACATATTTAAGAAAAGTGTTTCTAAAATATCATCACGGTGATGTCCAAGTGCAATCTTGGTTGCGCCAATTTCTGTGGCAGTACGGTATAAAATGCCACGTCGTAATCGGGAACAAAGTGAACAGGTGGTTTTACCTTCTGGTATCTTCTCTTTGACAATACCATAAGTATTCTCTTGCACAATTTTATACTCAATGCCAAGTGAGTTTAAATACTCAGGTAGCACATGTTCAGGGAATCCCGGTTGTTTTTGATCTAAATTAACCGCAACCAATTCGAAATCAACCGGCGCACTCATTTTTAAGTTAATCAGAATATCAAGTAGCGTATAACTGTCTTTACCACCTGATAAGCAAACCATAATACGATCGCCTTGTTCGATCATATTAAAATCAGCGATTGCTTCACCGGTTAGGCGACGCAATCTTTTATGTAATTTGTTTTGATTATAAGTATTCATCACTATTTAATTGGTTACTCAGCACGGCCCATATAACGGCGTTCAGCGATATGAATTTTGACTTTTTCGTTGTTATCAATATATTCAGGAACTTGAATAACAAGGCCTGTTGATAATGTAGCCGGTTTAGTTCTGGCACTTGCTGAAGCACCTTTAATACTCGGTGAGGTTTCTATAATGTCAAGCTCAACGGTTTGAGGTAACTCTAGTGCGATAACTTCACCGTCAGCCATCAATACTTGAATGCCTTCCATTCCACCCTCAGGAATAAATAGTAATTCCTCTTCAATTTGTTCTTTTTTAAAGATAAAAGGTGTGTAATCTTCATTATCCATAAATACATATTCATCACCGTCAATATAAGAAAAGCTAACCGGGCGACGAAATAGTTCAATTGTTTCGATGATATCATCACCTTTGAATCTTTCTTCAACTTTACCGCCAGTTTTAACATCGGTAAAACGCATTTTGTAAAGAGTACTTGCACCGCGCGCACTTGGACTTTGTACATCGATATCTTTAACTAGGAGTAATTTGCCATTATATGTGACCGCATCGCCACGTTTGATTTCATTTGCTTTAGCCATAATATTGTTTCTTCGTGATTATAAAACAGAGTTAAAAATTAGCTCGCTATTTTACCGCTAACTTGCTATTGTCACCACTAATTTATCGATAAGTCATAAAATTTAAGGGAAATATATGGTAGAGGCGTTTCAATGTCGAGCTAATTGTGGTGCCTGTTGTATTGCTCCTTCTATTTCTTCAGCCATTCCAGGCATGCCAAACGGTAAGCCAGCAGGTGTTGCTTGTATACATTTAAATGCTAATTTGCAATGTCAACTCTTTGCTCACCCCTCCAGACCATTAGTTTGTGGACGATTAAAACCCTGTCATGAGATGTGTGGTGATAATCGACAGCAAGCCCTATATTATTTAACTCAATTAGAACAGTTAACTAGCGAGTAAGTATTGCTTAAATTTAACAAACTAAATGGATTATTAAAATTATTTATCTCGCGCGGTTTTTTTTTTGATACACTTCAACGCATTTTATTATTCAATGATCTATATCAATAATAATTAAGATAAATTTTAGTCATTTTTCAACATGATAAACGTGTGTTGTAGGTGACTGATTAGTACTCCATTTAATTTACTCTCTTTAAAAAAGAAGAATATTGTTATGAAAAATAAATTAAAACGTGATTTAAAAGCACGCCATCTAACGATGATCGCTATTGGTGGCTCAATTGGTACAGGGCTATTTGTTGCATCAGGAGCAACGGTTGCCCAAGCGGGTCCCGGAGGTGCATTACTTTCATATGCCATTATCGGTATTATGGTCTACTTTTTAATGACCAGCTTAGGGGAACTCGCGGCTTATTTACCGGTTTCTGGTACTTTTGCAACTTATGGCGCACGTTATGTCGATGAAGCGTTCGGTTTTGCGATTGGTTGGAACTATTGGTATAACTGGGCGATTACAGTTGCTGTCGATTTGGTCGCCGCACAATTAGTTATTTCCTATTGGTTTGATGCCGGGAGCTATAGTTGGCTATGGAGCTTGTTATTCTTAACTATTATTTTTGGATTGAACTATATTTCCGTGAAAGGTTTTGGTGAAGCTGAATTTTGGTTTTCATTGATTAAAGTGGTGACAGTGGTCATCTTTATTGCGGTTGGTTTGTTAATGATAATTGGCATTTTACGTGGCGGCGAAAGTGCAGGTTGGCAAAATTGGCAAATTGGTGAAGCCCCGTTTGTCGGTGGATTTGCATCAATGATTGGTGTGGCAATGGTTGTTGGCTTTTCATTTCAAGGCACTGAGTTAATCGGTATTGCTGCTGGCGAATCCAGAGATCCGGAAAAAAATATTCCTAAAGCGATGCGACAAGTATTCTGGCGGATTTTACTGTTTTACATTTTTGCTATCTTAGTAATTAGTTTAATTATCCCATATACAGATCCAAATTTATTACGTAATGATGAAAGCGATATTAGTGTGAGTCCATTCACTTTAGTTTTCCAACATGCTGGACTTTTATCTGCAGCGGCAATTATGAATGCCGTTATTTTGACATCGGTTTTATCGGCTGGAAATTCCGGATTATATGCATCAACACGAATGTTATATGCGCTAGCAAGAGAAGGTAAAGCCCCTAAGATTTTTGCGCAACTGTCCTCATCAGGTGTGCCTCGCATCGCGCTTGTTGCCACAACCTTTGTTGCCATGCTTTGCTTTTTAACTTCAATGTTTAAAGATCAGCAGGTCTATTTGTGGCTTCTTAATATGTCAGGTATGACAGGATTTATTGCTTGGCTTGGTATTGCCATAAGTCATTATCGTTTCCGAAAGGGCTATATTGCTCAAGGAAATGATGTCAGCAAGTTACCTTATCGTTCTAGCTGTTTCCCTTTTGGCCCTATATTTGCCTTTGTCTTATGTTTAACAATTACATTAGGACAAAATTATGAGGCATTTTTACAAGATACTATTGATTGGAATGGTGTAATTGCTACTTATATTGGTTTACCATTATTCTTTGTTATCATGTTTGGCTATAAAATTGTGAAAAAAACCAAATGGGTTAAATATCGTGATATGGATTTTTCAAGAATGAAGTGATATTAATACTCTCACCGTCGACATTGGCCGACGGTGTTTTATTAACAAAGAGAAATAACCAGCTATAGGGTTAGCGATTATAAAATCAATGAGATTGATAACGATATTAGCGACTACGGAAGATGATACGTGCTTTTGATAGATCGTATGGTGTCATTTCTACAGTGACTTTATCGCCAGTTAAAATACGAATATAGTTTTTTCGCATCTTGCCAGAAATATGTGCAGTGACGACATGACCATTTTCAAGTTCAACACGAAACATCGTGTTGGGAAGTGTATCAAGTATTGTACCTTGCATTTCAATGTTATCTTCTTTTGCCATTGGGGCCTCTTAATAATAAATACAAATTAAATATACTCAAATCGGTAAAAGTATGTCCGTTTTAATTTTGACGAGAAAAAGGCAATATTTTGCTGCTTTTTCAAATATCCATTTTGGGTCTCACCAAATGATTTGTTGATATTGAGTATAAACACAGATTAACTGGATTTAGAATATCTAAATACAGCGGCGAAATAATGCCGAAAAAAGTGTCAGATGTAAAGTCCTTTCTAACTTTTCTTTGCACTATAGAGTCCTTGTGCATGAATATACTGCCATACTTTAGGCGGTAATAAATTGTTACAGCTTTGTTGATTATTGATATTTTTCCTGATTTCTGTTGCTGATATATCTTCAAGGGGCGTATGTGCAAAATAGATATAGCCGTTAGGGGAATGATGTAAATCTAGACTATTTTTGGTTTGATGAGCGTTAATCCATGACTGTAACTCAACATTATCGGTTTTTTCAGCATAGCCGGGACGACGGCAAATAATCAAATGACAATAATCTAAAAGCGTTTTCCAATTATTCCAAGTTGGTAAACTAAGTAGTGAATCTTGCCCCATGATAAAAGCAAGTCCTGCGCGATCACCATTTTCACTTCGCCATTTTTGTAAGGTATTTATGGTATACGAAGGGCGTGTTAAATTACCTTGCGAAATCTCTCTGGTATCAATTGAAAACAGTGGCATATCTTCAATAGCTAAGTTCAACATTGCTAAGCGTTGTGCTGTTGTAGCCTCAGGTTGAGGCTTGTGGGGCGGAATATTGTTAGGTAACAAACTAATTTGAGTTAATCCTACTTCTTTGATTAATGCAATGGCTGGACGCAGATGACCATAATGAATAGGATCGAATGTACCGCCAAATAACGCTGTTAACATTTGTTCAATCCCATAAATTGCATTGTAAATGAGGATAAAGTATCCCAAATTTGTAACTGGTTATCATGTTTTAAACCAATTTCCATTTCAGTTAATTTGGCCAGTGTAATATATAAATCTTCAATAGCAAAACGATTAAGATAATTAGTGTAAATCGTTCGTTTGTTCTGCCAGACTTTGTATTGATCAAAAACCTGTTTAAATGATTTTTGTTGTAAGGCTTTTTTTAAGTTAATTAATAAAATTAATTCGCGCTGAACGATACGTAATAAAATTAAGGGTTCAAATTCATTCATTTTGAGCTGTTGCAAAATATGGATTGCTCGTTTGGTTTTATGTGCCAGCATTGCGTCAATCCAATGATAAGGCGTAAACACAGCCGAATCGTTAATATTGCTCTCTACTTGGTCATAGGTAAGCTTAGCGTCAGGATAGAGAAGTTTTAGCTGTTCGATAATTTGCGTTAATGCAAGTAAATTACCTTCATAATAATAGCAAAGTAGTTCTATTGCTTGCGGTTCAATGGTTATTTTTTGTTGTTGTAAATAATTTTTAACCCATTGCGGTAATTGTTGTGTATCTGGCGTAGTACAATTTACGATAACTAATTTATCCGAGAGGGTTTTATACCAAGTCGAATTCTCTTGCGCTTTAGTTATTTTGTTCAAACTGATAATTAATGCGATATCAGGTGATAAAACTTCACTTAATGAGTTAAGTTTAGCTGTAATTGTGGCATTGATAGCGCCTTCACCAAAATCTAAAAATATAAGCGTACTTGTCGAAAATAGATTCATTTCCTGACAACTGTCATAAATTGCAGTCCAATCAGTTTGATTATCTATGGTAAAGGTAAGTTGCTCATTAAATCCTGCCTGTTTGAAAGCGTTTTGTAACTGCGTTTTTACGTAATGTTGTAAATAAGGATCGTTGCCTATTAATAAATAATAGGACGATCCTGATTTATTGGTAATTTGATCTGCATTGATTCTTATCATGGAAAATTTAATTTACAGTATCAACCGATTTTAATTTACCGATAATTTGTTTAGCGGCTTCTTCATACATTTCATCTTCAATTAAATTCTGTTCTGCTGTTTTGGCTAATGCTTTAGATGGGTTATCAAAGAATGTACGAAATACTCGTACATTAATTGGATAGATTTGTTGCCCGGCAATTACCACTTGTGCTGAAACAGTCAATACCAGTTGATATTCAGCCGCTTTACCATCTTGATAAATCGAAATAGTGTTACGGTCTAAATGATCTCCGGTAATTCTTAATGATGGATATTTTCCAGAAGTATCTTCATTAGCTAATTTAACGTGATTATCGCTTAATATTTCTTTGATATCACGCGATAAACGTCCATATGGATCGTAGCTCATATAAGACATTGTTTTAAATCGCTCAGGTACTTCGGTATTATGTTGTAAATGAAACCCGCAACCTGTTAGTGATATTGCTAATAACAAGAGTAAAGTTAAATATTTTTTCATGGGTACGACCACCTGTTCTTTAATTATTCAACAATATTAACCAACAACAATATTTAATAATTTACCTGGTACATAAATGATTTTACGAATAGTTACGTCACTCAAGTATTTTTGAATATTTGCTTCTTGTTTTGCTTGGTTCACAACAAAATCTTGGTCAGCATTAGCCGGTACTGTGAATTTACCGCGCACTTTACCATTGATTTGTACCACAATGAGTTTTTCATCTTCAACCATTGCCGACTCATCAGCAATAGGCCAAGTTGCCTCATCAATAGTTTGTTTATGACCTAATGCTTGCCACATAACAAAGCATGCATGAGGGATCATCGGATAAAGTAAACGCACAATTGCATTTAAGGCTTCATCCATTAATGCACGATCTTGCTCTGTTTCTTGCGGTGCTTTTTGTAATCGGTTCATAAATTCCATTACTGCGGCAATGGCGGTATTAAACGTTTGACGACGGCCGATATCATCGCTCACTTTAGCGATAGTTTTATGTAATTCACGACGAAGCGATGTTTGTTCACTGTCTAAATGAGCAAGGTCAAGTGCATTGGTTTTACCTTTTTGAGTATGCTCAAAGACCAAACGCCAAACACGTTTAATAAAGCGATTAGCGCCTTCAACACCTGATTCTTGCCATTCAAGGGTCATATCAGCAGGGGATGCGAACATCATAAATAAGCGAACAGTATCAGCACCATATTTTTCTACCATTTCTTGAGGATCGATACCATTATTTTTCGATTTTGACATCTTAGTCATGCCAGCATGTACTAACTCATTGCCATGACTATCAACAGCTTTAGCAATGCGACCTTTTTCATCTCGTTCAATAGTAACTTCAGTTGGTGATACCCAAATACGTTCATTGGTTGGGCTGGTATAATAAAATGCATCCGCTAATACCATACCTTGACATAATAAGCGTTTGGCTGGTTCATCAGAGGAGACTAAACCAAAATCACGCATCAATTTATGAAAGAATCTAAAGTAGAGTAGATGCATAATAGCATGCTCAATACCCCCCACATACTGATCTACCGGTAACCAGTAATTGGCAGCCTTTTCATCCAACATCCCTTTATCGTAGTGTGGGCAAGTGTAACGAGCATAATACCAAGATGACTCCATAAATGTATCAAAAGTATCGGTCTCGCGAAGTGCAGGTTGACCGTTAATGGTCGTTTTAGCCCAATTTGGATCGGCTTTAATTGGACTAGTAATACCATTCATTTCCACATTTTCTGGTAATATAACCGGGATCTGATCTTCGGGAGTTGGTATGGTTGTTCCATCTTCTAATGTGACCATTGGGATTGGCGCTCCCCAATAACGTTGGCGTGATACACCCCAATCACGTAGGCGATAATTCACTTTGCGCTCACCAATTCCGAGAGCGATTAATTTATCTGCAATGGCATTAAAGGCTTGCTCAAAATTAAGTCCGTCAAATTCACCTGAATTAAATAAGTTACCGTGTTCAGTATAAGCTTGCTCAGATAAATCTGGCGCTTCACCTTGTTGATTTAAAATAACCGGTTTAATCGGTAGTTGATATTTGCTGGCAAATTCATAATCACGTTCGTCATGTCCCGGCACCGCCATTACGGCACCAGTACCATATTCGATCAATACAAAGTTGGCGATCCAGACAGGAACTTTATCTCCGCTAAGAGGGTGAATTGCGTAAAAACCTGTTGCAATTCCTTTCTTTTCCATAGTTGCCATATCCGCTTCGGCAGTTTTGGTATTTTTGCATTCAGCAATAAATTCTGCTATTTGAGGATTGTTTTTAGCAGCTAATTGAGCTAACGGATGTTCTGCAGCAACAGAGACAAAACTCACGCCCATTAAAGTGTCAGGACGAGTCGTGTAAACACGTAATTTATCCGCGTAATTTTCAACGGCAAAATCAAATTCGACACCTTCAGAACGACCGATCCAGTTACGTTGCATGGTTTTGACTTGTTCAGGCCAGCTTTCAAGTGTATCTAAATCATTAAGTAACTCTTCGGCATACTCAGTGATTTTTATAAACCATTGTGGGATCTCTTTACGCTCAACAGGTGTATTACAACGCCAACAACAACCTTCAACCACTTGCTCATTAGCCAGTACCGTTTGATCGTTTGGACACCAGTTAACTGCTGAGGTTTTTTTATACACTAAGCCTTTTTCATACAATTTAGTAAAGAACCATTGTTCCCACTTATAATATTCAGGGCGACAAGTGGTCACTTCACGATCCCAATCATAACCAAAACCTAATAATTGCAATTGCTTTTTCATATAAGCAATATTTTCATAGGTCCATTTAGCGGGTGCCGTATTATGTTTTACCGCTGCGCCTTCTGCGGGTAATCCAAATGCATCCCAACCAATTGGTTGTAGTACATTTTTCCCATTTAGGCGATGATAACGCGAAATGGTATCGCCGATAGTGTAGTTACGAACATGACCAAGATGCAAACGCCCGGAAGGATAAGGCAACATGGATAAACAGTAATATTTTTGTTTGGAAGGATCTTCGGTAACGTGAAATGTCTTATTTTCAAGCCAATGATTCTGTACTGTGGCTTCGATTTCATCGGGGCGATATTGTTCTTGCATGATGAATTAATGTCCTATCTATTATTGCTAATAAAAATAATCTGCTAATTGTATTGGTTATTGACACGTTTTACAAACGTTATATGAATCGAAAAGAGTGATTTATCAGTAATGCTAATTTTAAAGTTAAATGAGATATGTCGAGTTGACAAAAAACATACAGATGACATGGCAATAGTTTATAAATATAATCCCTTTTTCAGAGAAATTAAGGTATTAAAATAGAAAAATATGGAAAATTTACGTTTTGAATTTAGACATTTAACAAGGCGATCATTGATAGCTTTAGCTTGTTTAACAATACTATTTGCATGCACAGTGGCATTTTGTATTATTTCCTATTTACTAACGCAATTTGCCCCAGAGACATTAAGAGAAGATTGGTTTAATGTCGTTATTTTTGTAGTGCCAATTATTGTTGGTCTTGCCTCAGGTTGCATTATTAGTATGTGCATCGCGAGGGTTTTTCGGAAGAAATTAACTATTGATATAGTTTTTAATGGTGCTAATTTTGATAACCATAAAAATCTAAATCAGATGTTTCAATGGGAAACGTTAAAAAAGGTTACCATATTCAAAATAAAAAAACCGCTTTATGGATTTAACCAAACTACTATTTTGGAATTTGAGCAAAAGCGTATCGAGATATTAATCGTAAACGGACCTATCCCACTTTTATCCAAAAAAGATAAAGAGCAATATTTACAATTTATCCAATATCTTCATAAACAAATTTTGGACACACAATTTACTTTAGAATCTAAGAACAAGACAGTTCCCTCTATATTAGTTGAAACCGTTTTAAATATTTATGATGGAACAGAATATCGTTATGTTTTTGTCAGAAAGTAACTGCTGAATTCAAGACTTAAATGAGAAGGGCTATTTAAGAATTTAAATAGCCATAGAGATCTAAAATAGTGAAGATAATGGCTGTTGAATAAACTAACCGCCATTAAATACGCTGGTGAATCTTGATAAGAAAGATCGTTGTTCTTCTTTAGGCATATTTTCAAGATTAGCTTGAATTAACTGATCAACTTTTTGTGTTTCATCAACTAATCCCAACTCATTATAAGCATCACGCATTAATAAAAGCGCTTGTTTAGTTGAATCAGTATCAGGGAAATAAGAAAGCATTTGCGTTACGCGATTAATCACAGCCACATAAGCACCGCGTTTAGTATAGAATTGTGCTATTTTTAGTTGATAACGAGAGAGTCTATTTTTCAAGAAAACAAGACGTTTTTGCGCATCAGCAACATATTGGCTGGTTGGGAAACTTGAAACTAAGTAGGTAAAATCCTTAAAGGCAGCGGTTGCAAATTCAGGATCACGATCGGAACGATCAACATTGAACCAACCTTGAATAGTGTTATTATCTTGCGCCATATTTGATAGACCACGCATATAAATAACCCAATCAATATTAGGATGTGTTGGGTTTAATTTTAAAAAGCGGTCGATTTGTGCAACAGCAAGAGGTAAATCTCCAGATTTATAATACGCATAAATCAAATCGAGTTGTACTTGTTGAGAATAAGGACCAAAAGGATAATTCTTATCCATAGCCTCTAAAATGGTAATACTGGACTTTATGTTGCCACTATCAAGTTCTTGTCGAGCTTTAGAGTGAAGTTCAAGTTCTGATACATTTTCAACATCAGGCTTTGAAGAAGTGCAGCCAATTAGCATGCCACTTAAACAGATAGCTAATAGAGAGTGTAAACGTAATTTCATTCAGTTTTCAATCCAAAATATAAATAAACATTAACGGCTATGATTAGTATATAATACTCTAAAACAAAACAGCTTCAAATAGATAAATTACATATGCATGAGTTAAAATTATTAACTGAAATACCTCAAACACTACTTGGAATGCGATTAGATCAAGCAATATCACAGCTTTTACCTGATTATTCACGATCGCGAATTAAAGATTGGATTATTAATAATAAAGTCTTAGTCAACGGTATTATTATCAATAAACCGAAAGAAAAAGTGTTAGGCGGTGAAAAAATAACCATTAATGCAGAAATAGAAGAAGAAACTTATCATCAAGCCGAAAATATTAAACTGGATATTGTTTATGAAGATGATGATATTTTGGTGATCAACAAACCAAGAGATTTAGTTGTTCATCCCGGAGCAGGTAATCCAAATGGTACTGTACTTAATGCATTGCTTCATTATTATCCCAAAATTTCGCAAGTACCACGAGCCGGCATTGTGCATCGGTTAGATAAAGATACGACTGGTTTAATGGTTGTTGCAAAAAATATTGTTGCCCAAACTCATTTAGTTGAATCGTTACAGCTAAGAGAAATTACCCGCGAATATGAAGCTGTGGCTATGGGCATTATCACCGCAGGCGGTACAGTCGATCAACCGATTAGCCGTCACCCGACTAAAAGAACACATATGAGTGTATTTCCGACGGGTAAACCGGCGGTGACACATTATCGGGTAATGGAAAAATATCGCTTACACACCCGATTACGTTTACGACTGGAAACAGGAAGAACACATCAAATACGTGTTCATATGGCACACATTGCTCATCCTTTAGTTGGTGATCCACTATATGGCGGTCGTCCAAGACCACCAAAAGGAGCAAGTGAGTCTTTTATTCAAACTCTACGTGATTTTGATAGACAAGCACTACATGCAACTATGTTGCGATTATTTCATCCTATAACTGGTGAACAGATGGAATGGCATGCACCTATTCCTGAAGATATGCAAAAGTTAATTCAAGCATTACAAGAAGACACTGAACAACATAAAGATGAGTTAGATTGGTGATTATTATGATAAAATTAATTTATCCTTATTGGTCTGCGCCGAAAAATATTCATGCATTTACCACAACCAGAGTGGGGGGAGTGAGTTTAGCACCCTTTGACAGTTTAAATATGGGGAGTAAAACAGGGGATATTTTGGATAATGTCGCTGAGAATCGTAGCCGTTTGATCCAAGATCAACAAATTCCAAGTGAACCCTATTGGCTAAACCAAACACATAGTACGACTGTCCTTGATATTTCTCAGCTCCCGTTACAAACCCCAATCGGTATAGTTAATAATAAACAGATGCTCGATGCTGATGCGTCTTATACACGTCAGGCTAAACAAGTAAGCGTCGTATTAACGGCTGATTGTATGCCCGTGTTATTTTGTTCTGTTAAAGGCGATGAAGTTGCATCGGCGCATGCAGGTTGGCGAGGGTTATGTCATGGAATATTAGAAAAGACGGTGAAGAAATTTATCTGTCCTGTGAGTGACATTTTAGTTTGGCTAGGGCCTGCCATTAGTGCCAAAAAATTTGAAGTTGGTGCTGAGGTAAAAAAACAATTTGAAGCAGTTGCTCCAGAAGCAAAAAATGCATTTAAATTAATTAATGAGAAAGAGCAAAAATATTTGGCAGATCTCTATTTAATTGCCAAACAACGATTAACTGCTGTAGGTATTACTCATATTTTTGGCGGTGATTATTGTACTTTTACTGAACAAGATAAATTCTATTCTTACCGACGTGAAAATAAAACAGGCAGAATGGCTTCAATGATCTGGTTTGATTAAAACCGTTAAATATTAACGGTTTTATCACTATCTTGGTTATTTTAGCGCTCCGCTGTTTTTACTTCGCTAACAAATACAGGCAAGAACCATGCACCTCCGGCAAATTCTTGCCCGCTAAATTCAGTTTTTGCCTCGAGTGAGAATTGTTTGCCATCCCAAATCCAATCAGCTACGTTCATACATCCGTCACCACCTCTGCCTAAATCTACACAGGGTTTAGCATTGATAGTACCATCTAAATAAATATCCCCCATTTTGGTGATGAGTTTGATATTACTATCGATTGGTTCGATGGCATTAGGAATTAGCCAATAAGCAAAGTTACTTTCACGAGGGGTAAAGTCACAAAGTACTTCAAGTAATTGATAGTTATCGTCTAATTTTATTAGCCGGGGAGAGGGAAATTCATCTCTAAAGATAGTATAGTCATTCTCTTCACCAGTGAGTTCTTCAAAGGCAGTACAATTGGACTCTAATACTTCAGGCTCTAAATTAACTTCATGCAGATAACGTTGCTTAAGTTCCGGAAATAGTGCGATTGCTTCTTCAAAGGTTATGTTTTGATTTTGCTCAGGATTAGGAACACGAGCTTTATAAATGACAGGTGGTTTGTTGGCTGAGTAAACTTTTGATTCATCTTGATTGCCGGTATTTATTACCGCACCGGTTGTGCCTATTCTTCCTTGTTGTTCATCCATTTTAAGCATGACTGCATTAAAACCAGCATCAGATAAGACTCTTTTTTTATCGTTTGAATTAAACGAAACCGTATTATTATCACCCTTTAGCGCTTGGATAATTTTTTCAGTTTGTTGTAGTGAAAGTTCATAATAATATTCATCTGCTATCCATGATAAATCACCTAATGATTGATTATTGATTGACAAACTAATGGGGATTGCTTCTGGCTCATCATAATTAAGTTTAATATACCCCGAAAAGGATTGATTCTTGCCTGCGTGACGAATCAATAAAAGTGAAATATCATTTTCTTGTTGCTTATTATTATAACCAACAGCTCGACAAGTTAAGGTATTGTCACAAACAATTTCCCAATCTTTATATTTGAATACGCCTTTTTGAGCTAAGGCACAACTTGAAAATACCATTAAAAATAAACAAAAATAAAAGCGCATTGTCTTATTACCCTAAAAAAAATTGCCTTGATTAATATAATTAGTCTACATTGAAATTATCTTTATACTAGTCATTGTTATCTACTAGCTTTTGATTTTACTGACAAAAATTGGCAAAGACCAAGTAGAGGCATTATCCCGCAAGCTTTGAGCAATTTCAGATTGCAAAACGAAGGATTCACCTGTCCATATCCATTGTTTTGCAATGTTGATAAAGAAAGAATGGTCGTTATATATAACCTGTTGTAAATTGTCAGAGGTAATGATGCCATAATAGTAATCATTCGCTGTCTTGGTTACCAGTTTTATATCGTTATCATTGGGTGTATTGACATTAGGTATAACCCAGAAACTATATAAATTTGAAGTGGGTTGCCCTATATCACAAAAAACTTTCAATAAATTGTATTCATCATTTAAAGTTATGAGTTCTGGTAAAGGAAGATTTTTATTGGCAAAATCTTTATCGAGATTATTGGAGCTATTTGCACCATTACAATTTATCTTTTCTTCATTGGCATAACGCTTTTTAAATTCAGGGAATAATTTATTGATTTCAGAAAAAGTAACATTTTTGATGGGTTTATCACCAACATCAGTGGCAGCTTTAATTATTGGCATCAATGTAGGGCGATAAACCTGAGATTCATCTTTATCACCGGATGATATGATGGCACCAGTCGTGCCAATCCGACCTTGCTTTTCATCCATTTTCAACATAGCGGCATTAAATCCAGCGTCGGATAAAAACCATTTTTTATGAGCCATATAAAAGAAGATAGTGTTTTTATCGCCTTTCAATGCTTCAATTAATTGAGTAAGTTGAAATTTTGAAAGTTCATAGAGATTGTCTTCTTTCCATTTTAAAGGACCGAGGGATTTATCATTAATTGCTAAGCTAAGTAGCGTTTCACCAGGCATCTGATCGTCTATTTTAACTTGGCCACTAAGCGGTTTATTCGCACCTGCTTTACGTTCTAATAATAATGCCATGCGCGCATAAACATTACCGTTTTTTCCCTGATCATAAGAGCCAACAGCACGACAGGTTAAAGTATTATCACAAGCCACCGCCCAATCTTTATATTGGAAAAAATCGTCTTGTTGAAAAGTATTATCTTGTGCCAAAGCAAGCCCTGAAAATAGTATAAAAAAGAGATAAATATAAGAACGCATCCGTTTATCATCCACAAAAAAATTATCTGATTAAATATTATCCGCCAAATATATAGCTCCGATATAAATGTTGCAACTTTTAAATTTATGAAATCAGATCATGATTGCTTATTTTAAATAATCAGATAGTTAAGCAATGAATGTTTAATG
The DNA here is from genome assembly GCF_001690195.1 of Gilliamella sp. wkB108. Lineage (GTDB taxonomy): Bacteria > Pseudomonadota > Gammaproteobacteria > Enterobacterales > Orbaceae > Gilliamella > Gilliamella apicola_L. The sequence goes on along the minus strand of NZ_LZGM01000021.1, from coordinate 54,604 downwards.
TGCTTTGCAATTAGTCCCTATTAATGTCTGTTATTTAATCGCAGTAACCCAAGTAGCTAAATACCATGCTGGATCGACTTTTGTTCTGTTACAAGGGGGATTTATGCCACTAAAGCTCAATATAAATTGATTTTTAGACCATGTCCAAGTTTGGTTAATAGCGCAATTATTTTGATTTTCTATTATGCTTGAGTCGATCGTACCGTTTTTGTAAGATGTCCCTTTTTTAGTCACCAGTTGAATATTACTATCAATCGGATTAATAGCATTAGGTATCACCCAGTAAGCAAAATTAGGGGAATCCATATCATATACACAAAATACTTCAAGTAAATGGTAGTAGCTATCTAACTTAATAAGTCGTGGTAAAGGATAATCGCCTTCTTCAAAACTGATATCAAGATCATTTGACTGCATATATTCATTACAATTTATGCCGTCCTCGCTATTTTCATAACGTTTTTTGAATTCGGGGAAAAGGGTTATTATCTCATTAAAAGTTATATTACGGCTCTGTTCTGGAGTGATCACCGGACTTTTATTAATTATTTGGAAAAATATAGGTGGATAGACATTTGACTCATCTTTAGAACCAGATCTTATCACTGCGCCGATAGTGCCAACTCTACCTTGCAGCTCATCCATTTTTAACATAACAGCATTAAAACCTTCATCAGATAAATTCCAAGTTTGCTGACTATTATAAAAGGTCACCGTGCTATCATTTTTTTTCATTGCTTCAATTATTGCTAGAGTTTGTTGCTCAGTGAGTGAATAGGGTTGTTCATCTTGTGGTTCGATTATTCCGGTAGGTTTATCGTTAATTGATAAAGTAATTTGCTCATAAATTGAGGGATCTTCTAAATAGACAGATCCAATAATAGGTTGATTTGCTCCTGCATAACGTTTTAAGAAGATTGCACTGTTTTCATCATCAATATAACTATAAGCACGGCAAGTCAAGGTATTATCACAAACCATCCCCCAGTTTTTATAACTGAAATAATCTTCCATGGCAAAAGCAGTAATTGAAAATATAATTAAAAAAAAGTAACAAGCAAAACGGATCATATACTCTTCCTGTTAACATTTACGGTAATAATTATACCTACGGCTATGGTAAAGTTACAATATAAATCAGTAATCTAAATAATATATACCGACGATTTTTACACTATTTATTTAATCATTAAATAAGCAAACATTATTTGCAATTGGTAAAGATGTTTCAGGTTAACTATACGTTTAAGTATCATATAAAAACTGATTTCAACAGCGAAGGGAGTAATAACAGAATTTGTCTATAACATGATGCCTATTTTGTAAAAAATATTCAGGAGTCTATACCATTTCATTTTTTCTTAATGCCTGAATTCAACAGCGAAGAGAGTAATAACAGGATTTGTTTGTCTATAAAACGATGCCTGTATTGTAAAAAATATTCAGGAGTCTATACCGTTTTATTTTTTCTTAACGCCTGAATTCAACAGCGAAGAGAGCGATATCAGGATTTGTTTGTCTATAACATGATGCCTGTATTGTAAAAAATATTCAGGAGTCTATACCGTTTCATTTTTCCTTGACGGCTAAATTCCACAGCGAAGGAAGTGACAATAGGATTTGTTTGTACATAAAATGATACCAGTATTGTAAAAAATATTCAGGAGTCTATACCGTTTCATTTTTTTTGACGGCTGAATTCAACAGCTAAGTGCCGATATATCATTAATATCTGTCAAATTAAATGTCAAACTCGGTTAACTAAGCGATAATTATTTTATTTCACTTACAAAATAAGGGAGATCCCATGCGCCACCGGCAAAACCTCGACATAATCCAGTTGTACTTTCGGCAGAGAGCATAAATTGGTTACCATTCCATACCCAATTTGTCTGTTCCCAGCAATCACCTAGACCTCGACCTTTATGTGAGGCATGTATATTTCCTTCACTGTAGTAACTGCCCATATTAGTCACAAAATGTATATTACTATCATTTGGTGTGGTTGCTTTAGGGATCACCCAATATGCATTAGCGGTATTATATGCAGCTAACCAACAGATGGCTTCAAGTAACTCATTATGTTTATCCAATTCAATGAGTCGAAACGGATGAGGGTTATTAGTCATTTGGTCAGGTTCAATTTCATTTGATAAATCAAAATATTCACACTCAGCTCTTTCATAGTGCTCTTTAAATTCAGGGAATATCGCTATTACTTCATCAAGTGTCATTTCTTTGCTTTGTTCTGATTCATTCATTGCTATTTTTTTTATAACAGGAGCAGGGATTGGCGGGTAAACCTGTGATTCATTTTTTTTACCTGTTTTTATAATTGCACCTAGTGTGCCAACGCGACCTTGCACTTCATCCATTTTTAACATGACCGCATTAAAACCAGCATTTGATAACACCCATTTGTGGTTATTTTGATGAAAAGTAACAATACTGTTATTACTTTTTAAGGCTTGAATGATTGATGAAACTTGTTTTTGTGTCAATTTGTATAGGCCATTTTTATCTTTCTCTAAAGATCCTATTTGTTTGTTGTTGATTGACAAGTTAAATGGCTGGTTTTTAGGTACTTCTTTTTCATCAATATTCGTTTGAACGTAGCCTACTAATGATTGATTAGCTCCAGCCTTTCGTTCTAATAGTATTGAAACAGCGAGATTGTCATCAATACCCATATCTTGGTTATTGTAACCCGCTGCGCGGCAAGTAAGCGTGTTTTCGCAGACAATAATCCAATCTTTATGTTCAAAAACAATACCGTTAGCTAGCTGAGCATTAGCTGAGGTAATAAATAACAGAAGTAGTAAACAAGAAAAAAAACGGAACATATTCAATTCCACTAAAATTGATAATTATCGTCATATAATAACAATAACCTTTTAAAAGTTAATATTTAATTATAATTTTACTAGCATAATGATCCGTTCTTGATATCAATTTATTATTCAATATTAGCTAATTTATGCGTTTGCAAACTCAGTAGCCATTTGTTATCTATTCGCTTATGGTTGATTTCCCCTAAAAGCTCGATCGTTTTAAGCATATTAAACTCACCATTTTTTTCACACGGAGAAAGAAAATAACGCGGTGCATGGATGTGCTTTTCGATATTGTGGCAAAAATGGATAAAATCGTCATGCTCTTCAACGACAATACGTACTTCGTTTGCTTTGGTTTGTTGACTTTTTTGATAACGTGATTGGTAGCAAAATTTAGGGCTAATGGCAAGGTAGTCTATTAGCGGATCAACTTTACCTAAGCCATTGCTTTCCATAGCAATGAAATAACCCTTAGCTTTTAATGGTCTCAATAATAACGATAAATTTTTAACCATAGTTGGCTCACCACCGGTGATAATAATATTGTTACTTTTATATTCCTGAATTTTGGTCATTAGTTCGTCAAGCGTAAAACGAGTAAATTGGCGGAAATTGGTATCACACCAAGTACAATTTAAATTGCAACCGGCAAAGCGGACAAAAATTGCCGGCATACCCGTGTTATAACCTTCGCCTTGTAAAGATTCGAAGATTTCCACAATACGAAATTCACTCATTTTTAACTCCGTTGATACTCACAGTATGAAGTTGGTGTTTCCCATAAAGTGATCTTTGAGACAGGTATATATTGCGATAAACAATCAAAGATATATTTACTCATACCTTCAGCGGTAGTACGGCAAGGAAAGGCAAAAATTTTGCGCTGCATCTCTTGCAGTAGTGAGGCTAAATGGCATTCATTTGTATTGTTTTGATGATATAGATAAGCATGATCAAGCCGATCAATAATATGTTGTTTGACGATGGTTTTTAAATCAGCATAGTCCATGACCATGTCGGCACTTGAACCACTGCAGATCAGCTCTCCACTAATTTCGACGATTAATCGGTAGGTATGACCATGTAAGTTATGGCATTTATGATTATGCCCGTCTAACATATGACAAGCATCAAATTGGAACTCTTTGGCAATTTTGAACATCTACTATTCCTAGTTTTTTTACGTGGGATGGGTTACGAACCACGGTTAGGTTGGCTAACAAAATAAAGCACATAATATAGAGGATTAAAGGTAATTTGTCATCTTTAATCCCTTGCTTAATTTAAGACGATAATGATTATCATTTAAATTTGATTATTTTTACGCTACTATACTATCATCTGGTTATCTAACTGATATCTTAATCTGATGAAGCATATAAATAGAGTAGGTTATCTTGGTATTGTTAGTATTTTGCTACTAACGCTTATTCCGTTTGCTTCGAGAATAGCAAGTTCGATAAATTCTCAACATTTATCAACACCACATTGTCATCAAACCACCTTAGATGCATCGACAGCGCCGCATTCAACCAATCATCAATCACCACATGCTAAACATAAAACTAATCCAGATAGTTGGACAAGCATGTGTGATTATTGTGAACTATTTATGCAGGTACCGGTGTTAATTTATGTCAATGTACCTATTGTAAAAATCTTTATTTCAGTCACGTTGGTTAAAAACCATTCGCCTGAATTTGTTAAAGTGTATCGCTTTAACAGTCATCATATCCGCGCACCGCCTTTGGTTTAAGCCTCTTTAAGTAATTAATTAACCGTAAATACGCTATAACAAAGCGGATGCTTTAAGTTGTAGATTTACGTTTTTGCGCTCAATAGTAGTTAAGCTAATCCAAATAACAAAGGTTGGAATAAGGTGCTATGCGCCTTTTTATAACCAGCCAATCTTATTCAATGGTTATTAACGACTAATGAAGTGGGACTTTTGCCTTTAAAAATAAAAGGAGTCGGTATGATTACTGACAAAAAAAATATGAAATTAATCTATTTAAGTGGATTTATTGCGTTAAGTTTGAGTGATTTGGCTTATGCTGAAACTCAAAAAGATCCGAATATTGATCCAACACCACAAGATACAATGATTGTGACTATGGTTGAACAATCAGCACCACTGATTGTAATAACAGATCCTAAAAAACCAAGACAACCGATACCAGCTAGTGACGGGGCTGATTATTTAAAAACGATTCCAGGATTTTCGCTGATGCGTAAAGGTGGATCTAATGGTGATCCTGTTTTTCGTGGCATGTTTGGTTCAAGGCTTAATATCTTGACTAATGGAGGGACTATTTTAGGTGGCTGTGGCGGTAGAATGGATACGCCAACCTCATATATTTCACCCGAAACTTACGATCGAATTACTGTGATAAAAGGCCCTGAAACTGTCATTTGGGGGCCAATGGGATCGGCTGCCACTATCTTATTTGAACGGGATATTTTGCACTTTTCAAAAGTTGATGGTTTTATGCGTGGTGATTTGTTAGCGGGTACAGATAGTCGTTTCGATCAGAGTTTTGATGGCGCTTTCGGTAATGAGGATGGCTATATTAGATTGATTGGTAACCATGCTAAAGCCAACGATTATCATGATGGTAACAATGATCGAGTACATTCTAAATGGCGTCGTTGGAATACAGATATCTCTCTGGGTTTTACTCCCAATAAAGACACTGCGTTAGAAGTGACCGCAGGTAAAGGTAATGGTAAAGCCAGTTATGCCGATCGGGGTATGGATGGTTCACGATTTTTACGTGAATCTTTAGGGATGCGCTTTGAACAAGCTAATATTACTGAATTTTTAGCTAAGCTTGAAGGTCAGGTCTACTATAATTATATCGATCATATGATGGATAACTTCCATTTACGTCCGGTTAGTATGCATAAAATGGAATCGAATCCTTCCAGAAAAACAGTTGGCGGAAGGATTAATACTACCTGGCAATCAAGTGATATCTTCAAATTACAATTAGGGATAGATGGCCGTCAAGATACCCACAAAAGCAAAACTCGGCGAAATATGTTAACTACTCATAATTGGCAGAAAGATTCTAAAATTTCTAATTATGGGTTATTTAGTGAGTTAAACCTTTATTTATCTGATGTGGATACCATTATTTCTGGTATGCGAGTTGATCGTTATAGTGCTGATGCTACGCAATTAAATCAGAGTCGGCATAAAGTATTACCGGGTGGTTTTATGCGTTATGAGCATGATCTTACTGATTATGCGGCAACGGTATATACCGGGCTTGGTTATACTAGTCGCTTCCCGGATTATTGGGAATTATTTAGTGCCAGTAATAAAGTGCAGATGTTCAAAAAACTTAATCCAGAAAAAACAACACAACTCGATGCCGGAGTCATTTATAAAACTGACACATTAAATGTGCAATTGTCAGGTTATGTTGGTTGGGTGAATGACTATATTCTTTATACTACTTTAGGTAAATTCAACAATGTAAATAATGTTGATGCCAGAACATTGGGTAGTGAATTGAATGTTAACTATCATATCACTTCCAATATTATGACAGATATGGCACTTAATTATTCTTGGGCTAAAAATCGTGATAATCATAAACCATTACCACAAATTCCACCGTTAGAATTGAAATTGGGTTTACATTATCATGCTGATAGTTGGTCTATTGGTGGCTTGTGGCGATTGGTTAACTCCCAACATCGTATTGCTAAAGATCAAGGCAATGTTATTGGCAAAGATTTTGCTAGTAGTAAAGGATTCGGCATTTTTTCACTAAATGGCGAATACACTATTACAAAGCAATTTCGGTTATCAGCCGGTGTTGATAACTTATTCAATAAATACTATGTTGAACACCTGAACCGTGGTGGTGTAGCGACCTTTGGTTATACGGCAAATCAACAAATAGCCGAACCTGGTCGAGTTGTTTGGGCGAAATTACATTATGATTTCTAAATCATTATTTACTTGTTTCCGCTGGCATTGTCAGCGGATTTTTAAGGTTAGGGTGATTTTTTTGGATATTGCCATAACCTTTGTTAAGTGATAAAAATTGATTGATATTCATGATACTAAATCAAATCAAAAAAATTTGTTGACAAGCACTTGAAATTTATCCTTCTACACTTATTTAGTAACCATGCAAATGGTTTAAGTGTTTTTAATACATTTTAGCCAAATTTATTGCTAAGGAGATATTAATATGCGGTTAGACCGACTTACAAATAAATTTCAACAAGCATTGGCTGATGCTCAGTCAATGGCTCTTGGCAAAGATAATCAATATATTGAACCTGAACATGTCCTTGCAGCTATGTTAGCGCAAGAAGCCAGTAGCATTAAACCCCTACTGACCAGTTCTGGTGCTAATTTGCCTTTATTACAACAAGAATTAACACAGGCAATTAACAAATTACCACAAGTTGAAGGGATCGGTGGTGAAGTTATTCCTTCTCAACATTTTGTTCGTATTATGAATTTGTGCGACAAATTAGCACAAAAGAATAATGATAGTTATATTTCGTCTGAGTTATTTATTTTAGCGGCACTTGAAGAAAAGGGTGCGTTAGGTGAACTATTGAAAAAAGCGGGTGTAACCACAGCGCGTTTTACCCAAGCTGTCAATCAAGTAAGAGGGAGTGATAACGTGAATGATGCCAATGCAGAAGATCAACGAGATGCATTAAAAAAATATACCATTGATTTAACTGAACGAGCTGAACAAGGTAAGTTAGATCCTGTTATTGGTCGTGATGAAGAGATCCGTCGTACTGTACAAGTTTTACAACGCCGTACTAAAAACAATCCAGTGTTAATTGGTGAACCGGGTGTAGGTAAAACAGCGATTGTTGAAGGATTAGCTCAACGAATCGTTAATGGTGAAGTACCAGAAGGATTACGTAATAAACGCGTTTTATCATTAGATATGGGGGCTTTGATTGCGGGGGCAAAATATCGTGGTGAATTCGAAGAGCGTTTAAAAGCAGTATTAAAAGATTTAGCCAAAGAAGAAGGCCGAATCATTCTATTTATTGATGAAATTCATACCATGGTTGGTGCAGGTAAAAGCGATGGTGCTATGGATGCCGGTAATATGTTAAAACCCGCATTGGCTCGTGGAGAGTTACACTGTGTTGGGGCTACTACCCTTGATGAATACCGTCAATATATTGAAAAAGATGCAGCATTAGAACGCCGATTCCAAAAAGTTTATGTTGCTGAACCAACTGTTGAAGATACCATTGCTATTTTACGTGGACTTAAAGAGCGTTATGAGATCCACCACCATGTACAAATTACTGATCCGGCAATAGTTGCTGCGGCAACTTTATCGCATCGTTATATTTCCGATCGTATGTTACCAGATAAAGCGATCGATTTAATTGACGAAGCGGCATCAAGTATTCGTATGCAAATGGATTCAAAACCAGAGTCTTTAGATCGCTTAGAACGTCGAATTATCCAATTAAAATTGGAACAACAAGCGTTGAAAAAAGAGTCTGATGATGCCAGTAAAAAACGTTTAGAAATGCTAAATAATGAGCTGGATGAAAAAGAGAAAGAGTTTGCTTCACTTAATGAAGAGTGGAAATCTGAAAAAGCAGCAGTATCCGGCACTCAGCATATTAAAGCGGATTTAGATAAGGCGCGCATTGAAATAGAACAAGCTCGTCGTGCGGGCGATTTAAATAAGATGTCTGAATTACAGTATGGTCGTATTCCAGAGCTGGAAAAACAGTTAGCGCAAGCTACTCAGCTTGAAGGTAAAACCATGAAGTTACTGCGTAATAAAGTAACCGATGAAGAGATTGCCGAAGTCCTTTCTAAAGCAACCGGTATTCCTGTTTCGAAAATGCTCGAAGGGGAAAAAGAGAAATTATTACATATGGAAGAGTCATTACATCAACGTGTTATCGGACAAGATGAAGCCGTTGTTGCGGTGGCAAATGCGATTCGTCGTAGTCGAGCCGGACTTTCAGATCCAAATAAACCAATTGGCTCATTCCTATTCTTAGGTCCAACTGGTGTTGGTAAAACTGAATTGTGTAAATCACTGGCTAATTTTATGTTTGATAGCGAAGATGCCATGATTCGTATTGATATGTCAGAATTTATGGAAAAACACTCGGTTGCTCGATTAATCGGTGCGCCTCCGGGATATGTTGGTTATGAAGAAGGGGGTTATTTAACTGAAGCAGTAAGACGTCGTCCTTATTCTGTAGTCTTACTTGATGAAGTTGAAAAAGCACATCCGGATGTATTTAATATCCTTCTACAAGTGCTTGACGATGGACGATTAACTGACGGTCAAGGTCGAACTGTTGATTTCAGAAATACGGTTATTATTATGACTTCGAACTTGGGTTCAGATTTAATTCAAGGTAAAGTTGATTTAACTTATAATGAAATGAAATCATTAGTCATGACAGTGGTTTCACAACACTTCAGACCTGAATTTATCAACCGAATTGATGAAACTGTCGTATTCCATCCGTTAGGACGAGACAATATCAAAGCGATTGCTAAAATTCAGTTACAACGAGTTGAAAAACGTCTTGCAGAACATGGTTATACTGTATCGATTTCAGATGCTGCGCTTGAACATCTTGCTGAAGTTGGTTTTGACCCAATTTATGGTGCAAGACCACTAAAAAGAGCAATACAACACGAAATCGAAAATCCTTTAGCACAACAAATTTTATCTGGTGCTTTAATACCGGGTAAACCAGTTATGCTGGAGTTAGACGATAATCAAATTGTTGCTAAACAGTAATATTGATGTGGGTTTGATAAGTCAAACCCCATAGCGTTTGTTAAACAAAAAGCCTGAAAATAGAACGTTTTCAGGCTTTTTTTATTGTGATTAAAGATACTTTTTTATTGTGATTAAAGATACTTTTTTATTGTGATTAAAGATACTTTTTTATTGTGTTTAAAGGTAATTAATCTTTAATAGGTGTAACTTGAGAAAACTTAAAGATATATTCAGGCTCCTTTAGCTTGCCGTCTAAACTTAAGCTAGCTTCAACAATGCAAGTACTGCTATCTTTAAATAGGTTACCCGAAAATTTTACTTTTTGACCTTTCTTTAAATTTGATACAGTTTCAAAGAGTGTCGTTGAAGGCTTGATCAGAGTATCGTGAAATGAGTCAGAAAGTGAATTATTCCATGTCTTAACAAAAATATTTTTAGCTATTTGAATTTCTAATACTCCAAAACCGTCTGAATTAGAATCTATTTTAGAAATAATACCGACCCAGTTATCAACCGAGAGCGAACCAAGATTAGCACAAATAGTTTTATTTCTTTCATTGAGCGCACTACCTTTTTGCATATCATTTTCAGCTTTTTTAGCTTTTTCCATAGCTGTTTTAGAAGCTTCAACTATTGCGGCTTGATTTTGGGGATATTCAAGTGATGCTAAAGGGTCATTTTGATCATTGTTGGTACTTACAAAGGCCAAAATAACAAATATAACACCGACGGCGATTAAAATTTTTCTTTTGGTAGACATCTTAGGTTTGTCAGACATATAGAAAATTCTCCTTAATTTCGTTGACAGTATAATAACCACGCATGACAGTTTAATTTAATATTATTATTGATACAAATTTTGTTTTACTGTTCTGTTAAATATGTAACAAAATTAAGTTGGCTATAAATTAGTTATTTATGCCCGGTATTTACCCTGTAAAAGAGATCAGCAAAAAGTGTAGGTTGATGCTAATCAAAATTCATCATTCATCTTATTTAAATTCAATTATCTTCCTAACAATGACATTAATAGATCTCAAACATCTATTACGGTTAATAGATGTTTGGTTTGATAATTAAAAGTCCTTATTTTTTGAACAATAGCGCCTTAAGATACAAAGCCCTTGGGGTTTTTTGATGATTTTTTATCGTGATAAATTAAATAACCATTCAGTTAGCAACCATTTAAATATGCATTTAATCTATCTAAATATTGCATAATATTATATAAACGAGCATAATATTGCATTATGAGGTTTCACTTATTTTTAAGAGGTAACATAATGATTAAATTAATTATTACTGATTTAGATGGTTCGTTTTTAAACAATCAAGGTGATTATGACAGACAATTATTTGCTCAAGTGTATGAACTTATGCTTAAGCAAGGTGTTCATTTTGCAGCTTGTACGGGTAAACAGTGTGATCGAGTTGAAGAGTTATTTGGTCAATATAGCGAAAAGATCTGGATTGTTGGTGACAGCGCAACCACGATTAAATTTAATGGAGAGTTTATTTATCGCTCTTTTATTAATAATGCATTAGGTCAGCGTATTATAAAAACGCTAGAACATGCAAGTTCAGATCATGTCATTATTGCTTGTACAGCAAACGGAGCGATCATCAAATCTAATTTGCCCGACAGGCTTAAAGCAAAAGTTCGCGGATCTTATGCCAATATTATTGAAGTGAATGATCTTCATACCATTACAGACGATTTTATTAAAATCACCGTATATGATGAAACAGGTCAATGCCCGCAAACACGAACTCATTTAAACGATTATGAAAAAGAAGTCTATATTGTAGTTTCAGAAGCTACATGGATTGATATTACAGATTTTGATGTGCATAAAGGCAATACCATTAACAAATTACAACAACTCCTTGGTGTAACTTACCATGAAACTATGGCATTTGGTGATGGTTTAAATGATGTAGAGTTGCTTGAACAAGCTCAATATAGTTTTGCAATGAGAAATGCCTTTGAAGAAACCAAAGCAGTTGCCAATTTTATCACGGGATATAATGATGATAATGCGGTAATGACAACGATTGAACAGATGCTTGCATTACAAGCTAAATAGAGATCAATGCAATTAGCGATAAATTGGCGTTATCAAACTACCTCAATGTGTAAGTTTGCATTTTCAAAGCCTTGAATTTTGGTCTCCTGACTAACTACTATGATATCTATATCTTCACAAGTTGCGACTTTATAGCGCGCAACTTGCAACATTTTATCTGCAATGACAGCAGCAATCACTTCATTACTTTGAGCAATGACTTCTTTTTTAAAACACGCATCTTCATAATACACTGCACTTAGACCGGCTTGAGGATCAAGCCCGCAAACACCAATAAAGGTCTGATCAAAGACCATGTTACGTATTTGATTTACCGTGTCACTACCCATAGTACTACCTGTTTGTGGATTGATTTTACCACCTAATAAAATCACTTCACCATGAGTGCGGCTACTGAGTAAAGAGCCAATTTGCGGGGAATTCGTGACAATGGTTAATTCCATATCTTGCGGTATATAACTAGCCATTGCCAAATAGGTCGAACCAGCATCAATAAAAATACAAGAATTTGCTTTTATTAGTTGCGCACATCTTTTGGCAACGGTTGATTTTTCAGCTACACTTTGTGTCATTCTAGTTTCAAACGTTGCAGATTGCTTGAGTTGACTCACTGCCCCCCCATAAACTCGCTTACATATACCGTCACGCGCCAGTTTTTGCAAATCGCGTCGAATGGTATGCTCTGAAACACCTAACAATCCTACTAAATCAGCACTTACCACACGACCTTTTTGGCTAAGTAGTTGTTGAATAAAGGATTGTCGTTGTTCAGGGAAAGCATCATAATCAATCATGAGAACTCCATAGTAAGCAGGCTAAAACGCAAAGTAACATCACCAAATATCATACCGTTATCAAGCCTAAATATCAAAAAAGCGGTAGATATAGTTGAATTTATTGCAAAGTATGTGATATTAATTAGTTATTAGCTAAATAATTTATTACTATTGTGTTCTAAATATGGCTAATGTAGTTCAGATTGAACACCAAGCTAATCAATGAATTTGATAACTTAATTATCTTGGTTTAAATTAAAGAAAAAGATATTTAATTTTCGTACAAAAAACAGGCGAATTTTATGCTATTTCGCCATTAATCAATTTAATTGCTAGCTCTATTAAAATTAACGTTTTATTAGCACTTTTTGATTATTAAGCGACCGTTTTTTTGTGCTATTTTTTAAACAATAATAAGTATTATTTTAATCTTTAGAATAGTAACTTGCATTCAGAAATAGAATAATAAATCTTGCCAGTGAAATTTGCTTTATTTCAATATAATAGGGAATTTATATGCAATACTCTTTCACTCAGGAGATCAAACGGCTTATCAATGGTCAATGTAATGATCCTTTCTCAATTTTGGGCATGCATCAATGTGGTTCATCTCTTGAAGTTAGGGTTTTTATTCCTAATGCTACTCGTATTGTTCTATTAAACAAATATCCTTCTCAACCCATTATTGAATTATCTCAAATTGATAAAACAGGTTTTTTTGTCGGCAAACTACCCAATAAAAAACAGAAATTTGCTTATCAATTAGATATTTATTGGGGTGATTATCATGAAGTGCGTGATGACCCTTACAGTTTTTGGTTTTGGTTACAAGAGCTAGATGTTTGGTTATTAAAGCAAGGTAAACATTTACGAGCCTATGAAAAATTGGGATCTCACCCGGTTAAAATAGGTGATACACAAGGCGTGATTTTTGCAGTCTGGGCGCCTAATGCCAAACGCGTTTCGGTTGTAGGTGATTTTAATTTCTGGGACGGTAGGCAACATCCAATGCGATTACGCCAAGAAACAGGTGTTTGGGAACTATTTATTCCACAAATTAAAGTTGGTCAACTCTATAAATACGAACTTATTACCAGTCAAAATGCCGTGGTATTAAAGGCCGATCCTTATGCCTTTGGTACCGAAATTCGACCTAATACTGCCTCACGCGTAGAAAACTTTCCTAAGTCACCAATTTGCGATAAAACCTTCAAAGAAGGTAATCAATTTGATAAACCCATAGCTATTTATGAAGTGCATTTAGGTTCATGGAAACGGCATAAGGATAATTCATGGTTGACCTATCGTGAATTAGCCGATGAACTCTTACCTTATGTTAAAGAAATGGGGTTTACTCATCTGGAGTTATTACCGGTAATGGAACATCCCTTTGATGGCTCTTGGGGATATCAACCAATTGGTCTGTTTTCACCAACCAGTCGTTTTGGATCTCCGGATGATTTTGCTTACTTTTTACAAGCAGCTCGTGATCAAGATATTCATATTATATTAGATTGGGTGCCAGGACATTTTCCTGAAGATGAACATGGTTTACGTCAATTTGACGGCACTACACTCTATGAATATCCTGATCCCAAAGAGGGTGTGCATCGAGATTGGAACACGCTTATTTATAATTATAGCCGTTTTGAAGTAAGAAATTATTTAATCAGCAATGCCCTTTATTGGCTTGATGTTTATGGTGTCGATGGTTTTCGATTTGATGCCGTGGCTTCAATGATCTATCGTGATTATAGTCGCCCTGATGGTAACTGGATCCCTAATAAATATGGTGGGCGTGAAAATCTAGAAGCAATCTCTTTTTTACAGGAAGTCAATCATGATATTGGTAAATATTATCCGGGTTGTATTACTATTGCCGAAGAGTCCACTGATTATCCTTATGTCACAAAACCACCGGAAAATAATGGATTGGGTTTTCATTATAAATGGAATATGGGTTGGATGCATGATACCTTAAATTTTTTAAAACTCGATCCAATCTATCGCAAATATCATCATCAACTGATCACTTTTGGCTTATTTTATGCCTATAGTGAAAATTACATTTTACCTTTATCTCATGATGAAGTGGTGTATGGTAAATGTTCAATTTTAAATAAAATGTCGGGGGATACTTGGCAAAAATTTGCTAATTTACGCGCTTATTATGCTTTCATGTGGGCTTATCCGGGTAAAAAATTACTCTTTATGGGGAGCGAGTTTGCACAGTGGAATGAGTGGAATCATGATAGTAAATTAGATTGGTTTTTATTAACTGAAGAGAAAGATAATTTACATCAAGGGGTTTTGCAGTTAGTAAAAAACTTAAATAAACTCTATCAGCACAATCCCCCTTTGTATGAACTTGATTATCAACCAGCTGGATTTAACTGGTTAGTGGTTGATGATAATCAAAATTCTATATTTGTTTTTGAACGGGTAGATCGCCAAGGAAAAAAAATAGTTGTGATCACTAATTTTACGCCAGTTATTCGCTATAATTATCAAATTGGTATATCCGAATCCGGTAAATATCAAGAAATTTTAAATACGGATTCAAACTATTATGGCGGTAGTAATGTGGGTAATTTAGGCTCTATTACTGCAAAGAAAATCCCTAGCCATGGGAAACCGTATTCATTGGAACTAACGGTACCGCCGTTAGCCACTTTGTATTTAACTAGGACATAATATGAATTATTTGCCGATGGGAAGTTGTTATCATGCTAAGAATAATAGTGTTAGTTTTACACTATTTTCTGCATCGGCATTCAAAGTGGAATTATGTCTGCTCAATAATGGTTCAGTTACTACTATTCCTATCAATGAAAAAATAGGTGAAGTCTGGTTTACTTGTATTGAAAATATTAAAACTGGAACGCTTTATTGTTATCGAATTAATGACAATCAGTTGTTATTACTTGATCCCTATGCAAAAGCGATAGAAGTTATCGACGGTCAATTTTGGAGTGTTGTGATTGATGATAATTATGATTGGGGCGATGATTATCCAATTAATATTCCATGGTCAAAAACAATTATTTATGAAGCTCATGTTAAAGGATTAACAAAATTACATCCGAATATCCCTGAGCAACTACGCGGAACCTATGCTGGATTATCTCATCCTATCATGATTGATTACTTAACTGAGTTAGGGATCACCACTATTGAATTACTTCCGGTTCAATTTCATCTTGATGAACCAAGATTACAACAATTAAAACTGCATAATTATTGGGGTTATAACGTTATTGCTCCATTTGCTGTGGAAACAAAATATTGGTCAAAAAGACCCAATACTACACCATTATCTGAGTTTCAAGATATGGTAAAAGCACTACATAAAGCCGGTATTGAAGTTATTTTGGATGTGGTATTTAATCACACCGCTGAACTTGATGCTAGTGGGCCAACGTTAAGTTTGAAAGGTATAGATCCTCATAACTATTATTGGCATGATGAACAAGATCATTTAATTAATTGGACTGGATGTGGTAATTCCCTAAAATTAACTCATCCGAAAGTCATTCAATGGGTAATGGACTGTTTACGTTATTGGGTTTGTACTTGCCATATTGACGGTTTTAGATTTGATTTGGGAACACTATTAGGTCGAACGCCAGAATTTAATTCAACCTCTCCTTTATTTATTGCGATTCAACAAGATCCGATCCTACAAAAAATAAAACTCATCGCTGAACCATGGGATATAGGTCAAGGCGGTTATCAACTTGGGAACTTTCCTTATCCATTTGCTGAATGGAATGATAAATACCGTGATACGATGCGTCGTTTTTGGCTTTATCAAGATATATCACTAGGCGAATTTGCCCAACGTTTTGCCGCATCGAGTATGCTATTTGAAAAGCAAGGGCGTACGCCAGCTAGCTCTATTAATTATATTACTTGTCATGATGGTTTTACCATGAATGATCTTGTGAGTTTTGATCAGAAACATAATCTAGCTAATTGTGAAAATAATAATGACGGTAATAATCAGAATTGGAGTAATAATTTTGGCGTAGAAGGGGCTACCGACAGTCCTGACATTTTGCAAAAACGTCTAATCATACAAAAAAGTTTGTTAGCAACGCTACTATTATCACAAGGTACGCCAATGTTACTTGCTGGCGATGAATGGGGTAATAGTCAACAGGGTAACAATAATGGTTATTGTCAGGATAATGAATTGACATGGTTAAATTGGACGTTTATAAAAGACAATAATAAAGATCTCTTTAATTATGTTAAAAGTGTCATTCAAATTAGAAAACAGATCGTTGCATTAAATCATCATCACTGGTGGCAAGATAACACACAAAACCAAACCAGTTATGATGTCCGTTGGTTAAACCAACAGGGGAATTTAATGTCGGTTTCTGATTGGCAACAGATAGCGCCCAAAATTTTACAAATTGAGTTATCAAATAAGTGGCTTATCGTAATTAATGTATCAGATGAACAACAAAGTTTTTGCGCTCCAGGCATAATAAAAAAATGTATCTTAGGTCAAATAGAGCAACAACAAATAGATACTCATAACTGGAACATCAATGCGCACGCAGTTTCAATTTTAATTTTGCAGGAATAAGGGGGGAGACTATATGGATAATCCATTGGATCAAGATGTTATGTTAGCTAAAGAGCTACCAAACCAAGCAATAGCTCTAATTTTAGCTGGCGGACGAGGTTCACGATTAAAAGATCTGACCTCTAAACGGGCTAAACCAGCGGTACACTTTGGTGGCAAGTTTAGAATCATTGATTTCCCTTTATCTAATTGCATAAATTCGGGAATTCGTCGTATTGGTGTATTAACACAATATCAATCACATTCGCTTATTCAACATATTCAACGTGGTTGGTCATTTTTTAATGAAGAAATGAATGAATTTGTTGATCTGCTACCTGCACAACAGCAGGTAGAAAGTAGTAATTGGTATGTCAGTACTGCCGATGCAGTTTATCAAAACTTAGATATCATCCTTCGCTATCGGGCTAATTATATTGTCATTTTAGCCGGTGATCATATATATAAAATGGATTACTCCAAAATGTTACTTGATCATGTTAAAAAAGGAGCCAAATGTTCAGTAGGATGTATCAAAGTCCCATTAAAAGATGCAACTAGTTTAGGTGTAATGGCGGTAGATAAATCCGAAAAAATTATCGAATTTCAAGAAAAACCAGAACATCCAGCTGCTATGCCGAATGATCCTGACCATGCGTTAGCCAGTATGGGGATCTATATTTTTAATACCGATTATCTAGTCAAAATGCTGGAAGATGATCATAATGATACTCATTCCACACATGATTTTGGTCATGACATTATTCCAAAAGGGGTAGGACAAGGTGTGGTGTGGGCTCATCCATTTACCCGTTCTTGTGTTACTTCTGATACGTCAGCACCACCTTATTGGCGAGATGTAGGAACGGTTGATGCTTACTGGCGAGCCAATTTAGATTTAGCTTCAGTCATGCCGGAATTGGATATTTATGATCCTTACTGGCCGATTCGAACTTATACTGATCCATTACCACCGGCAAAATTTGTACAAAATCTTGACGGTGGGCAGGGCATGACCATGAATTCATTGGTTGGTGCGGGTTCAATTATAACGGGATCAATGATTGTTAATTCAATTTTGTTTTCTAGAGTTAGAATTGATTCATTTTGTACGATTGATTCTTCTATTATTTCACCAGATTGCATTATTAAGTTACGCTGTCGATTACGACGTTGTATTCTGGATCGAGCTTGTCATATTCCAGAAGGGATGATCATCGGTGAAAATCCAGAAGAAGACGCAAAGCGTTTTTATCGTAGTGAATCTGGTATAACTTTAGTTACTCGTGAAATGCTTCGTAAATTAGGTATTGTTCAACCATAAGGAAAGAGAATGAAGAAAATATTACATGTTTGTGCAGAATTCTACCCTTTACTCAAAACAGGCGGGCTTGCGGATGTAACCGGAGCTTTACCTAAAGCACAAATTAAATTAGGTGATCAAGTTCGTGTTTTAATACCCGGCTTTCCTGCAATCAAAGCTGGAATTAAAAATACCAATATAGTAAAAAATGTAGATACTTATGCTGGACATGTAACGCTACTCTTCGGCTATTTTGAAGATATAGGTGTTTATATAATTGATGCACCACATTTATATGATAGACCGGGCAGTCCTTATCATGATGCAAATCAAAATGATTATAGCGATAACTATCTACGATTTGCCTTACTAGGCTGGATTGCCAGTGAACTTGCTTGTGGATTAGACTATTTTTGGCAACCAGATTTGTTGCATTGTCATGATTGGCATGCGGGGTTAACGTGTGCCTACCTAAACTTAAAACAGTCAAGTCATCATGCTAAATCTGTATTTACGATTCATAATTTAGCTTATCACGGAAGCTTTAATCGTTATCATTTATCACAAATTCAAATTCCTGAGTCCTACTTCAATGTTAATGGACTTGAATATCATGGGCAAATTTCCTATTTAAAAGCAGGCCTTTTTTACGCTGATCATATAACAGCAGTCAGTCCGACTTATGCGAAAGAAATTACCACACCGGAGCTTGGTAATGGTTTTGAAGGATTATTAAAAACCCGAAGCGAACAGCGTCGCTTAAGTGGGATTTTAAATGGTATTGATGATGAGGTCTGGAATCCGACCAGTGATAGTTTAATAGCAGCCAGATACAGCAAACGTAAATTGGACATTAAAAAAACGGATAAATATGAATTACAGAGAGAATTTAATTTAGATGTTGAAAGTAATGGGCCGTTGTTTTGTGTCATTTCTCGCCTAACCGAACAAAAAGGATTAGATTTAATTTTATCTTTACTGCCGGAGATTTTGGATAGAGGAGGGCAATTTATCTTATTGGGAAGTGGCGACAATAAACTGCAACAAGCATTTTCCGAATTTGTTAATAATCCTCAGTATTCAAATAAGATAGCTGTTTATTTTGGTTATAACGAAGAGCTATCACATCGTATTATTGCTGGTGCAGATGTTTTTATGATGCCTAGTCGTTTTGAACCTTGTGGTTTAACACAGTTATATGCCCTTAAATATGGCACATTACCTTTAGTCCGTCGAACCGGTGGACTTGCTGATACTGTAATCGATAGTACTGACGAAAATTTAGATAAAAAAATCTCAACCGGTTTTTCATTTATTGATTGTAATGAAGATGGGCTACGTTACGCAGTCAATCGTGCTTTTCAATTATGGCAAACACAACAAGTATGGCGATCATTGCAACGACGAGCTATGAGCCAACAATTTAGTTGGCAAGATTCAGCGAGGAAGTATCAACAGCTTTACTATGCTATATCGCGTAAATTATAGGGAGAATATTAAATGGCATTAGCTACTAATTTTGATTATGTTTCACCTGTCGTTACAGTCAAAAAAATCAAACAATCAATTATTTATAAACTGCTTTTTGCTATAGGTCGGCATCCGGCTATGGCAGATAAGCATGACTGGTTAAATGCTGTTATATTGACCGTTAGAGACAGAATGGTAGAAGATTGGTTAAGAACGGTAAGATCAAACTCTTATCAAGATAGCAAAAAAGTTTATTATCTTTCTATGGAATTTCTAATTGGACGAACACTTTCAAATTCCATGATTTCAAATGGTATCTATTCTGAAGTTAAAGAAGCCTTACAAGAGTTAGGTCTTGATTTAGAAGATCTATGTGCAGCAGAAGATGATCCGGGGTTAGGTAACGGAGGTTTAGGTCGTTTAGCAGCGTGCTTTTTGGATTCACTGGCAACATTAGGTTATCCGGGATGGGGATATGGCTTACGTTATGAATATGGAATGTTTAAGCAAACCATAGTCAATAATGAGCAAGTTGAAGTTCCTGATAATTGGTTAAAACATGGTGATGCTTGGGAGTTTTACCGTCATAATATTGAATATAAAGTTGAATTTGGTGGACGCGTTCAGCAAGAAGGGGATATTACTCGTTGGTTAGATACTGAAAAAGTATTGGCTTATGCTTATGATCAAATTATTCCCGGTTATGATAATGATGTCACTAATACCTTACGATTATGGTCTGCTAAGGCTATTGATGAATTTGATCTTGCCAAGTTTAATCAAGGTGATTACTTTGCGGCGGTTCAAGATAAATCACTTTCTGAAAATGTATCATTTGTACTTTATCCTGATGATTCAACTATGCATGGTAAAGCGTTACGTTTATCGCAAGAATATTTTTTAGTTTCGGCCACGATGCAAGATATTATTAGTAGACACCATTCAATTTATGGAACCGTTGATGATTTAGTTGAAAAGGTCGCTATCCATTTAAATGATACTCACCCTGTTTTGGCTATTCCGGAGTTTATCCGAATATTAACTGAACATTATCAATATTCATTTGATAATGCATGGCAAATGGCTAAACAAATATTTTCTTATACTAACCATACGCTTATGAGTGAATCGTTAGAAACATGGTCTGTTGACATGATGAGTAAAGTATTGCCATATCACCTCCAAATTATTTTTAAAATTAACTATGCATTTTTAGAAGAAGTCAAAAAACTGGCTCCGAATGATAATGAACTACTCACTCGTGTATCAATAATTGATGAAAATAATGGTCGCCGAATACGTATGGCTTGGCTTGCAGTTATCGCGAGTCATAAAGTTAACGGAGTATCACAACTTCATTCAGATCTAATGGTTAAATCACTATTTGCTGATTTCGCAAGATTATATCCTGAAAAATTCTGTAATAAGACTAATGGCATCACCCCTAGACGTTGGGTCGGTGTGGCTAATCCTAATTTAGCTGATTTATTAGATAAATATTTAAGTAAAAATTGGCGAACTAATTTAAATTTACTCACTGAATTAAATGAGCAAATTGATGTTCCACTGTTCCTAAAAG
Source organism: Gilliamella sp. wkB108 (assembly GCF_001690195.1). Lineage (GTDB taxonomy): Bacteria > Pseudomonadota > Gammaproteobacteria > Enterobacterales > Orbaceae > Gilliamella > Gilliamella apicola_L. Next base: position 33,218 of record NZ_LZGM01000021.1, on the reverse strand, counting down.
AGTTACAAGATGTTAAAAAAGCGAATAAAGAGCGATTGGCTAAATATATCGCTGAAGAACTCGATATAGTGATTCATCCAAGTTCACTTTTTGATATGCAAATAAAACGTATCCACGAATATAAACGTCAAAGTTTGAATTTATTACATACTATCGTTCGTTATAATGAAATTTTAGCTAATCCTGATGCAGATTGGGTACCGAGAGTGGTCTTTTTTGCGGGTAAAGCAGCAAGTGCTTACAAATTAGCTAAACAGACGATTCAATTAATTAATGAAGTAGCAACAGTTATTAATAACGATAAGCGGATTAATGGTAAGCTCAAGGTGATCTTTGTGCCAAATTATAGTGTCAGTCTTGCTGAAATTATGATCCCAGCAGCCGATCTCTCTGAACAAATCTCTTTAGCAGGTTTTGAAGCGTCGGGAACCAGTAATATGAAGTTCGCCCTTAATGGATCATTAATTATTGGTACACTAGATGGTGCTAATGTTGAGATTAAAGAGAGTGTGGGTGATGATAATATTTTTATTTTCGGTCATAACGCTAAAGAAGTTGAAGAGCTTCGTCAAACTTATAATCCACGTGATTACTATGAAAAAGATCCGCGTATTAATCAAGCTTTAACGCAAATCGCGACAGGTTACTTTAGCCCTTTGAACCCAGAACGTTATCGAGGATTATTTGACGCTATTGCTAATTTTGGCGACCATTACCAGAATTTGGCAGACTTCGAATCTTACTACCAAGCGCAAAAAAGAGTTGATGAAGTTTATCGCGATCCGAATCAGTGGTTCCGTAAAACAGCATTTAATATTGCTAATATGGGTAAATTTTCATCTGACAGAACTATTCAGGAATATGCCCAAGATATTTGGGGTATTAAACCGATTAAACTCTAATGTTTGGTGTCATTTGTAATAATTAGTTATAGTCAAGAAAGATTAGAATTGCAAAAAGTACTTTTGCAATTCTAATAATACTGTTCACATTTATAATTTTTTTTTATTATCTAATTTGTTAAGAAAGCGTTATATTATCCACTTGATTCATTCACAGAGAATTAATTATGAACAGACTATTAAAATCATTATTTATTATTAATTTATTATGCTTACCTATAGCTGGACATGCAAAATTACCCGATTCAATTAAAATAGGTTCAGACACTTCTTATGCACCGTTTGATTATATCGATGCTAATGGTCAAATCACAGGATTTAATATTGAACTTACTCAAGCTTTATGTGATCGAATTAGTATCAAATGTAATTTTGCTACGACCGATTTTAATGCATTAGTTCCTTCGCTGTTATCTCGTAAAATCGATATGATTTCATCATCATTTACGATCACTGAAAAACGAGAAAAACAAATTGCATTTTCAAATCCAACTTTCGCTGTCAATTCTCGATTGGTTGCCAAAACCAGTGCAAATTTATTGCCAACTGTTGAATCATTAAAAGGTAAACGAGTCGGCGTTGAACAAGGTACAACTCAAGAATATTATGCTAATGAAATTTGGCGACCTAATGGTGTTATCATTGTACCTTATCAAAATCAGCTACAAGTTTTTTCTGATCTTGTTGCCGGTCGTTTAGATGCTGCCTTACAAGATGAAGTAACAGCTAGCGAATCTTTTCTAAAACAACCGCAAGGTAAGGATTTTTCTTTTGCTGGAAAAGCATTAGTTGATCAAAAATATTTTGGTGTTGGTACAGGGTTAGGATTCCGTAAAGGAGATAATGAACTTCGAGAAGCATTCAATAAAGCACTAGCTGACATTTTAGCTGATGGTACTTACAAGAAAATCAATGACAAATATTTTGAATTTAATATTTATAATAGTAATGAATAATCAATGCAAGGCTATATTCCTTTAATTTGCCAAGGTGCATTAATTACTATCAGTTTAGCTGTTGCTTCATTATTCTTAGCAATGGCACTGGGTGTGATATGCGCTATTGGTAAATTGTCAAAGTTTAAACCTGTTGCTTTACTTTGTCAGGCATACACGTCGCTAATTCGTGGTGTGCCTGATTTAGTTTTGATGATGTTAATTTTTTATGGTTTACAACTGTTACTTAATCAAATTACAGATTTTTTCGATATCGGTTTTATTGAAATCAATCCATTAGTTGCAGGTATTATTACACTAGGTTTTATTTATGGTGCTTATTTTACCGAAACTTTTCGCGGAGCCTATATCTCCGTACCTAAAACAACACTTGATGCTGCTTTTGCCTTAGGTTTACGTAAATCTCAAGTTTTTCGTTATGTTATGTTTCCTTTAATGATGCGTTTTGCGCTTCCCGGTATTACAAATAATTGGTTGGTCGTGTTAAAGGCGACCGCACTAGTATCATTATTAGGCTTGTCAGATCTTGTTAGAGCAACCAAAATAGTTGGTGAAGCAACTTATGCACCACTTTTTTTTGCGTTAATAGCCGGAGCTTTTTATCTCTTTTTTACTTCGATTTCGAATATTGTTTTATGGAAGCTTGAAAAGCATTATTCTATTGGTATTGCCAAAGCAAAATTATAAGAAAGATTATTATCATGATAGAAATTCTTCAAGAATATTGGAAAGCCTTGCTATGGACTGATGGTTTTAATATTACTGGGCTAGCTATTACCCTTTGGATCTTGGTGTTATCTGTGACAATGGGTGGAGTTTTATCTATTTTATTGGCGGTGGCACGTAATTCATCCAATATATTAATTAAATTCCCAATTTGGTTATATACTTACATCTTTCGTGGCACTCCGCTATATGTGCAATTATTAATCATCTATACCGGTATTTATACATTAAGTATAGTTAAAGATAATTATGTGCTTAATGATTTTTTTCGTAGTGGTTTAAATTGTACAATTTTGGCATTTACCTTAAATACATGTGCTTATACAACTGAGTTTTTTGCTGGCGCTATTCGTAATGTTCCAAGTGGCGAAATCCAAGCCGCAACTGCATTAGGCTTTAATCGTTTTCAGTTGTATCGATATATCATTTTACCAAGAGCATTTCGTATCGCCTTACCGGCATATAGTAATGAAGTGATTTTTATGTTGCATTCAACGGCGTTAGCTTTTACAGCAACAGTACCTGATTTAATGAAAATCGCCCAAGATATTTATGCTGATACCTACATGCCATTTCATGCTTTTGGCATTGCTGCTGTAATTTACTTATGTGTCAGCTTTATCTTGATATATGGTTTTAGGCAATGGGAAAAGCATTGTTTAGCTTATATGTCAGCTTCAAATGAGAAGGTTAAAAACTAAAAGAAGCTTTAGGTCTTTAAAGAAGATAGATCAGGCAATTTGAAACGGTTATTGCCTGATCTAAATCCGGGAGTATTAATTATTCTGATAAGATTTGATCACTTCCCTCATCATCATTATCAGAGTGATTATCATGATCACTATTATTATCAGAATCTTGATCTTTCGCACCAGGTAATGCTCTTGCTCTATCTATCGGCACATAACTGCCACTTCGTGTTTCAATTTGGCATTCACTTAAATAGATAGAGTATTTAGTGTTAGTATGCATACTTACTCCACGAAAGTAACAGTGAGTCGCGCTATATAAATGGTGTCGACAAAGCACAATAATTAATATCCATACAATAGCGATGGCTAATCCCACCCATTTCAAATATTTCCAGACAAAAGACCAAAAGCCTCTGTCCACAAAACGGCAGTAAGCATAAATAAGTAACAGAACCGCAACAAACCCTAAAAATTCAAATAACCAAAATAGCCACATAAAATTATCTCCTGACAATATTTAGTAGTTATTTTATACTAACTTTTTATTTACATCCATGACCCATTTCGAATAATCCCAACAGCAAGTCCTTCAATTGCAAAATTTTGTTGCTCAAGGTCGACTTCAATTGGTGAAAAATCTGAATTTTCGGCTAATAGATGAACATGTTTACCTTTGCGAGATAATCTTTTGACAGTAACTTCATCATCAATGCGAGCCACAACAACTTGACCATTTTTAACATCTTGGGTTTTATGTACAGCGAGTAAGTCTCCGTCTAATATACCAATATCTTTCATCGACATTCCCTGTACTCTCAATAGAAAATCAGCATGTGGTTTAAAAAGTGACGGGTCTACTTGATAATGACTTTCGATATGTTCTTGAGCTAAGATAGGTGAGCCTGCTGCGACTTGACCAATGAGTGGAATACCTTCATATTCATTTTCTTCTGTCTGGCTTTCAAGGAGTAAACGAATTCCTCGTGAAGATCCGGCAATCATTTCAATTGCACCTTTTTTCGCCAGAGCTTTTAGATGTTCTTCAGCTGCATTAGCGGAACGAAAACCTAATTTTTTGGCAATTTCAGCCCGAGTCGGTGGCATTCCTGTTGTTTGGATATTTTCTTTAATCAAATCATAGATTTGCTGTTGGCGTTCAGTTAAAGGTCTCATAATAGTCATCCTGTTTTTATATACAGATACATGTGATTATATACAGCTAATGATATAAAACCAATAGTTTTATTGATTTATTTTCTCTAATCATCAATAGAGTTGACTAAATGAGGACAAATTGCACCAGATTAGTTAAATAATTCACCAAGATGGAGCAGTAGCGAAACATCATTTCATTCAATAGATTGATTTATTATGTTTCCCAGCATTTGGTAAAGTTGGTACGATTTTTTCATTGATTATTATGAGCGCGGTTAACCGGTAAGTCTCATTGTTTCTTTGAGTAACTTAACTCATAATCTATCTATTAGATTATGAGTTTTTTTTCAGTATGATTAAGGCAATTTGCTATATATAATCAACTTCAATTATATGATATAATTTTCTAATAGCTTCATCTGATTGGAAATCGTCTCATGCCTTATGTTGTCGCACTTAGTGGTGGAATCGCTAGTGGTAAAAGTACTATTGCGAATCTATTTGCCCAGTTAGGTGTACCAATTATTGATGCTGATATTATTGCTCGTCAAGTTGTTCAACCCGGTACATCTGCCTTTTCGACGATTGTCAAACATTTTAGTCAAGAGATTTTATTAGCCAATGGTGAACTAGATCGTTCTCAATTGCGCGAAATTATTTTTAATAACGATCATGAAAGGTTATGGTTGAATAGTTTATTACACCCAATAATTCAACAACAAACGCAAGATCAAATAGCGTCACAACAAGCTATTTATGTAATTTGGGTGGTACCATTATTAATCGAAAACAACTTACATCATCTGGCTGATCGCGTATTGATGATTGATTCTCCAATTGAGTTACAACTGCAACGTTTAATGCAAAGAGACAACATTGATGAGGCTTTAGCTATGAAAATGATACGATCGCAAGTATCTTCTCTTAAACGGCTAGCCTATGCAGATGATATTATTATAAATAATGATGATTTGAATTCATTAACATTACAAGTAAATAAATTACATCATCAATATATAAATAACGATAAATACAAGAATGGATTAGTATGAATAAAATAATTTTTGAACATCCACTAAATGAAAAAATGCGTACTTGGTTACGGATTGAATTTTTATTGAAACAGCTCAATTTGCATTGTCATTTTAATCAAAACAATGCATTACTTTTTTTTCATGTATTATCTGAATTATTAGAAATCATTGAACGGAATGATATCAAAAGTGATCTAATTAAAGATATTGAAACCCAAAAACAGAAGCTTTTATTATGGCGAGATATTGACGGAGTAGATCAAGATCTACTAGATGGTTTATTAACTAAATTTGATTCATTTATAGCTAAATTTAACTCTTCATCACGTTTAGGGCAGTTTTTAAAAGATGATCGTTTTATTAATTCAATTCGACAAAGATTGATGATCCCTGGTGGTTGTTGTAGTTTTGATCTTCCTTCTTTCCATTTATGGTTAAAACAATCACCTGAAAAACGAGATAATCAAGTTCAGAGTTGGTTGCAACATTTATCCATTTTAGATGAGTCATTAACTTGTTATATGCAACTAGTTAGGCAACTAGGTGAATTTAAGAATTTCATTTGTACTAATAATTTTTTTCAAGAAACCAATGGCGATATAAATTTAATCCGTATTCGTGTCGAGTTAGATAAAAATGTTTATCCACAAGTATCCGGACATATGTCCCGTTATAGCATACGTTTTTTACCACTTGAAGGTAGTGAGAATGTTAATCTTGACGCAATTGAGTTTGAATTAGCAAGTTGTTAGTAGCATAAAATATAAAAGAGTAAGCATGAATAAACAAACAATTACATTTGTCAAATGTCCAACTTGTCAAAAAGAGGTTGAATGGTCTGAAAAGAGTCCTTTTCGTCCATTTTGTAGTAAACGATGTCAGCTTATTGATTTAGGTGAATGGGCAGCAGAAGAACATCGTATACCCGATAAAGATATTACCGAGCAAGATCTCTGGAGCGAAGAAGATCTTTCAGAGTTTGCAGGTAAACATTAATGAAAATTCTGGGTATTGAAACATCTTGCGATGAAACTGGTGTTGCCATTTATGATGACAATAAGGGTTTAATTGCTAATCAACTTTATTCACAAATTAAATTACATGCGGATTATGGCGGTGTTGTACCAGAACTTGCTTCACGCGATCATATTCGTAAAACAATCCCATTAATTCAATCTGCATTAATAGAAGCAAATTTGACTTCAGCTGACATTGACGGTGTCGCTTATACAGCCGGTCCGGGGTTAATTGGTGCATTAATGGTTGGAGCATCAATTGGACGTTCACTTGCATATGCATGGAATGTGCCGGCTATTGCGGTAAATCATATGGAAGGGCATTTACTTGCACCAATGCTTGAAGAGAATCCGCCCGAATTTCCATTTATCGCATTATTGGTTTCTGGTGGTCATACTCAGTTGATCAGAGTTACAAATATAGGTCAATATCAATTAATCGGTGAATCGATTGATGATGCTGCTGGTGAAGCGTTTGATAAAACGGCTAAACTTCTTGGCCTAGATTATCCCGGAGGCGCGAAACTCTCTAAATTAGCTGAACAAGGTGATACATCACGTTTCCATTTTCCAAGACCAATGACGGATCGTCCGGGGTTGGATTTTAGTTTTTCCGGACTTAAAACCGCTACAGCTAACACTATCTATCAAAATATCAATGCTAATAATACTATTGATACTCAAACTAAAGCAGATATAGCAAGGGCTTTTGAAGATGCACTGGTTGATACGTTAGTGATTAAATCACGTCGTGCGCTTGACCAATCCGGATTTAAGCACTTAGTTGTCGCCGGTGGCGTGAGCGCCAATAAGACCTTACGCCAAAAACTAACAGCACTTATGCAACAACGTAAAGGGCAAGTTTATTATCCAAGACTGGATTTTTGTACGGATAATGGTGCGATGATTGCTTATGCAGGAATGATCCACTTAAAAAAAGCAAATGTATCAACAGATCTGACAATCAACGTTAAGCCACGTTGGCCTTTAAATGAGTTAGTTTATTTTTGAGTTTATACGTTTAAAAACGTGTATAACTATTTAATAAAGTGGGAAAACGTCCCACTTTATTCATTTAGTTATCGATATAAATCAGATGAACAAATAATTAATTTTCATCATGACTTGTAAGGTCGTCAGTGGCTTCGCTTGCATCAGTTTTAGTTGAAGATAATTTTTCAATGTTGCGATTTATATTCAATAGTACACAAATTAATTCAAATACAACACGAGTTGTTAAAATGCCAACAATGATGGTTATAATGCCACTAAAAAAGGTAAAAAAAGCCAATTTAAAACTAAAACTGAATAGAGTAAAACTAGTAAATACAATGCTTAATCCACTGATTAATACTAGCAGTAATGTTAACCAATAAAAGAAAGTGATAAATACTGGGGTTAATAATTTGTTTAAAAAGAGAAAATCTTTAACTGAAAGGTTTTGTAAATCAAATTTATTTTTCATTTTATATTCCTATTTATGAAGTTTAAAGATTATTATGATTTTCTATCTTTAGTACAGAGATTTGATAATAGATAGCCCCATAAAGAATGGGTGCTATATGATATATAATTTTATTGAGATCACCTATGAAAACTTACATTACAGGTAAAGATGCCGCTCTTGAAGATTCGATAGCTTATTTTCAAAAGCAATTAGTCAAATATCAATTAGAAGTAAAAGAGGCATCATGGCTTAATCCTGTGCCAAATGTTTGGTCTGTTCATATTCAAAATACCAAGTGTCCACTCTGTTTTGCCAATGGTAAAGGTGCAAGTAAAAAAGCTGCGCTAGCTTCTGCATTAGGTGAATATTTTGAAAGACTATCGACCAATTATTTCTTTTCTGATTTTTACTTAGGCAAAAATATCGCGAATGCTGATTTTGTTCATTATCCAAACGAAAAATGGTTTGCTATTCCTGAAGATAATTCATTGCCTAAAGATATATTATCGAAAAAACTACTTAAATTTTATGATCCAGATAAAGAGTTATGTGCTACCGATCTGATCGACTTACAATCTAGCAATAGTGAGCGTGGTATATGCGCTTTACCTTTTGTTCAACAATCGGATCAAAAAACGATCTATGTGCCGATTAATTTAATTGCAAACCTATATGCCTCTAATGGTATGTCTGCTGGCAATACACCTAATGAAGCCAGAGTACAGGCATTATCTGAGATTTTTGAACGTTATGCTAAAAACAAAATTATTGCAGAAGCGATTAGTTTACCAACCATACCAAGTGACGTAATTAACCGCTATCCAGCCGTTTTAGCTGCCATTGAAGCACTTGAAAGTGAAGGATTTCCTCTTTATTGTTTTGATGCCTCTTTAGGCGGTCAATATCCGGTTATCTGTGTTGTGCTTTTTAATCCTCAAAATGGCACGAGTTATGCTTCGTTTGGTGCGCATCCTGATTTTGGCGTTGCTTTAGAACGTACTGTCACTGAGTTATTACAAGGGCGAAGTTTAAAAGATCTTGATGTCTTTTCGCCACCGAGTTTCGACAATGATGATGTTGCAGATCTGAGTAATTTAGAAACACATTTTATCGATTCTAGTGGATTAATTTCGTGGGATCTATTTAACGAGCATACTGATTACCAATTTGTTGATTGGGATTTTTCGGGTACCACTGAACAAGAATTTGATAACTTAATGGCAATATTTACCCATAATAAAATTGAAGTATTAATTATGGATTATGAGCATTTAGGTGTATATGCTTGTCGAATATTAGCCGTTGGTATGTCTGAAATCTACCCTCCAGAAGATCTTATAATTGCTAATAATAATATGGCGATTCACCTACGTGACCTTATTTTATCATTACCGCATAAAAAACGTTCCGCCAAACAATACCTTGCCATAATAGAACAATTAGATGATGAAAATTTGGATGATTTTGCACGGGTACGAGAACTATTAGGAATCGCAACAGGTAAAGATAACGCTTGGTTAACTTTACGTATTGGTGAATTAAAAGCGATGCTAGCGCTTGCCGGTAAAGATTTAAAACAAGCAAAATTATGGATTGATTGGACGATTGAAATGAATGAATCTATTTTTACACCAGAGCGTAATCACGCTTATCGTTGTTTGCAAACTTTAGTCAATTTTATCATTACGCGAGGTAGCAAACAGTTTAAGAATTACCAAAATGCATTTTATAAAATGTATGGGCAAACGTGTGTTGATGAGATGTGGCAATATGCAACAGCCAAACAACAGTTTTACGGGTTAACCAACTTAACATCAAGCAGTCAATTAGCTGACAATAATCTTGAACAATTTGCAATGCACCAAAAATTGTTAGCTGTCTATAACAAGTTACATAAGGCAATGCAATAGTTTGAGTACCTGCAAATCATCTCTTGCAGATATATATAACAATTAAATAATAGGCAAAATAGAGTATTATTCATTGAATAAAATTTTGCCTATTGGCTCCCTCCAAATTACAAAGAAAATATAAACGCTTCAAATCGCTATAATTCGATCATTTTTTGATCTTTCCACAACAGTTTTTGAGAAGTTCATCACAAAAAAATCGGTTTTTTTGTCGTTTATTTTTATTCCTCATTTTTTAATATTTATTTTCTTATTTTTATTCTCACAATAAATCAATATGTTATATTTTAATGTTTGCCTCTGTTCTCAAAAAAATAAATCAATAATATCAGTAAATTGTGATTTAAATCACTTGGTGTTTTATTTCTTGTGAAATGTATCACATATCTACGTCCTTTCGTTGGTCAAAATAAAACTATCTTGAATCGTTTTATATAAAGTGATTGTCATGAATATTATATTTAATTCTTCATTAATAACATTGGATGTAGATTGCCAAACAGCTGAGCAAGCAATTGAGCGGGCCGGTGAATTATTAGTTAAAGCACAATTGTGTACAGATGATTATGTTTCTGCAATGAAACAGGTATACCAAAATTTTGGTGCTTATATCGTTTTAGATAATGCAATTGCGATGCCTCATGCTCGACCAGAGCATGGCGCGAAAGCGACGGGCTTTTCTATTATCACCCTCAAAAATCCAATTGAATTTGGTAATGAAGATTTTGATCCAGTAACGGTTGTGGTAGCAATTGTTTCAAATGAATTAGACGCTCATGTAGATCTTATTCAATTGATTGCAACATTGATTGAAAACGATTTGGTTTCAGTAGCTCAACGATCAACAACACCACAATCATTAGTTAATTTTGTTGAACCATTTATTATTAAAAACAGTAAAGGAGATTGGCGATGTTAAAAATTCGTACAGTATGTGGCAATGGTATAGGCAGTTCATTAATGGCTGCTAATCACGTCAAAAATATATGTAATACGTTGGGGATCAAAGCAGATGTTGCATCCATTGATTTCGCCAATGCAGTAGGGGAAAAAGCGGACTTATACGTTACGATCAAAGATTTAGCCAGACAACTCCCTGATCAAGATAAAGTAGCCGTTATTCGAAATTATGTTAACAAAAAGCTCATAGAGGAAGATATTTCAGAAAAATTAAAGCAATTGGCTGGAATTTAAAATACATATACAGGAGATTTTACTATGCAATCATTACTTTCATTTTTAACTGATATTTTTAGCCAACCCGCTTTCTTAATGGGGATTATCGCTTTTGTCGGATTAGTTTCATTACGTTCTCCACTCAATAAACTTTTAACCGGTACTCTAAAACCAATTTTGGGTTATTTAATGTTAAGTGCTGGTGCAGGCGTTATTATTACTAATTTGAATCCGCTAGGTAGTATTATTGAAGCTGGTTTTAGTATTCGGGGTGTCATTCCAAATAATGAAGCAATTGTTTCGGTAGCACAACAAATACTGGGTGTTGAAACCATGAGTATTTTATTACTTGGTTTTATTATGAATTTAGTTATAGCCCGCTTCACCAAATATAAATATATCTTTTTAACTGGTCATCACTCATTCTTCCTGGCTTGTCTATTTTCAGCGGTATTACAAGCGGCTCAATTTAATGGTTGGTTATTAATCATTATCGGTGGTTTTTTATTAGGGTCTTGGTCAGCAATTTCCCCCGCTATTGGTCAATGCTATACCAAACAAGTTACCGATGATAGCGGTATTGCAATGGGGCATTTTGGTTCTTTGGGATACTATTTATCAGCATTTATTGCGCAAAAAGTGGGGGATAAAGAAAATTCATTTGCCGATATTGAAATTTCTGAAAAATGGGGTTTTTTACGCGATACTACCGTAACAACGGGTATTATTATGGTCATCATTTACCTAATTTGTAGTCTCGTTGCCGGTAGTGAATATATGAAAACTATCACTGAATTAAATCCGGTTATTTTCTCTATATTAAGTGGTTTACAATTTGCAGTCGGTGTTGCAATTGTGTATAGCGGGGTACGTTTAATTTTGGGCGATCTTGTTCCTGCTTTCCAAGGTATTAGTCAAAAAATTATTCCAAATTCAATTCCTGCGGTCGATTGTGCTGTCTTTTTTACCTTTAGTCCTACAGCGGTTGTTGTTGGTTTCATCTGTTCGTTTATTGGTGGATTAATCGGTATGTTTATTCTTGGTGGACTTGGCATGGCATTAATTATTCCAGGTATGGTTCCTCACTTCTTTTGTGGTGGTACTTCTGGTGTATTTGCTGACAAATTAGGGGGTAAACGTGGTTGCATTATTGCTTCTTTTATAGGTGGTATATTGCTCGCATTTTTACCAGCACTATTACTTCCAACATTAGGTAATTTAGGTTTCCAAAATTCAACTTTTGCTGACTTTGATTTTGCAGTTTGGGGGATCGTTATTGGTAACTTGTTTACCCATTTTGGCCAAATAGCTATTTACTGTATTTGTGTGATTCTCATTATTGCTTTGTGTGTACCATATTGCATCAAATCAATCAAAGTGGTAGGTGATTCTAAACATGATGACGAATTAACCGCAAATAAGTAATTATTCATGATTGAGCAGGATCATGCTCAATCAACATAATGTATTAAGTTAATTCCCTTAAATATTAGGAAAGGAATCCTTTTGTTTGCTAAAAAAATTGAATAATAAATTGAGGATGAATGATGACAATACTGACAATTGGTTTTGCTTGTTATGATCAATTTTACTTTACTACCAGTTTTCCCAAAGAAAATAGTAAATTATTTGCTTATGATTTTATTGAAAGTGGTGGTGGGCCTTGTGCTAATGCTGCATATTTACTAGGTCTATGGGGTGAAGATGTCTATCATCTCGGACATTTACATGATGATATTTACGGTAATAAGATTGTTTCTGAATTTGAACAAGTTGGTGTGAAAACGCAACAAATTATCTTTTCTGACGAAATGATAACACCATTAGCTGCAATTACTGTAAATAAAGAAAATGGTTCCCGAACGATTATTACCCGTAAATTAAATACGCCACCATTATTAACCTGTATAGAGAAAAATAAATTAAATCAGTTTATTCAATATTTAAATGAGAATAAGCGTGATTTGGTCATTTTAATTGACGGACATGAACCAGAATTAAGTGAATACGTCATTAAAAAAATACCAAATGCAAAAGTCGTTATGGATGCAGGTTCACTACGTGAAAGTAATGTCTACCTTGCCAGATATACTGATTATTTAGTCGCTAGTGAAAACTTTGCTTTAGCCTATGCAAAAATTGATGAATTCACGTCTAAAAAATCATTAGAAGAAGCACTCAAAAAATTAGAATCGATCTCAAAAGGTTCAGCTTTTATCACGTTAGGTGAAAAGGGCTGTGCTTATCTTTGTAATAAGAAAGTCAAAATTATTCCAAGTCTTCTTTGTCAATCAGTAGATACAACAGGGGCAGGGGATATCTTTCATGGTGCGTTTTCTTATGGTGTGAGTTATGGGTGGGAGATCGAAAAAATTATTTCATTTGCCAGCTTATCAGCGGCTATTGCCATTGAACGAAAAGGCGTACGAAAAGCTATGCCAAATCTATCAGAGGTAAACAAAGCTCTTCATCGATTTGAAAAAAATTTAACTGAATATTTTAAGTAATAGTAAAAATTAATATAAAGGCAGAAAAGGGGTAAATCATGTTAGTTTCAATGAAAGAGATGCTTAATGAAGCTTATAAACAACATTATGCAGTAGGGCAATTTAATATCAATAATCTTGAATGGGTTGCAACGGTATTAAAAACTGCAAAGGAAAATCGTTCTCCAGCGATTTTAGGTGTATCAGGCGGTACGATTAAGCATATGTTAGGGTTTAATACTATTTACTCGATAGTCAAAAATGCTATGGATTATCTTGATATTGATGTGCCGATTGCATTGCATTTAGATCATGGGCAGAGTTATGAATCCTGTTTTGAGGCAATTAAAGCGGGTTTCAGTTCGGTTATGTTTGATGGTTCCCATTTACCTTTTGAAGAAAACCTGGAAATAACTAAACGTATTGTTGATTATGCGCATAAACGTGGTGTATCTGTTGAAGCAGAATTAGGCACAATTGCTGGTAGCGAAGATGGTATTGTTAACTCTCAGGTCATATATGCCGATCCAAACCAATGTTTGAAATTAGTTAAAGAGACTAATGTTGATTGCTTAGCAGCAGCTTTAGGCTCAACTCATGGTTTATATAAAGGGAAAGCAAAATTAGGTTTTAATGAAATGCAACATATTTCAAATTTAATTAAAATTCCGTTAGTACTCCATGGTGGAACGGGTATTTGTGATGATGATATGTTACATGCAATCCAACTTGGTACAGCAAAAATTAATGTTAATACTGAAAACATGTATACATGGTGTGTCACAGTAGGGAATCTATTTGCACAACAAAAAGAGCATGATATCAATGATCCAAGAAAAGTGATTAATCAAGGATTAAAACCAGTTGCCGAAAAAATTTCAGAACGAATGAAGCTATTTGGATCAATAAATCGTTATTGATATTGGGAATTCTTAATGTGATAAGCTCAGTACCAAGGAGCTTTGTAACTAAAATAACGCATGGAATTTAGGATGATCTCTTAAAGATCATCCTTTAACATTAAAATTCTTAAATATTTTGTCTGGCAAAATCGGCAGCTTGTTTTATCAATTCATCATCAGGTCTTATGCCGGTATATAATACAAATTGTTCAACAGCTTGTAGTACCATCACATCAGCACCAGAAATAATCTTTTTATTTAAATTTCTGGCATACTTAATCATTGGTGTTTCGATCGGCAATGCCACGACATCAAAAACGATATCGGCTTGTTGTATCATCAACTCCGGAAAAGCTAATTCTTGTGCTTCAACACCGCCAAGCATACCAATTGGGGTGACATTAATAATTAGCTGTGCTTTTTCAGGTGGAATATCAAGCTCATTTCTTAACCATTTATAATCATAGCGTTTGGCTAATGCTTCTCCTTTTTGTTGATTACGGGCAGCAATAATACCGCTTTTAAATCCGGCATCATAAAAAGCACCAATAACCGCATTAGCCATACCTCCACTACCTTTTATTACAAATGGGGTTGTGTTATTGATTTGATTGGATTCAATCAGTTTAGCGACAGCAATATAATCAGTATTATATGCTTTAAGATAATGATTAGTATTCACAATAGTATTAACTGATTGAATTGATGTCACAGATTGATCTAATTCATCAATGAATTCAATGCAAGCTTGTTTATAAGGCATTGAAATCGCACAACCACGAATCGCTAATGCTTTAATACCATAAATAGCATCTTTTAAATTATTAGTTGTAAAGGCTTTATAAATATAATTAAGATCGAGTTTTTCGTATAAATAGTTATGAAAACGTGTACCAAAATTACTCGGCCTTGCAGACAGAGACATACAAACAGTGGTATCCTTATTAATAATTCTTGCCATTGTCATTGATCCTTTTGATGAGAATAATTATTGATATTGTATCACTTTCTAACTAAGCGTGAATGTCATTATGGTTGCAAACAATACCGGTCCAAAAATAACACAAGAAAAAGCTACCGTTCGGGTCATGATCTACCTATATTGCCATAAAAAGCATCACACACCGCATAATCAATTGTGTGATGAGTGTAATGATTTATTACAATATGCGATGCAACGACTCACGATGTGCCGTTTTGGTGAAGAAAAAACAACCTGTGAGCGTTGTCCTAAACACTGTTATCGCAAGGATTATAAACTGAAAATCAAACAAGTGATGCGATTTTCAGGTCCCAGAATGATGATCTATCATCCCGTCATGGCAATGAAACACTTATATAAAAATCTTATAAAAAAGTAGTTTTGCCTGCTGATTAAATGGCAACTTTTTTATTTTCATTAGCTTTAAAACAAAAGAATTGAGTTATCATCCATTTTGATTGTTATTATCTTTAGCATGATTATAGTGCAAGATAATATTAAAAATATGGAAAGCAAAAAGATATAAATGGAACAGTTATTATTGATTAGATTGATAGATATCATAATAGTGGGTAATGGTGAAAAAAATAATCTTAAAACTGATTGGGAATTAGAGCTGCACAAATACTAGTACCAAAGCTAAATGAAAAAAATTAACATTAGAAGTTTTAGTTTTTTTGTAGATATTTATCAATATAATATGGCACGAAAAGGTGGTAAATTTTTTAATTTTTATACTGAAACGTATAGTTAACCTGAAATATCTTTGCAATATTTTAAAGTTAACTTTATTTTGGTTTTTTCTTAACTACGTCAAAAAGAATTAAGTTATAGAATGTGTTAAGCTAATTTTGTTTGATTTTGTAAACTACTTCTCTTATTAATACTTGTTCAAGCCTTATCTAACAGTTACCCGTTTTTTTATTTGTCTGTCAGGTTAAATCAAGTTTGTCGTCATTCTACCAATGGCTGGATATCGCCACAACAATATGAACAACAGTATTACTAAAACAACAAGATTATAAAGGTGAATACTGTATGATATTTTGGCGAGGATCGATTACTTTGTACAGTTTTTTTATATTATTTTGCTAATTCTTCCTCAGTTTGTTTTATTTCATCTTTAAAATATTGAATAAAACAACCAGTAATATCTGCTAAATAGGGATTGATATCATTTGGATAAGAAGGTGTTTGTGTCATTAAACAGATAGCATCAACATCTTGTTTTAATTTAGGAAACGTATTGATTTTGCTTTTTTTCTTTGCATCTAATGATGTTATTTTTTGTTTTAATTCATTTAAATAATAATTATAGGCAGTAAAATAGCATTTATCATACTTATCATCATTTTCGGCTAGACATAAATCACGTAGTGCTTGCTTGGAATCAATGGCTAATTTACCAGAAGAGAGTACATTAAATTGGGTTGGGTAAATAATTTGATAGTGTGTTTTTGTTACTTCATCATTAATTATCATCTCTTTAAGTATAAATTTCATTTTTTCAGTGTCAATTTTATAATGTTTCCATAATAAGGGGGTAATCCCTGTATCAGTTTCTTTTGATAATAAGGTATAAATATCCCCACTAGGGGCTATATAATGATATTGATAATCCGTTATCTGTGAAGTTGTTTGATTTTCATACCAATATGTTAAATTAATTTGACTTTGATTTCTATCATCATTGATCATAGCTAGAGATAATCCGCATCCTTGATAATTACGATCTTTTGTATTTTCATAAAATTCCTTACGTAGTTGTATAGTTAAATAATTGCTCAAATAAATACTGTCAGAAATTGTAATAATTGAGTCAGTAAGGGTTCTAAAATTAAATGTGAGGTGTCTTAAAGGGCAACGATTATCATCTTTTTCCCTATCCGTTGCACTCATTTGTTCATAATTCGCATCTCTTTTACAATTCCGTTCCAGTTGCTGCATATTAATCTTGCTAATAAACGGGTCGCCACGATATTCTTCATTAATATTAACCAATTGACCATATGTGTAGCTGGCTAATATAATCCATAATATCCCGATATAGGATAATCGTTTCATAACATACTCCTTAATTATATTGTTTTTTATTACAATAAATGGTTGTTTGATTAATATACAACTTGCATACTTAGCTAGTTTTAGGTTTTATATTCTTACTGAGTCAATTTTTTTTCTGCTTGTTTTATTTCTTGTTTAAATTGTTGTATTGAACAAGACATCATTTTAGATAAATAAGGAAATATATCCTCATAGTAAATAGGAGAAGCCGTTTCTAAACAAATTGAATCCATTTTTTGTTTTAATACTGGAAAGGAGTCTGTTTGTACTTTTTGTTTATGATCCAGTAACTTAATTTTTTGTTTTAACTTATTTTCATAATATTTATATAAATCTAAATAACAATGGTAATATTCACCATCTTTAATCTCTTCTTGACATGATTCAGATTGTTGTTGACTGTAGTCCAATTGAAGTTTTTCAGTAAGGACATCAAATTTCGTTGGATAGATAATTTGAAAATGTGTATCAGCTGCACTAATTAATATCTCTTTAAGAGTAAACTCCATTTTGTTAGTGTCAATTTTATAATGTTTGCTTAACATAGGAGTAATGCCTTCCTCTGTTTCTACAAATAATATTGTATAAATATCCCCACTGGGTGCAATATAGTAACGTTGATAACCAACCGCATATTCACCAAGTTCAAAAAAATCATCAGCCAAAAAAATCTTATCTTTCACTTTATTCTGGTGAATTAAAGACAGAGTGATCTTTCCACCAAAAACTTCTAAATCTTCTTTAATGTTGTCATTATCATCTTTTGGTGCACTTAGCCTAAGTTGTATATTATTATCTTTATAGGCAATAGGATCTTTATCAATCAGTTTGTATAAACTTCCATAATCAAATTTAAGATGATTTAAAGGGCAACGCTCATCATCTTTCTTTTGTTTATTCTGGTCTTGCCAATAATCCGAATGTCTTATGCAATCATACTCAAGTTTTAGCATATTATTATTAGTAAAAAAGGGATCTCCACGGTATTTTTTGGCTATATTAAATGATTGCCCATAGGCACTTGAGCTAACTATAAATAATATAATTGTAATAAAATACCAACGTTTCATTATTTACTCCTCTATTTCTTCAATCTTTGCTATTGAAAAATTAGTATGGAAAATATCAAATTTTCAATTGAATGATTTTTTCATCATGTATCAAAAATATCAATTATCCTTCTGATTTTTAATCAGGTGAATAAGCTGTTATTCATTTTTATCTATTTTTTCTATTTTATAGTTTAGTTTTTCTGTTAAACATTTTGTAATGTTAAAAGTAAAATCTTCGATTTGATTATGATAAATAGGGGGAGATGAAGTTAAGCAAATTTGATTTATCTCTTTATCAATTATGTCTATATTCTCATTAACCGTTGGATTTTTTTCTGCAAGGGATACTAATTTTTGAGATAAAATATCATGGTAATAACGATAGGAATCTAAACTACATATAGTATTATGTTCGTTTTGATAACAAGTTTTAAGCTCATCAATGTTAAACCTTGATGCTTCTAATGACCCCTTTAACATTTTAAATTGATTGGGATAAATAATTTGATATTTATAACCTTCGCCAACTAATAATTCTTTAAGTTGAAATTGCGAGTTTTCTTTATCTATTTGATAATGTTTCCAAAAAATTGGCTTTACGCTAGTATCTATATCTTTCGCTAATAACAGATAAATATCGCCTTTAGGAGTAATGTAGTAATATTGATTACTTAACCAATAATAACCTTCAACATCATAGTAACTATTTGCCAATATTATTTTATCTTTTTGATTATTTTTATAAATAAGAGATAAACTAAGTTCTTTAACAGGATATTTTTTATTATTAATAGTCTTATCATAGATTTTTTTATTAATAACGAGTTTGAAATTATCTTGATTATATATAACAACCTCGTTGTTAATAATTTCATATAAGTTATCAAAATTGGGAGCAATTTGATTGATTTGGCAACGTTCTCTGCTTTTTTCTCGTTCACTATTAGTGAATTGCCAAAAATCATGAGGTTTTTGGCAATCCTTTTCCAATTTCCAAATATCTATCTTTTCAAGAATAGATGAACCTTCAAAGTTATCTGTGAAAATAAATTCCTGACCATAACAACCAAAACTGAATAGAAATAAAATTACACCAATATACAATGGTTTTTTCATTACTTAATCCTTTATTACTTTAAAAACTCCCGAAGCTGTCATTTGATATTCAACTTTGGTTGTGTGAACTTTATCATTTTTGGGAAATTCGTCAGGTTCAAAAAGATTTTGTTTTTGATGTTGTTTTATCAAAATTTTACCATTGGTTTTTATTACAAAATCATTCCAATATGATATTTCTCCACCTTGTATTCGATAAAGTAATATTGCATCAATTAGAAGGCCTTGAGAGTCGTAACTATTTAATTGAAAAGTAAAAACCTTTTCATCATTCTCTCCCATAGCCATTTGTATAATCCCTTTATATAAAATATCTTTATAATAAAAATAGCAATGCGGGAAATAAAAAGTAGTTTTAATCAGATATTCGGATAATTTTGGTCTAAATGAAAATTCTTTATTTGAAAATCTAGATGGAAATGGCATATTAGGTGAAAGATACAAACCATATTCACCCCAATAATAATATTTTTTTAATTCATCAGAAGAATAAGGTAATTTTATTTTACGATAGTTACGTAAATCACTATTTAAATTTTCTGAATATGCAATGTCAACATAACAAAATATTAATAAAGAGATAATAATTAAATCTCTAAATACTCTCATTATATGATTTCCTTAATTTTATTTATGCCAAATTCAACATATAAGGGGTTGTTGGTTTCTGGTTTTGTTTTATGAGAAATATTATTTAGGATGAGCTAGTAAAACTTATGAAGAAAATAGCTTTTATGTCATTCTAATTTATACTTAATCACATTTATTATTCAAAATTAATATTACCTTTATTATCTATCAAATAATAACTTGTTTTGTGTTATTTTGACATTTATGTTTGTGTTCTATAATCCAATCATTATGTTTTTCTTTTAACTTTCCTAAAGTTATTATGATTATTATTGATAAATAAGTATCTGAATCCAGTTGTCGTTTTCAAGTTTATTCGATTGAATAATACTTGCTTTAAATATTGTTATTTTTAGATAATGCTCAATATAATGAATTATTTTTTGTACAAAATTTTGTAATCGTCTTTTTCAGTAAACAAGAATGGAATAATTTATGAAAAAAGTCGTTATATCTCTGTTTTATATCTTATCTATTTTCCTGTCGGTATCTATCACGTATGCGGATGAAACTCAAACAAAGGAAGCGGATATCAGTAAACCGTCTGATTTTAATATTTTTAGCCCTTATTTTTTTGAAGAAGAGGGGATAGTGTTTGTTTCTATGTCAGATAT
This sequence comes from Gilliamella sp. wkB108, assembly GCF_001690195.1. Classification (GTDB taxonomy): domain Bacteria; phylum Pseudomonadota; class Gammaproteobacteria; order Enterobacterales; family Orbaceae; genus Gilliamella; species Gilliamella apicola_L. The sequence continues at coordinate 12,358 of NZ_LZGM01000021.1, read as the reverse complement.
TTATCCGATTAATTCAAAAAAACGTATCATTGATCGTCCTGAAGATGATAAATATGACAAACTTCGTTACCCTATCACAGGGCAATATCGAAAAAATTTCCTTGCCAATTTAAATTTACGTGAAACTGATAAGCTCTATTTTCATGACTATCGAATGGGCAGAACTATCAGTTTTCCTATCAAAGATCTTTCAATTGTTGCTAGAGTGAATATATATCGGGATAGTTTAGACCATTCACCTTTTGATTTGTCTGATTATATGATTGGATTCAATATTTATTGGGCAAAATTTAAATCACATAAAATATCTAAATATTCTTCGCTTATTTATATTGGGTCGAGAAATCCTTTTGTTGCTAAAAAACTTAAATTTTTATCCTGGCATCAAATTGCAAAAAATAAATTTCCAAAAAGGACTAAACAGATTGATGATGCAATTCTGGATTTTGAAAAAGGGTTTGATTTAACTAATAAAACGATTGGTAATACTTATTTAAGTCAAGCCAATGGATATGATTATTACCTTCAGGATCAACTTTACGATGGAAAAGTTTATGTTCGACAACTTATTGTTATTGATCCTAAAACCCAAAAACGCGTTTTGGATACGTTTTATACTAACAATGAAGCTTCTCGTCTTAATACCGGGGAACAAAAACTACCATCGAAATTTAAGATGGGATTATCAGGAAAATTGTTTAAAAATAAACCTCCAGTCGTTTTTGGTTTTGCTTATGTCATTTTTGGATGTGACACAATTGATGTACTTAGTGAAAATTACATTCCGATTAATTGTGATAATCGACATTAAAGGATCCAGCATTTTATTTTTCTAGCCCGTTTTTGCGGGCTTAGTTTTAATTGTTATTTTGATTAACCGTTTGTTTTTTATTAATTGAAATGAAAACGTTGGATTTTAGCAAGCAATCCTAATTAACTCGGACTTAATAAATTTTTCATTTTCATAATGGTAGCAGCTAGCTCTTCAACTGAACGATTGGTTGTCGATAAATAAGGAATACTAAAACGTTTAAATAGTGTTTCTGCTGTTCTGACTTCAAAATCACAATTGAGTGGATTTGCGTATTTAGAATTTGGTCGGCGTTCTTCTCGGATACGGCTAAGACGTTTATAATCAATTGTTAACCCAAATAATTTATCTTGAAATGGTGCGATCATTCTGGGTATTTGGTTATCATTAAGGTCTTCTTCTGTTAGCGGGTAATTAGCAGCACGAACACCATATTGTAGAGCAAGATAAAGGCAAGTTGGGGTTTTTCCTGAACGTGAAACACCGATTAAAATAATATCGGCTTGATGATAATTTTTTTCCGTGATCCCATCATCATTATTTAAGGCAAAATTTACCGCTTCCATTCTTTCGTCATAACGTTTTTCATCAGTAATACCATGTGTTAAACCTGCCACCATATGTGATTTTGTTTGTAAGGTGGATTCTAATGGTGGAATAAATAAACTGAAAAAATCCATATGAAAAATATGAGATTGCTGATCAAATAGCGATCTTAATGAGGTTTTAACCAAACTAGATATCACAATGATTGGTTCTTGATGTGAACAATAGATTCGGTTTATATCTTCTAATACTGCTTGCACTTGTTCAACCGAATCAACAAAAGGTACGGTATGACGTTCAAATTCAATGCCTGTAAATTGATTAAGTAAAGAATTACCAAGATTCTCTACCGTGACACCAGTGCGATCTGAAATAAAAAAAACAGTGCGTTTTGTTAACATTTTAATTCCAATGAGGATCAACTCTGTTAGTCATAGAGACAATTATTTAGGAATAGATGTAATATTTCAATCATTATTTAGTAAAGGACGTAAAGCTATTGTAAATAATATGATCCAAATCACATCGTGATCATTGACTAGCTGAATATTTGCTCAATGTCACCTAGAATGAACTAGAGATAAGTTAATTATGAACTTAATTAAAATCTCTTGTAGTAGTCCGTAGAAGCGTATTTTTTATTTATGACTTTAAATATAGGAGTAAATTATGGTTATGCAGAACGTAATTTGGTTTAACGAGTTACGCAAGGATGATGTTGAAAGTGTGGGAGGCAAAAACTCTTCATTAGGCGAAATGATAAGTCAACTCTATGCCAAAGGTGTACAAGTTCCCAATGGCTTTGCAACAACCGCTGCTGCATACCGCGCTTTTTTAGCGCAAGGGGGATTAGATCAACGTATTACAATGCTTCTTAATTCAGTTGACATTAATGATATTAATCAATTAACTAAAGCTGGTGAACAGATCCGTACTTGGATTTTACAAACTGACTTTACACCTGAATTTGAACAAGCAATTAATCAAGCTTGGCAAACGATGTTAACAGATTATGGCGATAATTTTTCCGTTGCGGTGCGTTCTTCTGCTACAGCCGAAGATTTACCTGATGCATCTTTTGCTGGTCAGCAAGAGACGTTTTTAAACATTCATGGTATTGAAAATGTCAAGGAAGCAATCAAACATGTATTTGCTTCTCTGTATAATGATCGGGCAATTTCTTATCGTAAACACCAAAATTATGATCACTCACAAGTTGCGCTTTCAGTCGGGGTTCAAAAAATGGTTCGTAGTGACATTGGCGCTGCAGGCGTTATGTTTACGATGGACACCGAGTCAGGCTTTGATAAAGTAGTATTTATTACGTCAGCTTATGGTTTAGGTGAAACAGTGGTACAAGGAGCTGTTAATCCCGATGAATTTTATGTCCATAAACAATTATTAACCCAAGGTTACCCGTGTATTTTACATCGAGGTTTAGGTTCCAAATTAATTAAAATGGAATTTACCGATATCGCTTCAGCAAATAAATCCGTTAGGACAGTTGAAGTTGATGAGCAACTACGAGGTCAGTTTTCAATCACTGATGAGGATGTTTTACAGCTTGCTCGTTATGCGATAATCATTGAAGAGCATTATGGACGGCCTATGGATATAGAGTGGGGTAAAGATGGCGAGGATGGTAAACTTTATATTTTACAAGCCAGACCGGAAACCGTTAAATCCAGAGAATCGAAAACAAGTCTTACTAGTTACCATATCAAAGGTAAATCAGACATTATTTGTCAAGGACGAGCTATAGGACAGAAAATAGGTCAGGGCAGTGCCAAAATTATTCATGATATCCGCGATATGGACAAAATTCAGTCAGGGGATGTATTAGTCACCGATATGACTGATCCTGATTGGGAACCGATCATGAAAAAAGCCTCTGCAATTATAACGAATCGAGGCGGTCGAACTTGTCACGCAGCGATTATTGCTCGTGAATTAGGGATCCCGGCGATTGTGGGATGTGGTAATGCAACCAAAATGATTACAGAAGGCGAGCCGATCACTGCTTCATGCTGCGAAGGTGATACAGGTTTTATCTATAAAGGTCTTTTAAATATTGAAAAATCTCAGGTAGATCTTGGTGCTATGCCTGATATTCCTTTAAAAATTTACATGAATGTGGGTAATCCAGAGTTAGCCTTTAGTTTTAGTCAACTACCTAATCATGGGGTGGGACTGGCCAGAATGGAATTTATTATTAATAAACAGATCGGTATTCATCCTAAAGCTTTATTAGAATTTGATTCATTACCAAGCGATCTTCAGCAAATTATAAGTGAACGTATTTCTGGTTATGCGTCACCGCGTGATTTTTATATTCAAAAATTAGCAGAAGGTATTGCGATGATTGCGGGTGCTTTTTATCCAAAACGCGTCATATTAAGAACGTCTGATTTTAAATCTAATGAATACTCCAATCTGATTGCCGGTACACGTTATGAACCACATGAAGAAAACCCTATGCTCGGTTTTAGAGGTGCAGCCAGATATGTTTCAACCTTTTTTAAACCATGCTTTGAGTTAGAATGTGAGGCGATAAAAATGGTACGGAATCAACTTGGGTTAAAAAATTTGGAAATTATGATCCCATTTGTACGTACTGTTAATGAAGCCAAACAAGTTAATGAAATTTTAACTGCTAATGGACTAGAACGCGGTAAAGAGGGTTTGCGTTTAATTATGATGTGTGAGATCCCTGCAAATGCCGTTTTAGCTGAGGATTTTTTGGTCTATTTTGATGGTTTTTCTATTGGATCAAATGATATGACCCAACTTACATTAGGTACCGATCGTGATAGTGGTGGCCCAATTGCTGCGACCTTTGATGAACGTAATCCAGCAGTAAAAGCAATGTTATCTATGGCGATAACAGCATGTAAAAAACATAATAAATATATCGGGATTTGTGGACAAGGTCCCTCTGATCATCCTGATTTTGCTAAATGGTTGCTAAATCAAGGTATTGATAGTTTATCACTTAATCCTGATACTGTAATTGATACATGGCTATATTTAGCTGATTCATCCAATACTTGACAATTATTGTCTAACAGCGTTAAACATTTTTAGTAATGAAATTTGTATAAGTAAAATAACCGGTCTGAGTAAACAGACTGGTTATTTTTGGAATTCTGTTGCTGTGCTTATTATGAGAAATTTTTCAGTTTTATCATTGCCTTATTTTAGCGGTTCTTACACTAGTTTGATGATGTGATTGATCATAATTGACAGCATGTTGTATATCAACGAGAGGATTTTTAATTAAAATCTATGTTTGTTTTTTTTGAAACAAGGTTTATATTATTGATGTTTCTAATTCACTTTTGTATATGTGAATTAGAAATCACTTAAAAATTCGAACATTTAATAAATGATATTCACCGCTGTGGAAGCGGTTTAGAAAATATTAAAATTTAAAATGGCTGAATTAACATATTTACCGCTGTGTAAGTGGTTTAGAAATTTTATTGTTTTTTTAGATATCTTTATGTACTTTTCACCGCTGTATAAGTGGTTTAGAAAGCTAGTATTACCAATTTGCGTTAGCAACTTCACTGCCGTATAGGTGGTTAAGAAACAAAATTGATAAATCTAGATATAAAATTTAGGGTTATACCGCTATATAAGCGGTATAATTCTTTTAAGAAAAAAATTTCAATATTATTCAGATATCGTTTTTGCTTGGTATAGTTGGATTTCATGTCGTTATCGGGATAAAAATTAAAAAATTGGTTATTTTTTATTTGTGATTATAATTAACAGAACTTACAATATGTACCTGATATAAAAAGAGTTAGGTTTAACAAGATGTCTATTGCTGTAGTTGAAATTGATCGCAAAGCTATTCTACATAATGTTGAGTATTTAAAGGAAATTGTACCCGATAGTGAACTCATCGCCATTGTCAAAGCAAATGCCTATTCTCATGGTATTAAAGGTATAGCTGAATTAATACATGATCGAGTTGATGGTTTTGGTGTTGCACGTCTTACCGAGGCGATGAGTTTACGTAGAATAGGGATCAATAAGCCAATTGTGATATTAGAAGGTTTTTTCCTGCGAGATAACATTTGGTTTTTAATTGATTTTAATTTACAGACAATTGTTCACAGTCCATGGCAAATCGATCTATTAAGAGATTTTGCCGGCGAAAGTCTAATTACTGTTTGGTTTAAACTTGATACAGGGATGCATCGTTTAGGCTTTAATATGGATGAAGCGCTAAGTGAATTTAACCGTTTAGCAAATTGTCCTGTGGTTCGCAAACCGATTAATATCATTAGTCATTTTAGTTCAGCAGATGAATTAACATCACAACAAACATTACAACAAATAAAATTGTTTGATGATTTTATTGCATCAATTCAAAATAAATCATTGATTGGTAAATGTTCTATTGCTGCATCGGGTGGTGTTTTAGCATGGCCGATGTCTCATCGTGATGCCGTTCGTCCTGGCATAGCCTTATATGGTGTATCTCCATTTCAAACTCCAGTTGCAGAATTACAACCTGCAATGACATTTAAATCAGAGCTAATCACTGTTCGTCCACATAAACAAGGCGAAACAGTTGGTTATGGGCAAATTTGGACCAGTAGCCAAGATACAAAGTTAGGTGTGGTTGCGCTTGGGTATGGTGATGGATATCCTCGAAGTATTCCTGAAAATACACCGGTTTTAATAAATGGACGACGCGTTCCTATTGTTGGGCGTGTTTCAATGGATATGATAGTGATTGATTTAGGTAATGAGAGTCAGGATAAACCCGGAGATGAAGTCATTTTTTGGGGAAAAGGTTTACCTGTTGAAGAAATAGCAACACTCACAGGCATTAGTGCTTATGAATTATTAACGCGCTTAACAACTCGCGCAAAGATCCATTATATAAATTAACTAGTTATGATTAAAAAAATTTTTCTTTATACATTACTCACCTTTATGGTAATCGGTGGTGGTTCGGTTGGAATTGGTTATTATTTTTTACACCAATTTTCTCAGCAAGTTATACATGTTTCCAATGATAATCAGATGTTCGTTCTAAAAAAAGGTACATCAGTGCATCAATTAGTGGTTCAAATTAACCAAGCCCATTTAATGGAAAAGGCTTATTTATTACCTTATTTGTATAAGTTAAATCCTACTTTAGGTACTATTAAAGCGGGTACCTATCAATTACAGTCACACATGACAGTTGATGAGTTTTTGAAATTACTGGTTTCAGGCAAAGAGAGTAGTTTTTCAATCCAATTTGTGGAAGGTAAACGTGCTAAAGATTGGTTAATTGTCTTAAAAAATACTCCATATATAGAGCAAACTCTCAAAGATAAATCACCAGATGACATTGCTAAATTACTTGGAATTGAAGGTTCAATGGAAGGTTGGTTATCACCTAATACCTATCTTTATACTGCTGATACGGTCGATATCGATATTTTAAAACGAGCTTACCGTACCATGAAGAGTAATTTACAAAAAATTTGGGATAATCGCGATAGTAATCTGCCGTATCAATCTCCTTATGATTTGTTAATTATTGCTTCAATAATTGAAAAAGAGACAGGCATCAGTTCAGAGCGGGCTAACGTTGCTTCAGTATTTGTTAATCGTTTACGATTAAAGATGAAATTACAAACCGATCCGACTATTATTTATGGATTAGGTGATAATTATTCAGGCACTATTAAGCGCAGTGATTTAACCGATACTAATAATCCCTATAATACCTATGTCATTGAAGGATTACCGCCAACGCCAATTGCAATGCCTAGCCTAGCGTCATTAGAAGCGGCAGCTCATCCAGCAAAAACAAATTATCTCTATTTTGTTGCCAATGGTAATGGAGGACATACCTTTTCCAATACTTATAGTAATCATCAACAAGCTGTTAATGAATATCGTAGGTTAACCCGAGGGGGAAATTAATTAATTTTGATTGATTACCGTATCAATTAATCCGGTAATCAATCAATAGGCTACTAAGCTACATTTGCAATTGTTTTTAAGCGATTTTTAAGTTCACTATAAAGTTGTTGTACTTTTTGTTCAGCCCACCTTTGGTTTTCAATATGACTGACTTTAACTGCCGAATATTTGTATTCTGGCGTTTTAGATACAGGATCCAGATGATCTAAAGTTAGTTCATTACATGCACCAACCCACCACTGATAAGTCATATAAACCGCCCCTTTGTTAACTCTTGGATTGACATTCGCGCGAGTAATAATTTTACCTCGGCGTGATTCAACATAGACTAACTCCTGATCAGCTATGTCCAAATTGTGTGCATCATCAGGATGAATTTGCACATAACCCGGTTCATCAGCCAGAGCTTGTAATAAGCGGCAATTGCCTGTCATTGAACGGCAAGAATAGTGACCCACTTCCCGTACGGTACATAGTATCATTGGATAATCTTCGTTAACTTTATCTTTTGGTGGGATCCATTCAGCAGTCGTCAGTAGACCTTTACCATTTGGGCGGTCAAATTTATTGTCTTTATAAAGGTAAGGTGAACCAGGATGATCTTCTGTTGGACATGGCCATTGAACATAGCCTAATCCTGCCAGTTTTTCGTAAGTTGCACCTTTGTACTGATCGCAAAGTAAGCGAAGTTCATCCCAAATTTCTTTAGTATTATTGTAATGCATTGGGTAGCCCAATTTGGTGGCAATTAAACTGATAATCTCCCAATCGACTTTAACATTACCGGTAGGTTCAATCGCTTTTTCAAAATGTTGAAAACCACGGTCGGCACTGGAATAAACACCTTCATGCTCTCCCCATGATGTGGCAGGGAGTATAACATCTGCTTCGGCCGCTGTTTTAGTCATAAAAATATCTTGCACAACTAAAAAATCAACTTGTTTAAATGCTTTGCGTAATTCGGACAAATCTGGATCGGTTTGTAGCGGATCTTCACCTAAAATATAATAACCTTTTATTTTTCCTTCTAAAATACGATGAGGCACTTCAGTAATAGTGCAACCAGGATTCTCAGGTAATGATTCAACATTCCAAGCTTTGGCAAACTTATTTCGAACATTAATATCATTAACTTTCTGATAACCCGGATAGTCTTTAGGCGTTGCCCCCATATCACAAGCACCTTGGACATTGTTTTGCCCACGTACAGGCCCAACCCCAACATTTGGACGACCTAAATTACCGGTAATTAATGCCATACTTGATAAACCTTTGATGACGTCAGTACATTGTCCCCATTGTGTGACGCCCATTCCCCAAAGAATTGTTGCAGCAGGTGAGTTCCCATACATATAAGCAGCTTCACGGATCTGTTTAGCACTTAATCCGGTGATCTCTTCCACCGATTCAGGGGTATATTTGTCAACGAGGGCTTTTAGTTCATCAAATCCTTCAGTATGCTTTTGGACATAATCGGGTTTATAGAGATTTTCATTAATAAGTACATTTAAAAAGGCATTCACTAGTGCCATGTTACTGCCATTTTTGAGTGGTAGCCAAAGATCTGCAATGCGTGCGGTTTCAATATAGCGCGGATCGCAAACAATAATTTTTGCACCCTTCTGTTTCGCTTTTATAATTCGACGTGCAACAATTGGGTGAGAATCAGCAGCATTGTAACCAAAGACTAATATGCATTTGGTATCTTCAATTTCCACAATTGAATTACTCATTGCGCCATTACCCAATGTCACTTGCAAAGCAGCAACGGAAGGCCCATGACAAACACGCGCACAATTATCAATATTATTGGTACCAATTACAGCGCGCGCAAATTTTTGCATTACATAATTGGTTTCATTTCCGGTTCCACGGGATGAACCAGTTAGCATGATAGAGTCAGGACCATATTTAGATTTAATATCAGCTAAGCGATCTGCAACATAATTTATTGCTTCATCCCAACTTACTGCTTCAAAATCGCCACCTTTTTGTCGGCGGATCATTGGGGTTTTAAGTCGCGGGGTTAAAATTTGAGTATCATTTAAAAAATCCCAACCATAATAACCTTTTAAACAAAGTTCACCTTGATTGGTTACACCATTTGCGCCTTCTGCCGCAATTATTTTATTATTTTCGACTATTAAATTAATTTTACATCCTGATGCGCAATACGGGCATACCGTTAATGCTTTTTTTATATTATGCTCAACCATTGTCTATATCCTCCAAATTTATTGATGATATAAATTATTATTATTATTTCTTAACTATAAGTCAGTCATTGAAAACCAGCAACCATTTTCATAGTTGAATAAAAATATTCATTTCATCTAATGCTGTTCGTTTCTGTTTTTCTTGTATTAGTTTTTCAATATTACGTGGTTCAACTATTGATAATGTATTAGTGGGACAGGCATTAACACAAGCAGGGCCTGTTGGATTATCAATACATAAATCACACTTAATTGCTTGAGTTTGATAACTGTCGTTATCGTTTTGTTGATTATATTCGGTTTGTTGCGTTACTACCGTCATAGCACCAAAAGGACAGGCAATTGCACATGTTTTACAACCTATACAACGTTCTTGAATGACCTGAATACTATTTGCTTTGCGAATAATGGCATTTGTAGGACAAGCATTTGCACAAGGTGCGTTATCACATTGACGACATACAACCGGTATTGTTACGCTCATCCCTTTAATGACTTTTAAACGTGGATGAAAATTTGAGAATGTCATATTGTTATCCTTAACGTGTGAGGCTACACAAGCTAACTCACAGGTTTTACATCCAATGCACTTGTTAGCATCAGCTACAATAAATCGATTAGTCATGATGCTTTCTCCATGTTTGTAATCTCTTGTTTATTGATATTATTCATTTGGTTATTAGTTATATTAAGATATTGCATGATACTTCTTGCTGCCATTCTTCCGTCTGAAATTGCGGTTACAACAAGATCAGCGCCTCGTACAATATCACCTCCAGCAAAAATTTTGGGATTATCAGTTTGGCAAGCCAGTTTTTGGCTGTGAATAGGAATAGCGGCAATAGTTCCTCGTCGGTTTAGTTGTACGCCTTCTGCTTGTAACCATGAAATGTCATGAGGTATAAATCCGAAAGCGACAATGACTATATCAGCTTCAAGTACAAATTCTGAGTCGGCAATTGGTTGTGGACTTCGACGCCCTTTGGCATCAGGATCGCCGAGTTCAGTTTTAACCATTCGAATACCTATTACCTGATTTGCCTCATTTACTTCGATTTTGATCGGTTGCATCATAAACATAAATTCAGCGCCTTCTTCACGTGCGTTTTTAACTTCTTTTTTAGAACCCGGCATATTACTTTCATCACGTCGATAAGCACATGTTACACTACTTGCACCTTGACGAATGGCTGTGCGTAAACAGTCCATTGCCGTATCACCACCACCTAATACTACGATACGTTTATCTTTAGTATTGATATAAGGTTGTGAAGCAAGTTCGGGTAATCCCATAACGTGCTTAGTATTGGCGGTTAAGAAATCTAAAGCTTGATAAACGCCTTGTGCATTTTCATTTTCAAGGCGAGCTTTCAATGATTCATAAGTTCCAATACCGGTAAAAATAGCGTCGTAGTTATTGAGTAGTTCAGTCATAGACACATCTTTACCAATTTCAGTATTGAGATGAAATTCAATGCCCATAGCCGAAAAAATTTCACGACGGCGAATCATAATCTCTTTTTCAAGTTTAAAATTAGGAATACCAAAGGTTAACATTCCACCAATTTCCGGATGACGATCAAATACTACCGGTTTAATTCCTCGTCTGACTAAAACATCAGCACAAGCAAGCCCAGCAGGGCCAGCACCAATTATTGCAACTTTCCTACCTGTAGGTTCAGCGCATGATGCTTCAGGTCTCCAACCAAGCTCAAAGGCTGTTTCTGTGACATAACGTTCAATATTTCCGATTGTTACGGCATCATTTTCGTTTTTAAGCGTACAAGAACCTTCGCATAAACGATCTTGTGGGCAAACTCGTCCTGTAATTTCTGGTAAGCTATTGGTACTATTAGATAGTTCAGCTGCTTCAATAATGCGACCTTCTTTTACCAATTTGATCCAGTGTGGAATACGATTATGCAGTGGGCAAGTCCATTCACAAATTGAATTAGGACCACAACTTAAACAACGAGAAGATTGTAATTGCGCTTGGGTTTGGGTAAAACCATAATAGATTTCGTTATAGGTTTTTTTACGTTCTTCAATGGGTTTCTTATCTGCATCTTGACGAGGAATGCTAACTAATCTTGAAAAAGGTGTTTCTTCGCTAGTAAAGGGTGAATACTGTTTATTAATCATCGCCCGATCTGGTGTAGTACCAAAAGCGGTTTGCAGTTGTTTTTGTCGACGTTGTTCTTTAATCTTATCAATGCTTACCAATTTAATTGATCCTGTCGGGCAGGCATCTAAGCAAGCAGGGCTAGCTCGTCGCTCATTACAGAGATCACATTTATGTGCTATAATTTTATTTAATACACCTTCAGTATTACCCACACCAAGCACGCCTTCAATTGATTCATCAACCATTCGAATTGCGCCGAAAGGGCAGGCCATGACACAGGCTTTACAACCGATACAAAGTGATTTATTAAGATGAACTTTTTCATTACTTTGTTTTAGTGCAGCAGAAGGGCATGATTTGACACAAGGTGCATTTTCACATTGTCGACATGCTAATGCGGTATAAACTTTTTTTCTACCTTGAGAGATTTTATGGACTTTTATTCTTGGTTGAAATTGCTCTTTTATATCTGGGTGTTTTCCTTGATGATAGGTTAACACACAAGCAACTTCACAAGCATGGCAACCAATACAAGTTTGGGGATTAGTGATAATAAATTGCGTCATTTTTACTCCGATTATAAAAAAACAAGCGCAACAAAAAGCAGGAAAACCAACTAATCCATTAGAATTGGTTATCCCGCTAAAATCGTTACTCTTGTACTATTAATGCTTTTTGTAATTATTATTTTTTATAATCAAAGCTAAAACTAAGTAATATTAT